>CAZTJC010000036.1:0-1263 GCA_964613945.1 uncultured Acetobacteraceae bacterium
ACGATACGGAGCGGGCCCACCACGGCCATCGATCAACTCATTGACTGTCGCGAATACCTGCAACGGCCCGGCCACATCGAGCAACTGGACGTTGGGGAATGCGAGGATATCGATCGACTTCGGAAAACTTGGCTTGATATGAGGGTGGTTTGGCATTTCCGCCATTCTCTACGCGGCTAGTATCTGGATCGTCCACCAGAGGTCATCCATGTCTTTCACTGTCGGCCTTCTCGTATTTCCCCAAGTGCAGCAGCTCGATTTAACCGGTCCCTACGAGGTGTTCGCCTCCGTTCCAGAGGTGCACGTCATACTCGTCGGGCGGACGCTCGATGAAGTCATTTCAGCGACCGGTCTCGTGCTCCGACCGACGATGGACTTTGCGTCATGTCCGCAACTCGACGTGCTCTGCGTTCCCGGCGGGCTTGGTGTCAACGCTCTCCTGACCGACCCGGTGGCGCTGGCGTTCATCGCTCGGCAAGCCGCGGGCGCGCAATACGTGACGTCGGTCTGCACCGGAGCGCTCGTGCTCGGAGCTGCAGGTCTGCTGCGGGGCAAACGAGCGACAACACACTGGGCGGCCCATGATCTGCTGGCGGTGTTCGGCGCGATTCCGACCCAGGGCCGGGTCGTGCAGGATGGCAACCTCCTCACCGGTGGTGGCGTGACGGCAGGAATCGACTTCGCCTTGACGCTTGTCGCGCAGGTCTTCGGCCAAGCCGCTGCGGAGACCGTGCAACTGGGACTCGAATATGCCCCGTCACCTCCTTTTACGTCCGGCACACCGGACACGGCGACGGCCGACATTCTGGCGCAGGCAAAGGCGCGATCCGCAAGATCCCGCCAGGAGCGCGAGACGATCCTGCAATCGATGGAATTGCTCGATCGTATTTCTGGCGTCGAGACGCTCGCATGGTAGGGGGCTTTGGTGTTCGAGGCAGTCTGTGTGGATTAGACACACAACGTCGCCGTGATTGTCGGCAGGCCTCGTGACGCCTTCAGTCAAAGGTTGGGCTGCGAGCAAAGGGGCCGGAACGGGCCAGGACCTCACGGGTGGATGGAACTCGGGTGTTGGGACCGCTCGTGAGGCATGAGTGGCCACAACCCCTAATGAGGTAAGTCGGCGATATAGCCGCTTCCGCCATTGTGACCGACATCTGATAGCAAACATCTTAGCAGCGATCGACAAGGGGTGCTCCCGCGGCTGTATAGCCCGAGGTGGCTCCGAATTCAGCTATCCTCCCTGAGATGAACCTTGTCGTTTTT
>CAZTJC010000036.1:1363-39985 GCA_964613945.1 uncultured Acetobacteraceae bacterium
GCCCGAGGTGGCTCCGAATTCAGCTATCCTCCCTGAGATGAACCTTGTCGTTTTTCCGATGGTCCCGAACGGCTGAAAGGGAACGTCGTGCGACCTGGTTGGAATGGGTTGACCAGACGTCAAAGAAGCTTACATCAATTTCAGTCTTTTCTGAAATGTCAGTTAATGCAGTTACCTCCGGTGATCGAGAAGTTCGTGCTCCATTTCGGCGAGATGGGCGGACGGTGGGGCATCAACCGCACCGTGGGGCAAATTTACGCGTTGCTGTTCCTGTCGGACCGGCCGTTGAACGCCGAGGAGATCACTGAAGCCTTGGGCGTGTCGCGGTCCAACGTCAGCATGGGCATGAAGGAGCTTGAAGGCTGGCGGTTGGTCCGCAAGCGGCATCTGCCGGACGACCGGCGGGATTACTTCGAGGCACCGGACGATATTTGGCAAATCGTGCGAACCCTGGCGGAGGAACGACGCAAGCGGGAGGTCGACCCCACTCTGTCGCTGTTGCGGGACGTGCTGATGGATCAGCCGGTGAGCGCCGCCGAGCGGCACGCGCAGGCCAAGATGCGGCAGATGCACGATATGATCGAGTTGCTGACGGGCTGGGCAGACGACGTCCAGGGATTGGACAACGCTAGCCTGGCGCGGCTGCTGTCGTTGGGCGCCGGCGTATCCAAGCTGTTGGACATCAAGAACAAGGTTTCAGTGTTCGTGGGGCGAAAGGGCAACCAGCAATGATCGACGCATTTCATCTGGCGCGGGTGCAGTTCGGGTTCACCGTGGCATTCCACATCGTGTTCCCGTCATTCTCGATCGGGCTGGCCAGCTTTCTGATGGTCTTGGAAGGATTGTGGCTGAAGACGGGAAAGGCCGTCTACCTGGACCTGTTCAAATACTGGGTGAAGATCTTCTCGATCGGGTTCGCGATGGGCGTCGTCTCGGGCTTGGTCATGTCGTACCAGTTCGGCACCAACTGGTCGCAATACGCGGACAAGGCCGGGCCGGTGATCGGGCCGGTGATGGCCTACGAGGTGTTGACCGCATTCTTTCTGGAAGCCGGGTTTCTGGGCGTGATGCTGTTCGGGATGGAGCGAGTGGGCAAGGGCCTGCACTTCGTGGCAACGTGCATGGTGGCGGGTGGCACGCTGTTATCGGCGTTCTGGATCCTGTCGGTGAACAGCTGGATGCAGACGCCGGCCGGGTTCGGAGTGGGGCCGGACGGGCGCATGTTCCCCACTGACTATTGGCAGGTGGTGTTCAATCCGTCGGTGTTCGTGCGGGTGCCGCATATGGTGTTGGCGTCATATCTGATCGTGGCATTCATCGTGGCCGGGGTCGCGGCGTGGCACCTGCTGCGCGGACGCAGCACGCCGGCGGTGCGGACCATGTTTTCCATGGCGATGTGGATGGCGGCGATCGTGGCACCGATCCAGATCGGCATGGGCGATCTGCACGGGTTGAACACGTTGGAGCACCAGCCGATGAAGATCGCGGCGATGGAGGGCGATTGGGAGCCGTCGGGCGCTGATGGTGCGCCGTTGATCCTGTTCGGGCTACCGAACATGGCGCAGGAACGGACGGACTATAAGATCGAGATCCCTCATCTGTCGTCGCTGATCCTGACCCATACCTGGAATGGGCGGGTGCCCGGCCTGAAGGAAGTGCCGGCGGCAGACCGGCCCTATGCGCCGGCGGTGTTCTGGACATTCCGGACCATGGTGGGGATCGGCTTCCTGATGTTCGGTCTGGGCCTGTTCAGCCTGTGGGCGCGGTGGCGCGGCACGCTGTTCACCAGCAAATGGCTGCAGCGGGCGGCGTTGGTCATGTCCCCGGCGCCGATCGTGGCGATGCTGTGCGGGTGGATGACAACGGAGATCGGTCGGCAGCCTTACACGGTGTACGGCGTGCTGCGGACGGCCGACAGCGTTTCCCCGATCGCGTTGCCGGGGATCGCGACCTCGCTGGCAGTGTTCGCGGTGGTGTATTTCATCGTGTTCGGCGCGGGGGTGATGGTGATCCTGCGGATGATGGGACAAGCGCCGCACCAGGGCGAGCAAGGTCTGGACCCCAATCTGCCGATCCGGTCAGCGGGTATTCATCCGGGGTTGCCCGGGGCGGTACCACCAGGCACCGGCGAGGCCCCCATGGCTCCGGCGGAGTGAGCGCGATGAGTGCGGAAACGATTGCGGTTATCTGGGCCGGGCTGATCGCCTTTGCGGTGCTGGCCTATGTGGTGCTCGACGGGTTCGACCTCGGCGTCGGTATCCTGTTCGCAGCCGAGCGGGGGGCCGAGGACCGGGACACGATGGTGAACACCATCGCGCCCATGTGGGACGGGAACGAGACCTGGTTGGTGTTGGGCGGCGGCGGGCTCTTCGGGGTGTTCCCGCTGGCGTACGCGGTGATCCTGCCGGCGCTGTATCCCACCATCCTGGGCATGCTGTTCGGGCTGATCTTCCGAGGCGTCGCCTTTGAGTTGCGATTCCGGGCCTATTCGGCGCGAGGACGCCGGCTGTGGGACTTGGCTTTCTTCGGAGGCTCGCTGGTGGCGGCCTTGTGCCAGGGGCTGACGCTAGGTGGGTTGTTGCAGGGCATCAAGGTCGTGGACCGGCAATATGCTGGCGGCTGGTTCGACTGGCTGACGCCGTTCACCGTGCTGTGCGGGATCGCGGTGGTCGTGGGCTATGCGTGGCTGGGGGCGTGCTGGCTCGTGTGGCGCACGGATAGCAGCCTGCAGGCGCGGGCCCGTAGGCAGGCGATGGCGTTGGCCTGGGCGATGGCGGTGCTGATCGTCGCCGTCAGCCTGTGGACTCCGTTCCTGAACCCGTTGTTCATGACGCGGTGGTTTGGCTGGCCCGGCATTCTGTTGACCAGTCCGGTGCCGGTGCTGGTGGCATTGCTGGCGCTGGCGTTCGTGGTGGCAATCCAGCGGGAACACCATCTGACGCCATTCCTGTGCGCGCTGGGCATCTTCGCCCTCTGCTTCGCCGGGTTGGGGATCAGCTTCTTTCCACTGATGGTGCCGCCGGACATCACCATCTGGCAGGCAGCGGCACCCCGGGCGAGCCAAGTGTTCGTCCTGGTAGGTGCGTCGGTCCTGATCCCAGTGATCCTGGTGTATTCGGGCTTCAGCTACTGGGTGTTTCGGGGAAAGGTGCAGGCCGGTGCGCACTACCATTAAGCGTTTGGGCTGGTTCGTAGGCCTCTGGGCCATGGGCGTGTTGACGGTCGGTGTCGTGGCCTACGCGCTGCGATGGGCACTGCACGCCTGACTTGGCGCGGTGGTGCAGCAACCTGGCTAATCCTCGGCAGGATGAAGTCGCCACCTGCCGAGGCCTGTCGCTGGGTTAGCAAATTTCAACACGTCGGAAATATCTGACCGAGCAACAAAGAACCGGACGGGCTTGGGTGATTGAAGCCCCGGTAGTCCTGTTCGAGCCTGTTATCCAAGCAGCGGCTGGTCGGGCGGTGGACCTTATTGCCGAGCACAGTTCGAAGCGTGCGGATACGGCCGTGCTGCCTGTCCGTGGTGAAAATTCCCACTGCTTACCAAAGCATCAACTGCTTCAAACGGCGCATGATTAAGCAGTTCCAGACATTATTTGATGCTTGCAAAGGCTTTTGTTAATAATTGCACATTTACTTGGCATTCGCTTAAGCTTCCTCCTGAAGGCGTCGACAGGCTTGGAGGCAGAGTGTTGCGATTGGTCCAGCGTTTGACGATGGTGGCCGGTGTGGCCAGTTTCGTAGCGGCAGTCGGCATACCTGCACCTGTCAGGGCAGCGGGATCGCTGATCGTGGCCATGACGGCAGGCGACCTCCCGGTCGATACCGGCAATCCCGATCAAGGCTTCGAAGGCTTTCGGTTCGTCGGTTGGAACCTCTACGACGCGCTGATCAATTGGGATCTGTCGAAAAGTGACACCGCCTCAGACATCAAGCCGGGCCTTGCCACGGAATGGCACGTCGATCCGCAGAACCATAAACGCTGGATTTTCTCGCTTCGCCAGGGCGTAAAGTTTCATGACGGCTGCCCGTTCGACGCCGATGCGGTGATGTGGAACTTCGATCGCATCAACAACAAAGATGCGCCGCAGTTCACCATCCAGCAGTTCGGGCTCACCCGCGCCTACATGACCAACTTCGAGAAGATCGAGAAGGTGGACGACAAGACGGTCGCCATCACGACGAAGTTCGTCGAGTCCCTATTTCCGTACGACATGTCGTACGTGCTGATGATCAGCAAGTGTCAGGCAGATACGCTCAAGAACGACTGGGATGCCTACACCAAGCAGCCTTCGGGAACTGGCCCCTACAAGCTGACTTCCATCACGCCTCACGAGCGAATGGAGTTCGCTCCTAACCCTGACTACTGGGACAAGGCCCGCGTACCGAAGCAAGACAAGCTGGTGATCCTACCCATGCCGGAGGCGGCGACGCGCACGGCCGCGTTGCTGTCCGGTCAGGTAAACTTCGTCGAGGCTCCGGCGCCCGACGCGATCCCGGTTCTCAAGCGCGCGGGAATGCAGATCGTCACGAACACCTATCCGCATAACTGGCCCTACATCCTGAACTTCGTGAACGGCCCGTTCACCGACCTCAAGGTGCGGCAGGCCGCCAACTACGCCATTAACCGCGACGACGTAGTGGAGCTGGTGGGTGGTCTCGCCACGCCGGAATACGCGGAGGTGCCGCCGTCATTGCCCTATTACGGCAAGCCCGTCGTCTACAAGTTCGACCCGGTCAAAGCCCGCAGCCTGCTGAAAGAAGCGGGCTGCCTGCCCTGCAAGGTGACGTTCGCGATCTCGACCTCGGGCTCTGGTCAGATGCAGTCGCTGCCGATGAACGAGTTGGTCAAGCAGCAGCTGGAAGATGCCGGGTTCCAGGTGACGTTGAATGTCATGGATTGGAACTCCCTGCTCGAGGTCAGCAGGTCCGGCGTCCCGAAATATCCAAACATCCATGGCATCAACGCCTCCCGCGGCTTGCTGGACCCGGTGAGCGCCATCATCAAGCCGGTGGCCAAGGCCTACTGGTCGCCAGCCGGCAGCAACTGGGGTCATTTCGGCACCGATCGTGCGGAGGAACTCGTCCACGCGATCTTCGAGGAGTTCGATGCGGACAAGCGCCTCGCGTTGCTGACCCAGTTGCACGAATACGAGTCCGAGCAGGCCCTCATGATCTTCGTCGTGCACGACCTCAATCCCCGTGCGCTGTCGCCCAAGGTGAAGGGCTTCGTTCAGTCGCAGAACTGGTTCCAGGATTTGACCCCGATCTCGGTCGTCCCGTGATGTCGACATCCTGCGGAACCATCGAGCAGCCGTTCGAGGCGTAAAATGGGCTGGTACATTCTCAGGCGGATCGTATTCGCCATCCCGATTGCGCTGGGTGTGAGCGTAGTTTGCTTCAGCTTGGTCTACCTCGCCCCCGGCGACCCGCTGCAAACGCTGTTACCGCCGGACGCCACGGCCGAGACGATCGCGATCGTCAAGCACGCCTACGGGTTCGATCAGCCGATACCGGTGCAATACGTGATTTGGCTATGGCACGTGCTTCATGGTGATTTCGGCAGATCGATCGCCACCCAGCGCCCGGTGACGTCGGAAGTGTTCGGGGCGCTATCGAACACCTCCGTCCTCGCGCTTTTCGCGGTGCCTTTGTCGTTCGTGATGGGCTACGTGCTGGGCGCGATCGCCGGGTGCTTTCCAGGTGGTGTCATCGATCGGCTGGTCACCGGGTCGGCGGTCGTCGGCGTGAGCCTGCCGAACTACTGGCTGGGATTGGTGCTGGTGATCGTGTTCGCGGTCAACCTGTCGATCCTGCCTGCCAGCAGCATGGGGCCCAGCGGGTCCGACAACTTCAGCCTCATCAGCCCCGACGACCTCCGATACCTGGTCCTACCGGTTCTGACCTTGGCGATGATCCCCATCGGCCTCCTGGCGCGCACGACCCGGGCGGCGGTAACCGAGGTGCGTAGCCAGGATTTCGTGACGACGCTGCGTGCCATGGGCCTGGGCGAAGTCGCGATTATCCGGCACGTCCTGAAGAACGCGTCCCCCCAGGTGCTGACCGTCATGGGCCTGCAGTTCGGCTACCTGATGGGCGGCTCGATCCTGGTGGAAACTGTGTTCACCTGGCCCGGCAGCGGCTTCCTGCTCAGCAAAGCCATCATCAACCGCGACATCCCCGTGCTGCAGGGCACGATACTCGCGCTCTCCCTGGTCTTCGTTTTCACGAACTTGGTGGTGGACCTGTTGCAGGCGGTCATGGACCCGCGGATCAGGCGAGCCTGAGGAGGTGCCGATGAGCACGATGACACTTAAACCTGCGTCTTTGCCGGCAAACGTGAACGATGGTGCCGAGGAGATCGCTCCAGTCACGCGCGTCAGAAGCTACTGGCAATCGGTCGGTTACCGCCTGCGACACGACTACATCACGTTGTTCTTCGGACTGATGGTGGTGCTCATCGTGCTGGCGGCCGTGTTCGCTCCCTTGCTCGCACCGTTCGATCCATATGCTCAAAGCGTGCTTGGCCGCATCAAGCCACCGGGCTGGCGGGGCCATCCGTTGGGAACGGACGAGTTGGGGCGAGACCTGTTGACCCGCCTCATCTATGGCGGGCGGATCTCGCTGATGATGGGCTTGGTTCCCGTGTTGATCGCAGCCGTCGTCGGCGGCACGCTGGGCGTGATCGGCGGCTTCGCAGGCAAGGTCGCCAACTCCGCGATCATGCGGACCATGGACGTGTTCTACGCTTTCCCGTCCATCCTGCTGGCAGTGGCGATCAGCGGCGCGATGGGGGGTGGGATCACCAACGGCATCCTATCCCTCTCGCTCGTGTTCATTCCGGCGATGTGCCGCGTGGCGGAGACCGTGACGTCGCAGGTCCGCGGCCTCGACTACATCGAGGCGGCCCGGGCCAGCGGTGCGGGAACGCTGACGATCATCCGTCATCACGTGTTGAGCAACGTGCTCGGACCGGTCTTCATCTATGCGTCGTCACTCGTCAGCGTGAGCATCTTGCTGGCGTCGGGTCTGTCGTTCCTGGGCTTGGGCGTGCAGCCGCCGGAACCGGACTGGGGATTGATGCTCTCCACCCTGCGCCAATCCCTCTACGTAGCCCCGTTGAATTGCGCCATGCCGGGCATCGCGATCTTCATCACGTCGATCTGCTTCAACCTGGTCAGCGACGGCGTGCGCGCAGCCATGGATGTGCGGCATTGAGCGACGTCCTGACGGCTCAGCACCTCGATGAACGTGACCGTGGCGGGGCGGCGCAACCCATGCTGCTGGCGCGTGATCTCAAGCGGCACTTCCGCATCAAGGGGGCCGGTCGCGGCGCGGTCGTGCGCGCCGTCGACGGCGTATCGTTCGCCGTGTTCAAGGGTGAGACGCTGGGAGTGGTCGGCGAGTCCGGGTGCGGCAAGTCGACGCTGGCACGGCTGCTGCTTCACCTGCAAACGCCGGATAGCGGCGAGCTGGTGTTCGATGGCGACCAAGTGGGCGAGGTCGGTGGCGTCAGTGTCGCGGATTTGCGGCGCCAGGTGCAGATGGTGTTCCAAGACAGCTACGCCTCCCTGAACCCGCGCATGCCGATCCAGGACTCCGTCGCGTTTGGACCCATGGTCCATGGGAAATCCCGCACCGAGGCACGCCGGGTCGCGCAGGACATTCTGGTGCGGGTCGGATTGCGGCCGGACCTATTCGGGCCTCGGTATCCACACGAATTGTCCGGTGGGCAGAAGCAGCGCGTGAACATCGCCCGCGCTCTGGCCATCAATCCCCGAATGGTCATCCTCGACGAGGCCGTTTCCGCGCTCGACAAGTCGGTCGAGGCCCAGGTGCTCAACCTGCTGCGCGAACTGAAGCGCACGCTCAATCTGACTTACGTGTTCATCAGCCACGATCTGAACGTAGTGCGATACATCAGCGACCGTGTCCTGGTGATGTATCTGGGAGAGATCGTCGAGATTGGCCCGGCGGCGGACGTCTTCGCACGGGCACGTCACCCCTATACCCAGGCGCTGCTCGGTTCGCGCCTGTCCATGGATCCCGGTCGGCGTATCGACGCTCCGCCGATCGTCGGCGATCCGCCCAGCCCCATCGATCCACCGTCTGGTTGCCGATTCCGGACACGGTGCCCGCATGCCGAAGCGGTGTGCGGAGCGACCTCGCCAGCCCTGGGCCAGTCGGTGGAACACGGAGCCGACCGTCTCACCCATGCCGTGGCATGTCACATGGCCTATCCTTCGTCCGGCCACAGCCTCGCGGGAACCGTCTGATGCCCGATGGAAACTTGCCCGTCCGCCATCCGCAGGTGTCGGAGGCGCCGTTGCTGGAAGTGGAGGATCTGTCGGTCAGCTTCGTATCACGCGAGTCGACGGTCACCGCGGTCAATGGCGCCACCTTCAGTCTGCGTCCGGGCGAGGTCCTGTGCCTGCTCGGCGAGTCCGGCTCCGGCAAGTCTGTCACCCTGAGGGCATTGATGCGGCTATTGCCGGACCGCGCCCGGGTTGCCGGCCGGGTGCATGTCAGCGGTCAGGATGTGCTGGCATTGCAAGGGCGCGCCTTGCGCTCCTTTCGCGGTGGCTCGGTCGCGATGATCTTCCAGGAACCGATGACGGCGTTGGACCCGGTCTACACCATCGGTCAGCACCTGGTCGAAGCGATCCGCCGTCACACGGACCTGAACCGAGCTGGAGCCCGCGCCCGGGCTTTGTCGCTGCTGCAGTTGGTTCGTATTCCCTCGCCGGAGCGGCGCCTCTACGCCTACCCGCACGAGCTGTCCGGCGGTTTGCGTCAGCGGGCGATGATCGCCCTTGCCCTTTCCTGTTCTCCCCGCCTCCTGCTGGCGGATGAGCCGACGACCGCGCTGGATGCCACCGTGCAGATCCAGGTGTTGGTCCTGCTGCGTCGCCTCCAGGCCGAGCTCGGCATGGGCACCATCTTCGTCACCCATGATCTCGGCGTCGCAGCGGAGATCGCCGACCGGGTCGCGGTGATGTATGCGGGGCGGGTGGTGGAAGAAGGGCCGGTGGCGGACGTGCTGTCTCGGCCTGCCCACCCGTATACCGCCGGTCTGCTGCGATCCACCGTGCATGATCAGGCACCGGACGAAGACATCGCCGCCATACCAGGCAGCCCGCCCGACCTACGCCGACTGCCACCCGGATGCTCGTTCGCCCCTCGCTGCCCGCTCGTCATGCCAGCCTGCCGCGCGGAGTTTCCTCCTCCGGTCCATCCGGCCCCCGATCGCACCGCCCGCTGCCTCAGGACCGGCGACCAGCTCGCGGCTGCTTGAGATCCCTTACGGAAAGGAAGTGCCATGAAAGGCGTCAACTTACCGCTGCACATCGTGGAACGTGTCATATCCCGACGCGGGACCGAACATCCGTTCGACCGGCTCGACCCGGCCCGCACTGCCTTGGTGGTCGTTGACATGCAGAACGGCTTCATGGACGAGAGGGTGGGTCACGCCGTTTGCCCGGCAGCCCGCGACATCGTTCCTACCATCAACCGCCTCGCAGCTTCCGTGCGCGAGACGGGTGGGGGCGTCTTTTGGATTCTCAACACCCAAAATGAGCGTAACGCGCGCGAGTGGTCCGTCATGGAAGACATGTCCACGGGTCCTCGTCGCGAGCGCCGCGCCGCAGCCATGAGCGAGGGCACCGAGGGACACGACCTATGGCCCGCTCTCCGGGTCGACCCGGCCGACGAACTCATCAAGAAGTAGACGAACTCATCAAGAAGTATCGGTATAGTGCCTTCCTGCCCGGGGCGTCCGACCTGCCGGACCGCCTACGCAGCCGCGGGTTCGACACGGTGCTCATCACCGGCACCGTCACCAACATCTGCTGCGAGTCGTCGGCCCGGGACGCGATGATGACCAATTTCCGCGTCGTCATGGTCAGCGACGGCAATGCCGCCGCAACTCCGGAAGAGCACGACGCCTCTCTGATCGCGCTGTATTCCTCGTTCACCGATCTGATGGACACCGACATGATCATCCTCCGGCTCCGGCAAGGGGCTGGCGCGCCGGCGGTGGATGCTGCCCGCGCGGCCTGAGTTGATCGTTCAAGCGAACCCCACCAGCATCGCTCGAGACCAAAGGAGCCATCGCTTCATGCCCGGCATCGCCGACGACACGTTCATCGACTACATCCAACAGTGGCACGGCATCCAGCCACCCAACGAATTCGCGCGTCGCGCCGCCGCCGATCTGGCGAAGGTCATCACCGACTTGGAGCGCATCCGCGGCACGCTCCGTTTCGAGGACGAGCCATCTTCCTTCGAGACCGCGCTGCTCGAAGCGTCAGGCCTGCCCGCATCGGAGTGGAACGCGTGACCAGTCTGGCGGACCTGACCCTGGTGGAGGCGGCAGAGGCGGTGAGGACGGGTGCGGCGACGTCGATTGCCTTGCTCGACGCCTGCCTTGCCGAGATGGACGCGCATGAAGCGGCAGTGAACGCCACGATCTGGATCGATCGCGAGGGCGCGGCGGCGGCGGCGCATGCGGCGGATGCCGCAAAGGCGACAGGTCCGTTGCACGGCGTTCCACTCGCGCACAAGGACATGTACTACCACTCGGGGCGGCTCACCTCCTGCGGCTCCGCCATTCGCCGCGACTTCGTACCGGAGCACAGCGCCACGGTCGTGGAGCGCATGGTCGCTGCCGGTGCCTATACCTTCGCCGGGCTGAACATGGCGGAGTTCGCGCAGAACGGCACCGGGCACAACGCCCATTACGGCGACTGCCGCAACCCATGGAACCTGCCTTACATCACCGGCGGATCGTCCTCCGGCTCGGGAGCCGCGGTGGCATCGCGTTTCGCCTATGCCGCGCTCGGGTCCGACACTGGCGGGTCGATCCGCTTGCCGGCATCGGCGAACGGCGTTTGCGGCATCAAGCCGACCCAGACGCGCGTCAGTCGCTACGGGGTGATGCCGCTTTCCTTTTCGGCCGACAATGTCGGGCCGCTGGCGCGAACGGCGCAGGACTGCGCGCGCATGCTCGGCGTCTTGGCTGGGCACGATCCTCGGGATCCGACGAGCGCGCGCGTTGCGGTCCCAGATTACGAAGCCGCGTTGGACGGTGACCTGCGCGGCGTCCGTCTCGGCGTGCCGACGACGCATTTCCTCGACGACGTCGACGAGCCCGTCGCGTTCGCCTTCGAAACGACCCTCGCCGTTCTCGTGGGCCGGGGTGCGACCGTGGTTCGCCTGCCGCTGCCGTTGATGGATGCCGTGCTGGCCTATGGCGCGGTGGTGTCCCGCTCCGAGGGCGCAGCCATCCACGCCGATTGGATGCGGTCTCGCCCAGAGGACTTCGCCACTCACATCAGCGGTCGTCTGTTCGCCGGATATGCCGTTCCGGCAGCGGTTTACGTCGAAGCCCTCCGGGCTCGTGGCGCCATCTTGCGGGCGTTCGCGCGCGAGGTGTTTGGGCAGGTGGACCTGTTGCTGTCGCCCACCATCCGGATCTGCCTGCCCACGCTCGCAGCCACCGACATCGACAACGGACCGCCCGGCACGGAGGAGCTGGCTCTGGGCATTTCCGCCAACACCAGGCCCTTCAACTACCTGGGTCTTCCGGCGATGAGCTTGCCGTGCGGTTTCGACCCAAATGGTTTGCCGATCGGTCTGCAAATCGCTGGCCGTCCCTTTGCGGAAGCGCAAGTCTTGCGCGTGGCTGACGCCTATGGCCGCGATACGGACTGGCATACGCGCAAACCGCCGTTCACCACCACCGGAGCTGCCGCATGACGACCATCCCCGACGACGAGGCGACCTTGCGGATTGAGTTCGATGTGATGGCCAAGCGTGCAGGTCTGCAGATCCCCGACGAACGACGAGAATGGTTGTTCGAGGGCTTCAAGGACATGCGCAAGGACCTGCCGCTCCTGCGCCAGCCACGCACAGCGGCCAGCGAGCCGGCTGCGGTCTATTCGCTCGACAGTATCACCCGGACTATTGTTCGATGAACGACATGAACATTGTCGAGACCGCGCTTCACGAGCTGCCCATCGCCGAGGCCGGGCGCTTGTTGCGTGACGGTTCGGTCACCAGCGAGGTGCTGACGGAAGCGGCGCTGGACCGCATCGCCCGGATCGATCCGAGCATCGACAGCTTCATCGTCGTCACGGCGGAACGCGCCAGGGCGGACGCCGCACAGGCGGACGCCGATTTCGCGGCGGGCGTCGATCGCGGACCGATGCAGGGCATCCCCTATGCGTTGAAGGACATCTACGACACCGTCGGCATCGCGACCACCTGTCACTCCAAGCTGCGCATCGACAATGTGCCGGAGGCCGACTCCGTCGTGGCTGACAAGTTTCGTCAGGCCGGGGGCGTGTTGCTCGGCAAACTGGCGACCCACGAGTTTGCCTTGGGTGGACCATCGTTCGACCTACCGTTTCCGCCAACGCGCAATCCCTGGAACACCGAGCACATGCCAGGCGGCTCCTCCTCCGGGTCGGGCGCGGCGGTGGCGGCCGGATTGGTGCGCATGGCGATGGGCTCGGATACGGGTGGCTCCATCCGGGGTCCGGCGGCCTATTGCGGCACTGTCGGACTCAAGCCGACATACGGTTTGGTCTCGCGCCGAGGCGTGTTTCCCCTATCGACCACGCTCGATCATTGCGGGCCGCTTTCTTGGTCGGTCGAGGACAGCGCCATCGCGTTGCAGACGATCGCTGGTTTCGATCCGCTCGATCCCGCCAGCGCCAAGGTCGCGATACCTGATTATCGCGCTGGCATGACAGATGGTGTCCGCGGCCTGCGTATCGGCGTCCCGCGCCACTTCTTCGACAAGGACGAGACATCGAAAGAGGTCATCGCAGCCATCGATGCCGCTGCGCAGTCACTTGCGGCCGCTGGGGCGATCGTCGAGGAAATCACACTGCCAGATTACGAGCTGTTCGGCATCTGTGGTCGCGTCATCATGTACAGCGAGGCCTTCGCCATCCATGAGGCTGATTTCCAGAACCGCCCGCTGGACTTCGGGTTGCTGACCTGGATGCGCATGACGTTGGGCGCGTTCGTCACGGCAACCGACCTGCACCAGGCGACGCGCCTCCGTCGGGAGTTGGCGGTTGCGGTCAATACCATGCTGCTGGACTACGACGTGTTGCTCACCGCGACGGGCCTGGTGACGGCACCTGCTCTGGCGGACGTCAAGCCCGGCGTTGCCAACTGGCCCATGCAGACCATGCCTTTCAACCTAACCGGTAACCCGGCCATGGCCATGCCGACCGGTTTCTCGGCGTCAGGATTGCCGATGTCCGTGCAGATCGTCGGTCGCGCCTTTGATGAGGCGACGGTCCTCCGGGTCGGCGCGTCGCTGGAAGCAGCCACGAAGCTACTGTCCCGAAGGCCCGCCCTTGCCTGATCGTGCGACCTGGCCAGGGATCGGTCGGGCTGGAGAATCGTCGGAGTCACCGACCGGCTAAGTGCGATAATGCTGCCGATCACGGAAGCATTTAACTTGGTCTAAAAGCCGCCGTCGTGCGTCGAAGGCTGATGAATCGGGCGCCACGCCGTCACAAGTTTGGCGCCCGACCAACGTCTAGCCGAAACGTCGGCGCCAGAAGGTGATCCCGAACAGACCCAATAGCGCCGACAAAGCCAGCGGCCCCGTGCCCGGCTCCGGCACGTTCTGCGTGAACACCGCGATGCATCCGTTGACGCAAGCCGTGTTGGGCGATGCCGTCGAGGATGCCGTGATCGGCACGAAGATCTCGTCGTTGAGCGGGTCGACCGCCACCGAGTGCAGGTTGCTCTTGCCGAACCCGGCGGTCGTCAGGTCGATCGATTGCAGCAGCGCGTATCCAGAGTCGCTGAAAACGTCGATCACCCGGTCACCGGCGGCGTTGCTCCCGGTGACGTAATGATTTCCGTTGGCTGCATCATACCAAAGCTCGTCAGACCCTGACACGGCGCCGAGCTGAGCCACGATGGAGCCGGAACCGGCTGGATTGAGAACGATCGTCTGCGTGCCGGCAGTGCCGCAGCCAACCACGAGGTTGCCGCTCGCGCCGAGGGTCAACCCCGCTGATCCGCAAGCGGCGATGCCCATCGATGAGAAGTTGTAGCTCCGCAGTGCCTGACCTGTCGCGCTGAACTCCTGGACGCCGCCGGCGTCGGTTCCATTGAAGGTCGGCACCGAGGCGAAGAACGTGCCGGTGGTCGGGTTCCACACGGGTTGTTCCAGGCCGCCGCTGGAAATTTGATTGGGGACGGTGATGTTGGTCGCGGTCAGGGATGGGCTGCCGGTCGGGGTCGTGCCGATCAGCGAGGCGTAGGCGGGCGCATTCGCGTTGTTGGCGGCGAGGATTGCGTTGAAGGTCGGCGAGTAAGCCATCTCGTCCACGCGGAAGGCACCACCGCCCGTGTTGACCGTCCCGAGCGCAATCGGATTGGCCGGGTTGGTTACATTAAACGACCGCAACGTGCTGCCGCCGTCGCCGGCATACAACGTCGCGATCCCGCCATTGTTGACGACGACCACGCCGTCCGGGCCGGAAACCGAGGTCGTGGCCTGTTGCCCGACAAAGCCGCCCGCCTGTGCCACGACTTTGTTGGTCGCGCCATTGACGATGTCCACGCTCGCGTTGGACCGGTCAGCCACATAATAGTAGCCGGTCGACGGATCGACGTAGCTGATGTCGAAGCTGTTGAACTTACCGCCCTGACTGTTCACCGCGCTCGCCGGGACGGCAATGGTGGTCGACAATCCGTAGTTCGTCGGAGCAGCTTGCCCAGGACTGGCCCACACGCCGGCACCGAGTACGAGACACGTCGTCGCTAATAGGCTTCTGGACATTTTTCCTCCGGTTATCGAAATCTTGGTTCCAGAGTAGCTGCCGCCGGACAGTGCTTCGAGAACATTCCGGTATGCTCAAGATTGATTATTCCCAATGAAAGCCCGCTCCTTGGGCAGCGACAGGCCCGCGCGGAGGCCGGAGATGCCGTTCCACAGGTGGATCTCGCCGCCGTGCAGAGCGGCCACTGCGCTCACCAGCGCGAGGCCCAGGCCGTTGCCCGGGGTGCTCCGGCTCTGCTCGGCACGATAGAACCGGCGGGTCAGCATCGGCAGGTCGGCCGAGGGCACGCCGGGTCCGTCATCGGCCACGGTGAGGGTCACCCGCTCGGCGGAGATCCCGACCGAAACGGTGATGCGCGTTCCAGCCGGCGTGTGCCGCATGGCGTTCTCGACCAGGTTCGCGATCGCTTGGGTCAACAGGTCCCGATTGCCCCAGATCATCGCCGGTGGATGGTCGGCGGTGGTGAGATCGTGACCACTGGCCTCGGCATCGGGGCGATAGGCGTCCGCGACGGTTTCGGCGAGTTCTGCCAGATCGAGCATCTCGAAAGGCAGGGTGCTCGTCTTGCCCTCCACCTGGGCGATCCTTAGCACGGCCTCGAAGGTGCCCAATAGTGCGTCGGCCTCGGTGAGCGCGGCGTCGATGGCGACCTCGTAGTCGGACGTCGAGCGCGCCCGCAGCCGCGCGCCCTCGAGCCGCTGACGCAGGCGGGACAACGGCGTGCGCAGGTCGTGGGCGACGTCGCTGCTCACCTGTCGCAGGCTGTCCATGAGGACCGTGATGCGGTCCAGCATGCGGTTGAGCGTGCCGGCGAGGCGATCGAGGTCGTCGCCGGTGTCGCGCGTCGGAATACGCTGGCTGAGGTCGCCGGCGATGATCGCCTCGGCCGTCCTGCCGATCGCGTCGACCTTGCGCAGAAAGGCGCGGCTCAACAGCAAGCCGCCGACGATGCCGAGCAGCGCCGCCGGGCCGACCGTCCACGCGAAGGCCTGGACGATGGCGTGCTCGAGATCCTCGATCTGACCGATATCCGCTCCGACGGCGAGCAGCAGCCCGCCGCCCAGGTCGGCCACCAGTGCCCGCGTTCGTTCCGGCTTGCCGTCGTCCTCCGTGGCTTCCGGCACGAACAGCGTGGTCCAGCCCGGCGTCAGCCTGGCTTGCGCGGGGATCTCGCCCTCTAGATGTGCGCCCGATCGATCCTGGAGGAGGTAGTCGAGCGCGCTCACGCCTTTTCCCCGCACATCCACGGACCGGCGAAGGACGTCGAGCCCCTGCGTCTGAAACTGATCGCGCAGGAAAACCATCTCGATCTCGATGCGCGCCTCGATGTCGCGTTCGAGCGCCGCCTTGGCCTGGAAGAACACTGCGATCCCGAGCAGGAGCGCGGAGCCGATGAAGATGGCGAGGTAGAGCGCGGCGAGCCGAAAGCTGTTCGTGCGAACGAATCGTTGGACGATCCGTGCTGCGGGCAGGCGCGCGCGCGGCCATCGGCGGAAGGCGGTTAGCGGGGCCACCGTGTTTCGCAGCCCATCGACACCATCTTTAGACAGCGACGTACGCCCGCTCTGCGATCCGTTGCCAGATCGGCGACGGTGTCTACCGGCGTCGCCGGGCTGAGGCTGCATAGTATTCTGAGTACATTGGACGAGGACAGTCCCGGCCTAACGCTACGTCTGCTCAACTGGAAGCCGTAACACGTAGCCGGCGCCCCGTATCGTGTGGATCAGGTCGGGCCCGTCATGTTGAGCGAGCTTGGAGCGCAGGCGGCTGATGTGGGTCTCCACGATGTTCGTCCTCGGGTCGAAATGGAAGTTCCACACTGCTTCCAGCAGCATTGTCCGGGTCACCACCCGATCGGCGTTGCGGAGCAGCACTTCCAATAGCTGGAACTCGCGCGGCTGCAGGTCGATCGATCGGCCCTGGCGGTGAACGCTGCGCTTGAGCAGGTTGACCTCGAGATCGCCGGCGCGCAGCAGGATCGGCATGTCCGACAGCGGGGGTCGCCGGGCTAGGGCATTGATGCGCGCCAGCAGCTCGGCAAAGGCGAATGGCTTCACCAAGTAGTCGTCGCCGCCCGCCTCCAGCCCACGAACGCGATCACCGACGCCGCCCAGGGCGGTGAGGAACAGCACCGGTGCCTTGACCCCGCTGCCGCGTAGCGCCTGCACCAACGTCAGCCCATCCAACCCCGGCAGCATCCGGTCAACGACCAGCACGTCGAACTCGCCCTCGGTTGCCAGGAACAAGCCGTCGCGCCCGGTCGTGGCCGTATCGACGGCGTGACCACTCTCGCGCAATCCGCGGGACACGTAGTCCAGCGTCTCCTGATCATCCTCGACGAGTAGAACCTTCATGTCGATCGATGGCCTTTCCTGCTGCCCGGGATCACCAAGCGGGATCCTCCCTGCGTCGATGGCGATATACGGTTTCGGTGTCGGCTCAGCTCGCCGGGTTGTCCATGGTGGCGAGTAGGTCGGCGGTTTCCCGCCTCCAAGGTGATCGTTCTGTCGCACGCATAGAGTGGCTCGCGGTGGACGTCAGGTTGGGATTTCCCAATGTGCCGCAAACCGCCTTGCACGGCCGGCTCGGACGCGATTTGGTCGTTCGCCGCTTCAGCCTGGCTGAACGTTGGCCGGTAGATCAGGGACAAACCAATGCGCAGCAAAGTCCCCGCGGTGACGCTGGGGTTCTGGGTGATCAAGATACTGGCGACCACGCTGGGTGAGACCGGCGGCGACGCAGTCACGATGAGCGCCGGCCTCGGCTATCTCGCCGGCACCGCCATCTTCGCCGCGATCCTGATCGTGCTGGTGATCGCGCAAATTCGGGCCAGCCACTTCAACCGATACCTTTACTGGGCCGTGGTCATCGCCACCACGACAGCCGGAACCACGCTGGCGGATTTCTGCGACCGGTCGCTGGGCATCGGCTATGTCGGCGGCGCCACGATCCTGCTCGCCAGCGTGCTGCTCACGCTGTTTGCCTGGTATCGTAGCTGCGGCGCCATCGAGGCCGACAACATCGTCTCGCCGAAGGTTGAGGTGTTATACTGGGTGACGATCATGTTCTCGCAGACGCTCGGCACCGCGCTCGGCGACTTCGCGGCCGATCCGGCCGGATTGGACCTGGGCTACGACGGTGGCGCGCTGCTGTTCGGTGCCTCGTTGGCGGTGGTCGCCGCGCTGTATTTCGCCACGCGCCTGTCCAAGCCAGCGCTGTTCTGGACCGCCTTCATCCTGACCCGACCGCTGGGCGCCACCGTCGGCGACTTCCTCGACAAGCCCGCTGCCAATGGTGGCCTCAACCTCGACCGCTACGGCGCCTCGGCTGCCCTCGCCGTCGCCATCCTGGTGCTGATCGTCGTGCTGCCGCAGCGCGCCGGCGGTCACCCCGGGGCCGAGCCGTCCGGCAGTTGACGGTGCTCGAAGCGTTCGACCGCGGCGGGCTTCTCCTCTTTCGGAATCCGGATGGTTCCATGATCGGCCCGGCCTGGCTGTCGGAATCAGCGCGTGACGTGACGGCGCTCGGCAGCAATCTCGTGCTCGGGCTGTTTATCGTCGCGGTCGGCGGCTTTCTCGCACTCGACGGCAAGCGCCGGGCTGCGCTGCTGTTGTTGGTCACCTTCGGTGGCGGTCTCGGGCTGGTCGGGTTGGCCAAGTCGCTCACCGCTAGAGCCCGCCCCGACCTAGTGCCGCAGGCGGCCGCGGTGTTCACCACCTCCCTGCCCAGCTCCCACGCGACGCTGTCGGCGGCGTTGGTGCTCGTCTGCACGGCCGTGGCCTCCCAGGGTGCCGCGCCGGCGCCGCGTGCTGCAGCGATCTCCGCCGCCGTGGTTGTCGTCGGCCTGATCGGGGTCAGTCGGATCTATCTCGGCCTGCACTGGCCGAGCGACGTCCTGGCCGGCTGGGCGCTCGGCACGGCATGGGGTTGGGCGTGCTGGACCGTTATTCCTCGATGACGATCCCGAGACTACGCCTGGCCGGGCTTCGAAGCGTGCGCGCCGGACCGTTCTATATCGAGCTCGATGAAGGGGAGACGCTGGCGATCACCGGGCCGTCCGGGGCCGGCAAGAGCCTGCTACTGCGCATGATCGCCGACCTCGACCCGCACGAGGGCGACGCATTCCTCGATGGGCGGGCACGCTCCGCCATGTCCGCGCCGGAGTGGCGTCGGCAGGTGATCTACTGCCCGGCCGAAAGCGGCTGGTGGCACGATCGGGTCGGCGCGCATTTCGACGGTGTGCCCAAGAGCGCCGCCGCCCTCGGCCTTCGGCCCACGCTGTTCGAGCAGGCCGTCGCCATCTGCTCGAGCGGCGAACGGCAGCGGCTGGCGCTGTTACGGGCGCTGGTGCTGGAGCCGCGGGTGCTGCTGCTCGACGAGCCAACCGGTCCCCTGGACGCGGAAACGACGGAGCGGGTGGAAGCCCTGCTGCGCCAACGGCTGGCGGTCGGGATGACGCTCGTCATGGTCACGCATGACGAGCACCAGGCCGAGCGATTGGCCTATCGACGCGCGAGGATGGAGGCTGGCCGCATGACCGTCATCGACCGATGACCCCGATCGTGCTCGGGCCGGGGGACCTCGCCATCGCCTCGTCGCTGATCGTGCTGGAAGCGGCGCTCTCGTTCGCGCTCGGCCTCGGCATCCATCGCCAGCTTCTCGTGGCGACCGGCCGCATGATCGTGCAGCTGCTTCTCGTCGGCTACGCGCTACGGGTGATCTTCGCCCTGGGGTCGCCGTGGCTTACCCTCGGCGCCGTCGTGCTGATGGCCCTGGTCGCCGCCCGCGAGATCGCAGCCCGGCCCCGCGCGCGGTTGCGCCGCTACGGCAACCAGTCGCTCGGCGCCGTCACCGTCCTATCGGTCACGGCGTTGACGGCGGTGCTGGCGTTGACGACGGCGATCCGGCCGGACCCGTGGTGGACGCCGCAATACGCCATCCCGCTGGTCGGGATCGTGCTCGGCAGCATTCTCAACTCCGGCAGCCTGGCGCTCGACCACGTGCTGGAGGCCGCCGGGCAGCAGCGGGTCGCCATCGAGGCGCAGCTCGCCCTCGGCCGCAGCTTCGCGCAGGCGACCCGGGCGCTGTTGAAGGAGGCGATCCGGCGCGGCACGCTGCCGATCGTCAATCAGATGTCGGCGGCCGGGCTGATCACGCTGCCGGGGATCATGACGGGGCAGATCCTGGCCGGCATGGACCCGGTGTTCGCGGTGGAATACCAGATCCTGCTGATGTTCCTGCTCGCCGGCAGCAGCCTGCTCGCCGCGGTGGCAATCGCGGCACTAGCGCTCAGACGGCTGACCGATGGTCGCGACCGCCTGCGGCTCGACTGGCTCACCACCGGCCGGACCTGATCGGGGAACGACAATGTCCGGGCTATTGCCCGGCAAGCTCGGGTGCGTGACAGGCGGCTGCTCTGGTGATTGCTCGCATCAGTTTTCGCTGCTGACTCACCCACCGTGCTGGTCAAGACGGGGCTTCTCAAACAGGAGGGCTGCGGACGGGCAAGGGCTGCTGCTGAGCGAACCATTATATGAGGGCGCATATTGACGCTGTCTCGGCATTATCGCCAAGGTAGCGCTGCCGAGATCCGCACGAGACGGGCCGCAACGAGGGGATGGATCGTGACCATTGAACGCCGCAGCTTTCTGGCTGGCTTGGCTTTGTCCGGGCTCGCTACGCCGTCATTTGCCCAGTCGAGCGCTGAGCCGATCCGCATCGGCTGGCTTGCCTCCCTGACTGGCCCGGCCAGCGCGCCGGCCATCGGCTTCGACCGCGGTGTGCAGTTCGCCGCCGCATCGATCAACGCGGCTGGCGGCGTCAAAGGCCGCAAGATCGAGATCGTCACCCGCGACACCCAGGGCGACCCGACCAAGGCGGTCAACGCCGTCCAGGACCTGATCAGCCGCGCAAAGGTCAACGCCGTCTGGGGCCCGACCAACTCGGGCGAGTCCCTGGCCGTCACGCCGATCATGGCACGGGCCAAGATGCCCAACATCCATCCTTGCGTCGTCGACAGCCTCATCGACCCGGCCAAATACCCCAACGCCTTCCGCATCGCTCCCTCGAACGGGCAGTGGGACGACGCGGTGCGCGACTACACGGTCAAGAAGCTCGGCCTGAAGGACGTGGCCGTGTTCGGCGACACCACCGGCTACGGCACCACCGCGGTCACCGACTCCGCCGCCGCCTTCGGCAAGGACGGCGCTCGCGTCACGTATCGCGCGCAGATCGACAGCACCCAGCCGGACGTCTCGCCAGACATGCTGCGCGCCCGCGAGTCCGGCGCCAAGGCGATCGTCATCTGGACCGTCGCGGTCGGCCTGCTGTCCCGCATCATGAACGCGCGCGCGACCATGGGCTGGGACGTGCCGATCCTCGGCCACCCCGCACTGGGGGCCGGCGAGATCCGTGGCCTGCTGGACAAGCCCGCCAACTGGGACAAGGTCTACGCCGTCGGCTATCGCTCCTGCTCGTTCGACACGGCCGGCAAGCTGCCGGACCGTTCGCAGCAATTCGTGGCCGCCTTGGCCGGCAAGGTGAACCTGCAGGATACGCTGCTGTGGTGGGTGGCCTGCGGCAACGACGCCGTCCACCTCGTCGCCTCCGCGGTCGAGGAAGGCGGCGACGCGTCTGGCGCGATCGCGGCCGCCTGGAACAAGGTGCATGACTACCCCGGCGTGTTCGGCGCTTACAGCTTCTCGCCCACCGACCATAACGGCTACCCGCAGGAGGGCGTGGTGATGAGCCTCGCCAACTCGCAAAAGGACGGCGCCTTTGTGCTTGCGCCGGCCTAGCCGGTGCTTTCCTCGATCCTGGTCACCGGCATCGCGCTCGGGAGCGTCTATGCCCTGATCGGGGTGACGTACAACGTCATGTTCGCCGCCTCACGGGTGATGAGCTTTACCACCGGGCAGGTCGGCATGATGGGCGGGGTGCTGGGTGCCATGTTCGTGTCGCAGATCGGCCTGCCCTGGCCGCTGGGCCTGCTGCTGACACTGGCCGGATGTGCGCTGTTCGGCGTGGTGACGGAGGTGCTGGCAGTCCGGCCGGTGCTGGCCGCGCTCGACAAGCATCTTTACGTGCTCTCGACGCTGGCGCTGGCGCTCATGGTGCAGCAGGCCACGGCCATCTGGTGGGGCACGGAACCGCGTCCGTTCCCGCGTCTAGCCGGGTTCGCCGTTGCCGGGATTGAGGAACGGTTCTGGCTTCCGCCGCTGGCCTGCATCCTGGTAATCGGCGGGTTGGAGTGGATGTATCGCCGCACCCTGATCGGCCGCGCCTTTCTCGCCGTGGCCGAAGACGGCTTCGCCGCCCGAGCACTCGGACTGCCGGAGCGGCAGTTGCGGGTGCTGTCCTACGCGCTGGCCGGCGCGGTAGCCGGGCTGGCGGGCTTTGCCGGCGGGCAGTTGCTGCTCGCCTATTTCGCCAACGGCGCCATCCTGAACTTCTACGGCTTCGTACCGGTCGCGCTGGGTGGGCTCGGCAATAATCGCGGCGCGGTCGCGGGCGGGCTGTTGCTGGGCTTGTTCCAGCAGGCTGCCAATTTCGCGGTGGGCGGCGTGTTCGCCTCGGTAGCGGTGTTCAGCGTGTTCATCGCCGTGCTATTGCTTGCACCTCAAGGCCTGTTCGGCGGCCCGGCGGTGCGGCGTGTCTGAGTTGACCAGCGTGACGTTGCCGGTCGCCACGGCCCAGCCTCGAACGGCGTGGGTGTGGCCGGCCATCCTGTTGGCCGCGGTCGTGGCCGTGCCGTTCCTCGGTGGTGATTATTGGACGGTGATCGCCACCCGCGCCGCGGTGTATTGGGTGCTGGTCGCCGGGCTCAACCTGGTGGTGGGCTTCGCCGGGCAGTTGGCAATCGGCTACGTCGCTATCCTCACCCTCGGTGCCTACGCCGCGGCAGCGCTGAGCGAGAGGGTTGGCGTTCCGGCCCCGCTCGGCCTGATCGGTGCCGCGCTGATCGGCGCGGCTGGTGGCGTGGTGGTCGGGCTGCCGGCGTTGCGCCTGCGCACCTTCTACTTCGCCATGAGCACGCTGGGCTTCGCCACCATCGTCACCCAGATCGCGCTCGCCTGGACGAGCGTCACCGGCGGCGGCGTGGGTCTGCCTGGTCCGGCCTGGGGCGCGCCGTTCGACACGGCGATCGGTTTCTACGCCCTGTGCGCCGTCATTGCGGCGGTTGTCACGGTGCTGGCCGCTAATCTCGGCTTCAGCCGCTTCGGCCGCGCGCTAGTGGCGCTGCGCGATGCCGAGGTCGCCGCCGAGGCCGCTGGCGTGCGCAAAACCAGGCTGTTGCTCTCCGTCTTCGTGTTCAGCGGCGCCACGGCCGGCGTGGCGGGCGCGCTGTTCGCCAGCCTGCAGAGCTACATCACCCCCGACGCCTTCACGTTCGACCTGTCGGTGCTGTTCTTCACCGCCATCCTGATCGGCGGCCGCGGCGCGGTAGTCGGCCCGCTGCTGGCGACCGCCCTGCTGACGGTGCTGCCGGAGCTCGCGGCGCCGCTCGTCGCCTGGTCTACTTTTCTCTACGCCGGACTGCTGCTTCTGGTCGTGCTGCTCGCCCCGGGCGGCATTGCGCAGCTTCTTGACCGCACCGGCCGCAAGCCGCTCCATACCGACCGGCACGTCACGCCACGCATCGCGCTGCTGTCCGACCTGCTGCAGGAGCGTCGCCGCGCCGGCGCCATGGTCCTCTCGGGGGTGGAGCTTCGCTTCGGCGCCGTGCGCGCCATCGATGGGTTGGACCTTGAAGTGCGGCCCGGCGAGGTGCACGGCCTCATCGGCCCCAACGGCAGCGGCAAGACCACGACGTTGAACGTCATCAGCGGCTTTGGCGTGCCGCAGTCCGGCTCGATCCGCATCGGCCAGGATACGCTGGTGCTCGGCAAGCCCGATCGCCGCGCCGCCGCCGGCATCGCCCGCACGTTCCAGACCCCGCGCGTGGCGGGCGAAGCCAGCGTGCTGGATAACGTCCTGCTCGGCGGCACGGAGGCGGCACGCTCCAGCGTCGTCGGCGCCATGCTGACCCTGCCTGCCGCCCGACGGGAAGAAGCCGCGATGCGGGCGCGGGCGCTGCGCGCGTTGCAGGCTGTCGGCCTGGAGCGGCTCGGGGCGGTGCGTGCCGATCGGCTGCAGCATAGCGAGTTACGCTTCGTCGAGATCGCCCGTGCCCTGATGGCGCAACCCAACTTCCTGCTGCTGGACGAGCCGGCCGCCGGCTTGTCGCCCGACGAGATCGAGCGGCTCGGCGGGCTGGTGCGCGCTGTTGCCGCCACCGGAGTCGGGGTGCTGCTGGTCGAGCACCATGCCGATCTGATCTTCGCCGTGTGCGACCGGGTCAC
Organism: uncultured Acetobacteraceae bacterium; assembly: GCA_964613945.1. Taxonomy (GTDB): domain Bacteria; phylum Pseudomonadota; class Alphaproteobacteria; order Acetobacterales; family Acetobacteraceae; genus JAVVHH01. The sequence continues at coordinate 25,521 of CAZTJC010000036.1, forward strand.
CGTGCTGAACCTGGGCCGCATCCTCGCCGCCGGCACGCCCGCGGAGATTCAAGCCAACCGCGAGGTGGTGGAGGCGTATCTTGGTGGCTGAACCATTGCTGGAGGTCGCCGGGCTCAGCGCCGGCTACGGCAAGGTCGGCGTCTTGCACGGGGTGGATCTCCACGTCGGTTCCGGCGAGATCGTGGCGCTGCTCGGCCCGAACGGGGCCGGCAAGTCGACGCTGCTCCGCGCCATCTCCGGCCTGCTTCCCGCCACGGGTACGCTGCGCTTCGCCGGCCGCTCGATCGCCGGGCAAAGCCCGCGCGACGCGGTCGCGGCCGGCCTCGTACACGTGATCGAAGGGCACCGCGTGTTCACCGGCCTGTCCGTCTTCGACAACCTTCTGCTCGCCGGTTACGCCTTGCCAAAGGCCGAGCGGCTGCGGCGTACAGAGGAGGCGTTGGAGACGTTTCCCGAGATCGCCGCCAAGCGGGCGGAACGCGGCGGCGCGCTGTCGGGCGGGCAGCAACAGATGCTGGCGGTGGCGCAGGGCCTGGTGCAGCGGCCGCGGCTGATGATGCTGGACGAGCCCTCCGCCGGGCTGTCGCCGGTGCTGGTGGATCGGGTGCTGGCCGTGCTGGACCGGCTGCGGCAGGGCGGCACGGCGGTGCTGTTGGTGGAACAGCTCACCATCAAGGCGGCGGCGCTGGCCGACCGGGTCTGCGGCCTGGCGCGCGGCCGGGTCGTGCTGGACGTGCCGGCCGACACGCCGGACGTCCATGCCCGGCTCGAGCGCGCCTACATGGGGCAGGAGGCAGCATGAGCGACGGGCTTTCGATCGCCAGAGTCACCACGCATCACGTTGGCATCCCGTACGCCTATGACGGGCCGCGTCATGCCGTCGGCGGCCAGGACTGGCACACGCTGGACATGCTGCTGGTGCGGATCGAAACGAAAGACGGCCTGGTCGGCTGGGGGGAGGCTTTCGGCCATGGCGCCATCCCAGCCACCAAGGCAGCGCTCGACACGCTAGTCGCCCCCTGGCTCATCGGTCGAAACGCCTCCCGCATCGGCGCGATCGCCGACGAACTCGCGCAAGCCATGCACCTGTTCGGCCGCAACGGCCCGCTGATCTATGCCGCCGCCGGCATCGACATCGCGCTATGGGATATCGCCGGCAAGCGCGCCGGCCTGCCGTTGCACGATCTTCTCGGCGGCGCCCGACGCGAGACGGTGCCGGTTTACGCCAGCCTGCTCCGCTATGGCGACCCGGCGCGCACCGGGCGCAACGCCGCTGCCGCCCAGCAGCAGGGCTATTGCGCGATCAAGCTGCACGAGATCGCCACCGACTGTGTCTTGGCCGCCCGCGACGCGATCGGACCGGCTATGGCACTGATGGACGACGTGAACTGCCCCTGGACGGTGACCGAAGCCCTGGAACACGCGCGCGCCTTGGCGCCCGCCGGGCTGCACTGGCTGGAGGAACCGGTCTGGCCGCCGGAGGATGCCGTCGGCCTGGCGCGCGTGCGGAGGGCAGGGATCCCCACCGCCGCAGGCGAGAACGTCGGCTCGCTCGGCGGCTTCGATGCCCTGTTCGCCGCCGGCGCGGTGGACGTGGCACAGCCCAGCGTCGCCAAGATCGGCATCACCGAAACGCTGCGCGTGTTGGCCCTGGCCGCCGCGCGGGGTGTACGCGTGGTGCCGCACTGCGCGTATTTCGGCTCCGGCTATCTCGCGTCCCTGCATCTGGCCGCCACGCTGCCGGAAGCGCCGCTCGAGCGCCTGTTCGTCACGCTGGAAGCCAGTCCGTTCGAAACCTGGCTCGACGCACCGGGCGGCATGGCCTCGCTCCCCACCGGCCCCGGCCTGGGCTGCGACCCCGACCCGGCCATCCTGGATCGCTACCGCCGCGCCCCTGTCGGCGACACGAGGACATCGACATGAAGATCACCGCCGTCCGCACCAAGCCCGGCATCGTCACCCTGCCACGCCCGGCGGTCGGCGGCCTTGGCCCGATCCGAACGCTCGGCGTGTTGGCAACGCTGATCGAGACGGATCAGGGCCTGGTCGGCGAGCATGTATCAATCACGCTGCACGGGCGTCATCTCAGCCTCCTGGACGAAATGATCCAAAGCCTGGTGCCGCTCGCAATCGGTCGCGATCCCCGCTTCACGGCCGCCTTCTGGGACGATGCCTGGCGGCAGAACAACTTCATCGGCCATAAGGGCGTCTCGGTAATGGGCATCTCCGCCCTGGACGGCGCCATGTGGGACCTGCGCGGCAAGGCCGCAGACCTCAACATCGCGGCACTGATCGGACAAGCGCGCGCCGCCGTGCCGACCTATGCCAGCGGCGGATTATGGCTCGACCGGTCGATCGACGAGTTGCAGCAGGAGGCAGCTGACTTCGTTGCCCAGGGCTTCCGGGCGGTCAAGATGCGCCTGGCCCCAGGCCCGCTACCGCCAACCGAAGCCCGGGTCCGCGCCGTCCGCGAGGCGATCGGGCCGGACATCTTGCTCATGGCGGACGCCAACCAGCAGTTAACCGAAGTCGAGGCGATCCGGATGGGCCGCATGCTGGAAGCCTATTCGCTGACCTGGTTCGAAGAGCCGTTGCCGGCCTACGACCTCGCCGGGGTGGCGCGGGTCGCTGCAGAGTTGGACACGCCGATCGCCTCAGGCGAGACCGAGTACACGCGTTACGGCTTCCGCGACATGCTCGAGCGCCGGTCGGCCGACGTGCTGATGCCGGACCTGCAACGCGTCGGCGGCGTCACCGAGTTCGTCCGCGTGGCGCACCTTGCCGCAGCCTTCGATGTCCCGGTGTCGTCGCACCTGTTTCCGGAGATGAGCCTCTCGGTGCTGGGCGGGCTGAGCAATGCCAGCTACCTGGAGCACATGCCCTGGCTATCCCCGTTGTACCGGCAGCAACTCGAGGTGATCGACGGCGCCGTTCCGATCCCGAACCGTCCGGGATGGGGATTTGATCTCGACCTAGCGAGCTTTTCGCCACCGTAAACCGCTCCGCATTGCGGCGAATTTGATTACGCCGCGACCACGGCAGAGGGGCTGGCTCGGTTGCGCCTCATCTAGGGCAATGCCTATGTTCTGATGCCGGGTCTCGGCCAATCCCGATTAGACGGGCGGAGCGTCCAATTCCTTGAACGCCTCGCGGGCGATGCGGAAGCTATCGATGCCTGCGGGAACGCCGGCATACACTGCGACCTGCAACAGCACCTCCTTGATCTCGTCGCGTGACAAACCGTTCTTCACCGCGGCCTTCACGTGCAGCTTCAGCTCATGCGGGCGATTGAGCGCGGCGATCATGGACAAGTTCGCGATCGAGCGGCTGCGACGGTCCAGGCCCGGACGGGTCCACAACGCACCCCAGCAATACTCGGTGGACCATTCCGCCATAGTCCGGGTGAACTCGTCCGCCCCGGCGATGGACTTGTTGACGTAGTCCTCGCCCAGCACTTCCTTGCGCACGGCCAGGCCGCGATCGAACAGGCTCTCGTCGGACATGTTTGTTCTCCTGATCTCTGAGGTTCAGACCTTGGCCTTGCGGCCATCCACTTCCACGCCGGCCCAACCTTCGACCAACTTCACCATCTCGGTAAAATCAGAGCCGGCGCCGTAGGTGGCGTTGGTCATGGACAGGAATTGACGCACGGCGCTGCCGACCACCATCGGTATGCCCATGGCCTCCGCCTCCTCCACGCAAAGCCGGACGTCCTTGAACGACAGGCCTGTCGTGAAGCCGTAGTCGAAGGTGCGGGTCAGCACCGCGCGGGGAAACTTGTCCTGGATGGAGCCGTTGCGGCCCGAGCTGACGTTGATCACGTCGATCATGGTCTGCGGGTCCAAGCCGGCCTTCACCCCCATCACCATCACCTCCGAGGACACGGCCAGGGTGGCCGCGGCGAGCAGGTTGTTGGCGAGCTTCAAGGTCTGACCTTGGCCGGGCTCCTCTCCGACATGGAAGATCTTGCCAAAGCTCTTCAGCACAGGCTCGACCTGCTCGAAGATCGCTTTCGGGCATGACACCATCAACGCCAGCGTGCCCTTTTCCGCACCGGTGATGCCACCAGACACCGGCGAATCGACCATCGTGACCCGGCCGCCCGCATCCGTCAGCGCCTTGGCCACCGCAATGGCGGTGCGCGGTCCGGTGGTGGATAGGTCGATGACCGTGGTTACACGGCTACCTTGAGCCAATCCATCCTCGCCCAGCACTACCCTTTGAACGATGTCCGGGGTGGGCAGGCTGGTCAGCACGATATCGGCCTTGTCTGCCACCTCTCGGGCGCTGCTGCACGGCTTGGCACCGCGTTGTGTCGCGATGGCGACGGCCTGCTCCGACGTATCGAACACATGCACGGTGTGTCCAGCTTCCAGCAGCCGCACGACCATGGGGTTGCCCATACGTCCCAGCCCGACGAACCCTAATTCCATAGCTTTCCTCCCTGCCAGCAACATTGTCTGCCATTGTAAAAAGGCGCCCGCATCTAGGAGTGGTGTCCGACGGTAGGTTTGCGCTGGTAGTTCAGTGTTGGTCGAACTCAGCTCGGTGTCAATTGACAGATTGACAGACGATTTTTAGCAATGCTTGGTTTTGTTTTGGTCGCCAAGATGCGGATGCAACACATGAATGCCTGCTCAGGAAGGGAAACAACCGTCTGATCGGGATCAGCCGTCGCAGCTTTGTCGCTGCAACAATTGCTCTACGGCGAGGCAACGCTATCAAGTGCGGTTGCTCCGCTCCGATCTGGTATCGATTGCCGCATCCTGAGTGTCCCGCTCCCGCTGTCGCAGAATGCGCAGGGCAACTGCCGCCGCCGCCGCCACATGCTCCCGGCAGGCTTGCCAGGCGCCTTCAGGGTCCCGCCGTTCCACCGCCTCTACGATCCGACGTAGCTCGCGAACGGTTTGCGGCAGGCGACCGGGATCCGACAGCGAGGTGGCGCGGAGTTGTGCATTGCGGTTCAGCAACTGCCCGAGCATCCGGCCGACGTAGGCGTTCCGCGACCCACGCAGCAGCACGTCATAGAACCGCCGCTTGAGATCAAGCAAAGCTTCACGCCCTGCCGCTGGGCCGGCTGCAGCGAGTTCCTCGTATACCCGGCGTAGCTCGGCTCGCTCCTCGTCGGAGGCGCGTTGGGCAAATCCCTCGCCTGCAAGCGCTTCCAGCGCACCCCGCACCTCGTACACCTGTGCAGCCTCGGCTGCCGATAGAAAGGCCACGAAGGGCCCACGATACGGCACGACTGTCACCAGGCCCTCAGCCTCCATCAGGCGCACGGCCTCTCGGACGATGGATCGGCTAACGCCAAACTGTTCGCACAGGGAGCGATCCGATAAATGGCTACCAGGGGCAAAGGCGCCGCTGATGATGGCGCCTCGTAATTGATCTTCGACCTGCTGCCGCACTGGCTGGGGTTGCACGCGTAGCGGATTGGGGAGTGGCAGGTCGTCAGGCAAAAGATGCTTCCGTGGCTGTATCGCCCAGCATCATATAACCAGCCCGAGATTGACAGACAATTTGGCCGCCCATAGCGTCCTCAAAAATTCGGGACGGAACACGATGACGGTTGAGCCGGTTTATGAGGTCTTCGCTCTCCGTTACGCCCACCGGGATGCGTTGCGCTCGAATCACTTCATCGGTGGCGACCCACATGACGGCCCGATGCCGATGGATTATTTCCTGTGGGTGATCCGCGGTCCGGAGCGAACGGTCGTCGTAGATTCGGGCTTCACCGCGGAGGTTGCGACCCGGCGCGGCCGCACCCTCCTGCGTGACCCGATCGACGCTCTCGCCTTGCTGGACGTGGATCCCGCTTCGGTGAAAGACGTCGTGCTCACCCACCTCCATTACGATCACGTCGGCAACTTCCATCGTTTTCCGAATGCCGAGTTCCATCTGCAGGAGCCTGATCTACACTTCGCCGTCGGCCGGCACATGCGTTACGCCCACTTGGCACACACGTTCGAGGTGGAAGACGTGGTCGGCATCGTGCGACTGAACTATGCCGGGCGGGTGCGGCTTTATAACGGCCCGGTCGAACTGGCGCCGGGCATTACGTTGCACCCGGCGCCGGGTCACTCGGCCGGGCTACAATTCGTGCGGGTCAATACGCAGCGAGGCCCGATCGTGCTGGCCTCCGACGTGTCGCATTTCTATGAGAACATGGAGAGCTATCGGCCTTTTCCGATCTGCGTCAGCGTGGCGGACACGCTGGAAAGCTTCGATCGCATAAAAGCCGCTGCACCGTCGCCCCAGCACATCATACCGGGCCACGATCCGCTGGTTATGCAACGATACCGAGCGCCGAGTGAGGACCTACAAGGGATCGTCGTTCGTCTTGATGAGCCGCCATCGGCGTAGCTAGCTGTCTTATTTACTGTGATGCACCAGCGGAGTAAGAACTTACAAGCATTCGGCTAGTCTAAATTGCTGCAACGCACAAGAAACGCTCCGACAAGGTTCCTTGACTAACTTGATGGTTTGCAGTCAATCTTGTCGGTGTATTTACAGCTTCTTGAAAGAAGGGCTTCACAAGGCTACTGCATGGTGGATTCCGAGGTTTAATCTCGCTCGGTCTCATGGAAGCGAGTGAGTTTGGTGCGATATGCGCGAAGCGATCGGACGGTATCTCTTGCGTCTTGCTCACTCGGGTCTGTGACACCAACCGCACTCAGGCCTGTAACTCGCGGGTGCGGCGACCCACGAAGCCGAGGGCATTGCAGATTGTGATAGCCGTTTCTGGCCACCAAGAACCTTCCGCGACGTCTCGGCGGCTGCGACGCGAACAGGACGTGGTGCGGTTCGGCTTCCCGTCATGAAGGAGAATGCCATGCATCGCAGGACGTTACTGGCCGGACTGGCCGCTCTGACCACGGCACCAGCCCTGGCGCAGAACGTCGACCTAGTGGATGCCGCCCGCAAGGAAGGCTCGCTCACCTGGATCAACGGCTACATGGGCGACACTGTGGCGCAGGACATGGTCGCCCGGTTTGAGCGTGCCTATTCTGGAATAAAGCTCAACACCATCCGATCCACCTCCCAGGTGGCGTTCCAGCGGCTGCGGCAAGACCAGGCGGCCGGGCTGCACAATTGCGACGTGTACAGCAGCAGTGACATCGCGCATTTCGCCCAGCTTTCGGGCGAGAAACGGCTGCTGTCCTACACCCCCGCCAACGCGGTGAAGCTCGACCCGGCGCTGCAGGGCAAGTCTCTCTGGGTGGAGGGGCAATACTACCCGGCTCTGATTTCCATGATGGTGTTGGCCTATAATACCAGGCAGGTGACGGCAGCTGATGCGCCGAAGAATTGGCTGGATCTGCTGGACGCCAGGTGGAAGGGCAAGCTGGCGCTGGGTCACCCTGGCTTCAGCGGCTATTCCGGAACCTGGGCGCTGCTGATGCAACAACTGTATGGGGACAGCTTCTTCGACAGATTGGCCGCTAACGACCCGCTGGTCGGCCGTTCCGCCAACGATGCGGTGACGCAGCTAAATTCCGGGGAGCGGGTCGTCGCGGCGGCTCCCGCCTACGTGGCGATCGAGAGCGGCCGGCGAGGAAACCCGGTCGCGGTAGTTTACCCCAGGGATGGTGCCCTGCTGATGGTGCCGCCCGCTGCCATCATGGCGGATGCGCCGCACCCGGCGGCGGCTAAGCTGTTCATGGAATGGCTGCTGGGGCCGGAGAACAGCGCCCTGCTGGTGCAGCAGGGCGGCGTGCGGCTCAATACCGAGGCCGCCAATGCAACGGACCAGCCGGCCCTGGCGGACATCGCCACCAAGCGTCCAACGGTGGAGCAGATCGTCAAGGGCATCCCGGACGTGACGGAGAAATGGCGTGATGTCCTCGGAGGCTGATGCCGGGACGGACGCGTCCCCGCGGATGACGGCTGCGCATCGCCCCATGCGGCGGGCGATGGACCCCTGGAAGCTCGCCGCGATCGTACTCGCTCTCTTTCTCGCGTTGCTGGTGCTTAATCCGGTGCTGCGATTGCTCGCCAGCAGCGTTGCCGATCCCAAAGGAGACGGCTTCACCTGGGCCAATTACGCCTTCGCATTCAGCCGTGCCCGCTACGTGCAGGCATTCTGGACCACACTGCAACTCGGCGCCGCTGTAACGGCGCTGTGCCTGATCTTGGCGGTGCCGCTGGCCTGGGGCATCTCCCGTACGGATATGCCAGGGCGCGGGCTGATCCGCGCCCTGGTGCTCGCCGCCTTCGTCATGCCACCTTACCTTGGTGCAGTAGGCTGGATCCTGCTTGCCGGACCCAATAGTGGCTGGCTGAACGTGGCGTTTCGGGCGCTGACGGGGTGGGACGGCGCGCTGTTCAACATCTACAGCTTCGGCGGCTTGGCCTTTGTCATAGCGTTGTATACCTTTCCCTTCTTGTTCCTGTTCACCTCCGGCGCGCTGGATGTGGTGTCGTCTGAGATGGAGGACGCCGCCAACATCCTGGGCGCCAATACATGGCGGACCGCGCTGCGCATCACCATGCCGCTGGTGCTGCCGGCTCTGCTGGCGGGCGGGATCATCACCTTCCTGGAAGCGATCAGCCTAGTCGGCACCCCGGCGTTGATCGCTCTGCCGGCCCGAATCAATGTGGTCACCACGCAGTTGGCGCAGTTTTTCAGTCCACCGATTCGGGCGGAGGTTGCCGCCGCTTACACCATGCCCTTGCTCCTGGTGACGATAGCGCTTTACGCGCTGCAAGCGCGGTTGCTGCGGCGCAAGGGCTACGTGACCCTGGGTGGCAAGGGCGGGGAGCGGCGAGTCATCCGTCTGGGAGCATGGCGCTGGGTGCTGGCCGGGTACGGGTGGCTGATCGTGCTGCTGGCCTTGGTGCTGCCCGCTGCGGTGCTGGCTCAGGCGGCGTTTGCACGCGCCTGGGGTCGCGGCTGGCGACTGGACAACCTCACGGTGGACAACTTCGCCTATCTTCTGTTCCGGCATCCGGCCGCGCGCGCCTCCGTCGTCAACTCCTTCGAGTATGCCGGAGCGGCCGCGACCATTGCCCTGGTTCTGGCGGTCGCCGTGGCCTACGTGTCTTCCCGCCGATTGGTGCCGTTCTCTGCCGCGCTGGGAGCGCTGTGCATGACGCCCTTCGTCATTCCCGGCATCGTGCTGGCCATCGCCTTTTACGCCGCCTATGCCCCGGCGCCGTTCAGCCTGTATGGCACGGGCTCCATATTGGTGCTGGCGTTCACAACCCGTTTCCTCCCCGTGGCGTACAGCTCCAGCAGCGCCGCCATCCGTTCCATCAACCCGGAGATGGAGGAGGCAGTGCGTATTCTGGGCGGGGGACGCGGCCTGGCAATTCGCCGGGTCATCGGGCCGCTGATGAAGCGCAGCCTAGTAGGGGCCTGGCTGCTGGTGTTCATCCCGGCCAGTCGGGAGCTGAGCACCGCCATGTTCCTTTATGGCCCGGCAACGCGACCCATGTCCGTGATGCTGCTGGACCTGAGCGAAGAAGGCAATTTTGAATTGCTGGCCGCGCTCGGTTTGCTGCTGCTGGTTGCAACCTTCCTCGTCGTCGGCCTGGGCATGCGCTTGGTGGGGCGGGATTTCATGGTTCGGAGAAAGCAATGAACATCAACCGACGCGCCCTGCTGACCGCCGGCCTGGTTCTGCCCTTTGTTCCCGCTCGGGCGCAGGACCTGCCCACGATCGAAGCGGCGGCGCGCAAGGAAGGTGCGCTGACCTGGTATACCGCGCATACCGACGGCGAAACGGCGCAAGTCATGCTGGACGCCTTCATGAAGCAATACCCGGACATCAAGGCCAGCGTGGTCCGCACCACCGCCCAGGTCGCCTACCAGCGCCTGCTGCAGGACCTTAAGAACGGGATCGCCCAGTGTGATGTGTTCAGCTCCACGGATCTGGGCCACGACGAGACGTTGCGGGATCAAGGACGTTTCGTGACGTATACCCCGCCCAACGCCGCCGCACTGCGGCCGGAGTTCAAGGACTTGGACAAGGGCGGCACCTACTTCGCGACCTTGTCCGAGTTGGTGGTGCCGATCTTCAATACGAACAAGGTCAAGCCCGGCGAGGGGCCGCAGAACTGGACCGACTTCCTTCATCCCAAATGGCAAAACCAGATCGCGGTCGGCCATCCCGCCTTCAGTGGCACGGTGGGTACCTGGGTGGTGGCCATGAAGAAGCTTTACGGTTGGGAGTACTTCTCCAAACTCGAGAAGAACAAGCCGCTGATCGGGCGCTCCGTGAACGATGCGGTGGGCGTCGTCACCTCTGGGGAGCGCAGCGTGGCCATTGGGCCGTCGGGGCTCAGCCAGGTGACGGCGGTGAAGGGCAACCCGGTGGGCATCAGCCTGCCCACCGATGGCGCAGTCCTGATCGTCTCGCCATCCGCCATCATGGCCAATGCGCCGCACCCGAACGCGGCGAAACTGTTCATGAACTTTTTGCTTGGCCCCGAAATGTCCCGAATATCCGGTGACGCGCGACGCTTGCCGGTGCGGGCCGACGCGCCGGTGAAAGTGGGGGACCGGGACTATGCCGATTTAAAGGTGCTGCGCTTATCCACGGCGGAGATCGTGCGCGACATGCAGGACGCCATCGAGCAGTGGCGCGACACCTTTGGCAGTTGATGGCGAGTCAGGCGCGGCGAAGCTCGTGCTGGAAGAGCTGGGTCGCAGCTTTGGCAGTGCCCAAGCGGTTGCGGACGTAAACCTCGTCCTGCGGGATGGCGAGTTCGTGTCGCTACTCGGCCCGTCCGGCTGCGGCAAGACCACCACGCTGCGCATGATTGCCGGGTTCATCGAGCCGAGCGCCGGACGCATCGTGATGAACGGACGAGTGCTGAGCCAACCCGGCCGGGTGGTGCCGCCGGAAAAGCGTGGCATGAGCATGATCTTCCAGTCCTATGCCATCTGGCCCAACATGACGGTGGGCGAGAACGTTGCGTTCGGTCTGCAGATCCGCAAGTTACCAAAGGTGGAGGTGACGCGGCGGGTGAAGCAGATTCTTGGGATTGTCCGGCTTGATCATCTGATCGATCGCTATCCGGCGGAGTTGTCGGGCGGGCAGCAGCAGCGCGTGTCCCTGGCCCGGGCCATCGTGATCGAGCCGGAGGTGCTGCTGTTGGATGAGCCGCTTTCCAACCTCGATGCCAATCTGCGCGAGGAAATGCGCTTCGAGATCCGTCGCCTCCATGATGAGTTCCGCATCACCACGGTTTATGTGACGCATGATCAGGGCGAGGCGATGGTTACCTCGGATCGGATCGTGGTGATGAACGCTGGGCGCATCGAGCAGGTGGATGATCCACTCAGCCTTTACACGAAGCCACGTACCCGCTTCGTGGCCGACTTCGTCGGACGCACGAACCTGCTGGACGGGACGCTTGGCGGCGGAGTGATCCGCGCCGTTGGCACCGGGCTCTCCATTGCACTGCTACCAGGTCAGGCGCCTGCGGATGGGCCGGTCACCTTTTCCGTCCGTCCCGGCAGCATCGGCTTGCATAGCCAGCCCGGAGATCCGGGCCGGGGCTGGTGGGTGCAGGGACGAGTAACTGGACGGGCTTACCTTGGCGAGCACTGGGAATACGTGGTGCGACCAGAAGGTAGTGAGGCAAGCCTGCGAGTCACCACTTCACCGACCAAGGTATTGGCCGTGAATGATCCGGTCTGGCTGGAGATCGACCCGGCGCAAGCCGCTCTGATCCCCTCCTGAAAACCAAAGAAAGGACTACCCATGACCGAAGGCGCCTTGTCTCGCTTCAAGATCATCGACCTGACCCGGGTGCGGGCCGGACCCACCTGCGTGCGGCAATTCGCCGATCACGGCGCGCAGGTCATCAAGGTGGAAAGCCCGGCGGCCGATGGCGGCCTGGGTGGACCGCGGCTCGGACCGGACTTCCAGAACCTGCATCGCAACAAGCGCTGCATGACGCTCGACCTCAAGGCGCCGCAGGGCAAAGCCATTTTGTTCGACCTTGTGCGCACCGCCGACGTTGTGGTGGAGAATTTCCGCCCCGACGTGAAGGACCGTCTCGGCATCGCCTATGCCGACCTCGCCGCGATCAATCCGCAGATTATCTATGCCAGCATCTCCGGCTTCGGCGAGGACGGGCCTTACCGGATGCGCCCGGGCTTCGACCAGATCGCGCAAGGCATGGGCGGCATCATGTCCGTTACTGGCAAGCCCGGCGAGGGGCCGATGCGGGCCGGGATCCCGGTGGCCGACCTGTGTGCCGGGCTGTTCGCGGCGCAGGGGATCATGACCGCGCTGCTGGAACGCGAGGTCAGCGGCAAAGGTCAGTGGGTGCAGGTCAGCCTGCTGGCGGCGCAGATCGCCATGATGGATTTTCAGGCGGCGCGCTACACCATGGATGGCGAGGTGCCGAAACAGGCGGGGAACGACCACCCGACATCCATTCCCACAGGCGTGTTCGCGACCAGTGACGGCCATATCAACATTGCCGCGGCCGGAGATGTGATCTGGAAGCGCTTGGCCCAGGCGCTGGGCCTGTCCGAACTGCTCACCGATCCGCGCTTCGCTTCCGGCAAGGCACGCTCGGATAATCGGCATGCGCTGAACGCCGCGATCGAGGCCGTCACGCGCACCCGCGGCTCCACCGAGTGGGTGAACGCGTTTGAAGCTGCCGAGGTGCCATGTGGTCCGATCTACAGCATGGACCAAGTATTTGCCGACCCGCAGGTCAAGCACCTGGGCATGGCGCAAACGGTGACGCACCAGGAACTCGGCGAGATCGCGTTGGTGAACCAAGCCATCAAGCTGAGCCGCACCCCCGCCAAGCTGAAAACCGCGATCGGCGCGTTGGGCGCGGACACGGATGCCGTGCTGGCGGAGTTGGGCCGAACCCCGGAGCAGATTGCCGCCTTGCATCAGGAGGGAGTCGTTTGATGGAGGGCGACACGGCCAACCGTCGCTCACTCCGGAACTGAACGAGACCTACGGTGCGGAATAGCCCTTCCAAACCCACTCCAGAGCCGCAGGAAGCGTTTGCGCAACAGTTGGCCGGTCGACATGTGTTGCGTGTCGCGCGAATACGAATTGGTAATGATAGCCTTTGGCCTGCAACGCCTGTGCGGTCCTCTCGTTGGATAGGACCCAGTCGTGCATGCCGTCCGCGATGTTGGCGACCGGGTAGAATAGATCCTGGTCGCCGACCTCGAACCAGAAACGAATTGGCTTTGGCGTGGCCTTGACGATCAATGGTGTCCCGGGCGCGTCCTCGGTCGGTGTCACGGCGTTGACGGTGACTGTCTGGTTGGGGCTGGTGCCTCCAGCCCAGGCGCTATGATACTCCCACGCGCCGCCGCGGAGCGACGGGTCATGCGGCCACTGCTGATTGACCATGGTCGGCGAGTAAGCGAGCACACGGTGGTATAGTTCTGGGTGGAACCAAGCCATGGTGAAAGCGGCGACGCCGCTCGAGCTGATGCCCATCGTGGCCCGCCCGTCGGGGTTCGTCGTCAGCTTGGCGCCGGAGTTCTTCTCCACGAGCGGCAGCACTTCACGTTCGATCCACTCGGCGTAGGCGCCAGAGACCGTGTCGTATTCGCGGCCACGCTCGCTGCCTTGCGCATCCTGGCCACCTGCGGCGATGCCGATCGCGACCATCGCCGGAACCCGGTGTTGTGCGACAAGGCTGTCGATCGTGTTGAACAGGTCGCGGCCCGGATATGAGCCGGTCGCCCCGCCATCGCCGAAGACGATAAACGGAGCCTCGCTGCCTGGCACATACTGGGCTGGCACATAGACGTCGATCGTCCGCTTCCATATGCCTGGATGACTGGTCGTGACGAGCAGGTTCGACTTGTCACCGGCCGCGGTCGTGGCGCTGTTGACGGAGCTGTTGCGGCAGTTCGCGATGTCGTCGCGGATCACGCCCGGATTGTAGATGACGCTGTCGGTCGAGGAGATCGTGAAGGAGTAGAGCTTTCCGTGCGGGATGCCGTCCTGGACGGACACCTCCGGCGCAGCACCATGTGTCGGACCGATGATGAAATTACCTTCGGCACCCGGTGATGGAAGCGTGCCATCGGGAAGCTCGGTGGCCTTCACATAGCTAGGGTTGGCAGGATTGCGGGTCGGCGGCGTGGTGCTGAGATCAAGCCCGGCCGGGTCTATGAAAAACGGGGCGGCGGCATCCTTGGTGTTGGCGTCGGCAGGAACGGCACCATTGTTCGGGACACAAGCCTGTTGTGCGACGGCAGGCACGGACAACCAAGCCAGCGACAGCATTGCCCCAGACAACACGACTGATTTCTTCATGTTCGATGCTTCCTCGTCGGTATTTTCTAAGTCGGCCGGTATGCGAACTTAGATCGACCCACCCTCGGCAGCAATCATTAGGCGCAAGATCTTAGCGGGTTTATTTGCTCATTTCGTCTGGCGAACTCCGCCTATTCCCGGTCAACATAAGGCGGCTGACCGCCGACGTTGCGATATGCTCGTGCTCGTCGGTAGCGGCAATGCTT
>CAZTJC010000037.1:0-39961 GCA_964613945.1 uncultured Acetobacteraceae bacterium
CCTGCAGCCAAGCCGGCATCCTCGGCGCCGTCACCGGCGTCATGGGCACCTTGCAGGCCACCGAGGCGCTGAAGGAAATCATCGGCATCGGCGACAGCCTGTCCGGCCGCCTCCTGCTCTGGGACGCACTCTCCGCCCGCATGCGGACGATCAAACTTCCCCGCGACCCCGCCTGCCCGCTCTGCGGCGAGCACCCCACCATCACCGACCTTTCCGCCCACGCATGACCGACACCCCGCTCAGCCTGCTGCTTCTCACCGGCACCCATGAACGCGCGCACTATGCCTTCATGCTCGCCGTCGCCGCCGCCGCCATTGGCCGCCCGGTCATCCTCTTCGCCAGCAACGACGGCTGCCGCGCCGTGGCCCAGGATTGGTCGAGCCTGGACGATGCCGCCCGCGACCAGGTCGTCCGCGCCCGCGGCGTCGCCGGCCTGGATGAGCTGCGCATGGCAGCGGCAGAATTGGGGGTGCGCCTGTTGGTCTGCGAATCCGGCCTGCTGATGGCCGGGCTGCCGGAAGAGGGCCTGCTGCCGGGTGTCGAGGTGAGCGGCATCCCCGCCTTTCTCGCCGCGGCCGGCCCTGGCGCCGTCATTACCCTGTGATCCGCTTGACCCGGCTGCGGCGACCACGGCAGGGAGGGTGCATGCGTCTTGCCGTTCTTCTCCTACTGGCCGTGCCGGCCTATGCAGCGGCACAACCCTCGCCTCCCGCGTCGGTGCTCAAGCTGCCGTCCCCGTTGCCCCCGCCGGTCGCGATCCACCGCGCGGCGCCGCCGGTCAAACCCGGTGATCACAAGCCCGCCAAGCCCGACGAGCACAAGCCGGGGGCGTCGGCATCTGCACCGCACAAAGCCACTTCCGAGAAACCAACTCCCGCCAAGCCCGCGCCGGCAAAGGCGGTTGCTGCCAAACCAACTCCGAGCAAACCCGCCCGCAAGCCTGCGGCGCCCGTGGCGCCCAAACCCGCCCCCGTCGCGCCCGCGCCTGACCCGGTCGAAGCGCCACCCGTTGATCACAGCAAAGGCAGCAACAGCAACTTGCCTCTCCCCCGCTTTGCCGCGCTGCGCTCCGACGACGTCAACTTCCGCTCCGGCCCCGGCACCCGCTACCCGATCGACTGGGTCTATAAACGTCGCGACCTCCCCGTCGAGATCGAGCGCGAGTTCGATCTCTGGCGCCTGGTCCGCGACCCCCTCGGCAACAAGGGCTGGGTCAACCAGGCCACGCTGACCGGCCGCCGCACCGCGATCGTCGCCGGCACCGAGCGCGTCCTGCGCCAATCCGCTGACGACGCCGCCGGCCCGGTCGCCAAGCTGAAGGTCGGCGTCATTCTTCGCTTGCGCAGCTGCGACGCCGGTTCGCAGTGGTGCCAGGCGCAGATCGGGGATTATCGTGGCTACATCCGCCGCAGCGAGATCTGGGGCGTCACGCCCGACGAGGTGATCCAATGAGCGAAATGAGTGAAACGCCCCGCGCGATGCACGACATCGGCGGTGTCCCCCGCTTCCTGTGTGAGGGCATCGACACCGAACCCCACACCCTGACCGAATTCGACCGCACGGTGGACGCGCTGCGCCAGATCCTCGGCGGCAAGAAGGTCATGTCCGTCGACGAACTCCGCCGCGGCATCGAGGCCATCCCCGAAGCCGAGTACCTGCGCCTCTCCTACTACCAGCGATGGATCCGCTCCATCGCCGATAACTTGCTCGCCCGCGGCGTCATCACCGAAGCCGAACTCCAAGCCGCGCTCGCCCGATGCTAGAAGCCGGCACCGCCGTCCGCGTCCGCGACGACTGGCCTGAAACCCGTGGCCCCTGCCACATCCGCACGCCGCATTACCTCCGCGGCCACACCGGCACCGTCATCCGCCATCTCGGCAATTTCCGTAACCCGGAAGACCTCGCCTTCGCCCGCCCGGCCGCCACCCTGCCGCTGTATCACGTTGCCTTCGCCCCCAACTCGATCTGGCCCGACGCCGGTGCCGCCGAGCTGGTGGTCGAACTCTTCGAACCCTGGTTGGAGCCGCTATGACCGCCCTACTCGAAGCCGACAGCGACCACCTCCTCGCCGCCATCCGCCTCCTGCTGGCCGAAAAGCAGATCGCCACCGACGACGAGATCACCCTGGCCCGCGAGCGCACCGACAAGGCCAGCCCGGCCCAGGGCGCCCGCATGGTCGCCCGCGCCTGGCTCGACCCGGCGTTCCGCGCCCTCATGCTCGAGGACGGCGCCAAGGCCGCCGACAGCCTCGGCATCCCCATGCTCGGCCTGCCGCCGCTCGGCGTGCTCGAGAACACCGAGACGACCCACAACCTCGTCGTCTGCACCCTGTGCAGCTGCTATCCGCGCGGCGTGCTGGGCTACCCGCCCTTCTGGTTCAAATCCGTCGGCTACCGCGCCCGCGCCATCCGCGACCCGGCCGGCGTGCTCGCCGAATGGAACACCGTGCTCCCCGCCGGCACCGCCATCCGCGTCGTCGACAGCACCGCCGACTACCGCTGGATGGTCCTCCCCCGCCGCCCCGCCGGTACCGACGGCTGGGACGAAGCCCGTCTCGCGAGCCTCGTCAGCGCCGAGGACATGATCGGCGTGACGGTGCCCGCGCTGCCCTGAACCCTTACGGGCGTGCCGTGGCGCTCAGGCTTTCCGCCTTCGGCACGCCCGCCAGGAACTCGGCCAGCTGCGCCTGGTAGAACTTCGCCACCGACGTCGTGCCATGCCCGCTCGTCTCCGGACTTTCCGGAATCAGGTAGTACTTCGCCCGGCTCACCCGCTTCAGCGCCGAGTCCAACAACCCGGTCTGCGGCGGATTGCGCTCGTCATCGGCCGAGTTGATCACCAGCACGGCGGCCTTGATCTTTTCCAGCTGCGGTGCCGCATCGAAGTCCCGTGACGCGTCCCACTGGTAAACGAAGTCGTTGGCATCGGCCGTGAACGGCAACGCCTTGCGCTTGTTGACCGCCGCATCGGCCATCAGCCGCGTCGGCGCTTCTTTCTGATACGCCGAGCTACCGCCGCTGGTCGCGATCCCGAACCAAACGTTCGCCATCCGCAGCGAAGGAGGCTGCTCGGTGTAGTTGCCGTCCTTGTAGGCCGGGTCGTCCCGCACGGTATCGATCACCATGCGGCGCATCATCCAGTTCCGGCTCGACATCGCCGTCGGCTGGCTCGCCATCGGCACCAGCGCGTCCATGAAGTCGGGATACATCTCGCCCCAGGCCCAGGTCTCCATGCCGCCCATCGAGTTGCCGATCACCAGCCGCAGGTGCGTCACCCCGAGCCCCTTGGTCAGCATCTCGTACTGCGCCCGGATCATGTCGTCGTAATCGTAGTGCGGAAAGCTGGCGCGCATGCCGTTCGACGGCTTGGAGGATTGTCCCGCCCCGATCACGTCCGGCAGGATGATGTAGTATTTCGACGCATCCAGCGCCTGCCCCGGCCCGAACAGAGCCCCGGCGAAGGCCGGGTTCAGCATCCCCGTCCCGGTGCCGCCTGTCCCGTGCAGCACCAGCACCGGCTCGCCCGTGCTGGCCCCGACCGTCGCATAATGAAGCTTCAGCTCCTTCATCATCTTGCCATCGGCGAAATGGAAATCGTGCGCGATGTAGTCGCCCTGCACCGGCGCCGGGTAGTCCGCTGCCCCGGCGGCGTCCGCCGCCCGCGCCGCGCCGCCTAACAACAACCCGACCGCCAGCATCCGCCAACCAATCGCCATGACGACCTCCCGCAATTTTAGGGGAAGCCTACCCGCACAACTCCCGCCGTCGCAACGGCCCTACGCGCGCACCATCCGCGCCGCCGTGCTCGCAATGACAGCCATGGCCGCCACCAGCACCCCCAGCGCGATCCGCAGCCCCGACAACTCCGCAATCCCGCCGATGATCGGCGGCCCCACCAGCATGCCCGCGTAGCCCAACGTCGCCACCGCCGCGATCCCGGTGCTCGCCGCCGGCCCGGCCCGGCCCGCCGCCGAAAACAGGATCGGCGCGATGTTGGCCGCCCCCAGCCCCACCAACCCAAACCCCATCGGCCCCGCCGCCGGCCACGCCATCGCCAGCAGCACGCCCAGCGCCGCCACACCCGCACCCGCCTGCAACACGGCCCGCGCACCGAACCGCCGCACCCAACGATCCCCGAACACCCGCGCCGCGATCATCGCCGCCGAAAACCCCGCGTATCCGGACGCCCCCGCCGGCGCCCCGAACCCGGCGACGTCACGCATGAACACCCCGGACCAATCCGCCACCGCCCCCTCGGTCAGAAACGCCAACAGGCACAGCACGCCGATGCCCATCAGCACCCGGTCCGGCCATCCCCCGCGGGAGCCCTTCTCCTGCCCGCCCATCGCCGGATCCGGATCGAGCCACGCATGCGCGATCACGCATCCCGCCACCGCCGCTGCCGCCGCCAACAACCCGCCGCGCACCCCCGCGCCCGCCGCCTCGCATCCGGCCACCAGCACCGTGCCGCCCAACCCGCCCAGCGAGAACGCCGCATGGAAGGACGACATCACCGCCCGCCCCGACTCCTGCTCGAACCGGCTGGCCCGCGCATTCATCCCCACGTCCAATGACCCGGCTGACGCCCCCACCAGCAACAGCACGCCCCCGAGCGCCACCAAGCTGCCCACGAATGCCGGCAACGACAGCACCAGCACCAAGGCAATCCCGCTCGCCGTCAGCAACCACGGCAAGCCGCGCGCGCCGAGCCACCCCATCACCGGCATGGCCACCATCGCCCCAGCCGCGACGCACAGCAGCGCCGCCCCCAGCGCCCCGTCCGACAGCCCCAACGCCGCCTTCACCCCGGCAATGCTGACCGCCCAGCCGCCATAAGCCAGCCCCGCCGCGACAAACAACAGGGCGATTCCAGCCCGCGGCCGGCCCCGGAGGGCAGATGAAATCCGCCTCTCCCGCCGCACGGCCTCCAAGTGACTTAGCCCACGGCGTCCCAGGCCGGCGCGAATCCCGGATTGACGCAACGCTGGTCCTTCGGCAGCGCCGCGATCGTCGCCCGGTCCGCCTCATCCAGCGTCACCTTGAGCGCATCCAGATTGGCCTGCTGGCTTTCCCGCCGCCCCGCTTTCGGGATCGCCGCCACCCCGTCCTGGTCCAGCAGCCACTTCAGCGCCACCTGCGCCGCGCTGACCCCATGCTTCTGCCCGATCTCGGCCAGCGCCGGCTGCTCGGCAAGCTTGCCCTGCGCCAACGGGCAATACGCCACGCTCGCCGCCCCGACCCCGCGCGCGCCCTCGACCATCCGTTCCTGCCCGAGCAGCACGTGATACTCGAACTGGTTGCACGCGATCGGCGCCCCGATCTCGCCCACGGCCCGCTTCAGCAACGTCGACGGGAAGTTCGCCACCCCGATCGACCGCGCCAGCCCCTGCTCCTTGATGGCGACCAGCTTCTGCATCGCATCGCCCAGATCCATCTCCGGCGCCGGCCAGTGGATCAGATACAGGTCGACATAGCCCGTCCCCAACCGCTTCAGGCTCGCCTCGGCCGCCCGCTGCATGTCGTCGCCGGCCAAGTGCTGCCACCACACTTTCGTGGTCAGGAAGATGTCGTCTCGCGCTACGCCGCTGGCCGCGATCCCGCGCCCGACCGCCTCCTCGTTGTCGTACATCTCGGCCGTGTCGATGTGCCGATACCCGAGCTTCAACGCCCCTTCGACGGCCGCTGCGCACTCCTCGCCCTTGAGCCGATATGTGCCCAACCCGAGCTTCGGCATCCGCATTTCATGCATGTCGATCGTTTGCATCGCGGCTATTCCTATCGTTTTGCCAGGTCCACCAAAGCGGCGAACCCCGTTTCGGTTCCGAAAGCGAGCTTGCTGCCATCCGCAGACCAGGCCAGCGCCGTCACCTTGCCAGCCGCCGGGCCGTCCTTCGGCTGCGCAATCGGCAGGATGCGTTCGCTCGCGACGTCGGCGATCACCACCAGCCCGTCGGTGAACCCGGCCGCCACCATGTCCTGCTGCGGATGGAACGCCACCTGGCTGCACATCACCCCGTCGCCGCCCGCCAACTCCAGCGGCGCCTTGCCCATCGGCCCGCCGCCAAAGAACGGCCACATCACCACCGTGTCGGCCCCCGACGACGCCAGCCATTTGCCGTTCTTGCTGAACGACAGGCTTTCCGTCTTCGACGGATACCCGCTCATCCGCATGTGCTGCGAATCCACCAGCCGCCAGCCATGCAGCGCGTTCTCCTGCATCGACGTCACCGCCGCCTCGCCCGCCGGATGCAGGATGATGCCGGTATGGCTTCCCTTCCACTCCAGCACCCGCGGCGTATCCGCCTTGGCGTTCACGAACCACAGCGAACACCCGTTATAGTGCGACGCTGCGACCCGCTTGCCCTTGCCGTCGAACGCGATGCCCGTGACGCTCGACGGGTGATCCAGGCTCTTCAGCCGCTCGCCTTTCCCGTCGAACACATGCACGACCTTGCCGACCGCGCACGCCACCAACGGCGCCTTAGCTTCCGAGAACGCCGCCACCTGCTCCACCCACTTGCCCTTGAACCGGGCCACCTCGCTCACCGACCCATCCGCGGCGATCCGGCGGAACCCACCATCGTCCCCACCGGTCAGCCACCCGCCTCCCGCCGTCACCATCGACAGCACCGGCCCGTCATGCACCTCGACCGTCCGCCAGGCGCCATCGCCGGCCACCAGCCGCACGGTCCCGTCGCCCAGCGCGAACCCGGCCGTATGCCCCGAGAACCCGGCACCGACGACGAACTCGCCCGTCTCCTGCGTCGCCCCGCGCTCCCGCAGCAGCGCGTCCGGCACCATCATCGCCGGAGCCTCAAGCCGAGACCTGGCAGCTCTCGAACCCGCGCCGCAGCTGCGGCCGGTTCAGGTTGCGCCCGATGAACACCAGCTTGCTGCGCCGCTCCCCCTCCGGCCACGCGCCGACGAAATCCCCGTCCGCGATCATGTGCACCGCCTGGAACGCGAAACGCCGATCCTCGCCCGGATAGGCCAGGATGCCCTTGGTCCGCAGCAGATCCTGCCCCTTCTCCGCCAGCAGCGCCGACACCCAGGCGTTGAACTTCTCCGGGTCCACCGCCCGCTCCAGCTCGAAGCTCATGGACGACACGTCGTCGTTATGGCTGTGCTCGTGCTCCTCCTCCAGGAACTCCGGCTCCCGCGCCAGCACCCGCTGCAGGTCGAACGCTCCCTGGTCGAGGATCTCCGTCACGTCCATCTCCGCCCGCGACGTCCGGTGGATCTTGGCGAACCGGTTGACCTTGCGGATCATCGCCTCCACGGCGGTCAGTTCCTCGGCCGTCACCAGGTCGGTCTTGTTCAGCACGATCACGTCGGCGAACGCGATCTGCTCCTCCGCTTCCGCGCTGTCCTTCAACCGCGCCGGCAGGTTCTTGGCATCCACCACGGTGACGATCGCATCCAGCCGCGTCCGCGTCCTGACGGTGTCGTCGACGAAGAACGTCTGCGCGACCGGCGCCGGGTTGGCCAGCCCGGTAGTCTCGATGATGATGCCGTCGAACTTGCCCCGCCGCTTCATCAGCCCGCCGACGATCCGGATCAGGTCGCCGCGCACCGTGCAGCAGATGCAGCCGTTGTTCATCTCGAACACTTCTTCGTCCGCATCGACGACCAGCTCGTTGTCGACGCCCAACTCCCCGAACTCGTTGATCACCACCGCATATTTCTTGCCGTGGTTCTCCGTCAGGATGCGGTTCAGCAGCGTTGTCTTCCCGGCACCGAGATACCCGGTCAACACCGTCACCGGCACTTGTTGAACGTCGGACATGCAATAGCCTCACACTCTAATCTGGCCACGGCATATAGTCGGTCCGCACACGCACTGCACCCTCCGCCGGAGCGACCCTGACGACCTGGACCGCCGCCACCCTTTCCAGGCGAGGGCTACGCTGGCGTGGCTTTCGACGCGTAAGCCAGCGCCAGCCCTAACTGCACAAAGAAATATCCCGCCAGCGGCATCGCCACCCAATCCGTGTTCCCCGCGATCGGCCACAGATGGATCGCCGCTGCAATGAACAGCCCGGTCCGCAGCGCATCGCCGCCGAGGCCGCGCCCGATCGTCACCAACCAGCTCACCGCCAACGCCGCGAACAGCAGCACCCCCGGCACCCCGCCCTCCACAGCAGCCTGCATGTAGAAATTATGCGGATGCTGCACGCACATCGCGGCTCCGCCGCCATCGTCGCCGTTCCAGCCCTGGAAATACTCCGGCTGGTCGCATAACCGCCGGAACCCGTCGAATCCGGCCCCCATCATCGGATGCGCCTTCACGATCGCCACCGACCGCGCCGCAATCTCCCCGTAATGGTTGTCGCCGAAATCGCTCATCTGCTTGGAGAATTGCGTCAGCACCCGCTGCGCCGCACTCGGCGACACCACCGGCAGCGCCGCCAGCAACAACACCGCCGCCACCCCGGCCCCGATCGCCGCCAGCCGGAACCGCTTAACCAGCAGCCCGGTCAGCGCCACCCCGAACAGCGTCAGCAGCAGCGGCATACGCTGCGCCACCAGCAGCATCAGCGCCACCGCGCCGACCATCACCGCCAGCTGCCGCCACCGCGTCCGCCCCCACACCAGCAGCGCCGGAAACAGGATTCGCGACAGCACCGGTCCGGCCCGCGGCTTGGTGAACGGCCCCGTCAGCTCGCCCGCCGGCCCCTTCGGCCAGCCGAACAGGTTATGCCCGAACCCGAACTGCGCCAGGCATTGCACCCCGATATACAGCACCGACCACCGCAGCAGCCGCGCCACCCACACCCGCAGCCAGTTCTGCCGGAACACCCAATATCCCAGCGCCGCCGCCAGCAGCGGGAACCGCACCACTGCCAACGCTTGCCCCAGATCGGTCCGCGCCGAACACAGCACCAGCCAGACCCACCAAGCCGCCGCGATCCGCACCCACGGCCGCCGCAGCCACCCCCACTCCCGCCGCATCGCACTCTGCGCCAGGAACAACACCCCGATCAGGCTGAGCGTCACATCTGCCGGCGCCCGCCCGTGCAGCAGGAAAATCGGCAGGATCAGCGTCAACCCGGCACCCAGCCGATCAATCCATCGCTCTGCCTGCTCGGAGCCGCGCGTCGCGGTGAGCGCCGCCGAACTCACGGCGACATCTCATAATGGTCCATCTGCCACGAGACGGGCTCCGCCGCCGCCGCCCGATACCACTCGTCCATCAACGGATACGCCCGCACCGCCGCGCAATACGCTCGCGTCTCCTCCGACATCGCCGGCTCATACGTCAGCAACCGCGCCACTACCGGCGCGAACATGACATCCGCCCCGGTGAAGTCCGCCCCGAACAGGAACGACCCGCCTGCCCCGAACTGCGCCCGCGTCTCGCGCCACAGCGTCTCGATCCGCGCGATGTCCGTCAGCGCCGCCGCGGTCTGCCCTCGCCCGCGTCCGTCCTTGCCCAGCACCATCGGCATCGCCTGCCGCAGCCCCCGGAACCCGGCGTGCATCTCCGCCGAGATCGACCGCGCCCGCGCCCGCGCCGCCCGGTCCCCCGGCCACAGCGCCGGAAACGCCTCCGCGCAATATTCGATGATCGCCAGGCTTTCCCAAACCTGCACCCCCTGGTGCTCCAGGAACGGCACCAGCCCGCTCGGCGACCGCTGCGACACCGCCGTGCCAGCCCCACCGCCCTCGAGCGGGATCAGCACGTCCTCAACGTCCAGCCCGGCCAGCCGCACCGCCAGCCACCCCCGCAGCGACCACGACGAGTACCGTCTCGTGCCCAACAACAGAGTTCCGTCCGACATGGCATTCTCCAACGTTCGGCCCCGCTATCGCACGCCCATGCCCCGCTCGCCAAAACCGCATGCACCGGCGCATCGCATCCGCACACCGTCTAATTTTCGCGACAATTCCTTTTATTTCATCTATTTCGCCGGCGTGAGCCCGAATGTCGCATCGCCGAGGACAGTCCACCCGGCCTATCTCCCACAGCTGGATGGCCTGCGCGGCTATTCCATGCTCCTCGTCCTGCTGGCCCATCTTCCGCGCCCGTCGGACTTCCCGCCCGCCGCACTCATCTGGCGCTTGGAACACGGGCTCAAGCTCGCCGACATCGCGCTCGACGGCTTCTTCATGATGAGCGGCTTCCTCATCACCCGACTGCTGCTGGCCGAGCGCCGCCGCACCGGACGCATCGACCTCAAACAATTCTATTTCCGCCGCGCGCTGCGGATCTTTCCGATCTACTACCTCGCCGCCGCAATCGTGCTGCTGCTCTGGCCCGCCGATCTCGGGCGCGGCGCCGCCCTGCTCACCTACACCTACAACGCCTACCTGCCGTTCCACCCGCAGCCGTACCCGCTGGAACAGACCTGGTCGCTCGCCGTCGAGGAGCAATTCTACCTGCTCTGGCCCTTGCTCCTGATCGCGCTACCCGCGCGCTGGCTCGGCCGCGTCACCCTCCTCGCCCTCCCGGCGCTCGCGATTGCCAGCGCCGTCGGCGTCGCCCTCGTCCTGCCATCCGCGCTGGCGGCCGAACTGACCTACACGATGCTGCCCACCCGCATGCTCCCGCTCGCGCTCGGCTGCTTCCTGGCGGTCATCGAGGGGGAGGGCCACCATCTCGGCCGCCGCACCGCCGCGACCGCCGCCGCCTGCGGCACCGGCTTGCTGCTGCTCGCCATTGGCGGCCGTGCCGCTGGCCTCGTCCCCGCCGGCGGCTGGGTCTGGGCGGTGATCCTGCCCGGCCTATCGCTCATCTCGCTTGGCCTGATCACCACCCTCATCGACCCGGCGACTCCCGCCCGCCTCCTGGCTCCCCTCCGCTGGCGCCCCGCCCGCTTCCTCGGGCGCATCTCCTACGCGATGTACCTTGTCCACATTCCGCTGCTCTTCGCCTTCGGCATCAACGCTGCCGCGCTGCACGACGGACCCGCCCCATGGCGCTGGTCCGCCCTGGTCGTCCTGCTTTCGCTCCTGATCGCAACCGCCTCGTTCTTCCTGATTGAGCGCCCACTCGCCCGGCTGCGGCATCGCCCCACCACCCGGCGCTCCCACAAACCACACGAAGAGGTGATCAAAACCTTGACGCCATCTTGAAGTCTCTGCCGTAGCTCTGGTTGTATTGCGCGGCTATCCGACAACCGGCACGGTTGGCCGGACAATGCTGCCCAGGGAGACGACAACAGATGACGACCTACACAGTCGCAGCCGACGGTACCACGAGCCCGACCAACCCGCCTTTCCCGCAATCCATCATCGGCGACACTCTCCAGCCGGACGGCACCTACGATACGACCACTAACAATCCCCAGGTCTTCATCACTGGTGGCAGCTACACGCTCCAATCGCTGTTCATCGGCACGTCCATCGAAGTCGATCTCGGCGGCGGTCTCTTCGGGACCGGCAACGAACGCTTGACCGGATCCGGCTCTATCACCGGCGCCACTCCCGTCTTCGCACCTGACCTGACGACGTCGACGCCGATCAACCCCGCTTTCGTCAACAGCGGCTTTCTCGACATTAACGGCGCCATCGCCGTCGCATTGACCAACAACGCCACCATCGCTGTCTCTTCCGGGGAGCGACTTGACGTAGAGGGTGACTTCACCGGCACCGGTGCCTCCACGATCACCGTCGCATCCGGCGCCGAGCTCGACCTCAACAGCCAGAACACCGTCAACATCAGTGGTCTAAGCTCGCAGGGCACGCTAAAAATCACTGCCCCGAACGCCAGGATCACCGGGACCACGACACTCGGTGGCACCGTGCTCGTCCAAGGTGACGCCCAGAATGGCGCCGGCTCCGGCACCCTCGCCCCCCGCACCACGGCCGCCGGCAATGGCACATACGTCGCCGCGCTCGACCTGCGCAACGCGACCTTCACCGCCCCCATCAACAGCCTAACCTTGGGCGGGGACGCCAGCATCAGCTTCGGCACCGGCACCACCGCGGTAGCCCGTTTCGCCGTCGCCGGGTCCAGCACCGGCCTGGTCCCGCTCGACCTCGTCAAGGTGGACGGCACCTTGCGCGTCACCGGTGACGGCACCGGTGCCGCCAACCAGGTCGTCATCAGCCAAGCCGAGTTCGCCGGCTCCGCCGCCGCGACCGGCACTGGCAACGACACGATCGACTTCGCCGTCGCCGCCTCGGATGGCGGTGCCAGCCTACAGCGTCAGATCACCGTCGACGCCAACACGGTCCTGCGCAACGACGCCGCTATGACCATCGGCGGCCAAGGTACCGCCACCACCACCATCGGCGCCACCGGGGCCGCTGCCGGGTCGAGCTTCATCAACGGCACCGGCGCTCAACTCACCATCGCCGCCGGCGCCGCCCTCAGCGTCGCCAGCCTTCAGAACGCCGGCGCCATCACCGTCGCCGGCAACGCCTCCTTCCTGCAGTCCTTCATCAACACCGGCACCGTCGACGTCACCGCCGGCACCCTATCCCTCGAAGCCGCCATTCAAGGCAGCGGCGGCACCTTTGCCGTCGAGAGCGGCGCCACCCTCGCGCTCGACGCCGCCTCCGCCCAGGCCGTCGCCATCCGCAACGGCGGCACGCTGCGCCTCTCGCAACCCGCGAACTTCACTGGCACCCTGCAGCTGCCTGCAACCGGTGCCCGCATCGACCTCGCCGGCATCAGCGCGACGTCGGCCGTCGTCTCCAACGGTTCCATCTTTGTCACCACCGCCAATAGCGGCAACTTCCAGCTCGCCGAGACCGGCCTGGTGAACGGCTCCTCTCTCGGGCTCAGCACCGACGGTGCCGGCGGCAGCCTCCTCACTGTCGCCGCCCCCCCGACCGCCACCAACCCGACGCCCACACCCACCCCGGCCCAGCCGGTCGCCTACCGCTTCTTCGACAGCATTCACGGCACCCAGTTCCTGACCACCAGCGACACCGAACGCCAGACCATCCAGAACACCCGCCCCGACCTGGTCTACGAAGGCGTCGGCCTCACTGCCGTCAACCCGGCGACCGACAGCACCGCCGCCCCGGTCTACCGCTTCTTCGACACCAAGTTCGGCACCCACTTTTACACGTCGAGCGCGACCGAAC
Source organism: uncultured Acetobacteraceae bacterium (assembly GCA_964613945.1). GTDB lineage: Bacteria > Pseudomonadota > Alphaproteobacteria > Acetobacterales > Acetobacteraceae > JAVVHH01. Next base: position 13,038 of record CAZTJC010000037.1, read on the forward strand.
GGGACACCGTGCTGGCCACCCGCACCGACCTCGTCAGCGAAGGCATCGGCTTCTACGAGCACAACACCCAACAAGCCGGCGACTCCCCGGTCTACCGTTTCTTCGACAGCAACTTCGGCACGCATTTCTACACGGCCAGCAACACCGAGCGCGCCAACATCGTCGCGACCCGGCCCGACCTGATCGCCGAGGGTGTCAGCTTCTACGCGCCAGCCTCCGCGACCGTCTAAACCTCCTCCGTCACTGCAAGGCGCGCAGCGACACGGCACTCCAGGGCGGCAAGAGCAATCTTGCCGCCCGACCCGTCAGAAGGCCCCTAGCTCCGGCGCCACGTACCCGAGCACCGAGAACACGATCCCCGCCACGCCAAGCGCCGCCGCCAACATCAGCAGCGCCCGCGACCGCATGATCGCCGACGCCGTCGCCAGCACGATTCCCAACTGATATGACGCGGAGCCGTTATGGTACGCGTGCGTCTGCTCCGTGGCATGATCCCGCAGATGCTCGAATGCATGCGCCCGGTTGGCGATCGCGTCGCGCCCATCCGTCGGATCGTGGTCGTAGCCCTCCGCATCCCCGCGCAGCTTGGCCACCAGCGCGTCTCGCCGGGCGATCGCCACCGGATCGGTGCCGAAATCCAGCACGCTCGCCAGTGCCGCGACGTCCCGCGCCACGGTTCCACGCGTCGACTTGGCTTGGAACTGCGCCCACGCATCCGTGGTGTCGATCGCCCGCTGCTGCACGCGGATCTCCGCATGCCGCGCACCCTGCTCGGCGATCGCCAACCCGGCGGCCAGCGTCGCTACCAGCAACGCCGTCCACTGGGTCGTGCGGTTCACACCATGCCCCCCGCCATGGGCAGCGTGCTCGTGACGCTCCAAAGTCTCGACGATATCAGTCATTCCCAAACCCCGCTGAACTGCGGGGTCGAGTCATACGCGAAACTTAGGTGTGCTTCATCCACTCTTCGAGCAGCGCCAGATTCCGCAGGTTGGCCTTGAACGCCATGTCGAACAGGTCGCCCAGGATCGGCACCGACCCGCCCACGACCTCGATCGCCACGTTGCCCAGCATCCGCGCCTGCAGCCCGATCGGCGCGCCCATCTGCCGCGCTTCCCACACCAGGTACAGCGAGATCAGCCCCATCACCACGTCGCCAGCCACCGGCGCCAGGCCGATGAGGCTGTTCAGCCCGAAGCGGAACCGCGTCCCTGGAATGCCGAACTGCCCGTCCAGCAACCAGGCGTATTTGCGGAACTTGGCCAACCGTTCCGCGCTGGCGGCAAACTTGGCAGCATGATTGAATGTGGTGCTCACCATAGCGGGACCCCTCGAACGCAGCGCTATGTCGGAGCGCCGGGCCTCCACCACAAGCGGTGCGGCCTACCCCTTCGCTAATTCCTTCACGGCCGCCACTGCCGCCGGATCGGCCCAATCCGCCCCGCCCTCGAGCCGCGCCCGCTCGCGTCCCCGCGCGTCGATCAGCACCGTGGTCGGAATCCCACGCGACCCGAACGCCCGCGCCGCATCCCCCTTCGGATCCAGCAGGATCGGCAGCCCGGCGATCCCCTTCTCCTCATAGAATTTCCGCACCGCCGCCACCCCCGCGCGATCGGACGACAGAGGCAGGATCGCGATCTTCGCCGGGTCGGTCAGCGTGGCGAGCTTGGCCAGCGCCGGCATCTCCGCCACGCACGGAATGCACCACGTCGCCCAGAAATTCAGCACCACACCCTTGCCGGCATAGTCCTTCAGCGTCCGCACCTCGCCTTCGGCGGTGGTGAACTGGAACTCCGGCACCGGGTCGGACGTGCTCGGCAACTGGTCCACGGCGGCTTTCGGCGCCGCCCATAATTTGCGCGGCACCAGCACCGCCGGTAGGGTCGCCCCCATCGCCGCGAGCAGGACCCGGCGCCCCGTATAAAGAGTAGAGGTCATCGGCTTGTCCCTCGGCACGAACGATATTTCCAATGTTGACGCCAACGCACAATGGGGCGGCCGCTTCGCCAGCGGCCCCTCGGTCATCATGCAAGACATAAATGCCTCGATCGGCTTCGATCGCAAGCTGTGGCGCCAAGACATCGCCGGCAGCCGCGCCCATGCCGCCATGCTCGCCCATGTCGGCGTCATCGAACACGCCGACGCCGACGCCATCCGCACCGGCCTGGAGACCATCTCCGCCGAGATCGAAGCCGGCCGCTTCCCCTTCGTCGAAGACCTCGAAGACATCCACATGAACATCGAGGCCCGCCTCACCGAGCGCATCGGCGAGGCCGGCAAGCGCCTGCACACCGGGCGCAGCCGCAACGACCAGGTTGCCACCGACTTCCGCCTCTGGGTCCGCGACGCCATCGACGGCCTCGACGGCCAGGTTCGCGACGTCATGCAGGCCCTCGCCGCGCGGGCCACCGAGTTCGCCGCCGATCCCATGCCGGGCTTCACCCACCTGCAGACCGCCCAGCCCGTCACTTTCGGCCACCACCTGCTCGCCTACGTCGAGATGCTCGCCCGCGACCGCTCCCGCCTGCGCGACGCCCGCGCCCGCATGAACGAATGCCCGCTCGGCTCCGCCGCCCTCGCCGGCACCTCCTTCCCCATCGACCGCGAGATGACCGCCAAGACACTCGGCTTCGACCGCCCCACCGCCAACTCCCTCGACGCCGTCAGCGACCGCGACTTCGCCCTCGACTTCCTTTCCACTGCCGCGATCTGCGCCATGCACCTCTCCCGCCTGGCCGAGGAGATCGTCATCTGGTGCAGCGCCCCCTACGGCTTCATCCGCCTCTCCGACGCCTTCACCACCGGTAGCTCCATCATGCCGCAGAAGCGCAACCCCGACGCCGCCGAGCTCGCCCGCGCCAAGACCGGCCGCGTCACCGGCGCCCTGGTCGCCCTGCTCACCGTCATGAAGGGCCTGCCCTTGGCCTACGCCAAGGACACGCAAGAGGATAAGGAGCCGGTGTTCGACGCCGCCGCTGCCCTCTCCCTTTCGCTCGCCGCCATCGGCGGCATGGTGCGCGACCTCCAGCCCAACCTGCCCCGTATGCGTGAGATGGCGGGCTCCGGCTTCGCCACCGCCACCGACCTGGCCGACTGGCTCGTCCGCGTCCTGAAGCTCCCCTTCCGCACCGCCCACCACGTCACCGGCCGCCTCGTTGCCACCGCCGAAGCCAAGGGCACCGACCTCGCCGGCCTCACCCTCGCCGAGATGCAGGCGGAAGAACCCGCCATCACCGCCGACCTGTTCAACTATCTCACTGTCGACGCCAGCATCGCCAGCCGCACCAGCTTCGGCGGCACCGCCCCCGCCAACGTCGCCGCCCAAGCCCGGCGCTGGGTCGAGGCCCTGGCATGAAGCCCGCCCTGTTCCTCGTCGCCCTCATCGCCCTCGCCGCCTGCGGCAAGAAAGGCTCCCCCGTCCCCCCAGGTCCCGGCAACGAGATCGTCTTCCCGAAGCAGTACCCCTCCCGATGAGCGCCGCCCTCCTTTCCGAGACCGATCAGCAAGCGGGCGACCCCACCGCCGCCGACCTCATCGCCGCCCGTCCCCACCTCTCGACCCATCCCATGGACGGCCTCCTCGTCGAAGGCGTCCCCTTGCTCGCCATCGCCCGAGAAGTCGGCACTCCCACCTGGGTCATCTCCGCCGGCGCCCTCCGCTCCCGCCTCGCCCGCCTCCACGCCGCCCTCGCCGACCTTCCCATCCGCGTCCACTACGCCGTCAAGGCCAACGACCACCTCGCCATCCTCCGCCTGATGGCCCAAGGCGGCGCCGGTGCCGACGTCGTCAGCGGCGGCGAACTCCAGCGCGCGCTCCATGCCGGCCTCGACCCGGCCCACATCGTCTTCTCCGGCGTCGGCAAACAGGAGTGGGAGCTCCGCCTCGCCCTCGAGCGCGGCATCGGCCAGATCAACGTCGAGAGCGCCGAAGAGCTCGCCATGCTCTCCGCTATCGCCAAGTCGACCGGCAAGACCGCCACCGTCGCGCTCCGCATCAACCCCGACGTCGACGCCGGCACCCACGCCAAGATCACCACCGGCCGCGCCGACAACAAATTCGGCATCAGCTACGACGGGGCTGCCGCCCTGTACGCCCACGCCGCCGGCCTCCCCGGCATCGACCCGGCCGGCATCGCGCTGCACATCGGCAGCCAGATCCTGTCCATGACGCCGTATCACGCCGCCTACCGCCGCGCCGCCGACCTCGTCCGCACCCTGCGCGCTGCCGGCCAGAACGTCCGCATCGTCGATTGCGGCGGCGGCCTCGGCATCGGCTATCGCGACGAGCCAGCCCCCGCGCCGGAAGCCTTCGCCGCCACCATCCGCCAGGCCTTCGCCGGGTTGGACGTCCGCCTGGCCATCGAGCCCGGCCGCTGGCTCGCCGGTCCGCCCGGCCTGCTGCTCGCGGGCGTGGTCCTCGGTAAGACCACCGGCGAGCGCCGCTTTGTGGTCCTCGATGCCGCCATGAACGACCTGCTCCGCCCCGCCATGTACGACTCCTGGCACGGCATCATCCCTGTCGCCGCCACCGACCTGGTCGCCCCCGCCACCCCGTGCGACATCGTCGGCCCTGTCTGCGAGACCGGGGACACGTTTGCGAAATCCCGCGCGTTGCCGCCCCTCGCTCCGCACGCAAAAGTAGCGATCCTCGATGCCGGTGCGTATGGTTCGGTGATGAGCTCGACCTACAACGCCCGGCCGCTGGCCGCGCAGGTCCTAGTCGACGGCGATCGCTGGACCACCATTCGCGCCCGCCAATCGCCGGAGGCCATGTGGGCCGACGAAACGGTCCCCGCTTGGATCTGACCCCACCTCCTCTTCTCGCCCGCAAGCGCCGCCTCGCCGCGGCGGCGCTCTGGGTTGAACAACTCTGGCCCGCGGTCTGGCCCGCCCTCGGAGTCCTCGGCTTCTACGCCGGCATCGCCCTCCTGGACCTGCCGGCTCTTCTTCCCTCCTGGCCCCGCCTCCTGCTTTTCGCCGTCGTCCTCGCGCTGGCCGGCTTCCTTCTCTGGCGCGGCCTCCGCCGGGTCGCCCGCCCCAGCCCGGCCCTGGCCGACCGCCGCCTCGAACGCGACAGCGGCCTTCCTCATCGCCCGCTCGCCACCCTGGCCGACCGCCCCGCCGCCCCGACCCCCGAGCAGGAAGCCCTTTGGCGCGTTCATCTCGCTCGCCTCGCCGCCACCATCCCGCGCCTGGTCGTCCGCCGCCCCCGCCCGGGCCTTGCCGCCCGCGACACCTGGGCCCTCCGCGGCGCCCTCGTCGTCTTCCTGGTCGCCGCCCTCGCCATTGCCGGCCCCGATTCCGGCGCCCGCCTGCTTCGCGCCGTTACCCCCACCTTCCCCCCGCTTCCTGCCGGCCCCGGCACGGAGATCCAGGCCTGGATCACGCCGCCCGCCTATACCGGCCTTCCGCCTGTTCTCCTCCGCCCCGACACGCTCGACGTCCGGGTGCCCACCGGCTCCCGCCTCACCGCCAGCGTCACAGGCAACACCGCCGAGCCCAGCCTCTCCGTCGGCGGGGTCACCGAACCTTTCCGCTCCCTCGACCCCGCCAGTTGGCAAGCCGACCGCGAGTTGACGCCCACCACCTCCGACGCCCGCGAACACATCGAGATCCGCCGCAGCGGCCTCCTGGCCGCCTGGACCGTCACCCTGATCCCCGACCTTCCCCCGGCCCCCGTCTTCACCGAACCGCCTGCCCAGAACACCGCTGGCGGTACCCGCACCTTGCAGACCCGCTTCGCCTGGCAGGCCACCGACGACTACGGCGTGACTCAGCTCCAGGTCGAAATGCACCTGGTCGGCCGCCCCGACGCCCCCGCCTTCGTGGTCCCCATTCCCCTTTCCGGCGCCCCGAAATCCGCTCACGGCGCCATCGTGCCGGACCTCACCGCCCATCCCTGGGCCGGCCTGCCCGTCATCGCCCGCCTGTCGGCCAAGGACGCCGCCAACCAACTCGGCAAGAGCGACGCCGCCGACCTCACCCTTCCCGCTCGCGAGTTTCACAACCCGGTAGCCGTGGCCCTCATCGCCATCCGTCGCCAACTCAGCCTGATGCCGGAAGAGCGCCGCGCCGCCCGCGCCGTCATCGACGGGGTCGCCGATGATCCGGCGTCCGTCGACAATTCGACCGCCATCATCCTCAACCTCCGCACCCTCTCCGCCCTGCTCAACCGCGGTCGCGGCCAGCCCGCCGTCGACGAAGCTCAGGCCCGCATGTGGACTCTGGCCCTGGCCCTGGAGGAAGGCGCCACCGAACGCACCGCCCAGGCCCTCGAGCAGGCCCGCCAAGCCCTGCGCGACGCCGTGGATGCCGCAAAGCCGCCGCCCGAGCAGCCCACGACCGCCGAACAAGCCGAAATCGACCGCCGCATGCAGGAATTGCGCGACGCCATCCAGAAACACATGGACGCTCTCGCCGAGCAGGCCCGCCGCGACGACACACCCATGCCGAGCGACCCCAAGCTGCCGCAGATGAACGCCCGCGACCTCGACAAGCTGGCCCAGCAGCTTCAGCAATCGCTGAAGGAGGGTCGCACCGACGACGCCAAGCAGCAGATGGCCGAACTCGAGAAGCTTCTCGAAGCCCTGAAGAACGCCCGCCCCGAAACCGGCGAAGAGCGTGACAAGCAGCGCGCCGAGAAGCGGCAGCGGGGCAAGGAACAAACCGACGCCGTCCAAGACATGATCCAGCGCGAAGGCCAGATCCTCGACCGCAGCGAGAAGCGCTCCGCCGAACAGCCCGCCCCCCGCCCCTTCGACCCGCGGACCCTGGATCAGCGCCAGTTCGACCCCCAGCCTCGCGCCGGCCAGCCTGCGCAACCCCAGGCTCCTGCCCAGGCCCAATCGCAGCCGCAGTCGCAACCACAGCCCGGCCAACAGCGCGCCGGCGACCAGAAGTCCCAAGCCGCCATGCGCCGCGCCCTCGGCGAGCTCATGCAGCAGTTCGGCGACCTCACCGGCGATGTTCCCGCCCCGCTCGGCGAGGCCGACCAAGCCATGCGCGACGCCGGCCAAGCCCTCGCCGACGGCCGCGACGCCGCCGCCGGCGCCGCCACCAAGCGCGCCATCGAAGCCCTGCAGAAGGGCGGCCGCCAAATGGGCCAGCAGGTTGCCCGCCAGTTCGGCCCCGGCCAGCAACCCGGCGAGGGCGAAGGCGAGGACGGGCAGGACGGTCAAGGCACCGATGGCACGGAGAACGGCAACGGCCGCACCGCCGGCCCCAAGCCGGGCGAGAACCCCGGCTCCGGCCAACGCCGCTCCGCCAATCGCGATCCGCTCGGCCGCCCCTTGCATCAGGGCACGTCCGGCAGCGCCGAAGCCGGCGACGTCCATGTCCCCGACGAGATGGAACAGGCCCGCACTCGCGAGATCCAGGAAGAACTCCGCCGCCGCGGTGCCGACCGCACCCGCAAGCAGCCCGAGCTCGACTACATCGATCGGCTGCTGAACCCCTTCTGATCGACAATCATCGCCGCGTGAATCGCTCGCGCTGAAGCCCTATGGCCTGACGGCCAGCTTCAGCCCGACATACGCGCGGATGCTCGGTGGCCAAGCCTGCATCACCGCATCCCGCCACACCACCAGCGCCGCCACCACGCCGATCACCGCCAGCACGCTCGCCACCCAGGCGATCGCCAACCACGCCCCGCCCCGTCGCGCTGGCACGGTGACGGTCGGCTCGACCACGGCCGGCGTCACGGCCGGACCGGCCACCGGGTCGTCGTCCAGCGCCATTCGCCGCGCCGGCACGTCCGGGTCGGGCTCCGGCAATGCCTCGGTCGGCACCTCCGGAGGCATCGCCGGCGCCCGAACTGGGTCCGCCACGCTCGCGCCCCCGGCCCCGTTCCCATCCCCGACCGGCACGGCCACGACCGGCGACCAATCCGTCCCGCACCGCACGCAGCGCACCAGCCGGCCCTCGACCAGCTGCTCGTCCGGGACCTGGTAGACCGCATTGCACGACGGGCAGCCGATTCTCATTCCGGGGTGATACAAGTCCCTGCCGGGGCTGAACAGCCGCGCTCTTTCCGTAACCGCGTCACCCGTGCCACAACCCGGCCCCCAAGCCCGGCCAATGCGATGCGCCGGTAGGAAGGAGAACTGAATCGGTATGGTGCGGCTAGACCAAGTCGGGCTCGACCTCGGGCGCGGCGACACCCGCACGGCCGTCCTGCACGACCTCAGCTTCGATGTTCCCGAAGGCGGCTTCCGCTGGCTGCTCGGCGAGTCCGGCGCCGGCAAGACCAGCCTCCTTCGCCTGCTCTGCCTGTCCGCCCTGCCCACCAACGGCCGGCTCAACTTGCTCGGCTGCGACATCGCCAGCGCCCGCCGCAGCGACCTGCCGCCGCTCCGCCGCCGCATCGGCGTGGTGTTTCAGGATTTCCGTCTCCTGCCGCACCTCTCGGTCTACGACAACGTCGCCCTGCCGCTGCGCATCGCCGGCCGCCCGGAGGGCCAGATCCGCGTCGACGCCGTCGAACTCCTCGGCTGGGTCGGCCTGTCCCGCAAGCTCGATGCCCGCCCGGCGGAACTCTCCGGCGGCGAGCAGCAGCGCGTCGCCATCGCCCGCGCCGTCGTCGCCCGCCCCCTGCTCCTGCTCGCCGACGAGCCTACCGGCAACCTCGACGAGGAACAGGCCGAGCGCCTCATGCGCCTGTTGCAGGAACTCAACCGCCTCGGCACCACCGTTCTCGTGGCGACCCACAATACCGCCATGGTGCACCGATACCCCGCCCACACCCTCCGCCTGCACGAAGGACAGCTTATCCGCGATGACTAGGAGCCTGCTTCGGCCCCCCGGCTTCGACGACCTCGGCGTCCGCCGCGCCCTCTCCGACCGCCTGCTGCCCTGCCTCGTCGCCGCGATGGCCTTCCTGGCCGCCCTCGCCTTGGCCGGCGCCGTCGGTGCCACCGCGCTGGCGCAACACTGGCAGTCCGGCGCCGGCGGCATGATCACCGTCCAGGTCCCCCAACCCGGCGATTCCATCGGCAGCACCACCCGCCTTGACCGGGTCCGTGCCGCCCTGACCGCGACCGCCGGGATCGCGGGCACCCGCACCCTGTCCGACGATCAGCTGCGCGTGCTCCTGCGTCCCTGGCTGGGCACCACCACCGGCGACATCTCCATCCCGCTGCCCGCCGTGATCGACGTCCAGGTTGCCGGCGCCGGCCCCGATCGCGCCACCCTGGTCGCCGCGCTGGAGACCGCCGCTCCCGGTACCCTGGTCGAGGAACACGACCGCTGGGTCAAACGCCTCGCCACCCTGGCCCGCAGCCTCCAGGCCTGCGCCGCTCTGGCCTTCGCCGTTGTCGCTTTTGTCGCCGTCGCCGTGATCGCGGTCGCCACCCGCGCCGGCCTCGCCTCGCGTCGCGACGCCATCGAGATCGTTCACGGCCTTGGTGCCACCGACCAGTTCATCGCCCGCAGCTTCGCCCAGCGCGCCACCGTCCTGGCCGGCATCGGCGCCGGTATCGGCGCCGTTGCCGCTCTTCCCGTCCTGGCCAGCCTCGCCGGCTTGGCCGCCCCGTTCGGCAACGCCGCCGCGCCGGACGGCATCGCCGGCGCCGTTGGCAGCATTCCCCTCACCCTCTGGCTGTCGGTCCTCTGCCTGCCGCCGCTCGCCGCCGCCATCGGCTGGCTCACCGCCCATCGCACCGTTCGCCGCTGGCTCCGGCGCCTCCCCTGATGTGGCGGCTGCTCGCCCTCGCGCTCATTGCCCTATTCGCCGCCGCCCTCCTCTGGCTCGCGGGCTTCACCGCCTTCGAGGCCGACGCCCGCCGCCCCGTCTCCGACGCGGTCATCAACCCGGACCCTGCCGACGGCATCGTCGTGCTCACCGGCGGTGCCGACCGCATCGAGACCGGGCTTCGTCTCCTCGCCTCCGGCCAGGCGCCCCGCCTGCTCATCTCCGGCGTAGGCAACGGCATCGAGCTTTCCGGCATCCTCCGCCATATCCCCATCGACCCGGCCCTGCTCGAGACACAGATCGTCACCCTCGGTCACGCCGCCACCAACACCGTGGGCAACGCCGCCGAGACCGCCGCCTGGGCCGACCGCTTCGGCCTACACAGCATCATCGTCGTCACTGCCGGCTATCACATGGCCCGCGCCCTGGTTGAGCTTGCCCGCGCGCTCCCCGGCCGCGAACTTCGCCCGGTGCCGGTCCACCCGCCCGCGTTGCGCAGCCGCGACGACGTCACCACCCTCCGTCTGCTCGCCATCGAATTCGACAAGCTCCTGGCTGTCCGCTTCGGCCTGACGCACCTGAAGAACAAAGGACTTCGACCGTGATCGTCCTCCGCTCGGCCCTCTTCAACGCCTGGTTCTTCGGCACCACCGCACTCCTCGGTGCCATCGGCATCTTCGTCCGCGCCTTCACCCCGTGGTGGACGCTCCGCCTCGCCCAACTCTGGGCCGCCACCGCCCTGTTCGGCGCCAAATGGATCTGCGGCATCGAGGCCGAGATCACCGGCTTCGACAAGATCCCTCCCGGCGCCGCCCTGCTCGCCTCGCAGCACCAATCCGCCTTCGACACCCTGATCTGGGTCGTCCAGCTGCACCGCTGCAGCTACGTCTTCAAGGCCGAACTCGCCGACATCCCACTCTTCGGCCCCATGCTCGAAGCCTCCGGCCAGATCCCCGTCGACCGCAACGCCTCCGTGGCCGCCATCCGCGCCCTGCTCCGCGGCACGGAAGCCGCCAAGGCCGCCGGCCGTCAGATCGTTATCTTTCCCGAAGGCACCCGCGTCGCCTACGGCACCGAGGTCGAGATCCGCGGCGGCTTCAGCATGATCGCCGCCCGCACCGGCCTGCCGATCTATCCCGTGTCGACCGATTCCGGCCTGTATTGGAGCCGCCGCGCCTTCGTCAAACGCCCCGGCCGCGTCCGCATCCACATCGGCGAGCCGATCCCCACCACCGTCCGTGGCGACGCGCTGATCGCCACCCTTCGCCAACGCTGGGCCGATGCGCGCCTTACTGAATCAGCTGTGGATAACTCCGTGGATCAACCTGTGTGACGCCTGTTGGGCAACCTGAATAAACGCCCTGTACTGCCTCCTGATTTTGCCGTCCGCGATTGTCCCGCGCAGCCTGACGAATCCGCTATCCTAGTGCATTTACGCCACAGATTGCAGCATCCACGGGCATTGCCGCCCTTGACGGACCGCTCGCTCCGACCACGACATGCGCTGCTTCGTGAGTATTTGGTGACAAAAATCAACGATTTATTCGCCGTTGTCGCCCTGTGGACAAGTTTCAGGAATTGCGACGTGTCAACACCAAAGCGCACCGGTTGTCATGGCTGAAGCCCGCATTCGACGGCGAATACTCCTGGCCGCCATCGCCACCGTTTTGTGCGTGGTCATCGCCGATACCGTCATCTGGGCCATCGCCTGTCGGCGCCTGGACGATGGCGCCCGCGACGCCGCCGCAGCCGCCGGCTGGTCCCTGTCCGCCGATCCCGCTCGCTGGCGCGGCTGGCCGGTCGCGGCCGAGATCGTGCTGCCCAACGCTACCCTCCGCTCCGGCCCCGACATCATTCCGCCGCTCGCCTGGACGGCGGGCACGCAGACGCTCCGTCTCGGTGCCCTCCATCCCACCTGCCTGACGATCTCCGCCGCCGGGCCTCAATCGGTTGCCCTCGCCGATTCTCCGCCGCTCGCCTTCACCGCCAGTCGCCTAACCGCCACCCTGGACCTCACGGGAGCCGACCCGGCGGTCATCGCCGCTACCGATCTCAACATCGCCGCTCCGAGCGGCCCCATCCGTATCGGCTCGATCCGGCTCGACCCCCGCCCCGACGGCCTCGCCACCCTGCTCTCGACGGTGTCGCTTCCCGGCTCCGACGGCCAGCCGATCCAGCCCCCGATCGACTCCCTGCACGTCGTCGCCCGTCTCTCCACTCCGGTCGTGCCTATGCCCACCGCCGCCGAAAGCGCGGAACGCTGGCGTACTGCTGGCGGTCACCTCGACATCGACGATGCTGCACTCGCCTGGGGTCCGCTCGCCGTCACCGGCACCGCCACCCTCACGCTCGACCCGGCGCTCCAGCCGGCCCTGACCGGACATCTAGCAGCCACCGGTCTCTTCGCCGGTCTCGACCGCCTCGTCGCCACTGGCGCCCTCACCGCCTCCGGTGCCCTGGCCACCCGCGGCATGCTGACGATCCTCGCCGCCCCCTCCGGGGCCGGACCGGTGATACTCCCCATCACGGTGCAGAACAGCACGGTCAGCGTCGCCCGCATCCCCGTGCTGCGCCTCGTGCCCCTCCGCTGGGATTAGGTACCGGTGCTTCTCACCGCCCACCCAATCCCGCGCGCTCCTCTATGCTGACGCTTTAGGTCCCGTCCGCCGCGCCGCCTTGCCGGTGCCGGTCGCGGCCACTGGATCGCGCCGGACGTTCTCCGGGATGGCCGACGCGGCCAGCATCGGCGCCGGCACGACGGCTGCCGCGTGCGCTGCCGCGAGTTGCCGCTGCAAGCTGGCCACTTCGTTGCGCAGCCACGCCAATTCCGGATTCTCCTCGGACGGCTCCGCCCCGCCTTCTGACGCGCCGTTCGCTTCCGGCATCTGCTCCGGCGCGTGTTCGGGCTGCGGAGCCGCCGGGTCGTGCCCGGCATCCCCGGCGCGTGCGAATGGGTTCCACATGCTGACCGCCCGCTCGAACATGGCCAGGTTCTGCCGGTTCATTTCTTCCACGCCCATCGGCATGAACGGGCTGAACGTCCGCTCCATCACCGTGCGCATCTGCTGCTGCTGCCGCGCAAAGCTGCTCATCGAGTATTCGAGATACCGCGGCACCACGCCCTCGAGGTTCCCGCCATAGAACCCGATCAACTGCCGCAGGAACGCCACCGGCAGCATCGCGCTGCCTTTGCTTTCTTCTTCGACGATGATCTGCGTCAGCACGCCGCGGGTGATGTCGTCGCCCGACTTGGCATCATACACCACGAAATCCCGCCCCGCCCGGATCATCTCGGCCAGGTTGTCCAACGTGATGTAGCTGGAGGTCTCGGTGTTGTACAACCGCCTGTTGGCGTATTTCTTGACCACGACGGTGTTGGACGCCGACGCCTTCGCTGTCTCCGCGGCCTGCTCGGGTGGTTTAGCGGGCACGTCGGCCATGGAATACCTCGTTGGCGTTAGCGGACCACGATAGCACCTGATGACGCGCCGCGCGAAATACACGTTTCATCAACCCAGGTCCCACAAACCCCAATCGTTGCAACCGCCCTCCCGGGCTGGTTGCGCCGCCTCGGACCGCCTATCTATCTCGCCACGAATAAGGGAGCTCAAAAAATGGAAGACGTCGTCATCGTCTCGGCAGTTCGCACACCCGTCGGCAGCTTCAACGGCGCCTTTGGCAGCGTCCCGGCCCACGTCCTCGGCGCCGACGCCATCCGCGCCGCCATCGCCGCTGCCAAGCTCGACCCGGCCGACATCGACGAGATCATCCTCGGCCAGGTGCTCACCGCCGCCCAGGGCCAGAACCCAGCCCGCCAGGCCGCCCGCATGGCCGGCATCCCCGACAGCTCCACCGCCTTCGGCATCAACCAGGTCTGCGGCTCCGGCCTCCGCACCGTGGCCCTCGCCGCCCAGCAGGTCATGAGTGGCGAAAGCCAGATCGTCGTCGCCGGCGGCCAGGAGAGCATGAGCCAGTCCACCCATGCCGCCTATCTCCGCCAGGGCACCAAGATGGGCGACCTCGGCCTGATCGACACCATGATCAAGGACGGCCTGTGGGACGCCTTCAACGGCTATCACATGGGCACCACCGCCGAGAACGTCGCCACCAAGTTCCAGATCACCCGCCAGCAGCAGGACGAGTTCGCCGCCGCCAGCCAGAACAAGGCCAGCGCCGCCCAGAAGGCCGGCAAGTTCAAGGACGAGATCGTCCCCGTCACCATCAAGGGCCGCAAGGGCGACACGGTCGTCTCCGATGACGAGTACATCCGTCACGACTCCTCCCCCGAGACCATGGCCAAGCTCCGCCCCGCCTTCTCCAAGGACGGCACCGTCACCGCCGGCAACGCCAGCGGCATTAACGACGGCGCTGCCGCGCTGATCGTCATGTCCGCCAAGGAAGCCGCCCGCCGCGGTCTCACCCCGCTGGCCCGTATCGCCAGCTTCGCCACCGCCGGCGTTGATCCCTCGATCATGGGCACCGGCCCCATCCCCTCCTCCCGCAAGGCCCTCGAGCGCGCCGGCTGGAAAGCCGCCGACCTCGACCTCGTGGAGGCCAACGAAGCCTTCGCCGCCCAGGCCTGCGCCGTGAACAAGGACATGGGCTGGGACACCGCCAAGGTGAACGTCAACGGCGGCGCCATCGCCATCGGCCACCCGATCGGTGCGTCCGGCGCCCGTATCCTGACCACCCTGCTCCACGAGATGGGTCGCCGCGACGCCAAGCGCGGCCTCGCCACCCTGTGCATCGGCGGCGGCATGGGCGTCGCCATGTGCGTCGAGCGGTAACAGCCCGAGCCGGAGGTCGCCGGGCGTCCCGGCGACCTCCGGCGCCGATCAGCGTTAACCAATTCTTATTTCGATGCCGGCTAAGGTGCGGGGCCTTTTCACGGACTCCCAATGGTGTCATTCGCGCCGATACTGCCCAACGAGATCGCCCGGCTGGCATCGCTGCACAGCTATGAAATCTTGGGCACTCCGCCGGACGAACGCTTCGACCTGTTCACCCGCATCGGCACCTGGATCTTCGACGTTCCCTTTTGCGGGGTCCATTTCATCGACGACGACACCACCTTCTTTAAATCGGCGATCGGCTTTCACGCCGATGACCAACCCCGCAAAACCTCGATCTGCGCCCACGCGATCGGCCTCGACCAGGCGGTCATGGCGGTCGAGGACCTGTCGCGAGATGCGCGCTTCCTCGATCATCCGCTCGTCCTCAACAAGAACTTCCGGTTCTACGCGGGTGCCCTACTCCGCTCCTCCTCCTCGAACCATGCGCTCGGGACCTTCTGCATCGCCGATGTGAAATCACGGGTCTTGTCCGAACAGGACAGGCACAAGCTGCAGGAACTGGCCAACGGCGTCGTCACGGTCCTCGAGCTGCACCGCTGCAACCTCCAGCTGCTCGAGGCCGCCAGTCGCGACACCCTGACCGGCTTGTTCAACCGTCACCATGTCGAGACGATGCTGCACCATTCGGTCGCGCCGGGTTCCTACCGCTCGCCATTCACGCTCATGTTCCTGGACCTGGACCAGTTCAAGCCGATCAACGACACGCTGGGTCACGCTGCCGGCGATGCCGTGCTGTGCGAGGTCGCCCGACGGCTCGAGGCGGTTACGTGCCGACGCGATGTGGTGGCCCGCCTGGCGGGCGACGAATTCGTCTTGATGATCCGCGACACCGTCGACGAGCAGGCGATCGCACATCTCGCATCCAGGATCCTTGCCGCGGTCGCCGCACCCTTTGCCGTCGACGGGCGGGCCGTCCAGCTGAGCGTCTCCATCGGGATCACCCTCTTTCCCCGTCACGCAGACACCCCGACCGACTTGCTGCACCAGGCCGACATCGCCCTCTACGACGCCAAACGAGCCGGCCGAAACTGCTTCCGGCTTTACCGGCCCACGATCGACCCGTCCCCGCGCAGAACCATCGCCTACGTCTCGGCCTGAGGGGGCGTGCCGATCGGGCCGAGCACCCGCGCCATGTTCTTGCCCACCCGCCCCAGCATCTCGTCCCACCCGACCAGCGCGAACCGCGCCAACTCCGGCACCTCCCGCCCGTCCCGCCCCCGAAAGGTCGAAGCGCACCGCAACCCGGTCACGTCGACCGTTCCCGGCTCCCACCCGAACAGCGCCAGATCCTTCGCCGGCAGATACCGATGCACCCCCAACGCGCGCAGCGCTGCCGGGTCGGCGACCAGACCGGTCTCCTCCCGCAGCTCACGACAGGCCGCATCGACGAACGTCTCGCCGGCCTCGGCCACCCCCTTCGGAATGTCCCACCGCGCCGACCCCGTCGCTTGCCCCAACAGCACCAGCCCGGCCGCATCCCGCACCAGCACGCCGCAACTCGTCATCCTCATCGCGCCCCTGCGCCGCAACTCATCCGCCCCTCCCGATGTTTAATACGTTCAAGGAGTGCTGCCATGTTGTCCGCCCCCATCCGCTACGCCCCCACTGTCGAACACGTGCAAGCCGACGAGTCCGAAACCGTCACCGGCCTCAACACCACCTTTGACACCATCCTGCACACCACGGCCGAAGACGGTCATCACGCCATCCGCGCCGTCCACGCCAAGGCACACGGCATCCTGCAGGGCACCATGACGGTCAAGGACGGCCTGTCGCCGGAACTCGCCCAAGGCCTGTTCGCCGCCCCCGGTGACCACAAGGTCTACCTCCGCCTGTCCACCAATGCCGGCGACATTCTGCCGGACTCGATCGCCCTGCCGCGCGGCATGTCGATCAAGGTGCTCGACGCCAAGGGTGACCGCCTGCCCGGCGCCGCCGGCACCACCCAGGATTTCATCATGGTCAACGGCGACGTCTTCGTGGCCAAGACCGCCGACAAGTTCCTCGGCAACCTCAAGCTGCTCGCCAAGACCACCGACACGCTCGAGGGCACCAAGAAGGTCCTCTCCACCGTCCTCGGCGGCATCAACACCGCCTTGTCCAAGGTCGGCCTGGACAGCACCACCCTGGCCTCCCTCGGCGGCGCCCCCAACGTTGATCCGCTCGGCGAGACCTATTACAGCGTCACCCCGTTCCGCTACGGCGACTACATCGCCAAGTTCAGCCTCGTCCCCGTCTCCAAGGGCCTGACTTCTCGCAAGGGCACGCAGATCGAGACCTCCGAGGACCCCAACGCCATCCGCGACACCGTGCGCGCCGAGATGATCAGCACCGACGCCGTCTGGGAGTTCAAAGTCCAACTCTGCCGCGACCTCGACAAGCAGCCCGTCGAAGATCCCACCGTCTCCTGGGACCCCGAGGCGGCACCGTTCCAAACCGTCGCCACGATCCACGTCGCACCGCAGAACTCCTGGGACCCGGCGCAGGTGCAAGCCGTCGACGAGGAGATGCGCTTCAGCGTCTGGACCGGCCTCGCCGCCCACCAGCCCCTCGGCAACATCAACCGCGCCCGCAAGGACTCCTACCAGCACTCCGCCGACTTCCGGGCCAATTTCAACGAATGCCCCATCCACGAGCCGCAGCCCTAATCCTTGCCAGCAAGGGGGCGGCCACGAGCATCGTGGTCGCCCCGTTCGCGAGGAAAGATTACAGCCGGTTCATGTGTCATCCGACTGCAACACATCCGTCATCACGGTTCGCGCCCGACCTGCCACTCTCCGCCCGTTGTTAGAACTCTCGGAGAATACAATGCGTCCCCTTCTCGTCGCCTGCGCCGCACTCGCCGCGACCGCCGCGACCGTCCAAGCCGCCCCGCTCACCCTGAGCGGCCAACCGCCCATCGTCATCAACCATCGCGGCGCCAGCGGCTACCTGCCAGAAGAAACCACCCAGGCCTACGCGCTCTCGATCTCGATGCACCCGAACTACATCGAAGGCGACGTCTACATCACCGCCGACAACGTCCCCGTCATGCTGCACGACGGCACGCTCAACGCCACCAGCAACGTCGTCTCCTACGCCGCGACCCACCCGGACATCGCCGCCCTGAAATCAGCCAACGGCACCTACGACGTGACCAAGTTCACCCTGCCGCAACTACAGGCGCTCAACTTCTCCTGCCGCAATGCCACCGGCTATTGCTCGGATCTCAGCTTCTATGATCCCAGCACCAAATACACGATTGCGACTTATCAACAATTTCTCGACGCCGCTTACGACAACTACGTCAAGACCGGCGAGGCGATCGGCGTCTACCCGGAAGCCAAGCAAAGTGGCCTGGACGTCGCCGCCGCGATCCTCACCGGGCTGAACGACCCGCGCTACAACGGCTACTTCGTCAACGGTCACGCCTTCACCCAGTCCTTTGACCCGACTCAAGTCGCCTACCTGAACACCAACTCGTCCATTCCGGTCGACTATCTCGGCGTTTGCCCGACCACGGCCGCCGCGGCCGCCTCCATCAAGGCCATCGCCGACGGCATCGGCCCCTCAACCGGCCAGACCACCGCCGCCTGCGTCAACGCCGCCCATGCCGCCGGCCTGTTCGTCCATCCCTACACCTTCCTCAACAATCCGGCGCAGTACCAGACCTACTATGCCCTCGGCATCGACGGTGCGTTCAGCAACTTCGCCCCAATCGCCGAGGGCGTGCGCGACCAGTTGTTCGTGCCGGAACCGGCCAGCCTCGCAGTGTTGGGCACCGCCGTTCTGGGTGCCCTGGTTCGCCGCCGCCGGCCCACGCGTGTTGCCACGCCTCACGCCGTCGTCTAGTGAGCGACAGCATTCCAAAAACGAATAGCGCCCCGGCGCCGGGGAAGAGGGCGGCCTGGTTGCCGCCCTCTTGGCGCATGCTGAAAGTCCTGCTGCTCGCCATGACCATTGCGACGATCGCCCGGGCTGACCAGCCCCGACGCCTTTACATCTACGCGCCCACGGCGTCCGACCCGGCGTTGATCCAACAGCGCCGCCTCGTCGACGCCGCCCGCGCCGGCATGGCCGACCGCGACCTCGTCCTGATCGAGGTCATCGGCAAGCGCCCGCATTTTGAAGCCGTTCTCGTCGGCAAGGATGGCAGCGAGAAGCTCCGCGCCGATACCTCGCTCACCTCCGAACGCCTGTTCGAGACGATCGACGCCATGCCCATGCGCCGCCAGGAGATGCGTCAGCGATAACCCGCCGCCTGCAACTCGAACAACTCCGCATAGCGCTGTCCACGCGCCAGCAATTCCGGATGCGTCCCTTCCTCCAGCACCCGGCCCCCCTCGATCACCACGATCCGGTCCGCCATTCGCACGGAGGAGAACCGGTGCGAGATCAGCACCGCGGTCCGCCCGTTGCTCAGCCCCTTGAACCGCTGGAACACCTCGAACTCCGCCCGCGCATCCAGCGCCGCCGTCGGCTCGTCCAGGATCAGCAGCGCAGCATCCCGCATATACGCCCGCGCGATCGCCACCTTCTGCCACTCGCCCCCCGACAGCTCGACGCCGCCCTTGAACCGCCGCCCCACCATCTGGTCGTAGCCGCCGGCGAGTTTGCCGATCACCTCGTCCGCCCGCCCCAACCGCGCCGCCGCTTCGATCCGCTCCCGATCCTCCCGCAGCGCCACTCGCCCCACCGCGATGTTGTCGCCTGCGCTGAGATCGTAGCGGACGAAATCCTGGAAGATCACTCCGATCCCCGCCCGCAGCCCGTCCAAGTCGTATTCCCTGAGGTCCACGCCATCGAGCAGGATGCGCCCTTCGACCGGGTCATAGAGCCGCGTCATCAGCTTCACGAGCGTGGTCTTTCCCGCCCCGTTCTCGCCCACCAGCGCCACCACCTGCCCCGCCGGCACCCGGAAGCTCAGATGCCGCACCGCCCACTTGCTCGCGCCCGCGTATTTGAACCCGACATCCTCGAACACCAGCCCGCTCGTGATCGCCGCCGGAAACCGCACCCCGTTCGGCGGCGATGTGATCGCCGGCTTCACCTCGAGGAAGTCGAACAGATCCTTCAGATAAAGTGCCTGGCTCGCCAGCGTCGAAACCCCGCTCAGCAGCCCGGCCAGCAACCCCCGCAGCCGCAGAAATGACGCCGCCAGGAACGTCAGGTCGCCGACCGTCAGCCCGCCCGTCGCCGTCCGCCACGCCAGATACCCGTAAGCCGCGTAGTACCCCACCGTCCCCACCGCCGCGAGCCCGGCGCCCGCCGTCGCCCGCCGCCGCGCGAACGCCGCGTTCTCCCCCCGGATCGTCTCCGACACCGTCCGATACCGGTCGATCAGGAAGCCGTGCAGCCCGAACAGCTTGACCTCCTTGGCCGTCGACGTGCTCGCCCCGGTCTGCCGCAAATAATCCAGCTCCCGCCGCTCCGCGGTCCGGAACGCGCTCAGCGCATAGCTCTCCGCGTTGAACCGAAGTTCACCCAGAAACGCCGGCACCAACGCCGCCGCCAGCAACAGAATCAGCCAAGGCGCATACGCCGCGATCCCCGCCGCGAAGCCCACCAGCGTGATCCCGTCCTGCGCCAGCCCGAACAACTGGCTGATCAGCCCCGTGCGCCCGCTCGCCTGCCGCCGCGCCCGATCCAGCCCGTCCTGGATGTCGCTATCCTCGAAATCCGCCAAGTCCAGCGTCGCCGCATGCTGCATCAGCCGCAGGCTGGTTGCGTCGCTGAACCGGTCCGACAGCAGCGAGTCCACCAAGTTGACCGCCCGTCCCAGCGCATCCGCCAGCAGCGCCAACCCTAATTCGGCCAGCAGCAACACTCCCAGCCGGCTTTCCAGCACATCCACCCAAGGCGCCGCCACCGCCGGATGCGCGCCCAACCGCACCACCTCATCAATGATTAGCTTGGCCACGAACAACGTCGCGATCGGCAACCCGGCCCGCACCAACCGCAGCCCCAACGACCCCGCTGTCAGCCCGGCGCTCGTCCGCCACAACATCCCCACGAACGGCGGCAGCGTCCGCAGCGCGCCCAACCGCGCTTTCCCGCCGGGCTGACTAAACAACCTTGTGGGACCTCAACCACGCAGCGAACTCGGCCTCGCTGACCTGTCGGGCGGCCAACCCAACGACTGTCTCGATGCTTTCCGGCACCGGTGCCTCGATCCGCACGCCGTTCAATTTGACGAACAAGGAACACACGCTCCACGCCGTCCGCTTGTTGGCATCCGTGAACGCGTGATCGCTCACCAACCCGTAAGCATATGCGGCTGCGAGATCGAACAGGTCGATCGATCCCGCGTCCTCATAAGCCAGCTTGTTCATCGGCCGTGCCAACGCGCTGTGTAGCAGATCGTCCTTCTGCGCACCCTGCGCACCGCCATATTCACGCAACGCTTGGTCGTGCATGAACAGCACCACGTCGGACGCGACGAACTCCGGCTCCGTCACCGCTTGGACAGCTCCTGCAACACATCGGCTTGCTCGCGCAGCACCTCACGCGCCAGCTCCATCTGCCGCTCTAGCGCCACGTTCCGCTTCACCAGCTTCACCCCATCCGAGAGCTCGATCAGCGTGAGGTCCTGCCCGACCTCGAACCCCATCCTGATCCGCGTCTCGGCCGGAAAGCTGATGCCCACCGAATTGCCCTGCCGCCGCACCGTCACCGTTGACATTGGCCTCTCCGTATTACCAACCGTCATACAATACCGTGAGCCCACCGCAAATTGCTGCACGCGCACACGCGACCTGCGCCCGCCGCATCGATGCGTAGTTGCTCCGGCAGGCCCGTTCGCGGTATCGATCCTCCTTCGGCCGGGGACGCCGACGCTCGGTCCGCTCCCCATCGCTCTTGCTCGCCGGGCAAGCTGAACGGACCGATACGTACCGCATGCTGAGCCCATTTTCGGCCGACGATCTCGGACGCGTCTTTGACGCCAAAATCCTCACCCGCGGCCGCAGCCTCGTGCTGCTCGGCGCCGTCGAGGTCGCGCTGGACGACACCGCCATCACCGCGGTCGTCGACCATGCCGGCTTCAAACGCCGCACCACCACCGTCTCGTCCAAGCTCGGCCACCGCGTCGTCTTCGAGAACACCTGCACCTGCAATCAGCCCAATTGCATCCACCTCGCCGCCGCCGGGCTAGCCGCTCTCGACCGCTTCCCCTCGCTCCGCAAGGCGACGCAGAAGAACTTCCTCGACAACCTCACCGAGAATTCTGGCGTCGAGAAGCAGATCCTCGCCTTTGAACTCGCCCCCGCCGACCCCCCGGCCGCCTGCGCCGTCACCACCACCCTGATCGGCGAACGCACCGGCAAGCTCGAGCCCACCAGCCCCGCCCGCATCATCGCCGACAAGGTCGGCCCGGAATCCAACCGCATCCTCGCCAAGCTGCTCGGCAGCGGCGACGAAGCCCTCGCCCTCATCCCGCCCGCCCAGGTCGCCTCCGTCCTCGGCCTGATCGCCCGCATCGGCCGCGGCCGCTGGAAGCCCACCGGCAAAACCCTCGTCCTCGGTGAGGAGCGCGCCTTCCAGGCCAACGTCGCCCCCGACCTGCCGCCCAAATCCGCCGTCATCCTCGGCGAAAGCGGCCCCTGGTACGTCGACGCCGCCACCGGCCAGGTCGGCCGCGTCCGCCTCCGCAATCACGCGATCGCACCCGATGCTGGCAAATCCGACGCTGCCAAACCCGCCCCCAAGCCCGGCTTCAGCATGACCCCGGCCGCGGTCAAGCCGTCCCCCCACATCGCCGCCCGCCTCGCCGCCTCCCCCACCCGGCCCGGCCTCAAGCCCGGCGCCCGCCCCGGCTTCACCGGCGCCCCCTTCGGCGGCCAGCCCCGCCCGCCGTCCCGCCCCTCCATCCGCCAGGTCGCCAAGCCCGTCTCCCGCTCCGGCCCGCCCACCGCCACCGCCGCCGCGCCCGTCATCCTGGAATGCGTCGCCGTCCCCGTGCTGCAGCTCCGCCGCATGGACGCCCCCGACGATTTCGGCCGCATGACCAAGATGGACGCCCTCATCATCGACTTCGACTATGACGGCGTCTCCGTTCCCGCCGATGACGAGCGCCAGTTCGTCCGCATGAAGGACGGCAGCTTCGTCCGCCGCGACCGCGAAGGTGAACTCGCTGCCCTGGCCGCCCTCAAGCCCGACGGCTTCACCCTCATGCGCGTCGCCGACCCCTCCTCCGCCCGCGGTCGCATGGTCCACGTCCACCGCGGCCGCGACGCCGCCGAGAAGTGGCAGTCCTTCATCCACGGCCGCGTCCCCGGCCTCGAAGCCCTGGGCTGGCAGAACAAGATCGACCGCGATTTCGGCCCCCGCACCGTCCAGACCGTCGGCGACTACGACGTCAAGATCACCGACGCCGAGCGCGGCCGCTTCGCCCTAGATTTCGGCATCGAGATCGACGGCCACCGCGTCCCCCTACTTCCCATCCTCACCCGCCTGCTCGACCGCGGCGGCATGGACGCGGCCCAGATCGAAGACGGCGACCTCGTCACCTCCCTGGAAGACGGCCGCATCCTCAAGCTCCCGGCCGACCGCATCCGCCGTCTCCTGGCCGTCATGGCGGACCTGATCGACGCCGCCCACCGCACCGTCAACGACGAGCTGATCCTCTCCGCCGGCGAAGCCCCCACCGTCCTCGACCTGGAAGACCTCCTCGTCACCCGCTGGGACGACTCCGCCGCCATCGCCGCCTACGCCGCCCAGTTCCGCAGCCCGGCCGAACTCCCCCAGATCGACATCCCCCCGAGCTTCACCGCCACCCTGCGCCCCTACCAGACCCTCGGCGTTGCCTGGCTCCAGCACCTCCGCGCCCACGACCTCGGCGGCTTCCTCGCCGACGACATGGGCCTCGGCAAGACCGCCCAGACCATCGCCCACCTCGTCATCGAACACGCCGAAGGCCGCCTCGACCGCCCCGCGCTGATCGTCGTCCCCACCAGCCTGGTCAGCAACTGGACCGCCGAACTCAAGAAGTTCGCCCCCCACCTCCGCATCGAAGTCCTTCACGGCCTCGACCGCCACGAGCGCCGCGCCGGCCTCGACGACATGCACGTCGTCATCACCACCTACACGGTGCTCAGCCGCGACATCGAAGTCATGGCCCCCCTGCAATGGCACATCGTCGTCCTCGATGAGGCCCAGGTCATCAAGAGCCCCGACAGCAAGGCCACCCGCGCCGTCTGCCGCCTCGACACGCGGCACCGCCTCTGCCTCTCCGGCACCCCGATCGAGAATAACCTGCAGGAGCTGTGGTCGGAATTCGCCTTCCTGATGCCCAACCTGCTCGGTGACCGCAAAAGCTTCGTCAAGCGCTTCCGCACGCCCATCGAGAAGAACAGCGACGTCGTCCGCCGGGTCCAGCTCGCCCGCCGCATCAAGCCGTTCCTGCTCCGCCGCACCAAGGGCGAGGTCGCCACCGACCTGCCGCCCAAGCACACCATCCTCCGCCGCATCAATCTCGCCCCCGAGCAGCGCGAGGTCTACGACACCATCCGCGGCACCCTGTCCGAGGAAGTCCGCGAGCAGATCCGCGGCCTCAGCGCCGCCCAGGGCCGCATCGTCGTCCTCGACGCGCTGCTCAAGCTGCGCCAGCTCTGCTGCGACCCCCGCCTGCTGAAGCTCCCCTCCGCCCGCGCCGTCGAGACCTCCTCCAAGCTCGACGACCTCATGGAGATGCTCGGCGAGATGATCCCGGAGGGCCGCCGCATCCTCATCTTCTCGCAGTTCACCTCCATGCTCGACCTGATGAAGCCCCGCCTCACCGAGGCCGGCATCACCTTCGTCGAACTCCGCGGCGACACCCGCGACCGCGCCGAGCCCGTCCGCTCCTTCGAGGCCCGCGAGGTCCCCGTCTTCCTCATCAGCCTGAAAGCCGGCGGCCGCGGCCTCAACCTCACCTCCGCCGACACCGTCATCCACTACGACCCCTGGTGGAACCCGGCCGCCGAGGACCAGGCCTCCGACCGCGCCCACCGCATCGGCCAGACCAAATCCGTCTTCGTCTACAAACTGATCGCCGCCGACACCGTTGAAGACCGCATCGTCGAGCTCCAGCAACGCAAGACCGACCTCGCCAACATCGCCCTCAGCGACGAAGGCGACATGCCCGGCCTCGAGGTCGAGGACCTCGACTACCTCTTCGGCGGCGGCAAGGAAAAAGACCTGCTCGCCGCTGCCTGACCCCGCCCTCCCCACCAGGGGAGGGCCCGGCCGGCACCCCACACAGGACGACCCATATGCCCATGCTCTCGACGGCTACCGATTACGCTGCCCGCGATTCCGACATCGCCATCAATTCCTACACCACCGTCCTCCGCCGCCCCCGCGTCCCCCACGAGCTGTTCGCCACCTACTGGCGCGACGTCCACGGCCCCCTCTGCTCCCGCATCCCGGGCCTAGGCTGGTACGTCCAGCACCATCTCGACCGCCAGCAGGACGCCCATCTTTGGCCCACCCTCGACGGCATCGCCCCCTTCCCCGACTACGAACTAGATGGCGGCGTCGAGATCGGCTTCTACTCCGCCGCCGACCAGAACGAATTCAACGAAGCCTGCCCGCTCCTCTTCACCGACGAACAGAACATGTTCGCCGCCACCGTCGCCTACGCCCTCCCCACCGGCTCGGTCACCCTGGTCGACCGCGTCGCCGACCCGGCCCCCAACGAAGACGACGGCCTCGACCGCATCCACATCCACTTCGGCACCGATCCCGACCGCGCGCCCGCCTTCCGCGACCGCCTCACTCGCCTCGCCCGCGCCCTCGCCGCTGACCCGGCCGTTCTCAAGGTGCGCCTGCACCTCCCCGACACCTACGACAACGCAAACCCCGCACCCCCCGCCCCCAACGTCGCCCACGACGTGCCCGACGAACGCCACTGCCTCGCCATCCTGGACCTCGCCTTCGCTTCTCCCCTGGCCCGGCGCCAATTCTACGCCACCCCCCACTTCACCGCCGCCACCGCCGACCTGAACGCCACCGTCACCCACACCACCGCCTTCGCCGTCAGCGGCGTCTACACCTACGTCCGCGACAAACAACTGACTCTAGCCGGCCTCCGCGGCAGCCGCCCCGCCCAACTCATCACCCAACTCGGCGCCCTCAACCAGACCAGCGACGAAGTCCGCCACCTCCTCCTGACCAACCACCTCAAACCAACCTGACCACCCCACCGCGCACCCCATCAGCATCCACAAGCCGCCCCACAAGACCGAGAACGGCCCAGCACCACGACGATCGCCTCCCCAATAAATCCGTCATCGCGAGCCCCTCTTGCGGCGTGGCGATCCAGGGCAGCAGCACGACCCCTCGGTGTCGCCGCCCTAGATTCCCACGCTTCGCTCGCGCTGACGAACCACCGCCAAAGCTGAAATCATCACGCTCAAAGGCCATTTCATCTCACGACCCGCCCTTGGCAAAAACACCCACAAGCCCAAATCCCTTGTTCCGCCGTAGTTATAACAAGTCCACAGAAAAGAGACTCGATGCTTCAGTTGCTTGCATACACGGCGTTCTTCTTGATCATCATTCCAGTCCTGTTTCTGTATATCGGCAAGTTTGCACTCCGTTACTCAGGTGAGATACCGAGTTCCCGCAACTTAGGCAGTAAGCGAACCGATACCCGCCTCGAAGGTTTGCGCCCGACCACCGGGAAGTGAACAGTTCGCCGCTGCCATCACAGCCCTAAGCAACGTCATCACCCACATCACCGCCTTAGTCAGTGTGAAGCCCTTGTGCGCCGGTGCGCGACGGACGTGGTGAAGGCAGGCCGAGCTGATTCCAACCTGCCTCACTAAGTCCCCTCCTTGGCAGCACGGCCAAGGTGAAACCGCAACCAGCACATTACATCGCGTCGTCCGGACGATGTCTTAGATTTTCTGATCGCGAGCCGGCTCTAAGCGGCGCAGTAATCCAAGCGATTGCATAATATTCGCTGCCCTGGCGTCTACTTCGTATCTCCCGAGCGATAGCAAATCACTTGTAATCAACAAGATTTATTTCGTTCTTACAACGGATATTTCGAGGTAATTGGCTATCTCTGGACGTCAGCTTGCACTCTCAATAAACGGTTCGGTTAAGTTGGGTTCATCTATCTCCATTATGATTAGGTTGGAGCTAATGGTACAGTACTCTCTAATCATAAAGACCAAACGAAAATTCCAAGTGGTAGCGACCGCGTAATATGATAGATGTTGTAATAATGCCTAGATTAACGCAAATTCCGTGTAAGTCTGCTATCGGAATAATCCAGTCAAATACGTGGATTATTTTTTTCTCGCAATCAAACCAGCGAACGAAGTAAGCATCAGATGCTTGAACTTCCGTCTCAGTGAGACACTGAAGATCCCATACTATCTTTCCATTTGCCATCGCCCTGTCGATCCATATGTCAAG
>CAZTJC010000038.1:0-37249 GCA_964613945.1 uncultured Acetobacteraceae bacterium
CGCTCGCCGGGTCCAGCAACATGATGCCGCGCTTGTAGTCGGTGATGAAGATGCGCCCGTCGCGGTGGATCTTCAGTCCGTTCGGCCAGCCATCGTAGTCGGCGACCAACTCCCACTCGCCCGCCGGCGAGACCCGGAAGATGCGGCCATACGGGATGTCGGTGACGTAAAGCCGTCCGTCGCGATCAAAGGACGGTCCCTCCAGGAAACTCTCGATGGCCCGGCCGCCCTGATTGGCATCCGCCCAGGCAGTGCGACGCGGCCGACGGAACGCCTCCGGCAGCCGCGAAAACACCGACGTCTCGACCCGGCGAGGCGGCATGAAGTACGTCATAGCGCCACCGGCCCGAACCCATACAGTTCCGCCGGGTTGTCGACCAAGATGCGCTTGAACGCGGCACCGGTGCCGGCCCATTCGGCAAACAGGTCGAGCAGATGGGCGTCGTCCGGCTTGTGATCCGGCTTCTCGGTCGGATGCGGCCAGTCGCTGCCCCAGACGAGCCGCTCCGGCGCCGCTTTGACATAGGCCGCCGCAACGGCCCCAGCATCGGCGTAACCCGGTGGCCCCACCTTGCTCGACACGTAGGGACCCGACAGCTTCACCCAGGTCCGCCCCTTGTCGAGCAGGCTGCGAATGATCTTGTAGGGCGCGCTCTCGACGCCGCCGGGCTGCGGCACCTGGGCCAGGTGGTCGAAGACCAGATGCCCGGGCAAGGAGGCCAGCAGGTCCGCATGGTCCTCGATCTGCTTGGGTCGCATGTTGATCTGGCAGGTCCAGCCCAGCGCGGCCAGGCGCGGTGCCAGCAGCGGCAACGACGCCACCGTCAGCACGCCGGGAAAGCCGAGGTTGAACCGCACGCCGCGGACGCCCTGCTCGTGCAGGCGCTGCAGTTGGGCATCCGGCACGTCCTCGGCGACCACGGCGACCACGCGGAAATTCTCCGGGCCGAGTGCCTGGCGGGAGGCGAGTTGCAGCCGGTTGTCGGTGCCGTAGGTGGAGGGCTGGATGATCACGCCGCGGCTGGTGCCGAGCCGGCGCTGCAGGGCGCGATAATCCTCCGGCAGCGCATCCTCGGGCAGCAACGTCGCCGCGGCGATCGCCGGGTAGTGCTGGTCATAGGTGTGGAAGTGACAGTCGGTCGCACCGGGCGGCATCGTCAGGCGCGGCTTCTCGGTGCCGCTCGACCAGCGCACGGCGGCGTCCTGTGCGGTGGCGGGCCGGGGCAGGGCAGCTGCCGTCAAAGCGGCCAAGGCTGCCCGACGCGTCAGCGATAAGGACGACATGCTTTCCCTCCCGGAATTTTGCGACTGTTTAGCCTCTCCCCGTGCAACAATGCAATGGAAATGGAACGCCGTTCTATTATGCTGTTTTCCGCGCCGGGCGTGTGGCCGGCGGCTTGCCGGCGCGCGTCTTCGACACCGCCCATGGTGATCCGCCGCACGCCAGGGTCAATCTATGCGCTACCTCGGCCAGCAAGCTTTTGACCTCCTCCGCGTGCGTCGCGGTCAGGCGGCTCACCGGGCCTGAGATCGTCAGCGCGCCCATCAACTCGTCGCCGATCCCGAACACCGGCATGGCCAGCGCGGCGGCGTGCGGGTCGGTGATGCCGGACGTGAACAACGGCAGGTTGTCCTCCGGCCCGGGGAGCCCGGCGCCATACCGTCGCAACACCTGTGCGATCGCGGACTCGTCCATCGGGCGCGTATCGCCGGGCTGGACGTGCATGCGGATCCGGTTCGCGCTCTCGATGCGGAACAGGCAGAGCCGTTCGTCACCATGCCTGACGTAGAAGGATGCGGTCTCGCCGGTCTTGGCGGCAAGGTCCTCGAGTGCGGGCATCACGTGATCGGAAAGGCTGAACGCCTGCTGATAGGCGGTGCCGAGACGCAGCGTTTCCGCATCGAGCCGATAGCTGCCATCCGGCAAACGCGCGAGCAAACGGAACTTCTGCAGCGAAACGGCGATCCGCATGATGGTGCTTTTCACCAACCCGGTTCGCTCGGCGAGTTCAGCCAGGCTCAGGGCGGTATCGCCACGCTTGAACGCCGCGAGCACCGATAGGGCTCGCTCGACCGCTGACACTCCTTCGACGGCAGGCAATTCCTTGCCAGCGCGGCTTACCATTCACTATCCCTTCCGCAATCGACGCATGCACGTCCAATGTGCAACGCCATTCCACCGATGGCAAAGCAAGTGCCGCCGCCAAAGGCGATCCTGAGGCCGGCGGCTACTTCAGTTCGTCTCGTTGATGGCGCCGTTGAGGCTGGACACGACCGAAGCCAATCGCGACGGCGATTGCCTCAAGGCATCCCATCAGCCGCTTGGCCGGGCAGCGCTCTCACGGTAAGGGAGAGACCAGCGCTGATGACAGGGCAGAGACAGCAGGCCGTGACTGGCAAGCGGGACGCCGATGATCGACAGCAGAATCTCTTCGGTATTCCCGCCGAAGTGCCGCCCGTACCCGCGACCGCAGCGCCGAAGCAGCGACCAGAGCCGAAACCACCGGACGCCCGTATACGGCCGAAGCTTCCACCTCTCGAGGAGATGGAGCCTGAGCCCGATCGCCTTCCCGGTCAGCTCGCCCGGCTGTCGGCGCCAGAGCTACGAGCGCTGGTCGAGACCCTGCCCGACGAGGCACTCGCCAATCTGGTCCTCGCGACGATCAGGCAGCTCAAACGACGGCTGGTGAAAAGCAGCCGCAACGGCCAACAAGGGCGGGCCTCGGCCTTGGACCGTGCCGCGCAGCAACTCGTGGTCGAACTTGGTGGGCAGAGCTACGAGGACGATTACTGATCCGGGCACGATGTTCAGACTTCTTGACCCGTCGCCTCAACTGGCGACAGCCAGGCTTGACGCACCATCGCTGTTCCACGGATACCGCGACCGGAAGACGAAGCGGCATGGCCCCGGCTCGTGCACGTGCGACTCTGAATGCTTCGAGGGAGATCGGCATGCGCGCAGCGGTGCGAGGGACGGAAATCTATTTCGACGTGGAAGGCGCCGGGCTGGTGGCCGAAGGGGCGGCAATGCGGGAACGCCCGGTCGCCTTCGTGCTGCATGGTGGACCCGGTGGCGACCACACCGGCTTCAAGCCCGGCATGTCGCCGCTCGCCGCCCACATGCAGCTCGTCTACATCGACCATCGCGGTCACGGCCGCTCCGCCGACGGTGACCCGGCGCTTTACACGCTGGACGAGAACGTAGCGGATCTCGAGGCGCTGCGCCTGCATCTCGGGCTCGGCTCGGTCGTCGTCATCGGCACCAGCTATGGCGGCATGGTTGCGATGGCCTACGCCGCCCGCTATCCAGCCTCGGTCAGCAAGCTCGTCCTGATCGTCACCGCTGCCGATGGCGGCTTCCGCGCCCGCGCAAAGCGCCTGATCGAGGAGCACGGAACCCCGGACCAGCAACGCGTCTGCGCCCTGCTCTGGGAAGGCCGCTTCGAGACAGCGGAGCAGATGCAGGACTACTACGCCGTCATGGGGCCGCTGTATTCCAAGGCCTACGACCCCGCCCAAGCCGCCCCCACCCGCAGCCGCGCCAGCTACACCCCGACGGCGATCAACAACGCTTTCAAGCCGGACGGCTTCCTCGCCCGCATGGACCTCCGCCCGGAGCTAGGCCGCATCACCGCGCCGACGCTGATCCTCGCCGGCCGGCACGACTGGATCTGCCCGCCGGACTACAGCGAGGAGCTGCACCGCCTCATCGCCGGCTCCAAGCTGCACGTCTTCGAGAACAGCAGCCACTCCATCCGCGCCGACGAGCCGGAGGCACTCAACGCCATGATCGCCGACTTCGTCGCCGAGCCAGGATCGGCCTAGCCGACATCGGCCTCAAGCAGAGGCGGTAGCCGGCAGCGCTTCGGCAAAATGGCAGGCGGTGTGCGTGTCACCGACCGGCCTCAGCAACGGCACGACCTCCCGACAGACAGCCTGCGCATGTGGACAACGCGTGTGGTAATGGCAGCCCGGCGGCGGCGCGAGTGGCGACGGCGGCTCACCCCGCACCGCCTCCGGCCTGTCGGTCGCTGGCGCCAGGCCGGGCGTCGCCGCCAGCAAGGCGCGCGTGTAGGGATGCAGGGGATTGGTGAACAGCGCGGTTCGCGGCGCCTGTTCGACGATGCGGCCGAGATACATTACCGCGACCTCGTCGGCCATGTGCCTGACCACGCCGAGGTCGTGGCTGATGAACACGTAGGCGAGGCCGAGCCGATCCTGCAACTCAATCATCAGGTTCAGCACCTGCGCCCGCACCGACACGTCCAGCGCCGAGACCGGCTCGTCGGCGATCACCACCTTCGGATGCAGCATCAGCGCCCGGGCAATGGCGATGCGCTGCCGCTGCCCGCCCGAGAACTGGTGCGGGTAGCGGTCGAACTGGTCCGGCCGCAGCCCGACGTTGTTCATCATCGCCAGCGCCGCGTCCCGCTGCCGGACGGCTGACTCGCCCGCAATCAGCAACGGCTCCTTCAAGATATCGCCCACGGTCTGTCGCGGGTTCAGCGACCCGTAGGGATCCTGGAACACCATCTGCACCGCGCGGCGCGTGGCCGGGTCGGCCGCCGATGCCGACTTGCCCTCGATCCGGATCTCCCCGGCGGTGGGAGCGTCCAGCAGCGCCAGCATCCGTGCCAGGGTGGACTTGCCGCAGCCGCTTTCGCCCACCACCGCAAGGGTGCGTCCAGCCGCCAGCGTGAACGATACCCCGTCTACCGCCCGCACCTCGGTGCCCCGCCGCAGCATTCGGCGCTGGCGATAGAAGCGCCGCAGCGTCTCGGCCTCGAGCACGGGTGTCATACCAGCGGAAACAAGCAACGCGCTTCCCCTTCGGACACACCCATCATCGGTACGGTCTCGGTGCAGCGCGGCCGAGCCTGGAAGCAGCGGGGCTGGAACACGCAGCCGGCCGGGCGATCCGCGATGCCGGGAACCACGCCGGGAATGGTCGGCAGCATCGCCCGTGCCTCCGCCCGGTCCGGCAACGCCGCCAGCAGTGCCGCCGTATAGGGGTGCGCGGGCGTCCGCAGCGCCGCATCGGCCGGCCGGTTCTCCATCGCCTGGCCCGCATACATCACCTGCAGCCGCTTCGCCGTCTGCGCCACCACGGCCACGTCGTGGGTGATGAGGATCATGGCCATGCCGCGCTCGCGCTGTAGCCCGGCCAGCAGATCCAGAATCTGCTTCTGGATCGTCACGTCCAGCGCCGTGGTCGGCTCGTCGGCGATCAGCAGCATCGGGTTGCAGGCGATCGCCATCGCGATCATCACCCGCTGGCACATGCCGCCGGACAGTTGGTGCGGAAAGGCCCGCAGGCGCGTCTCCGGCGCCGGAATGCCGACCTGGCGCAGCAGCTCCAGCACCCGGGACCGCCGGGCCGCGCGGTCCAGCTCCGTATGCACCCGCAACGCCTCGGCGAT
This sequence comes from uncultured Acetobacteraceae bacterium, assembly GCA_964613945.1. Taxonomy (GTDB): domain Bacteria; phylum Pseudomonadota; class Alphaproteobacteria; order Acetobacterales; family Acetobacteraceae; genus JAVVHH01. The sequence continues at coordinate 5,421 of CAZTJC010000038.1, forward strand.
CTGCCAGCCCACCGTGAAGCACGGGTTCAGCGAACTCATCGGCTCCTGAAAGATCATGGCGACGTCGCGCCCGACCAGGCGGCGCCGCGCCCGGGCCGACAGGCCGCGCAGGTCGATGCCGTTGAACATGAGCCGGTCCGCCGTCACCCGTCCGGGCCGACGCACCAGCCCCATGGTGGCCAGCATCGCCACCGACTTGCCGGAGCCGCTTTCACCGACCAGGCCCAGCACTTCGCCGGGCGCGACATCGAAATCGACGCCATCCACGGCCGCCATCGGGCCACGCTCCGTCTCGAACGTGACGCGGAGATTCCGAACTTCGAGCAGGGGACCGGCCATCAGCGCCGCAGCCGCGGGTCCAGGGCGTCGCGCAAACCGTCCCCGACCAGATTGAAGCCCAACACCGTCAGCAGGATCGCCAGACCTGGAAAGGTCACCACCCACCAAGCACTCTGCACGAACTGCAGCGCATCGGCCAGCATCGTACCCCATTCCGGCGTCGGCGGCTGCGCGCCCAGCCCAAGAAAGCCCAGCGCCGCCGTGTCCAGGATGGCGGTGGAAAAGGCCAGGCTGGCCTGCACGATCAACGGCGCGGTGCAATTTGGCAGCACCGTCCTGAACATCAGCCGCAAGCGTCCCGCCCCGACCATGCGCGCGGCGGACACATACTCGCGCTGCAGCTCCGTTCGCACGGCACCCCGCGTCAGCCGCACGAAGCCCGGCAGCTGCACCACCGCCACCGCCAGCATCGCGTGCGACAGGCCAGGACCCAGCACGGCGACGATCGCCACCGCCAGCAGCAGCGTCGGCAACGCCAGCAGCACGTCCATGAGCCGCATGATCACGGCATCGCCGATCCCTTCCGAGAACCCGGCCACCAGCCCCAGCAGCGTGCCCACGGCCAGCGCCAGGCTCACCACGACCCCGCCCACGGCGAGCGACAGCCGCGCCCCGTACAGCACCCGGGCCAGCACGTCGCGCCCGACATCGTCCGTTCCCAGCGGAAAGCCGCCGCCGGGTCGCTGCAGCACCGCATCCCGCACCTGCACCAGCGGGTCGTGCGGGGCCAGCAACGGCGCGAATACAGCTGCCAGCACCAGAAGTACTACGATGGCCAGCCCGATCACGCCACCATGCCCGCGAGCATAATGCCTGGAGAAAGCCCGCAGCTGTGCAGTCGCCGCGCTCATCGCGTGTGCCGGATACGGGGGTTGATGAAGCCGGACAGCAGGTCCACCAGCAAATTCACCCCGATGATGATCCCGGCGACCAGCAATATGCCGCCCTGCAGCACCGGGTAATCGCGCCGGTTGACACTTTCGATCAGCCACTTGCCGATCCCAGGCCAGGCAAAGATGGTTTCCGTCAGCACGGCGCCGCCAAACAGGCTGCCGACCTGCAGCCCGATCACCGTCAGCACGGGGATCAACGCATTCCGCAACGCATGTATGCCCACGACCCGGCTGGGTCCGAGCCCCTTGGCACGCGCCGTGCGCACGTAATCCTCGTTCAACACCTCCAGCATGGAGGACCGCGTCATGCGCGCGATCACCGCCATCGGAATGGTGCCCAACGCCACCGCCGGCAGCACTAGATGGGACAGCGCCGAGCGGAACGCGCCGGACTCTCCGGACAGCCAGCTGTCGATCAGCATGAAGCCGGTCACCGGCTCGATATAGTAGGCGACGTCCAGCCGCGAGCTGACGGGAGTGATGCCGAGCGTCACGGAAAACAGCAGGATGAGCAGGATCGCCCACCAGAACACCGGCATGGAGTAACCGGCCAGCGCCACGCCCATGACGCCGTAATCCGCGGCGCTGCCCCGCCGCACCGCCGCGATGATCCCGGCCGGCAGGCCCACCAGGACAGCGACGACCATGGCGGCAACGCCCAGCTCCACCGTCGCCGGGAACAAAGTCCGGAACTCGGTGAGCACGCCCTCATGCGTCACCAGCGAACGCCCAAGATCGCCGTGCAGAACGCGCCACACATAGGCGCCGTATTGCACGAGTAGCGGCTGGTCCAGGCCGAGCTGCGCCATCAGCGCCGCATGCTGCTGCGGATCTACGCCACGGTCTCCGAACATCAGCTCCACGGGATCGCCGGGCAGCATGTGGATCAGCCCAAACGCTAACACGGTGACACCGAACGCCGTCACCAGGACCAGCCCGAGCCGGGACAGCACGAACCTAATCACGGGCGAACCGCTCCGCCCGGCCTGCCGCCACGTTCAATAATCCTGGAACGCTTGGTACGCCTCCACCATGTCCTGCACCGCCGCGTGGAACAGCTGCTCGCCATGCTCCGGCGTGGACAGCGACGGATCGGAGCCGATCCGTCCGTCGGGAAAGCGGCGGCGGTAATCGGTCGCCTCGAAGAAGCCGCCACTCTTGGGCGCCACCTTCGGATGCATTTGCGCCTGCTTGATCGAGCCGGGCTGGTAGAACTGCGACAACGACACCTCGGCGGCCGTGGCGTGGCCACCGTTGCTGTCGCCATACAGCTGCTCGGCAAGAAGCTTCGCCCGCGGCCCGCCCGACCAGAACGTCATCCGGCACTTGATCGGCGGCCGGTCCGCGCCCAGCGAAGTTTCCGCGTAGATCTCGTCAAACGCCGCCGTGACCGTGGCCACGTTGCCGCCATGGCCGTTGATGAAGAAGAACCGTTCGAACCCATGCCGGGACAACGACAGCACGACATCGCGCACCACCAGCATCAGCGTGGACGGGCGCAACGTCGCCGACCCGGCGAAGCCCAGATGGTGCTGCGACATGCCATAGGTGATCGTCGGCGCCACCATGCATCCGATCGCGTCGCCCACACCCTTGGCCACGAACTCCGCATCCAGGTAGTCGGTGCCGATCAGCCCGTTGGGCCCGTGCTGCTCCACGGACCCGATCGGCACGATGATGCCGCGCCCGGTCCGCAGGTATTCCTCCACCTCGTGCCAGGTGCTTAATGCCAGCTGCATCGTCGTTCTCCCTACTGGCCCAGGCTCACGCCGCCGAACGGCTGCCCGCCCAGGAAATGCAGCTTGAAGCCCTGCACCGTCTTGCGCACCGGGACCGACGCCTTCACGTCGGCGAACGTCACACCCGGGATCCCGGCGTAGAAGGCGCGCTGGGCTTCCTCGTACAGCTTGGCCCGCTCAGCCTCGTCGGTGATGCGGTTCGCCCCATCGATAGCCTTGTCGAACGCTGGGTCGCACCAGAATGAGGCGTTGCCGCCACCCGGCTTGCGAGCCTCGCAGGTCCAGCGCAGCAGCATCTGGCTCGGGTCCGGGTAGTCCCAGGTGCCGCCCAGCATGCCGACGCTGGCTTCGCCGGCGCGGGTACGGCGCAGGTACTCGCCCCACTCATAGGTGACGATCCGCGCCTTGACGCCGATCTTGGCCCAGTCGGCCTGAATCATCTCCGCTGCCCGCCGCCCGTTCGGCATATACGCCCGCGTCACCGGAACGGCCCAAAGATCGGTCTCGAACCCGTCGGGATAGCCGGCCTCGCTCAGCATCTGCTTGGCCTTCGCCGGGTCGTAGGCGCGCGGCTGCAGGTCGGCATGTCCCCAGAGCGCGGCCGGAACCATCGCGCCGGTCGGCGTGCCGGTGCCCTGGAACACCGTCTTAACCAGACTGTCCACGTCGATGGCGCGCGACAGCGCCTCGCGCACCCGCACATCGTCGAACGGCTTCCGGTCGCTGCGAAAGTAAATGTAGTCCGTAGCGGCGATATTGGCTTCCAGCACGCGCAGATCCGCATTGGCGCGCATCGCCTCGAGGTCCGCCGGGTTCGGATAGCGCGCGATCTGGCACTCGTTGGCGCGCAGCTTGGCATACCGCACCGAGGCATCCGGCGTGATCGCGAACACCAGATTATCCACCTTGGCGGCGCGCGGCGACCCGGCGGCTTTGCCCCAGAAATCCGGGTTAGCGCGGAAACGCACCACCGCGTCCCGCTGATACTGCACGAACTGGAACGGCCCGGTACCGATCGGGCTCTGGTCCAGCTGCTCCTTCTTGCCCGCCTTGGTCAGCACGTCAGCATATTCGGCGGACGATATGGAGAAAGGCTGCATGGACAATACGCCCAGCAGCGGCGCGTAAGGCTGCTTCACCGTGATCTCGACCGTGTGGTCATCTACCTTGCGGATGCCGTTCCAGGCCGGCTCCACCAGCGCCACGAACTCGGGATATGCCGGGCCGACGGCGAAGAATGGTGACGATTTGTCGGCCATGCGCTGAAAGCTGAACACCACGTCGTCGGCATTGAACTCGCGCGTCGGCTTGAACTGAGCATTGGACTGCCACTTCACGCCGCGCCGCAGCTTGAACGTGTAGGTGAGACCGTCATCAGACACGGTCCAGGACTCCGCCAGCGCCGGCACCAGCTTGGAGCCACCGATCTCCATGCCGATCAATCGATCCGATGTTTGCTCGGTGACGTCGAACGAGGTGTTGGCGGTGCTCATCGCCGCGTTCAGGTAGTCCGGGCTCCCTTCGGTGCAGACCACCAACGTGTCTGCCTTGGCCGGCATTCCGCCGCCGACCGCCGCTGCCAGCGCCAGTGCCATGATCCGTTTGGACATGAATTCCCTCATCGTCTGCTTCGCCCTTTTCGGGCGCGTGGTGGCCGGGGTCAACCTGCCAGGATAATGCTCAGGAACGCATCGCCGAGACGGGATGAGCCGGCCGTTGCAGCCCCAATGTCTCGCGCAACGTCATTCCCCCGTAGCACCGGCGAAACCAGCCGCGCTCCTGCAGGATGGGGATCACCAGCTCTGTGAAGCTGCCGAACCCCTCATGGAAGTACGGCGGCATGATGTTGAAGCCATCCGCCGCACCGGTGGTGAACCAGGTGCCCAGCGTGTCGGCCACCCGTTCCGCCGAACCGCACAGCACCCAATGCCCGCGCGCCGCGGCCGTCAGATTGTAGAGGTCGCGCAGGGTCATCGACTCCCGCCGGGCCTTGCTCAGCATCACGCGGCTGAAGCTGTGATACGTGTCCGGCAACGCGAGATCCGGCACCGGGCCGTCGAGCGGATAGCCGCTCATGTCCACGCCCAGCCGGTCCGACAGCAAAGCCAGGGCGTTGCCGGAATCCACAAAGCCTTGAAGCTGCGCCAGCGTATCGAACGCCTCGCGATCGGTGCGCCCGACCACCGGCATGACGCCGGGCAGGATCTTCACCGTGTCGGGGTCGCGGCCCAGGGCGGGGAGGCGGGCCTTGAAGGCGGCGTAATGCGCGCGGGCTTCGTCGATGTCCTGTTCGACGGAGAACACCACGTCGGCCGTGGCCGCCGCCAGTGCCTGTCCGGGCTCCGAGCCGCCGGCCTGCAGCACCACGGGATGGCCCTGCGGCGCACGGCCGATGTTGAGCGGCCCGGCAACGCTGAAGTGCGGCCCGTCATGGTCGATGCGGCGGACACGGGCCGGGTCGATGTACTGGCCGGTGGCGCGGTCGGCGACGACCGCATCGTCCGCCCAGCCATCCCATAGGCGCTTGACCACGTCGACGAACTCGGTGGCGATCGTGTAGCGCTCGGCGTGGTTCGGATGCAGGCGGCCGAAATTGCCGGCGGCGGCCGGATTGGCGCCGGTGACGGCGTTCCAGGCGGCGCGGCCATGGCTGATGTGGTCGAGCGAGGCAAAGGCGCGGGCGACGGTGAACGGGTCGCTATACGTGGTCGACATGGTCGCACCCAGGCCGATGTGCCGCGTGGTCGCGGCAATGGCGGCGAGCATGGTGAGCGGTTCCAGGCGAGCGGTATAGGACGGGTGGGTGGCCGGATCGGCGTACAGGTTGTCGCCCATGAAGATCATGTCGAAGCAGGCACGTTCCGCGTCGGCGGCGATGCGTTGGATGGCGTCAATGTCCTGGAAGCTGTCCACCGCCCCCGGCATGCGCCAGCCCGCGACGTGACTGCCCGTGCCCAAGAGGAACAGGCCGAGATGCATCTGGCGCGGCATGGCTATTTCCAGAACACGATACGACGTTCGGCGGCGCCGATCAGGCCGAAGAAGGCCAGGCTGATGGCCGAGGCCACGAAGATCGCCGACCAGACCTGGACAAAGTCGATCTGCACCACGGCCTGGTAGATGATCCAGCCCAGCCCGCCATAGGCGCCCAGCATCTCGGTGATGATGGCCACGATCAGGCTGCGCACCGTCGCCACCCGCATCCCGGCGGCGATCAGCGGCAGGGCGGTGGGCAGCCGCAGCCGCCACAGGATGCCGAACGGGCCGGCGCCAAAGGAGCGCAGCAGACCCACGCTGCGCCGGTCCACCCGGTCGAACCCGGCCAGCGCGCTGAGGAACACGGTAAAGCCCACCGCCAGCGCCACCATGACGATCTTAGAGGACCAGCCGAGCCCGAACCAGAGCAGCACCAGTGGCGAATAGGCGGCGACCGGCACGGAGTTGATGGCGAGCAGCGCCGGCATCACGCCGCGCCGCGTCCAGGGCAAAACCACCAGTAGCACCGCAAAGCCGATGCCGATCAGCGACCCGGCGGCGTACCCCAGCAAAGCCTCCGCCAACGTCACACCACCGGCGCGCACCAAGGACAGGCGCTGATCCCAGATGGAAAACAGGATCTCGCTGAACGCCGGCAGGGTATAGGCCGGCAAATGCAGGCCACGGGCCAAGCCCTCCCACACGGCCATCAGCAGCAGGCCGCCCAGCACGCCGCGCGCGGTGGACCGGCTCATGACTCGGCGCTCCAGAACACCAGCCGCCGCTCGGTTTCCGCCACCGCGGCGTAGAAGCCGGTGCCCAGCACGGCAGCGCACAGGATCGCCGCCCACAGCCCCACCACGTTCTCGGTGTACATCGCCTGCAGCAGCAGCACGCCGAGGCCGGTGGTGTCGCCGAACCACTCGCCGACGATGGCGCCGACCAGGCTGAGCGAGGCGCCCAGGCGTAGCGCGACAAAGATCTGCGGTAGGGCGGTGGGCAGTTGCAGCCGCAGCATCAGCGCCCGTCCGGTGGCGCCGAAGCTGCGGAGCAGCGCGACCTGGGCCGGGTCGACGGAGCGGAGGCCAAGCAACGTGTTCACCGTGACGGGAAAGAAGGTCAGGTAGAACGCGATCACCGCCTTGGCCAGCAGCGTGTTGCCGAACCACAGCACCACCAGCGCCCCGAACGCGATCACCGGAATGGTCTGCGACACGACGAAGATCGGGAACAGCATGTCCCGCAGCACCGGCCAGCGGAAGAACGCCAACCCGTTGCCCACGCCGACCACGGCACCGCAGGCGAAGCCGATGAGCGTCTCCTCCAGCGTGCGCAAGAAGCCGTCCAGATAAGCGCCCGGGGTGGCGGCGACGGCGGCAAGGATGGCGGACAGCCGCGGCAGATAGGCCGGCCGGATGCCGAACACCACGACCGCCCCCTCCCACAGCAACCCGGCGATCAGCAACCCGGCCAGCAATCGCCCCAACGATGCAGCGAAGCGCATGGGGGTTAGGCTAGTCGGTCGGCTACCGGAATGGCGTCGAGAAAGCTGCGGTCGTAGGCAGCGGCCAAATCAACCGGCTTCTTGATCACCTCGTATTTGAGCAGGAAGTCATGCGCGGACTTCACCGCATCCTTGTTGATCCACAGCAGCCCGTCCTGGCTCGCCTGGCCCGCCACCATCAGCTTGCCGGCCTCCGTCAGCATGAACTCCTGGGCCGCACGGTCCAGCGTCGGCGCCACAGCCATGACGGTGTCCACCCCGGCCTTGGGCTCCCGCAGCGCCTCGCGCCAGCCGCGCATCGAGGCGCGCAGGAAGCCGCGCACCAGCTCCGGCTTGCCTTTCACCGTGGCCTCGCTGGCAATGACGGTGTCGCGCGGAAAGGTGACGCCGTAATCCTCCGGCACGAAGCGGCGCAGCTTGTCGGCGCCCATGCGGGTCAACAGCGTGTAGTATTCGTTGTAGAGCGTGGCGGTCGCGACGTCGCTCTGGCCGTCGATGAACGGCGTCATGCTCACCTGCTGCGGTTGCAGCGTCAGCTCGCCCGGCTTGATGCCCGCTTGGGCCAGCATGCCGAGCAGCACGTAATTGGCGCCCGTGAACCAGGTGGTGACGGTCTTGCCGCGGAAATCCGGCAGCGTCTTGATCGGGCCGTCGACGCGGGACACGAACACGAATGGCGTCACCTGGTGCGAGATGCCGACGCACACCACCGGCAATCCCTTGTCCCGCGCCGCGAACACGCTGTCCGTGCCGCCCGACAGGCCGAACGTGTCGGCACCGGTGGCGACCAAGTTCTCCGTCAGCAGGTTTGGCCCGCCGGGATTGATGGTGAGATCGATGCCCTCCGCCGCGTAGTACCCACGCGCCTTGGCCAGGTAGAACCCGGCGAACTGCGTCTGCGGCAGCCATTTCAGCCTGAGGCTGGCCTTGGTGAGCGTCTGCGCACGCACGTTGAAGGCGGGAAGGGTCGCGGAGGCTGCAAGGGTCGCGAGCAGGTGCCGTCTGTTCATGGGAGGTGCTCCGGGGTCAGCTGCGATAGGAGGGGTCGGCGCGGTCGAGTTGGCGGAGCAGGCCGGGCCATTCGCGCTGGCCGGGTCGCTGAATGTCGCCCATCTGGCCCCAGAACTGGGCGTTTGCCTTGGCGCAGACCTCGTGCGACGGCACGGTCAGCGGCGTGCCGGACGCCTGCATGTGCAGCTGGATGCGGGCGGCGCGCTCGAAGTAGTACAGCATCATGAACGCCTCGGCCGGCGTCTGCCCCACCGTCAGCGTGCCGTGGTTGCGCATCAGCAGGACGGGGTTGTCGCCGAGGTTGGCGACCAGGCGCTCCCGCTCCGCCAGGTCGATGGCGACGCCCTCGTAGGGGTGGAATCCCTGGCGCCCATAGAACCACATGGAGAACTGGCTCAACGGCAGCAGCCCGGCCTCCTGCCCGGTGATCGCCACGCCGGCGTCGGAGTGCGTGTGCAACACGCAGGCGGCGTCGTGCCGCGCCGCATGGATGGCGCCGTGGATCACGAAGCCCGCGGCGTTGACCGCGTGCGGCGTGTCGTCGAGCTTGCGGCCGTCGATGTCGATTTTGACCAGCGAGGAGGCCGTGATCTCCTCGAACAGCATGCCGTACGGGTTGATCAGGAACTGATCGTCATGCCCCGGCACCCGTAGCGAGATGTGGTTGTAGATCAGGTCGTCCACACCCATCCGCGCCACCAGCCGGTAACAGGCCGCCAGATCGATGCGGGCCTGCCGCTCCGCCGCGTCCATCGTCATGCCGCCACCGGCACCGATGCCGAGAAGCTCTTCATACTTTCCTCCTCGATTGCAGCCAGGATGTCGCGTTTGAGGGCGATGAACTCCGGCGTCAGCACCAGCCCGGCATCGCGCGGGCGCGGCAGGTCCACGCGGCGCTCGAGCTTCACCCGGCCGGGCCGGGCGGTCATGACCAGCACGCGGTCACCGAGGAAGATCGCCTCGTCCACGTCATGGGTGATGAACAGGATGGTGCGGCGGTGCCGCTCCCAGACGTCCAGCAGCCAGCGCTGCATAATGGTGCGCGTCAGCGCGTCCAGCGCGCCGAACGGCTCGTCCAGCAGCATCAGGTCACGCTCGAACATGAAGGTCCGCATCAGCGCCACGCGCTGCCGCATGCCGCCGGAAAGCTGGTGCGGATACTGATCCTCGAACCCGGCCAGCCCGAACTCCGGCACCATGCGCCGCGCCTTGGCACGCGCCTCTCGCTTCGGCGCCCCCTCGATCTCGTTGGCCAGGATCGCGTTGTCGATCACGCTGCGCCAGGGCAGCAGCAGGTCGCGCTGCGGCATGAACGCGACCTGCCCCAGCAACTCGGACGCGTGGCAGCCCCGCCCCTTGAACCGCATCGCACCACCCGCATCGGGCTCCTCCAGCCCGGCGACCATGTTGAACAGCGTGCTCTTGCCGCAGCCGGACGGGCCGACGACGGTGACGAACTCGCCGGCCGGCACGGACAGTTCGAGCCCGTCGAGCGCCACGGTGGGGCCAAAGGTCTTGGAAATGCCGCGCATCTCCAGCAGGTCCGGGATCGTGCGATCGGGTGCCGCGAGGGCCACGCTGATGTCCTTGTCTGTCCAGGCCGGACACAGCAAGGCCCATGCCAATAGACGCGCGCGCACCGCGACGCTTGCCGTGCGACCGCTATGGGCTACATTGCATGTATGCCTGGAACATAGGTTTGTGCACATATGCGCGTTTCGGAAGCACAAGGACGAGCGACAAGGTCACGAAACGAGCAAGCGGCGACGGCCGACCCGGCGCAAACGCGCGCCAGCCTGGTGCACCGCCAACTGCAGACCGAGATCGCCGAAGGCCGCATCGAGCCCGGCGCCAAGCTGGACGAACAGGAGATCGCCGAGCGTTTCGGCGTCTCCCGCACCCCGGTGCGCGAAGCGTTCCGCCTGCTCGCCGCTGACGACCTAGTGGAGTTGCGCGGTCGCCAGGGTGCCGCCGTCCGGGTGATCGGCGTGCATGCGCTGGTTGAGATGTTCCAGGTCATGGGGGAGCTGGAAGGCCTTTGTGCCCGGCTGGCGGCGCGCCGGTTGACGCCGTCGCAGAAGGCCGCCCTGACGGTGATCCACGAGCGATTGTTGGCGGCGGCCGACCAGGGAGCGGACGTGTTCTACGACGTGAACCAGGAATTTCACGAGGCGATCTACGAGGCGTCCTGCAACGGCTTCCTGGCCGATCAGACCCGGCGTTTGCGCAACCGCGTGGCGGGATATCGGCGACGGGTCACGCGGATGCCCAACCGCATCGCCGACACCCTGCGGGAACACCAGGCGATCATGGACGCGATCTTCGCGCACGACGCGGACCGCGCTCATGCCGCCATGAGAGCGCACTTGACGCTGCTCGGCGACAACCTGCTGGACTTCATCGCCGCGTTCGACTGAGCATTGGTATGCAAATTGCCTACCCTTGTATATCGAATTCCGGAGAACCTGCGTGAACCTTGGCCTTTCCAACAAGACCGTCCTGATCACCGGCGCCTCTCAGGGCATCGGCCTGGCCTGCGCCCACACCTTTGCCGCCGAAGGCTGCCACTTGCATCTGGCGGCGCGCAACGCCGCGGCGATGGAGCAGGCCAAGGCGGAAATCGAAGCCAAGCACGGCGTCCGCGTCACGGTGCACGGGGCGGACCTGTCCAGCACGGAGGCCATGGAGGCGCTGGCCGAAGCAGCGGCGGACACCGACATCGTCGTCAACAATGCCGGCGACATTCCGGCGGGGTCGCTGGGCGTGGTGACGGATGCGGCGCTGCGGGCCGGCTTCGACCTCAAGGTGTTCGGCTACATCACCCTAACCCGCGCCTTCTACGCCCGGCTGAAGGCCCGGGACATGAAGGGGGACGGGGTCATCGTGAACATCATCGGCAATTCCGGCGAGAACTGGGACGCCAGCTACTTCGCCGGCTCGACCGGCAACGCGGCGCTGATGTCGTTCACCAAGGCGATCGGCGGCGCCAGCCTCAACGATGGCGTGCGGGTGGTGGGCATCAATCCGGGCCCGGTGGCGACCGCGCGGATGCTGAAGATCATGAAGCGCAAGGCGATCGACATGCTGGGCGACGAGGCCCGCTGGGAGGAGCTGTACGACCGCTATCCCGGCAAGCGGCCGGCCACGGCCGAGGAGGTCGCCGACCTCACCGCGTTCCTGGCTTCCCCCCGGGCCGGCTACATCACCGGCACCGTGGTCACCATCGATGGCGGCATCTCGGCCCGCGGCTCGGTGATCTGATGGCGGACCTGCTGACCCGCAACCGCTATTTCGACACCCTGGCGAGCACGCCGGGGCTGATGTGGATGGGGCAGAACACCAACCACATCCCGACGCACCCCGCCGTGCAGCAGGCGATGATAGCCTCGGTCGAGGCCGGCGAGTACAACGCCTACGCTCCGCCGCTGGGCTTCGAGGCTTTGAGAGCGGCCATCGTCGGCGATCTCGGCGTGCCGGGGGCCGAAGCGCTGGTGACGGAAGGCGGGGTCAGCGCCCTCGCCATGGTTTGCCGTGCACGCTGCCGGCCCGGCACCACCTTCGTCACCACCGATCCGACCTGGAAATGGCCGTGCCTGTTCGCGCGACAGGCGGGCGCGGAAGTGATCGAGATCCCGATTTACGGTCCGGAGACCGGCTACCGGCTGACGCCCGCGGCGTTGGAAGCCGCGGTGGACGGCCGCACCGCCATCATCTACCTGGTCGACCCGAACAATCCGCTGGGCATCTGCTACACGGTCGACGAGATCCGCGCCTTTGCCGCGATCGCACGGGAGTGCGGCGCGCTGTTGGTGCATGATTGCACCTATCGCGACTTCGCCGAGGGCCACCATCCAGCGCTGCTGGAGGCGCCGGACCATGCGGTGGTGTCGCTGTCGTTCTCCAAATGGCTCGGGCTGGCCGGCCTGCGCATCGGCGCGCTGGTGACCCCGCCGGCCCTGTTCGCGGAGTTCGCGGACCAGGCGACCAGCGTGTTGGGCGCCAGCGTGGTGGCGCAGCGTGCGGCGATGGCCGGGCTGGCGGTGAAGGCGGAATGGATGACGACGGTGCGCGCCATCGACAATGCCAACAAGCGGCGTATCGGTGCCGCGGTCGCCGGCATCGACGGGCTGTCCATCCCGGTCTGGCCCAGCCACGGCAACTTCCTGGTCATCGAGACTGAGGGCGCCGGCATCCGACCAGAGGCCTTGGTCGAGTGCTTCAACCGCCGCGGCATCATGATTCGCCAGGGCACCTATCATACCGCCCGGTTCGGCGACCGCTTCGTGAAGGTCAGCACCTCCGTGCCGGAAGCCTGGGCCGAGCGCTTCTGCACCCTGCTGCCCGAGTTGGTGGCGGAAGCCCGCACGCTGAACGACGTCCCGGCGCAATTCTAGGAGCCACCCATGCGTATCACCACCTCGGACGGTATCGCTCTCCATGTCGAGGAGGCCGGTTCCGGCACGCCGATCCTGTTCATCCATGAATTCGGCGGCAACCATGCCAGCTGGGAGCCGCAGCTGCGGCATTTCAGCCGCCGCCACCGCTGCATCACCTACGCCGCCCGCGGCTACCCGCCGTCCGACGTTCCGGACGAGGCCGCGCGATACTCCCAGGCCATCGCCGTGACCGATGCGGTCGCCGTGCTGGACGGGCTCGGCATTGACCGGGCGCACATCGTCGGCCTGTCGATGGGCGGGTTCGCCACGCTCCATTTCGGCCTGACACATCCCGATCGTACCCTGTCGCTGACCGTCGCCGGCGCCGGTTACGGGGCGGAGAAGCAACACGAGGACTACTTCCGCGGCGTCTCGCGCGAAGTCGCCGACAAGTTCGAGACGCTCGGTGCCCCGGCCTTTGCGCCCATCTACGCCGAAGGCGCCAGCCGCGTGCAGTTCCAGGCCAAGGACCCCCGCGGCTGGCGGGAGTTCGCGGACCGGCTGGCCACGCATTCGAGCAAAGGCGCGGCGCTGACCATGCGCGGCGTGCAGGCGATGCGGCCCTCGCTATGGGATCTGGAGGACGGGCTCAAGCGCATGACCGTGCCCACCCTGGTGATCGTCGGCGACGAAGACGATCACTGTCTCCAGCCCGGCCTGTTCCTGAAGCGCACGATCCCCGCCTGCGGCCTCAGCGTGTTCCCCAAGACGGGTCACACGCTGAACCTAGAGGAGCCCGCGATGTTCAACGCCTTGCTGGCCGAGTTCATCGCCCAGGTCGAAGCCGGCGCCTGGTTGCCGCGCGATCCGCGGGCACTCCCGGGTCAGGTGATGCGGACCTCGTGAACCCGGCCGTCGACACGGACCGCCTCTGGACCAGGCTGATGCGCCTGGCCGAGATCGGCGCGCTGCCGGCCGGCGGCGTGAACCGGCAGGCGCTGACGGAAGGCGAGGCGGCAGCGTGGCGCCTGGTGCTGGGCTGGGCGACGGAGGGCGGGCTGGTCCCCTCCGTCGATCCGGTCGGCAACCTGTTCCTGACGCTACCAGGGCGTGACGGAAGCCTCCCCCCGATCCTGGCCGGCAGCCACCTGGACACACAGCCCACCGGGGGCAAGTTCGACGGCGCTTTCGGCACGCTGGCCGCGCTGGAAGCCGTGCTGGGGTTGGCGGCAGACGGCTGCATGCCGGAGCGAGACCTGACCGTGGTGGCCTGGATGAACGAGGAGGGCAGCCGTTTCGCCCCCAGCATCATGGGCTCCGCCACCTTTGCCGGAGCGCGCAGCCTGGAGGCGACCCGCGCCGTGCGGGATGCGGACGGGATCAGCGTGGGGCAGGCGTTGGACGGGTTGCTATCGGCTTTCCCCGACCTGCCGCGCCGCGAGCTGGGCTTCATCCCCGCCTGCTACCTGGAAGCGCATATCGAGCAGGGGCCGGTGCTGGAGCAATATGGCATCCCGATCGGCGTCGTGACGGGCATCCAGGGCAAGACGACCTGGGCGATCACGATCACCGGGGAGGAGGGTCATGCCGGCACCTTGGCCATGGCCGATCGCCGCGATGCCCTGGCGACCTTCGCCACCATGGCGCATGCGATGCACTCGGAAATCGGCGGCGCCGGCCCCGCCATCAAGTTCACCATTGGCCGGGTCGAGCTGTTGCCCAATGCGCCTTCCGTGGTGCCGGCCCGGGTCAGCTTCCGCGTGGATCTGCGGCACCCTGACAATGCGGTGCTGGACGCGATGGGCGAGCGGGTGGAGACACTGGCCCGGCACCATGCAGCGCCTTGTGCCGTCGAGATCACCCGCCTGTCCCATGCCGCTTCCAACGCCTTCGATCCGACGTTGCGCAACGTGATCGAAGCCGCAGCATCCACCCGAGGCATCGCCTCTCTGCCCATCCTTTCAGCGGCCGGACACGATGCGCGCTACCTGGCTCCGCTCTGCCCCAGCGCCATGATCTTCATCCCCTGCTGCGACGGCGTGAGTCATGCGGAGCATGAATGGGCGGAACAGGTCCACGTCGCGGCCGGCGCCGCGGTACTGGGCGACGTCATTCGCCAGCTCGCCTTCCCAACCAGCCCGGCGCACGCGAACCCGCACGGGGTCACGTCTGGTCGCCGAACGCCGTTAGCGCAATGATGCTGAAGCGTTCAGTTGAATGATCACAGCAGGAGATCTCCCATGAAGCGTCGTACGATCCTCGCCGGGCTTCCTGCTCTCGGTCTCTTCGCCGCCGGCGCACGCGCGGCGCCGGCCTCGCTCACCGTCGGGTATCAGAAGGTCGCCCACCTCGCGCCGATCATTGAAGCCGCTGCCGCATTGAAGCAGTCGGGAACGGACGTCGCCCTGGTCGAGTTCGTCCGTTACGCCGACGCGCGCACGGCGCTGCTCGCCGGCTCGCTCGACATCGCCGCGGTCGGCCCGGCCGACCTCGCCATCGCACTCGCCAACGGATCGACCAGCATGGTCGGCCTGATGGGCGTCGGCGCATCGCCCAAATACGTCGTCGCCCGCACCGGCACCAAGTTCGACAGCTGGGCCGACATCGCCGGCAAGAAGATCGCCATCGCGCCAGGCTCCGCCGTCTGGTTCCAGTTCGCCGCCACGCTGATCGAGAAGGGTATTCCCTACAACTCGTTCACCGCCGTCAACGTCCAGGGTGCCGGCACCAATCTGGATACTGCGCTCGAAAAAGGCGAGGTCGACGCCATCGTCACCTGGGAGCCATTCGAGTCGATCCCGGTGATCAAGGGCTACGGCTATTACGCCAAAAACCTCGACTATTCGGTGTCCAAAGCAGTTGGCGCTGAACTCGGCATGCTGGTCGCCAACAAATCCGCGCTGGCGGCCAAGCGCGACGCCATTCAGGCCTTCGTCACCGCCTATGTCGCCAAGATGAAGGAACTCGGCACCTCGCCGGCGAAATTCAGCACCGCCATCTCCGCGCTCACGGGACTCGATCCCGAGGTCGCGACCCGCATCGCCGGCATCATCACCCTCGGCCCGGTCATCACCCCCGAACAGGTCAAACGCCAGGCCAAGGCGTTCACCGACCTCGGCGTCATCCCGAAGGACGTCTCCGGCGAGATCGACCGTTACTGGGACGGCAGCCTGCTCGAAACGGCGATGAAGGCGTGAGCGCCAGCGCCGCCGTCACCGTTGCGTCACCACGAGCGGAACATCGACCGCGACGGCGGGCGCAGATCGGCCGCAGCCTGCTCGCTCTGGTGCTGCCAGTGCTGGCCGTGGCGTTGTGGCAGTTTGCGGGAACCGACGGCTCGCTGGCCGGCGGTGCCCTACCGACGCCGGACCGGGTCTGGGCCGCCTGGCTGACCTGGGCCTTCGGTCATGCCGGCCCGATGACGCTCTCGCCTTATGTCGGCACCTGGGCCGCCGCGCTCGGCCACTCCGCCGAGCGTGTTGCCGAGGGGTTTGCCGTCGCCATCCTGCTCGGTGTTCCGCTCGGCCTCGTCATCGGCTGGTCGCGCCTGGCCTCCGCCATGGTCGACCCCACGATCCAGTGGCTCCGCCCGGTTCCGATCACCGCCTGGCTGCCGATCTCCTTGGCGATCTTCGGCATCCGCGATTTCGGCGCCATCTTCCTTATCACCATTGGCGCGTTCTACCCGATCGTCATCAACACCACGCAGGGCGCGCGCGGCGTCGACAAGAACTGGATCCGCGCCGCGCTGATGATGGGCGCCAAGCAGACCGACATCCTACGCCGGGTCGTGTTGCCGGCAGCCATGCCGTCCATCTTCGCCGGGCTGCGCATCGGCCTGGGCATCGGCTGGACCGCCGTCATCGTGGCCGAGATGGTCGCGGTCAAATCCGGCCTCGGCTACGTGTTGTGGGACGCTTATTACGTCGGCCGCATGGATATCGTGATCGCCGACATGGTCTCCATCGGCCTGCTCGGCTTCCTGTCCGACTGGGTGCTGGTCCGGCTCGAGTTCTGGGCGCTGCGCTGGCGTCGCCTGCAATCGTTCGGAGCCTGACCCGGCCATGACCACGATCGACCTCCAGGCCGTCGGCAAGGCCTACCCCGGTGGCGTGCGCGCGCTCGACCGGGTCGACTTCAACGTCGCCGCCGGCGAGTTCGTGGCGCTGCTCGGCCCCTCCGGCTGCGGCAAGTCCACCCTGCTCAACCTCGTCGCCGGCTTCGAACCGCTCACCGAAGGAACCCTGACCTTCGATGGCGGCGGCGTCTCCCGACCCGGCCCCGACCGCGGCGTCGTGTTCCAGGAAGCCTCGCTCATGCCCTGGCTCACCGTCTGGGACAACGTCGTGTTCGGCCCGCAAGTGCAGAAGGTCCCACGCAGCCAATACGAGCCCCGCGCCCGCGAGATGCTGCGCCTGATGGGGCTCGAGCACTTCCACGGGGCGCTGCCGGTGCAGCTCTCCGGCGGCATGCGCCAACGCGTCGGCATTGCGCGGGCGCTGGTCATGCAGCCCAAGGCGCTGCTGATGGACGAACCCTTCGGCGCGCTCGACGCCCAGACCCGGCTCTCGATGCAGGAGCTTCTGCTCGACATCTGGCAGACCCTGAAGACGACCGTGCTGTTCGTCACCCATGACATCGACGAAGCGATCCTGCTGGCCGACCGCGTCTGCGTCATGACCGCCCGACCCGGCCGCATCACCCGCGAGATCCCGATCGACCTCCCGCGGCCCCGCTCGATCGACACGCTGACCTCCCCCGGGTTCACCCGCCTCAAGGCCATCGTCATGGCCGAGATGCGCGGTGCCCACGCGCCGCACTGAGGGCATCCATGGCCAATCCGCGTATCCCGTATCGCCTGTCCTCCAGCGTGCCGCCGCTGCCGCCGCTCGGGGGTAAACGGATCCTGGTGCACCTCGTCGTCAACGTGGAGCACTGGGTGTTCGAGCAGGCGATGCCGCGTACGATCATCACGCCGCCGCACGGCCGTGACACCGTGCCGGACGTTCCCAACTTCTCCTGGGCGGATTACGGCATGCGCGCCGGCATGCCGCGCCTGCTCGATCTGCTCGACGGCCTGCCTGTCTCCACCAGCTTCAACGCCGGCGTCATCGACGCCTATCCGTCAGCCGCCGAAGCCATGTTGAAAGCCGGCTGGGAGTTCATCGCGCACGGCATGCACCAGCGCGCCACCAACCACGTCGATGGCGGCGAAGCGGCCCTGATCAAGGCTTGCCTCGACAAGATCGCCGGCTTCACCGGAACCCGGCCCCGCGGCTGGCTGTCCCCCGGGCTGCGCGAAACGGTGCAAACGCCGGACCTGCTCAAGCAGGCCGGCCTCGACTACGTCTGCGACTGGGTTGTCGACGACGTGCCCTCCTATCTCACCACCGAGCACGGCCCGTTGGTGGCGATGCCGTACAATCTCGAGATCAACGATTCGATCGTCTACGCCGTCGAGCGGCACGCGACCGGCGAGCTTTTGAGCCGGATCGAGCGCACGCTGCGGGAGTTCGAAACCGAATGCACCCGCCAGGTCCGTGTTCTCGCGATCGGTCTGCATCCCCACTTGATCGCGGTCCCGCATCGGATCGGCGAACTACGCCGCGCCCTGGATCTTCTGCAACGCTCCACGGAAACGCATTTCACCACCGGCAGCCAGATCTGCGACTGGTTTACAGCGGCAAGTCCACCAGCCTAATCGCAGGAATGATCATCATCACAGGCGGCACGCACGGGATCGGGCGGGCGTGCGTCGAGCTACTGGCCCCCGATGGCGTCGTGTTCACCGGCCGCGACCTGGCGGCGGGCGAAGCCCTGGCGACGCAAACCGGCGCATGCTTCGTGCCCGGCGACGTGGCGGAGGAACGCGACATCCGCACCGTCGTGGAGGCAGCGCTGGACCGCGGCGACGGCAAGCTGTCAGGGCTCGTCAACAACGCTGGCATGGGCCGGCGCATCTCGTTCGCCGAGGCGACCGCCGAGGACTGGAACGAGGTAATGAACGTCAATGCCCGCAGCGTCTTCCTATTCACGCGGTGCGCCCTCGCCGGGCTAAGCGCGGGCAGGGGCTCCGTCGTCAACGTCGCGTCCATTGCGGGTTGGACCGGCGAGGAAGGACTGGCCCTGTATTGCGCGTCCAAGGCTGCCGTCATCGGCATGACAAAGGCGCTCGCACTTGAATTCGGCGAGGAGGTCCGGTTCAACGCCATTTGCCCGGGCCAGATCGACACGCGCATGATGGCCCGCATCAAGCAGGACGACCTGCGACGGCGGCAACTCGAGCAGCGCATCCCCGCTGGCCGCTTCGGCAGGCCCGAGGAGGTGGCCGAGGCGGTGGGCTGGCTGCTGTCGGATCGGTCGAGCTACGTCAACGGCACCGTGTTCGGCGTGGACGGGGGAGAAGCGGCCGGGCTGCGGACGCCGCGGCTACCCTGATCAAGGGTGGTCGGGCGCAAAGTAACGGGCCGGAGCTGCCCTCGCCCGTGGTGACGGCCAAGCGGTGCGACGAGTTCGACCCGCAGCGCACCTCATGCACGGCGCTGGCAAGACGGACGTGCCGACCCTATAGCCGAGCGGCTTCCGCCAACGGAGACCAGCCATGTCCGACCCGATGACGCTTCACGGCGTGTTCCCCTATCTCGTCTCGCCGATCGACGCCGATGGCCGGGTGATGCGCTCCGTGCTGACCCGGCTGGTCGATCACCTGATCGATGCCGGCGTGCATGGCCTCACGCCGCTCGGCAGCACCGGCGAGTTCGCCTATCTCGACACGGAACAAAAGCTGGAGATCGTCGAGGTCGTGGTGGAGGCCGCGCGCGGCCGGGTTCCGGTCCTGGCCGGGGTGGCCGCCACCACGGTGCGCGGCGGCGCCGAACTGGCCCGCGCGGTGATGAAGCGCGGCGCCGACGGCGTGCTGGCCATACTGGAAGCCTATTTCCCGGTCGCGGATGCCGGCGTGGAGGATTACTTCCGCGCCGTCGCCGACGCCACCGACGGCCCGGTGGTGCTCTACACCAACCCGCAATTCCAGCGCTCCGACCTGTCGCTGCCGGTGCTCAAGCGTCTCTCGACGGTGCCGAACATCCGCTACATCAAGGACGCCTCAACCAATACCGGGCGCCTGCTCTCCATCCTGACCGAGACCGAAGGCCGCATGGGCGTGTTCGCCGCCTCCTCGCACATCCCGGCCTGCGTGATGATGATCGGCGGCGCCGGCTGGATGGCGGGCCCGGCCTGCCTGATCCCGAAGCAGAGCGTGGCGCTCTATGATCTCTGCCGCCGAGGCGACTGGGCGGCGGCGATGGCGCTGCAGCGCACGCTGTGGCCGATGAACCAGGCCTTCGCCCGCCACTCGCTGGCCGCCTGCATCAAGGGTGGCCTGGAGCTGCAGGGCTTCCCGGTGGGTGCCCCGCTGGCGCCGCAAACCCCGTTGAGCACGGCCGGGCGGGAGGAGCTTCGCGCCATCCTGTCGCAGATGGAGTCGTATGCTGGTTGAACGGTGGCTCCGTCCTTTGCAAAAGCGGTGAAAACCCGATAATAGAACGCCATTCTGAAATAATGATTGGGAGGAGCCGCTTATGTCAGCAGGGTTCAAGGTAGCGCAACGCAAGCGGCAGGTGAGCGCCGATACCGTCGCACGCTTCGCCAAGCTGCCGGTCGCCAACGTCAGCGACAGCATGTCGCGCCTAACCGCAGGCGGCGCCGGGCTGCGTCCGATGCACGGTGGGGGCGTCCTGGCCGGCCCGGCGCTGACGGTGAAGGCTCCCCCGGGCGACAACCTCATGCTGCACAAGGCCATCGCGCTCGCCCAGCCCGGCGACGTGATCGTCATGGATGCCGGCGGTGATCTCACCAACGCGCTGATGGGCGAGATGATGCTGATGCAGGCCACCGCACGCGGCGTCGCCGGCGTGGTCATCAACGGCGCCATCCGTGATGCCGCCTACATCCGCGCGCAGCACGTGCCGGTGTTCGCGGCCGGCGTCACCCATCGCGGCCCCTACAAGAACGGGCCGGGCGAGATCAACGTGCCGATCGCCATCGGCGGCATGGTCATCGAGCCCGGCGATCTCGTCATTGGCGACGATGACGGCGTGCTCTGCGTGCCGTTCGATCACACGGAGGCGGTGTTCAAGGCGGCGACAGCGAAGTTCGACGCCGAGCAGCGGCAGATCGCCAACATCCAGGCCGGCACGCACGACGCGTCCTGGGTGGACAAGCAGCTCCGCGACCTGAAGTGCGAGGGCGTCGACTGACGGGCCGGGCCGGCCGTTCATCGGCCGGCCCAAAGGGTTCAGAAGCCGAACAACTCGGCCGGGTTACTGACCAGGATGCGCCGGCGCGTGGCCTCCTCCGGTGCCCAGCTGGTCAACAGGTCAAGCAACAGCGCGTCGTCCGGCTTGCTCTCCCGCTGCGTGGGGTGCGGCCAGTCCGTACCCCACAGGGTGCGCTCCGGCGCCGCCTGCACGTAGGCCCGTGCGACCGCGCTGCTATCCAGGTAGGGCGGCCCCATCTTGCTGTCCTCGTACGGCTCGGTCAGCTTGACCCACACCCGGCCCGTGTCCAGCAGGCGACGGGTCGCGGCGAAGCCGGGGTGGTCGAGACCACCGGGCTGCGGGATGCGGCCGAGATGGTCGATGACGACCTTGGTCGGCAATCCCTTGATGACGCTCTCATGCGCGGCGATCTGGTCGGCGGTCATGAGGATCTGCACGTGCCAGCCGAACGGGGTCACGCGCCGGGTCAGCGTCTCCAGGATGTCCGGCGTGGTGGTGCCCCAGGTCTGCGGCGAAACGAAGTTGACCCGGATGGCGCGCACGCCGGCGGCCGTCAGCTCCTTCAGCTCGGCATCCTGCACGCCGGTATCCACCACGGCCACGCCGCGCGAGGTCGGCCCGAGCTGGCCCAGCGCATCGACCAGGCACCGATTATCCACCCCGTAGGTCGAGGGCTGCACCACCACGCTACGCGTCGTGCCCAGGCGGCGCTGCAGCAGGCGGTAATCCGCTACCGTTGCCCCGGCGGGAAAGCCCGACTTCCAGTGCGGCGAGACGGCGAACCGGCCGTCGTAGATGTGGTGATGGCTGTCGCAGGCATCGGCCGGCACGTCCAGGCGGGGAGGGGCCGTCCCGGCACTGTTGGGAACGGCTTGGTCGACCCCGCCAGCCACCGCGCGACGCCCGACGGCGCCGAGCAGCACCGCGCCGCCCAGCAGGCCGCGTCGCCCGAGGGCGCTCATGGCTTGACCATCGCCACGTCGGCCGAGCGCGCCTCGCTCCGCCCCAGGACCACGACGCTGATCGCGGCCGCGGCACACAGCAATGCCAGCGGCAGCATGCCGAGCACGAAGCTGCCGGTGGACTGCTTGACCACGCCGACCACGTTGACCATCAACCCGCCGCCGATCAGGTTGGCGGTCGCATTGATCCCCGCCAGCCCGGCCGCCAGCGTGCCGGCTGACAGCCAGCCGGCCGACAGCGCCCAGAACGGTCCCTTGAACGCATAGGCGCCGACCAGGCAGAACGTCACCATGATGATGGTCGGCACCACGGCGGTGCCGGTCAGCCCGAGCGCGGTGAAGCCGGTCGCGGCGAGCAGCAGCGGGATGGCGGTATGCCAGCGGCGCTCCCGCGTGCGGTCCGAATGCCGGCCCCAGAGCACCATCAGCACGGTGGCGATGCCATAGGGGATGGCGTTGACGAAGCCGGTCTGCATGTTCGTCAGCCCGAACGACTTCAGCAATTGCGGCTGCCAGACCGACAGCACGCTGCCGGTGGCCGACGCCCCCGAACACACCAGCGCCATGGTCAGGAAGTATTTGTTGCGCAGGAGCTGCCACAGCGAGAGATGCCCGACCGGCTTGCGCACCGCCGCTTCCGCCTCCAGCCGGCCCACCAGCCAGTCGCGCTGCTCCGGCGTCAGCCAGCTCGCCTGCGCCGGCCTGTCGGTCAGCACGAACAGGCAGACGATCCCCAGCAGAACCGTGGGTATGCCTTCCAGGATGAACAGCCACTGCCAGCCGCGCAGGCCCAGCGCCCCGTTGAGCTCGAGCAACATCACCGACAAAGGCGACCCGATGAACGTCGCCAGCGGGATCGAGACGGTAAAGGTCGCCAGGATGCGTGCCCGGTATTGCGACGGCAGCCAATAGGTCAGGTACAGGATCGCGCCGGGAAAGAACCCGGCCTCCGCCGCGCCCAAGATGAAGCGCATGGTGTAGAGCGAATACGGTCCCACCACGAACGCCATGCAGGCCGTCACCAGCCCCCAGCTGATCATGATGCGGGCAATCCAGCGCCGGGCACCGACCTTCTGCAGCGCCAAGTTGCTCGGCACTTCGACCAGGAAGTAGGAAACAAAGAACAGACTGGCACCGAAACCGAACATGGCCGGCGTCAGTCCGAGATCCTTGTTCATCTCCAGCGCCGCAAAACCGACATTTACCCGGTCGAGCAGCGCAAAGAAGTAGCAGATCATCAGAAACGGAACGAGGCGCAGGATCACCTTGCGCATCGTCGTTTTCTCGATCAGGGAGAGGTCCGGTTTTTCCGCTTGCATCGTCCGTCCCTCTTTTTATTCGGCCGCTTCGGACTTCTTCTCGGCAGACTGCATCTTCTCGATCATGGCGTCGAACGCCAGCGTGTAGGTCTCGGGGACCACGCCTTTGAAGTGATCCTTCAAGCCCAGGCTTTCCTTCCAGCGCAGCCGTGCCGCCGTGGCGCGCGTCATCATTGGGTCGATCCCGGCATCGGCCACGGCTTCGGCCGCCATCTCTACTTCCTCGGCGCGCCGCTTGGCGTGGATCACGCCCGACGGGCTCAGGCTGTGGACGGTATCCATGAACGGCCGGGTCAGGGTCTTGGAGGCGGAGGCCAGCACGGCTTCGTCCAGCCCATAGACGCGGGCGGCCAGCACCATCTCGTCGACCAGTGCCTCGATGCCCTTGATCAGCACGGAACGTAGGATCTTGGTGCCCGACGCGGTGCCCAGCTTGTCACCCACATAGGCGATGCTCATGCCCCACGGCACCAGCAGGTCCACCACGCGTTCCCCCGCCGGGCCGCTCGACAGCATGTGCATCGCGTAGCCATGCAGTGGCGTGCCCATGATGGAGCCGTCGCCCAGCAACGCCCCGGTCTTGGCCAGGCGCTCGGCGACGCCGTATTTCACCTTGGGCGTCGCCGACGCGAAGTCGAGGAAAGTGTGGCGGCCGTCGAGCACGGAGGCAAAGGCGTCCGCGCTCGCCACCGACGCGGAGCCCGGCGTCACGCTGACGATCAACTCGGCCTGGTCCGCCAGTTCCTGCGGCGAGCGCACCAGCGTGACGCCGGCCTCCTTGGCGCGGCTCTGGATCAGCTCGGCATACGGTCCGTCGAACGCGTACTTGTCGTAGCAGAAGATCTGCTCGAGCCCGGCGCCGCGAAGGCCTTTCCCGAGCGTGCTGCCGATCTCACCGTAACCGACCAAGCCGAGACGGAATTGTTGCTTTTCACTCATGGTTCTCTCCCAAGGGTTGGTGATTAGGTGCGCGCTGCTGCCGGCTGGCCCACCAGGGCCGGCCGCATGCTGGTGCCGACGATGCGGATCAGGATCGCGCCCAGGATCAGGAACCCGGCGACGGCGATCAGCGCCCAGGCGAAGCTGCCGGTGGACTCACGGACCGCACCGATCAGGAACGGCCCGACGAACCCGCCGAGATTGCCGATCGATACGATCAGCGCGAGCCCGCCGGCGGCGGCGCTGCCGGTCAGGAAGCTCGACGGGATCGGCCAGAACGTCGACTGGTAGCACATGATGCCGACCACGGCGCCGCACAGCGCCACGATGGACACCAGCGCCGACGCGGTAGCAAGGCCAGCGACGACCAGTGAGGCGGCGCCCACCACGAGCCCGGCCGCGACATACCAACTACGCTCGCCGCCCGCATCCGACCGGCGCGCCCACAGCATCATGGCGACCGCGCCGCAGACATACGGGATGGCGGCGAGGAAGCCGACCGTGACCACGCCGAAGCCGAACCCGCGCAGGATCTGCGGCATCCACAGCCCGAGCCCGACCGAGCCGATGATGGCGCAGAAATTCACGGTGGCGCAGATCATCACCCGCCAGTTGGTGAACGCGTCCTTGAGCGACGACGCGTGCTTGGCCGCGATCTGCTGCCGTTCGGTCGCCAATGTCTCGGTGAGCCATGTGCGTTCGGCCGGCGTCAGCCATTTCGCCTGTTCGGGCCTGTCCGTCAGCGTGAACAGGCAAACGAAACCCAGGATCGTCGCCGGAATACCTTCCAAGATGAGCAACCACTGCCACCCATGCAGTCCGCCCATGCCGTCGAACGTCAGCAGCAGGCTCGAGAGCGGGGCGCCGATGATGTTGGCGATCGGAATGCCGAGCAGGAACGCTGCGGTGGCCCGCCCCCTGGCCCGGGCGGGAAACCAGTAGGTGAAGTAAAGAAACACGCCCGGCGTGAACCCGGCTTCACCGAGCCCGAGCAGGAAACGCATGACGCCGAAGCTGACCGGGCCGACCACGAACGCGGTGCAGGCCGACAGCAGCCCCCAGCTGATGAGGATGCGGGCGATCCATTTGCGCGCGCCAACGGCCTGCAGCGCCATGTTGCTGGGCACCTCGGCCAGAAAATAGCCAAAGAAGAACAGCCCGGCGCTCCAGCCGAACTGCGCAGGCGACAACCCCAGGTCGCGGTTCATTGTCAGGCCGGCAACGCCCACGTTGACCCGGTCCAGGTAGGCGAAGATGTAGCAAAGCAACAGAAACGGAACGACGCGCCATAGGACCTTCGACAGCACCCGCTCCTGCTCGGGCGTAAAGCCGTCCGCCTGGCCGTTGATGTATGGTGGCGCCATTCGTCCCCTCCCGTCGCGATCGCTTTCCGCAATCGTCACGTTTCGATTAAAACGAAACGGCGATGCGTTTCAATCATAATCGAACGGCGTTCTATTTTTGTGTTTCTTGCTTGCGCCGGTGCGCCGAGGTCGGGCACTAGCATTCACAAATCCGGGTTCCCGCGCATATGCGGTTGAGCACCGATACAACGGGGAACATGCCATGCTGCCTCGCCTCATGGAGACTTCGGCTCCGGCCTCGCTCTACGCCGACTTCCTTGCCGAGCTTCGGCTACGCGGGTTCGAGGGCGATCTATCGCCAGGCTATGGCGACCGGGTGGTGTCGGCGACGGACAACTCGATCTACCAGTTGTTGCCGCAGGCCATCGCCCATCCGCGCAGCACGGCCGACCTGCAGCGCATCGCCCGGGTGCTGGCCCAGCCCCGCTTCGCCAACATCGCGATGGCGCTCCGCGGCGGCGGCACCGGCACCAACGGCCAGTCGCTGACCGAGGGGCTGGTGGTGGACGTCTCGCGCCACATGAACCGCATCCTCGAGATCGACGCCGCGGCAGGCTGGGTGCGGGTGCAGGCCGGCGTGGTCAAGGACCAGCTCAATGCCGCGCTGGCCGAGCACGGACTGTTCTTCCCGCCGGAACTGTCGACCTCCAACCGCGCCACGGTCGGCGGCATGATCAGCACCGACGCCTGCGGCCAGGGCTCATGCCTGTATGGCAAGACGCGCGACCATGTGCTGGAACTCACAACCGTGCTGCTCGATGGCACGGAATGGACCTCCGGCGCCCTCGGCGACGACGAGCTGCGCCGGGTGCAGCGCCGCACCGACCTGGTCGGCGCCGTGCACCGCCTAGTCGACACCGTTCAGCGCGAGCAAGCCGACCTGATCGCCTCGCACTTCCCCAAGCTGAACCGCTGCCTGACCGGCTACGACCTGGCGCACATCCGCGACGACCAGGGCCGCTTCAACCTCAACTCGGTGCTCTGCGGTAGCGAAGGCACCCTTGCGCTGCTGGCGGAAGCCAAGCTGAACATCATCCCGATCCCGAAGCATTCGGCCCTGGTCAACATCCGCTACGACAGCTTCGACGCCGCCTTGCGCGACGCCCAGGAGCTGGTCCGCTTCGGCGCCGCCTCCATCGAGACGATCGACTCCAAGGTGCTCGGCCTGGCGCAGAACGACGTCATCTGGGACGCGGTGCGGCGCTACTTCCCCGACGATGACGGCCAGCGCGCCACCGGCGTCAACCTGGTCGAGTTCGTCGGCCACGATGCCGCCGCCGTCGATGCCCCGCTGGCCCGCATCACCGCCGCGCTCGACCAGGCTGGCCACAGCCGAGGCCGCCGCGGCTTCACCGTCGCCCACGACGAGGCAGACGTGCTCGCCATCTGGGACATGCGCAAGAAATCCGTCGGCCTGCTCGGCAACATGCAGGGTGATGCCCGCCCGATCGCCTTTGTCGAAGACACCGCCGTGCCGCCCGAGCACCTGGCCGACTACATCACCGAGTTCCGCGCCGCCCTCGACGCCCGCGGCCTCGCCTACGGCATGTTCGGCCATGTCGACGCCGGCGTGCTGCACGTCCGCCCCGCCATCAACACCAAGGACCCGGCGCAAGACAACCTGATCCGCGCCGTCACCGAGGACGTGGTCCGCATCACGCAGAAATACGGCGGTCTGCTGTGGGGCGAGCACGGCAAGGGCGTGCGCTCGGAGTTCTCGCCGCGCTTCTTCGGCCCGCTCTATCCGACGCTGCAGGCGATCAAGGCCATCTTCGACCCGCGCAACCAGCTCAACCCCGGCAAGATCGCCGCCCCCGACGGCGGCACCCTGCTGACGGTCGACGGCCCGGTCCGCCGCGGCCAGCTCGACCGCACGATCCCCACCTCGGTCCGCGCCGCCTATGACGAGGCGCTGCACTGCAACGGCAACGGCGCCTGCTTCAGCTGGGACCCGGACGAGGCCATGTGCCCGTCCTACAAGGTGACGCGCGACCGCCGCCATTCGCCCAAGGGTCGCGCCTCCCTCACCCGCGACTGGCTGCGCCAACTCGCCGCCCTCGGCTTCGACCCGGCCACCGAAGCCGCCGCCTTCCGGCAAGCGCCACTCTGGCGCGGCTGGCTCACCCGTCTGCGCAACACGCGCTCGCACGAACCCGACTTCTCCCACGACGTGAAAGCCGCCATGGACGGCTGCCTCGCCTGCAAGTCCTGCACCGGGCAATGCCCGATCAAGGTCGACGTGCCGACCTTCCGAGCCAAGTTCCTCGAACTGTACTACAGCCGGTACTCCCGCCCCCTGCGCGACTACCTGGTCGGATCGCTGGAAGCGATGCTCCCCGCCATCGGCAAGCTACGCGGTCCGTTTAACTTCGTGCTCGCCAGCCCGCTCGGCCGCGCTGCCATGCGAACGGTCGGGCTGGTGCACACGCCGACCTTCTCGCCCATCTCCATGCGGCGCGAACTCGCCGCCCGCGGCATCGCCGACGCGACGCCCGAGACCCTGGCCGCCCTTTCGCCCGCCGAGCGCGCCCGCAGCGTGGTGCTGGTGCAGGACGCCTTCACCAGCTGGTACGAAACGCAAACCGTGCTGGCGGTGCTGGACGTCATGCAGGCCATGGGCTTCCAACCGTTCGTCGCCCCGTTCCGCCCCAACGGCAAGCCGCTGCACGTGCACGGCTTCCTCGGCGCCTTCGCCCGCACCGCCGCCCGCAACGCGGCCATGTTGAAGGAATTGGCAGCCACCGGCGTCGAACTGGTCGGTGTCGACACGTCCATGACGCTGACCTACCGCTCCGAATACCAGGCGCTGCCGGAAGCGGACCGCCCGCCGCCGGTGCTGCTGGTGCAGGAATGGCTCAGGCGGCATCTGGACGCGGTGCCGGCCGGGCAGGGCGGCGGCGAGTTCCTGCTGCTGCCACACTGCTCCGAGCGCGCCCTCGCCGTCGGGAGCCTGCGCGACTGGCAAGCGGCCTTCACCGCCGCCGGCGCCAGCCTGCGCGTGCTGTCCTCCGGCTGCTGCGGCATGGCCGGCACCTACGGGCACGAGGCGGAACACCGCGCCACCTCCGAGCAGATCTACGCGATGAGCTGGGGCAAGCACGTCGCCGACGGCGCCGCGACCGGGCGGCTGCTGGCCACCGGCTATTCCTGCCGCTCGCAGGTCAAGATCGTCGATGGCCAGGTGTTGCCCCATCCCGCGCAGGCCTTGCTCGCCTGCCTGCGCGGCACTGCCTCCACCACCTGAGACATATCGCCACCCCCGCCGCCGCTTCACGGTTTGCCATCGGTCCAGGAATAAACCATCGTTCTCTGGTCGATGGTCCCGTGTGAGCCCCGACTGAACGGAGAGTCGGGAACCAGCAGGCCACTGCTCCCGCAAGCGGCAGGAGTTGACGATGTTAGCCTTGGTGACCCGGACTTTCGACGGACGTGCCGGCCTGCGCCGACCACTGATCGGCATCTACAGCCTGCTGATCGCCGCAAACCTCGTCGTCTGGCTCTGGGCGGTTCTGCTGTTCCGCGACCAACCCCTGTTCCTGGGCACCGCCCTGCTCGCCTACGGCTTCGGCCTTCGGCACGCCGTCGATGCCGACCACATCGCCGCCATCGACAACGTCACCCGCAAGCTGATGCAGGCCGGCAAGCGGCCGATCAGCGTCGGCTTCTTCTTTGCCCTCGGACACTCCACCGTGGTCATCCTCGCCGCCGCCGGCATCGCCGCCACGGCAACGGCGCTGAGCGGCCGCTTCGAGCAATTCAGGAGCGTCGGCGGCATCATCGGCACCTCGGTCTCCGCCGCCTTCCTGTTCGCCATCGCCGCCGTCAATCTCGTCGTGCTGCGCTCGGTCTGGCGCACCTGGTGTCACGTGCGAAACGGCGGTTGCTACGTGGAGGAGGATTTCGACATCCTGCTCAACGATCGCGGCCTGCTCGCCCGCCTGTTCCGGCCGCTGTTCCGGCTCGTGACCCGGAGCTGGCACATGTTCCCGCTCGGCTTCCTGTTCGGCCTAGGCTTCGACACCGCCACGGAGATCGGCCTGCTCGGCATCTCCGCCACCCAGGCGGCCCAAGGCATCTCGATCTGGTCGATCATGGTGTTTCCGGCCCTGTTCACCGCCGGCATGTCCTTGATCGACACCACGGACGGCGTGCTGATGCTCGGCGCCTACAACTGGGCCTTCGTCAAACCGATCCGGAAGCTGTACTACAACCTGACCATCACCCTCGTGTCCGTCGTCGTGGCCGTCCTGGTCGGCGGCATCGAGGCGCTCGGCCTCCTCGCCGACAAGCTCGCTTTGTCCGGCTGGTTCTGGGACGGCATCGGCGCCCTGAACGAGAACTTCAACAATCTGGGCTTCATCATCATCGGCGTTTTCATCGCCGCCTGGATCGGCTCGGTCGTGATCTACCGCTACCGGGGGCTCGACGATCTGCCGATCGACACCGCCCGCGGCTGAGGCCGCAGCGGGATCACCACCGGCCGCCCGTCCGGCGCGGTCATTACGCAGACCTCCACGCCATAGGCCTCCCGCAACACCGGCTCGGTCAGCACGCTGGCCACCGTGCCGGAGCACAGCAGGCGACCGCCGGCCATCAGCGCCACCCGGTCGGAGAAGCGCGCCGCGGCATTGAGGTCGTGCAGCACGGCGACCGTGGTGAGCCCCCGGCGAACCGTCGCCTGGCGCAACAGGTCGAGCACCTGCAGCTGATGGGCGATGTCCAACGCGCTGGTGGGCTCGTCCAGCAACAGGATCGCGGGATCCGCCGCCAGCACCTGCGCCATGAACACCAGCTGACGCTGCCCGCCGCTGAGTTCGCCGATGGCGCGCGCGGCGAGGTCCGCGATCCCCAGCTCCGCCAGCGCCGCCCGCGCAGCCTGGAGATCCCCCTCGCCGACGCGCAACGTCAGCGACCGCAACCGGCCCAGCAGCACGACCTCGAACGCCGTCAGCGCCGCCCGCACCGCATTATCCTGCGGCATGTAGCCAATCGACGCCGCTCCGTGCGCGACGCTGCCGCCGCACGCCTGCACCCCGGCCAACGCTCGCAGCAGCGAAGTCTTGCCCGAGCCGTTCGCCCCCAGGATCGCCAACACTTCCCCAGGTCTGGCCTCCAGGCACACTCCCTCCACCGCGACCCGGCGCCCGTACCGCACCGTGACGTCCCGCGCGCTGATCACATCGGCCTCCGCGCCGCCAGAACCAGCCAGCCGAAGAACGGCACCCCGATCAGCGCCGTGACGATGCCGATGGGAAACACGGTGCCGGGTATGATGAGCTTGCTCGTCACCGAGGCCGCGGAAAGCAGCAGCGCCCCGAACACCGCCGACGCCGGCAGCAGATGCCGCTGGTCCTCGCCCACCAGGATGCGGGCGATGTGCGGCGCCACCAGCCCGACGAAGCCGATCGTGCCAACAAAGGCCACCGCGGCACCGGTCAGCAGCGAGACGACAACGAACGCCCGCAGCCGCACCGCATCCACCCGGACGCCGAGCGCCCGCGCCCGGTCGTCCCCCAGCTTGAGCGCCGTCAGCCGCCAGGCATCGGCCAGCAGCACCGGCACCGTCGCCGCCAGCACCAGCGCCACGATGCCCACCTTGGCCATGGTCGAGCGCAGCAGGCTGCCGAACAACCAGAACACGATCTGCTGCAGCGCCTCCGGCGAGGCCAGAAACTGCAGCAGTGACAGCAGCGCCTGAAACAGGAACAAGCAGGCGATCCCGGCCAGCACCAGCAGCTCCGGCGTCGCACCCCGCATCCGGCCCACCCCGGCCACGGCGGCGCACGCGATGCCGGCGAACAGGAACGCCGCGATCGGCACCGCCCACGCCTCCGGCACCGGCAGCGCCGCCCCGATCAGGATCGCCAGCGCCGCCCCGAACCCGGCGCCGGCCGAGATGCCCAGCGTGTAGCTGCTCGCCAGCGGATTGTTCAGGATGGTCTGCATCACCGCGCCCGAGATGCCCAGCGCCGCCCCCACGACGCCTGCCATCAGCGCCACCGGCAGGCGCAAGGTGCGTACGATGGCATCCAGCACCGGGTCGCCGCCCGCGTGCAGCAGCGAGCGCAGCACGGCCGGGATCGGCAACTGCGCCGGGCCGGTGGCCAGATCCGCCGCGAATGACCCGG
>CAZTJC010000038.1:37349-39842 GCA_964613945.1 uncultured Acetobacteraceae bacterium
GCCGGGATCGGCAACTGCGCCGGGCCGGTGGCCAGATCCGCCGCGAATGACCCGGCGAGCAGCAGTGCGCCGCACCCCGTCACGGCCGTGCGCCTGGCGTTGCGACCGCGCCAGGCCTGGACGGCGTCGCTCATGCCGGCTTCGGCGAAAGCCGCGTCATCCACGTGCCCTCGAACGGCACCGGCAGGAACTGCTCGTGATAACGGCGGAGTTCGGCCACCGGGTCGATATCGGCGAACGCCTCGGGATGCAGCTGCTTGGCGAGATACTGGGTCGCCGTGTAGTCAAACAGCGCGCGACACAGGCCGTGCTCGATGGCATGCAGCTCACCGGACTGGATCGCCGCCAGCCCGGCCCACCCGTCGCGCTGGGCATACGGCGCCAGGCGCGACCGGGTCAGCTCGGCAGGTGCATCGTAGCCGGTGACCACGGCACCGGGCCGGTTCACCCAGGAGGAGCCGGCGATGAAGATCGCGTCCGGATTGGCCGCCAGCACGTATTCCGGGCTCAGCGGTCCCCAGGCGCCGGCGATGTGGCCGGCGGCGATGTTGGTCGCACCGACCCGGTCGATCAGCCGACCCCACATGCTCTGCCAGTAGCTGTTGCCGATGGTCCCGGGGCCACCCTGGCCGAGTTCGAGATAGACGGTGGGATGTGTGCTGGCCGCCGCGACCCGGCGGCCGATCTCGTCCGTCTTGGCGGCGTACAGCGCCGCCAGCGTGCGCCCCCGCTCCTCGTTATCGGTCACCCGGCCCAGCGCCACCGTGCTGGCGGCATGCCGCTCCGGCAGCTCGGCGTTGTAGTCGATCACCATCACAGGGATCCCGAGCGCCTCCAACTGCCCGACCTGCTCGCGCAATTGCCCGAACGACCATTCCGCCATCACCACCAAATCCGGCCGTAGCGACAGCACCTTTTCCAGGCTGAAACTACCGTCCTCGGTGTTGCCGACATCGGGCAGCGTGGCCAGCCGCGGGATCGGGAGGAGGTAGCGCTTGAAGGTCGCCGGACGCCAATCGGTCCAAAGCGTCCGGGCGAACCCGACCACGCGGTCCCATCCGGCCGGGCCCGCGACCGCGGTGTATTCCTCGTAGTTGAAGCCGAGCACGATCCGCTCGGCCGGACCCTTGAGCACCACGGTGCGGCCCAGGGCGTCGGTGATGGGCAAGGAAGCGGCGCGGGCGACCAGCGGGCGCGCCAGCGGCAGCGACAGGCCGAGGGCGAGCGCCGAGCGACGGCTCAGGCCGCGATGGCGGAATGACATGGATGAACTCCGGACGAGAATGCAGGAAACCGGCGCCGGCACGAGTGCGGGCGCGGTGGACGAGCGTTCAGGCGGAGCGGTCGGGTGGTCCGGTCGGTTGTGCGGTGGCGCGGACCCGGCTGGGCGGCCCGGTGGCCGGCGGCAGCGGCGCCGCGACGGCGATGACGGTGAAGGGCGGCAGCGGGGTCGGCGCAACCGGCGTCGGCAGCACCGCATGCGAAACCAAGTGACATGCCGGGCAAACCAGGCAATCCCGATGATCGGACTGGTCGGTCTGGCCAGGCCCGTCGCCATGGCAGATCGTCTGCAACGCCAAGGCCGCGATCCCGTGCGGCACGGGAGCCGGCATCGCCGCCACCGGCGCGATCAGCCGGGAGAACAGCAGCAGGGACGCGAGCAGCATGCCGGGCATGCCTCTCGCCAGTCGCCCCATGAGCCGCATGCCTCGCATGGAGTCATGCACTAGGAGGCTTCCGATCCGACGGCAAGCCGGACCGCGCCGGCCCTCGGGGTCGAGGCCGGCGCGGCCCAACTTTCGGTTAGCGCACCGCCCGGTGAGTGACCACGCGCTTTCCGACCGCGACGGCACCGCCGAGAGCGGCAGCCACCGCACCGATCAGCAGGGCGACGAACCCGCCGAACGCCGCCTTCGACGCCGCAGCCGCGCTGGCATCGGCGGCCGTCTTGGCTGCCGCGATCGCGCGCTGCTTCTCATCCTGCAGCTTGGCTTGTGCGGCATCGAATTGCTGCGCCGCCTGATCGTGGCTCACCTTCTGCTGCGCGGCCATGATGCCGATGATGCGCTCCTTGACCGCGGCCGCATC
Source organism: uncultured Acetobacteraceae bacterium (assembly GCA_964613945.1). Classification (GTDB taxonomy): domain Bacteria; phylum Pseudomonadota; class Alphaproteobacteria; order Acetobacterales; family Acetobacteraceae; genus JAVVHH01. The sequence continues at coordinate 39,438 of CAZTJC010000038.1, forward strand.
CGGCCCGCCCTTGGCAAACGTCACTAGATCGGTGGCGATCGACTTTGCGGCGTCCTGCGGGCTCATGGTGGCCAAGTCCGGTGCGACCGGCTTGAGGTAAGCCTCGGCCTGTTGCTGCACCGATTCCGGCGTGATCCCGGTCGCCTGCGCCAACGGCTTGGCTGCCGACGAGATGCCGCTGCCGGCTGCGCTGACCAGGCTTCCCAACGCAGAGAAACCACCACCGAGGATACCGCCGACTGCGCTGGTCAGCAGGTAAAGCGACAGCATCGCCGCGATACCCCAGGTGATCAGGCCATGCAGCATGCCGTCCCAGCGTGTCTCGATCCCGGCGAGCCGGGCCGACACGTAGCCGCCCACCGCCAGGGCGACGAGGCTGGTGATCATCCACCACAGCCCGGCGCC
>CAZTJC010000039.1:0-11398 GCA_964613945.1 uncultured Acetobacteraceae bacterium
TGCACACCCTGGTCATCCGCGCCGGCGTGCAGCCGCCGCATCGGGTGCGCATCTTCCGGTCCTGGCTGCTGGCCGAAGTCGGGGTGGTTCGGTAGCGCGAACCGGACATGGAAACGGCGGTCCCCGTGAAGGAACCGCCGTTCTTTGGGCTAGACGCTAGTCGATCGGGCTTACGCCAGATCGAAGCGATCGTTGTTCATCACCTTGTTCCAGGCGGTCACGAAGTCACGCACGAACTTGGACTGCGCGGTCTTGGACCCATAGACCTCGGCCAAGGCACGCAGCTGCGAGTGCGATCCGAAGATGAGGTCGACGCGCGTCCCCGTCCACTTCACTTCCTTGCTGCGACGGTCGCGGCCCTCATAGGCGTTCTCGGACGCCGTCGGCATCCACTCCAGGCTCATGTCGAGCAGGTTGACGAAGAAGTCGTTCGTCAGCTGACCGACGCGGTCGGTGAACACGCCGTGCTTGGAGCCCTGGGCAGTGACGCCCAGCACTCGGAGGCCGCCGACCAGCACCGTCATCTCCGGCCCGGACAGGCGCAGCAACTCGGCCTTATCGACCAGCGACTCCTCCGGCGCCATGAATGCCCCGTCCCGGTAGTAGTTACGGAACCCGTCGGCCCGCGGCTCGAGCGGCTTGAACGACTCAGCATCGGTCTGCTCCGCCGACGCGTCCATCCGACCCGGCGTGAACGGCACCTCCGTCTCGCTGCCGGCCGCCTTGGCCGCCTGCTCGACCGCGGCGCAGCCGCCGAGAACGATCAGATCGGCCAGCGAGACCTTCATCCCGCCCTGCGCCGACGCGTTGAACGCCGACTGCACCGCTTCGAGCTTCTGCAGCGCCCCAGCCAATTCGGCCGGGTCATTCACCGCCCAATCCTTTTGCGGCGACAAACGGATGCGCGCCCCGTTGGCACCACCGCGCTTGTCGGAGAACCGGAACGACGAGGCCGACGCCCAGGCGGTCGAGACCAGCTGAGACACCGACAGCCCACAGTCGAGCAGCTTCGCCTTGAGCGCCGCGATCTCGGCTTGCCCGATGACCGGGTGGTCAACGGCGGGGATGCGGTCCTGCCAGATCAGCGCCTCGGACGGCACGAGCGGCCCGAGATAACGCTGGATCGGACCCATGTCGCGGTGCGTCAGCTTGAACCAGGCGCGAGCGAACGCGTCGGCGAACTGATCCGGGTTCTCGTAGAAACGGCGTGAGATCTTCTCGTAGGCCGGGTCGGCGATGAGCGCGAGGTCCGACGTCAGCATGGTCGGGAGCTTCTTCTTCTCCGGGTCGAACGCGTCCGGGATGGTCGCTTCGGCGTTCTTGGCCTGCCACTGCTTGGCACCGGCCGGGCTCGTCGTCAGCTCCCACTCGAACTTGAACAGATGGTCGAAGTAGTCGTTGCTCCACTGGGTCGGCGTCTTGGTCCAGGTGACTTCCGGTCCGCCGGTGATGGCGTCCTTGCCATGGCCGGTGCCGTGCTTGCTACGCCAGCCGAGGCCCATGTCCTCGATCACGGCGCCCTCGGGCTCCGGACCCATGAACGACGGATCGCCGGCACCATGGGTCTTGCCGAAGGTGTGACCGCCGGCGATCAGCGCCACGGTCTCTTCGTCGTTCATCGCCATACGGCCAAAGGTGGCGCGGATGTCGCGCGCCGAGCCCAGCGCGTCCGGGTTGCCGTTCGGGCCTTCCGGGTTGACGTAGATCAAGCCCATCTGCACAGCGCCCAACTGCTCCTGCAGTTCGCGCTCGCCGCTGTAACGCTCGTCACCGAGCCAGGTGCCCTCGGGGCCCCAGAACAGCTCCTCCGGCTCCCAGGTGTCGGCACGGCCACCGGCAAAGCCGAAGGTCTTGAAGCCCATGGATTCCAGCGCGATGTTGCCGGCCAGGACGTAAAGGTCGGCCCAGGACAGGTTGTCGCCGTATTTCTGCTTGATCGGCCACAGCAGACGACGCGCCTTGTCGAGGTTGGCGTTGTCCGGCCAGCTGTTCAGCGGCGCGAAACGCTGCTGGCCGCCGCCGGCGCCACCGCGTCCGTCCGTGGTGCGGTAGGTGCCGGCGCTATGCCAGGCGAGGCGGATGAACAGGCCGCCGTAATGCCCGAAATCGGCCGGCCACCACTCCTGCGAGTCGGTCATCAGCGCATGCAGGTCTTGGATGACGGCGTTCAGGTCGAGTTGCTTGAAGGCCTCGGCGTAGTCGAAGTCCGGGCCCATTGGGTTGGCGCGCGGGGAGTGCTGCGTCAGCGTGGCGAGGCTGAGGTGCTCCGGCCACCAGTCGCGGATACCCTGGCGCGAATTCGTACGCTTGCTCGAACCGGCGCCGCCATGGGCCACCGGGCACTCGCCGGCTCCCTTGTTTTCGCTCATGCCATCCATCGAGTGTCTCCTCTTGGTCTCTCCCCAGGGTGTAGCAACGCCGCCGCACGTGGGGAAATTGATTGTTTAAAAAACTTTCATAGACCAGATCAATAAATCATAGCCGGTCAACGCTCACCGGCACATTGTTGCGCACGACGTCCCCGACAAGGTGGATGTCACGGATACGGGCACTGCCACGGCGCCACGCCAGGCCGATCCGCCGATGAAGGCCGGGCGCCAGCGGCCGCGTGGTGATGCCCCTCATGGTCTCGCCGCACGCCATCGCCGGCAACAGCGTGTTGCCCAACCCGGTCGCCACCATCTGCACGATCGTCTCGAGGCTGGTGGCGCGAAAATCGCCGTCCAGTTCCGGGTCGCTGGTGGCGCAGATCGCCAGCGCTTGGTCGCGCAGGCAGTGACCCTCCGTCAGCAGCAGCAATCGCTGGCCGCGCAGTTCGGCCTCGTCCATGATTCCGGTGGCGATCGGGCCGTCACCGCGCGGCTCGGCGAAGCGGAACGGTTCGTCGAACATCGGCACCGTGTCGAGCCCGTCCTCGTCGATCGGCAGCGCCACCAGCACCGCGTCCAGCCGATTGAGATGCAGGCGCTCCAGCAACGGGACGGTCAGATCCTCGCGCACTGTCAGTCGCAGCTCCGGGTAGCTGCCCTTCAACGCCGGCACCAGCCACGGCAGCAGGTAGGGGCCGAGGGTCGGGATCACGCCCAGCCGGAACATGCCGCTCAGCGGATTGGCCTGGTCGTGCCCGACGCTGCCGATGGCCTCGACCTCGGCCAGGATGCGGCGCGCGCGGCCCACGATGTCGCGGCCGATATCGGTGACGCTGACCGACTGCGTGGTCCGCTCGAACAGGGTCAGCCCCAACTCCTGTTCTAGCTTCTTGACCTGCGTGCTTAGCGTCGGCTGGCTGATGTTGCAGGCCAGTGCCGCCCGGCCGAAATGGCCGTGATCGGCCAGGGCGACGACGTAGTGCAGGTCCTTCAAAGTCAGCTGGAGCTTGGGCATTACTCCGGAAGTCTATGCCCCTTCGTCTCCGGCAGGAACCACGGGACGATCAGCCCGACCACGTATACCGAGCCCAGGATCAGAGCGGTGTTCTGGATGCCGCCGAGCGACTGGATCATGGTGCCGGCGGCGATGGGGAAGATCCAGGCCAGCAACCGGGTCGCGTTGAAGACAAAGGAGATGGCGGTGGAGCGGACCGAGGAGGTGAACAGCTCCGACGGGTAGATCGCCATCCAGCTATAGGCCCAGCCGAGGGTGAAGAAGCCGTTGACGAAGCCTGCGGCGATCACCGCCTCCGGCGACCGGAGCAGCCAATAGGTGATCGGCACCATGATCCGCGAGCCCAGATAAGCCACGAACAGGAACGGGCGGCGGCCGATCGCGTCGATGACGAAGCCGCTCAGCAGGTACGCCACCACGGCGCCCATCGTATAGACCAGCGCGCTCCAGGTGCCCCACAGTTCCGGCCGGGCATAGCCGGCGGTGCGGGCCAGGATCGTGACGTGCCGGTCCAGCAGGTTGGCGACGGCCCACCAGCCGATGGTGGTGGCCAGCGAAAGCAGGAACGTCAGCAGCACGCGGCGGCGGCTTTCCGGCTCACGGAACAACTCGGCCAGCGTGAACGGCCGCTTGGCCGAATGCACGGTGGCGCCCTCGGTCGCGGCCCAGCGCTTTTCGCGCACCGCGGCCAGCCACTTCTCGCTCTCGTTCACGTTGCGGCGGATGTAGAGCACGAACAGCGCCGGGATCGCGCCGACGACGAACATCAGCCGCCAGGTGTCGCCGCCCAGCGGCATCCAGCTGCCGAGCACCAGCCAGACCAGCGCGGCCAGAAAGGTGCCCCAGCCGAAGCCGGATTGCAGAAAACCGCACCCTTGGGCCGCGCCCGCTCCGGCCAGGTTTCGGCAACCATGGCGACCCCGGTGCTCCACTCGCTGCCCATGGCGACGCCGGTGCGAAAGCGCAGCGCCAGCATGGTCCAGAACCCGGTGGCCAAGGCCGTCAACCCGGTGAAGGCGGCGTACAGGAACACCGACCACAGCATCATGCGCTTGCGGCCGACGTAATCGGCCATGATGCCGCCGACGAGGCCGCCGATGCCCCAGCCGAGCAGCGTGCCACCGATGGCGATGCCGCCCTAGATCGGCCCGGCCGCGAGCTGGTCGGGCGTGAGTAACGAGCGCAGCATGCCGCCTTTGAGCAGCACGATCAGCTACCGCGATGGTAATTGGCGAGCGAGCGCAGCCCGGCGCTCGCCAGACGCCGAGGCCGCGTTCACGTGTTCAGGCCGCGCAGGCCGCGATCATGGCAGCACGCACGCGACCACCGGGTTGCGCGCCCGGAATGGCGGCGGCGCGCACGGCGAGCGGGATCAGCGCGTCGAGATCGACGCCGGTCTCCACGCCCATGCGGCGGAACATCCACACGGCGTCTTCGGTCGCGGTATTGCCGGTGGCACCGGGCGCGAACGGGCAGCCGCCAAGCCCGGCGAATGCGGTGTCGAAGCGGTTGAGCCCGGCATTCCAGGCAGCGGCGATGTTGGCCAGGCCAAGACCATACGTGTCATGACCATGGAACAGGAAGGCAGTATCCGGCCAGCGGCGCAGGCAGGTTGAGACGAGGGACGCGACATGGGCCGGGTCGGCACGGCCGGTGGTGTCGCACAGGCCGACCTCGACGTCGCTGCAGTGCTCCAGCAGGCGGGCGAGGCGATCGAGCACGAAGCCTTCGTCCATCCGGCCATCGAACGGGCAGTCGAACGAGGTCGCCAGGTTGAGGCGCAGCCGGATGCCGGGTGGCAACGCGCGCACCATGTCGCCGTATTCGGTGATCGAGACATCGGTGTCACGGCGGACGTTGTTGCGGTTATGGGCGTCCGATGCGGAAATGACGTAGGCCAGGTGCGTCGCCCCCGCCGCGAGTGCCAGGTCGACGCCGCGGGTGTTCGGCACCAGGATCTGCGGATCCAAATCGGGCAGGTCGGCGGTGGCGCGCAGCACCTCGGCGGTGTCGCGCAGTTGCGGCACGGCCTTGGGATTGACGAACGAACCGATCTCGATCCGGTGCAGCCCGGCGGCATCGGCCGCGCGGATGAACTCGATCTTGTCGGCGGTCGGGATGAACGGGCCGATCGGCTGGAACCCGTCGCGGGGCGCGACTTCGACCAGGGTGGCGGCGCGGGTCAAAACACCCCCTCCGCCTGCAACGCCGCGATCTTGTCGGCGTCATAACCGAGCAGGTCGCGCAGGATTTCGGCATTGTCGGCGCCGATGGCCGGGCCAGTGGAGCGCGGCAGCGCAGACAGGCCGTCCATCTTCGGCACCACGCCGGGATGCAGGATTGCGCCGAGCTCGGGGTCGTCGACCTCCTGCACCATCTGCCGAGCGCGGAATTGCGGATCGGCAGCGATGTCGGCCACGGTGAAGACGCGGGTGTGCGGGATGCCGGCACCGGCCAGCGCGGCGTCGAGCGCGCCGGCGTCCAGCGTGGCGGACCAGTCGCCGATGAGGCGGTCCAGGGCGGCAACGTTGGCGCAGCGGGCCTGGTTGCCGCTGTAATCGGGATCGTCGGCCAGCGCCGGTTGTCCCATCAGCACGGCGAGCTTGCGGAACAACGGGTCGGAGTTGGCGGCGATCAGCATCCAGATGCCGTCGCGGGAGCGGTAGGCGTTGCTGGGCGCCGCGGTGGCGATACCGCCGCCGCTGGGCTGACGCACCGTTCCGAGCGCGCCGTATTCCGGCAGCGCGCCTTCCAGAAGGCTGAACACCGCCTCCGACAGCGCCACGTCGATGTCGCCGCCCCGCCCAGTGCGATCGCGGCGCAGCAGCGCGGCCACGACGCCGAACGCGGCATAGATGCCGGCGACGGAGTCGCCGATCGAGACGCCGACGCGCACGGGCGGCAGGTCGGAAGTCCCCGGCGCATGGTCGGTGAGATGGCGCAAGCCGCCGATGGCCTCGCCGATGACGCCGAACGCGGCCTGGTCGCGGCCCGGGCCGTCCTGGCCATAGCCGGAGATGCGGGCGATCACGAGGTCGGGCTTGACGGCGCGCAGCTCGGTTTCGCCAAGGCCCATCTTGGCCAGCTGACCGGGACGGAAATTCTCCACCAGCGCGTCGCACGAACGGATCAGGTCGAGCACGATCGCCCGGGCTTCGGGCTTCTTCAGGTCCAGGCTGATGCAGCGCTTGTTGCGGGCGTGAACGCTCCACCACGGGGCAGACCCCTTGTAGCGGGCGCCCCATTGCCGCACGGGGTCGCCGCCCGGCGGCTCGATCTTGATGATGTCGGCGCCGAGATCGCCGAGCAGACGGGTGGCGAACGGCGCGGCGACATAGTGACCCAGCTCGAGCACACGGATGCCGGCCAAAGGTGCGGTGTCTGGTGCCACGATGATGTCTTCCCGATTTGGTCGTTGCCGCACGGATGACGAAACCGCGGCGGGGGCGCCATCCTTGTTTCGGCAAGGGAGGTTTCGCCGATTACGCGCCGTGCGCCATCAGGTGCTCGACGAGCGCGCGGGCGGCAGCCGACAGCGTCGCCGGGTTGCGCGTGCAGAGCGCCAGCGGCCGTTCGGCCCACTCGTCCAGCAACGGCCGGGTCTCGATCCGCAGCAGCCCGGCGTAGGGCACCGCCACGGCGGCCGGCAGGATCGCCACACCCAACCCGGCCTCCACCATGCGGCGCACTCCGTCGAAGCCCGAAACCCGCACCCGCTCGGCCAGCACGATCCCACCCGTGGCCGCGTGTTGCAGATACAGCTTCTGCAGCGCCGTCTCGGGAGGTTGGGCGACGAAGGGAACGCCGTCCAACTCGGCAAAGCCCAGCGACGGGCGGGCGGTCAGCGCATGACCTTGGGGCAGCACCACGACGAGGCGATCGGTGCGCCACGGCCGCAGATGAAGCTCCGGCGTGCGTACGGTGCCGGAAACCAGGCCGACATCGGCGGTGCCGGTGGCAACCGCGTGCAGGATGTCGGCGGTGTAGCGCTCCTCCAGCAGGAGGCGGATGCCGGGGTGCGCGGGCAGGAAACCGGCGAGGGCTTCGGGCAGGGTCGCCGACATCGCCGACATGTTGGCATGGAGGCGGACGGTGCCGCGGGTGCCGGAGGCGAACGCATCCATGTCGGCGCCGATCCGGTCGAGCAGGTCGAACAGCGCATCGAGATGGGTGAGCAGCACGTCGCCGGCCGCAGTGGGGGTCACGCCGCGATCATGGCGATGCAGCAGCGGGGTGCCGAGACGCGCCTCCAATTCGGCGATACGCCGGCTGGCGGCCGAGACGGCGATGCTTTCGCGCTCGGCGGCCTGCGCCATGCTGCGTTCCTCCGCGGCGGCGCGGAAGATGCGCAGGCTGACCGGGTCGAGCCGGCGGAAGGCGGCTGGCGGGCTTTTTCTCGGACTGGTTGTCAGCTTCCGCCTTGCTCCGCGGCCGCACGTTCCAGATTGCCGCGGAGCGTCTGCAAATCGCGCGTCAGCCGTTGGAGATCGGCGAGCGGCAAGCCTGAATTGGCGGCAATGCAGTCGGATATGCCTTTGGCGTCCTGCTGCATCGCCCGCCCGGTATCCGAGAGCGTCACCAGCACCCGCCGCTCGTCTTCGGTCGAGCGCCGTCGCGTCAACAATGCCAGGGCTTCGAGGCGCTTGAGCAACGGCGTCAACGTATTGGTGTCGAGCGAAAGGCGCTCGCCGAGTTGCCCAACCGTGACGCCGTCCTCGCGCCACAGCGCCAGCATGACGAGATACTGCGGATAGGTAAGGCTCAACCGGTTCAGCATGCGGCGATAGATGCGGTTGAAGGCGAAACCGGTGGAATGGACCGCGAAGCACAGAAGTTCGTCCAGGTCGGGCGTCGAGCAGGCGCTTGAGGGCATTCGGATTTATAGGTCGCGCACGATCTTATCGCAAGCTTGACATCACGCGATGCCACACGCTAGATCGGATACGATAATATCGTGTGCGATGTTATTTCAGCTTTATGGAGAGCATGATGTCGGTTGACGCGAAGTATCACACCAAGGCCACGGCCAGCGGCGGCGGTCGTGACGGCAAGACGGCGCTGGCTGATGGCAGCATGGCGCTGCAACTGACCGTACCGAAGGAACTCGGCGGACCCGGTGGCGAGGGCGCCAACCCCGAGCAGCTCTTCGCCCTGGGATATTCGGCGTGTTTCCTCGGCGCGATGCGTGTCGCGTCGGCGCAAACCAAGATCAAGGTGCCTGAGGGCACTACCGTCACCGCCGCGATCGGCATCGGCCCCCGCTCGGAAGGCGGCTTCGGCATCACCGCCGAACTGGACGTCACCTTGCCGGGTCTGTCGGATGCCGACGCGGCTACCTTGGTGGACGCCACGCACGGGATTTGCCCGTATTCGAACGCCATAAAGGCCAGCGTGGACGTGAAGACCACGACGCACGCGTAAGACTGATCGACACCTGGACTGTCGCGCCCCTGCGAGCGAGGGGTGCGACAGCCCGAAAGCCCCGGCAGACGCTATCGACGCCTTGCGCCGCGCCTACCAAACGAAACTGCGTCTAGGCAGCTTCGATCCGCACCGGTATCGACTTGCATGCCGGAGTCTTGGACAGCTCGTCGTGATGGCCGATGGGCATCAGCACGTTGCACTCCGGGTAGTATCCCGCGATCGTGCCACGGGGCAGCTTGTAGGCCGTGAGCGTGAGGCCGCCGAGCCGCCGCACCTGACCATCCTCGAAATCGGTCACCAACGTCATGGACTGACCGTTGACCAAGCCCGCTTCCTCGATGTCCTCGGGACACATCAACAGGATGTCGCGTGATCCCTGCAGACCACGTAGCCGGTCGGAATATCCGTAGATGGTCGTGTTGAACTGATCGTTCGAACGCATTGTGAGCAACCGGAAGCGGCCCGGCGCATCCTCGAACCCGATCGAGTTCAGCCGATCCGGCGTCGTGAACACCGCTTTGCCCTCTGGCGTTTTCCAGATCCGTTCGTGCGCCGCGTTGCCTCGGTAGAAGCCGCCTGGCTCGTACATCCGCGCGTTATAGTCGCGGAATTCGTCGGGGTACGTCTTCTCGATCAGCTCGCGCACCAAGGTGTAGTCGCCTGTCCAGGCGTCCCACTTCAGGCCGGGGCTCGGGTCGACCGTCGCCTTGGCGATCCCGGTGACGATCGCCAATTCACTCTTCACCATCGCCGACACGGGGGGGCGATCACCGATCGAGCCGTTGATCATCGAGAAACTGTCTTCGGACGTTATCGTCTGGTTGCCGGTCTCCTGCTCGTCGATCTCAAACCGGCCGAGGCAGGGCAGGATGTAGGCCTGTTTTGCTGGGAACAGATGGCTGCGGTTGAGCTTGGTCGAGATCATGACCGTGAGGTCTTGAGCGGCCCACGCGGCCTCCATTCGCGCTTGATCCGGAACCGCGCGCACTAGGTTTCCACCAAGCGAGATGAAGGCTTTGACCTTGCCATCGAACAGGCCCTCGACCGCCTCCACGATGTTGACGCCGTCTTTGGTGGGCGGCTCGAAGTCGAACAACTCCTTCAGCTTGTCCAACGGCACCAGGTGCACTTTCTCGGCGATGCCCACCGTGCGTTGGCCTTGCACGTTGCTGTGGCCGCGAACCGGACACATGCCGGCACCGGGTCGCCCGATATTGCCGCGAAGCAGCAGCAGATTGGTGAGCATCGCGATGTTGAGCGTTCCATGCGCATGCTGCGTCAGCCCCATGCCATAGACGCCGATGACCTTCTTGGCCGCGATGTAGACATCGCCGGCCGCCCGCAGAGCGGCCTCGGTCAGGCCGGACTCGCGCTCGATATCCGCCCAGTCCGCATTGCGGCAGGAGGCGAGGAAGTCGTCGATGCCGGTGGTGTGTTGCTCGATGAAGGCGTGGTCGATGACTTCCGGCAAGCCCGCTGCAAGCGCGGCATCGTCAGCCTCGACCACGTGTTTGCAGAGCGCGAGGATTGCGGCCACGTCGCCGCCGGCCTTGAGCTGGTGATACTGGTCGGAGATGATTGTCTCCTTGCCAGTCAGCATCGCGATCGGATTCTGTGGATCGAGAAACGACACCAGGCCCTGCTCGATTACCGGGTTGAAGGTGATGATCTTGCCGCCGCGATCCTTCAGATCCTTCATCGGATGGAGGAAGCGCGGACTGTTGGTGCCCGGGTTCTGGCCGAAGAAGAAAAACGCGTCGGTTTCGGCTAGATCACTCCACACGATTGTGCCGACCGGCGAACCGATAACCTTGGCCAGGCCGATCGACGTGGTTTCGTGGCACATGTTCGAGCTCTGCGGCAGATTATTGTTGCCGTAGGTGCGCGCGAGCAACGCATACAGATACGAGGCTTCCAGCCCGGCGTGACCGGAAGCGTAGAAAACGGCGCTTTCCTTCGGCAATGCCCGAAGCGTCGCTCCAATGGCGGCGAATGCCTCCTCCCAGCTTACTGCCACATAGCGGTCTCCTGCCGCGTCGTAGCGCATTGGATGCGTCAATCGCCCCGTCTTCTCGAGGTCATGATCCATCCAGCTCCGCAAGGCGGTAACGCTATGGGCGGCATCGTCGAAGAATTCAGGCGTGCAGCGCTCGGTGGTGAGTTCCCACAGCGTCGCCTTGGCACCGTTCTCGCAAAATTCGAATGCCGAGTAGTTGGCAGGCTTCGGCCAGGCGCACGAAACGCACATGACGCCTTTCGGCTTGTTCAACCGAGCGAGGCTTTTGACCACCGTCGGCGAGGACCATGCTTCGCCATAAACGCTGGCCATCCCGCGCATCGAGCCCCAACCGCCGGCTGGGTGGGTCGCGTGGGGAAGGTCTTTAGCATCACTCATTTGAAACCTGCCTCAATCACATGACGTCGATAAGTTCGATCAACGTGCAGACACCGAACCACTCTGCTGAGAAGCGATTCCGAGCTGATCTTGTAAACGTTAAGCATCGCTTCGACGAACGACTTCCGCGTGTCGGCCGCAGCCATGGTCATATTTGACGTACACGGACCCGAGCGATGCACGATCACGCGACAA
>CAZTJC010000039.1:11498-26953 GCA_964613945.1 uncultured Acetobacteraceae bacterium
CGCTGAGTGCAGACGCCGATGCTGCAGGTCACGATGCCGGTCGAGCCGGCTGCGTGCTGAATGCCGAGAGCCGCGACCGCGGTATTAAGCGCTCTGGCCACCTCCATCGCGCCGTCTTGGCCCGTGTCGGGCAGCAACACGGCGAATTCCTCGCCACCGACTCGCGCCACGAGATCCGCCGGGCGATTTGGAACGGAGGCCAGTGCCACCGCGACCGCCTTGAGACAGGTATCGCCGGTGGGATGCCCATAATGGTCGTTGAAGGCTTTGAACTGGTCGATGTCGATCATCAATAGCGAGACGTGATGACCGCTGCGGAGCGCGCGGCGCCATTCGAGGTCGAGCGTTTGATCGAATTGCCGGCGGTTCGCGATGCCGGTCAGCGGGTCGGTCCCGGTCAGCGTACGAAGTTGGGCGTTGGCGGACGTGACTTGCCGCAACAAGCCGAGCAATTCAGACACCAACGCGACGAGCACAATCAGTCCGGTGACCAGGCTGAGCATGCGAGCGACATACCAGCCGAAAGAAAAGCGTACGCTGCCCGACAGGGTGAGGACGACATCGATCGTCGAGACGACCAACGCGATGAAGACACAGGTTGTCAGGCTCGAATCGCTGCGCAGCCGGAGCCGGGCCATGACCGCGGCAACGGCATTGGTCGCCACGATGAAGGGTCCGATGCCGAGCGTATTCAGCCGATTGAAGCTGCCATTGTTCAAAATGGTCGGCAAATAGGGCAGGCCGACGGTGAACAAGGCGGTCGTCGCAGCGATGACCAGTAGGGTGAAACCGATCGAATACACGGTGCGGACCGGCACGGCATCGCGCTTCCCATCGAGATCACGCAGATAGGCGATGGTGAAAAACGGAAAGCCGAAATGCCAGGCGCACCAGAACCAGACGGCGCCACTCGAGTTGCCGATGATCGACTCGACACCGAACACGCCCGGAAACGACAGCATGTGGGGAATGATGATCAGTGCGGAAAAAAGATAAGCGCGTCCGAGGTTGGACCGGGCACGATCGTGCAGGATGTTTGATTGCGCGAGCAACAGAACCGCGGTGATGAAATCGACGCAAAACGTCGCTGCGCCATAGGCGGGCAGAAACGCGCCGTTCGGCGGCAGTGGAAAAGCGGCGACGGCAAGCAATACGCCGACGATGACGATGATCGCGAGCCAACACGCCACGGAAATCAGCCTTGCCCGCACCGGCACAGCACTTGTTGGCGTGTTGTCGGCATCCACGGTCGTGGTCATCCGTTCAGCAAGTGCAGAAATGCATCATGCTTCAGACATATTGACGCGGGGTTAATGCAAAAGACTTTCGATGCTGCGGAGGTACATAAATCCTCAACGACGGATTATCGACACATGATGTAATTGCCGAAATGACCATAAGTGATCCAGACTGGCCGCAGATCATCTGCTTTGCGCGGATGGCCGGGTAGCGTATCTGGATCCAGAACACTTAAGGGAAGAAAAGGCATGGCTCGTCGAGCGACATCAGTCACCAAGGGACGTACATCACCCAAGAAGCCAACAGTTTCGGATACGGCTATGCCGGGGCCGAAGCGTCGCGGCGCTAAATCCAAGCCGCAGGACGAAGTTCCGATGGAACTGGCAGCGTCCGCTGCCATGCTGAACGATGCGGGTCCCGATACCCATGAGCCCGAGGCGCCGCCATCCGCCAAAGCTCGGCGGGGTCGCAAGCCTAAAGCTGATGCGATCACCACCGGATCCACGGACGCTGCTGACGCCGCCATGTCCGCCGAGCCGGACTCACCGACACCAGAGGCACTGGCACCCGAGCCGGCTCCCGAGCCTTCCGAGCCGGAACTGCCGACCCTCAAAGCCAAAGCGCCGAAGCCACCGTCGTCGCCGCGCAAGACCCGGCGCAATCGCGAGCCCGAGGCCAGTGCGCCGCCGCCGCTCGACATTGCCGACGAACCGCCTGCCGAAACTCACGCTGCCGCCGCCCAGTGGCACGCGGAAACCGGAACGGTGACGTTCGACTGGCCTGCGATCGAGCAAGTCGCCGCCGCTGAGGGCCCCAATCAGCCGATGGCCAAGTTGCTCCTCGCTGCCAGGACGGAAGGAGCGACGTCGCGCTGGCCGTTCTGACCGTCTGACGATGCAACAAGCCGACGAACTCGCCCGAGTCAAAACCAGGATTCGGGCGCTGGCGGAAAAAACCACCTCGAACGGCTGCACGGAGGCGGAAGCCTTGTCGGCCGCCGAGATGGTCGGCCGCTTACTCGAGCGTTACGCGCTCACAATGGAGCAGGTGGACCTTCGCGATGCGCCATGCGTGCAGCTCGAGGTCCAAGCCGGCGGGCAACGGCGGCGCCCGATCGACGGCTGCGTCGTCGCGATCGCGCGCTTCTGCGATTGCAAGGTCTGGTTGACCCGCGGCGAATCCGGCGTGACGTACGTGTTCTTCGGCTTGGAAACTGACGCGATGCTCGGCCGGTATCTCTTTGAGGTCATCGGCATGGCATTGCGGACGGAGTTGGCCGGGTTCAAGGCGCGGAACCCGGCACTCCGCGACGTCGCGATCCGTCGGGCGGGTGAGAGCTTTCAACACGGCATGGTCGCCCGCATCGCGACCCGGCTGACGAGGGATCAGGCTACGCGCGAAGCCGCGATTGCGACCCAGCGCGCGGCCGGTACTGCCTTGATGCTGATCAAGCACAGCATCGTGGAAGAGGCGTTTGCCGCAACGCAGACCCGTCTGGTATCGACCCGCCCGACCGCTCGGCGCATCGTCCGCTCTGCCTACCAGGACGGTGAGCAGGCCGGTGACAGGGTCAGCCTCAATCGACCGTTGACCGATCGGGACCGGCCACTCCTGTCGTGACCCGCTCGGCCGATCGGCAACGATCCCGCGTCTACGCATGGGAAGACGCCGTGGTCACCGTCGCCAATACCAGCGTCATTCTGTTTCCGCTCGCGCAAGGGATGGTTGACGCGATCTGGTCGGAACTCGGCCTGCGTTTTCCCCCGAAAGTGGAGCAGCTGCCGCGACAATCCCGTCGTCTCCAGGGCGACGGTTCGCGTCTGCGGTTACGGTTGCCCGACCGCATCCCGTCATGGCTGTTGCTGCACGAAGTCGCGCATGCACTGAGCAGCACCGCGGACGGCATTTCCGATGGGCACGGACCCGTCTTTATGGGGCTGTATGTGAAGTTACTGACGCTCTACCTGCGTATGCCCGCTGCAACGTTGATCGAGTCAGCCACCCAAGCCGGCATCGTGATCGACAAAGAGGCTCGACCTTTCTTCGCGGATCAGACGGCGTTATCGAGCAAGAGACTGTCTACTGCTGCGGCCTCGATGTCGGGTGTAGCCCGTTGAACATGGCGAAGGCCGGACGTTTCCGCGGAAGATCGTCGTGCCGATGACCTTACGGGTTGCGATCGTTGGTGTCGGCAAGATTGCGCGGGATCAGCATGTGCCATCGATCATGGCGGTCGATGGAGTGACGTTGGTCGCCACCGCTAGCTGGAGCGGGTCGATCGAGGGCATTCCGGCATTCGCGTCGTTAGAAGCGATGCTGGAAGCGGGGCCGTCGTTCGACGCCGTTGCATTGTGTACGCCGCCGCAAGGGCGGCATCGGCAAGCCGCGATGGCGCTCGCGGCCGGTAAGCACGTGATGCTGGAAAAGCCGCCGGGCGCGACCGTCGCAGAAATGGAGCCGTTGATCGCCACGGCAGCGGCGAAAGGCTTGACGCTATTTACAGCATGGCACTCGAGGTTCGCGCCAGCCGTCGAACCAGCTCGAGCTTTCCTGGCCGAGCATGCGCCGAAGCGGGTGACGATCGCGTGGAAGGAGGACGTGCGGGTCTGGCATCCTGGCCAAGCCTGGCTCTGGGAGCCCGGCGGCCTGGGCGTATTCGACCCCGGCATCAACGCGCTATCGATCCTGACCCGGATTCTGCCGCGGCCGGTCTTCCTGACCGAGGCCGAACTTTGCTTCCCGTCGAATCGGGCCTCGCCGGTTGCCGCCGAACTATCCTTCTCCGATGGCGCGGCGTTGGAGGTGCGAGCGAGCTTCGACTTCCTGCAGACGGGACGTCAGACGTGGGATATCGAGGTGGAAACATCGGCCGGGTTGCTGTCGCTGTCGGGCGGCGGAGCAGCGATGCGAGTCGATGGGGCAGTCCGGATAGATGAAGCTGCAGCGGAGTATCCCGCCCTGTATCGCCAGTTCGCCACGCTCGTCGCGACCAGTAGCAGCGACGTGGACCTGACGCCGCTAACGCACGTGGCCGATGCCTTCATGCTCGGTCGCCGAGTGGTCGTAGACGCGTTCGAGGATCAAACGCCTACCGTTTGATGGCGTCGGTCAACTACACTCCACGGCGAGCATTGGCCCGCATACGCGGTTGCGACCGGTTCGCTTGGCCTGGTAAAGTCGCTCATCAGCCATCTTGATCATTGCATCGACGGAGTTGGCCTGATCGTCGGCAGTGACGAATCCGAAGCTCGCGGTGATGCGGATTTCCTGACCCGCCGCGATCACGGGCTCGGCCGCGATGGCTGCACGGAGCCGCTCGGCGGTCGCGAGAGCCATGTCCTCTGACGTGTTCGGCAGCAAGACGGCGAATTCCTCGCCCCCCAGGCGGGAGAACAAGCTGTCGGATCGAAGAACGTCCGTGCAGCTTCGCGTCAGCGATTGAAGTATCAGGTCGCCGGCGGGGTGTCCGTAGTGGTCGTTGATGTTTTTGAAATGGTCGATATCGATCATTATCAGCGAGAGCGGCTGCTTGTTCTGTTGCCATGAACGGTGCGCACGCTCGAAGGATTTCAGGAAGTGGGCGCGGTTGGCAGCGCCGGTCAGATGATCCTGGGTCAGTAGACGACGCAGATTGCCTGTATCGGCAGCCTGATGAACGACGTCACGGAGCACCACGGTGTAACCCTCGACCGTCGCACCGTCTTCGCCGACACGAGCCACGATCAGGCGTTGGCACCGCCACCGTTCGCCATTCCGGCGCCGTTGCCAGCTTTCGTCGAGTGCCCAACCTTCGACGTCTGCCAAGCGAAAATGGTCAGCTATCGTCGACTTGCCGTGAGCGGGCTCGAGATCGAGAACCGAGGAGAGTGGCCGGGTCAGCACATCGCTGCATGCTCGACCGGTCTGTCGTGCAAAGGCTTCGTTGACGGTCTCGATGATGCCATCCGCGCTCACGGAAAGGACGGCGTAGTCGTTGACCCCGTCTATGAGCGAGCTGAACCAAGTGTCGGCCAGTTTGAGGCGATGCTCCTGCTCGACCTGAAGCGTGACGTCGGTGAAGGTGACGATCGCACGGTCGGGGCCCAACTTGACGATGGTACAGGCCAATACCTTGCGCGCTTTCTCCCGCTGGCGTCGCAAATCGACCAGGATGCGATGGTTCTCGCACACCGTTCCGTGCTGCGTCGCGAAACCCTCGAGCATGTTGCGAAGCTCGGGCGCGCAATCCTGCAGGGCGCTGAACAGATTGCTCATGTCCCGTCGCGTTTCGGCCGCGATAGGCAGCAGATGCTTCATGGCGTTCGGGTTAATCATCAGGATCGCGCCGGTCCGGTCGATCTCGACCAGGCCGACGGGACACGCATACATGAATTCGAGCAACGAGCTGTCTTGGTTCGGGTCGGCCCGCATTTGCGCCGGTTACCGCTCGATCAGCACGTAACGCAGCGGCTCCACACGCGACGCCAGGAGGCGCAGGCGCACCGGCGTCGGCCGCATGCGCAAGGTGAGGACGAAGGGGACGACCTCATCGACCTCTTCGCTGTCCTCGAAACGTTGGGCGACCATGAAATTGTTCATGCACTGTGCAACGGCGTCGAAGAACGGCAGCCCGATGACTGCGCAGGGCGCCAGCCCTGCCAAGCGCGACTCGGCCGCGTTGTAGATCCTGGCGATCCCGCTGCGATCGATGCCGATCACCCCAAACGCAAGATCGTCACGCGCCGTCTCGGGCATTGCGGCGAGGTCGTCGATCGTGATGTCGTCGAAGGCGAAATCCAAGGTTGTCGTCATGCATACATCCCGGCTCATGCGAAGATGATGCACGGATAAAGTTAAAGAAACGTGTAAGCAGACCGTCGATCAGGTGGCGAACAGTCCAGTCGCGACCTCCAGCCCGGCGGCCAGTGCCGGAGCCGTCGCCAGCATGGGGGCGCCCTCGCCGGACGTGGGAAATGGAAAGGTGGTGGCGCCGGCTTCCCTGAGGATGCAGAGCGCGGCGGCGACGTCCCATAAATTGATGTGCAGTTCGGCGTAGGCGTCCAGTCGCCCCGAAGCGACGTCCGCCAAGCCCATCGCGCCGGAGCCGCCAGTGCGCACCGTGGCGCCGGTCGCCATGACCCGGCTGCACAGCGCCAGCCACTCAGTGTTGGGTCTGCGGGGCGACCAGCCGACCTCGACGATGGCACGACCCAGTTCCGGTGTCGTGGCGGCTCGGATCGGGGTGCCGTTCAACGTGGCACCGGCGCCGCTCATGGCGGCGAAGTGCTCGCCGAGACCAGGCGCGACCAACACGCCGGCCACCGGCTCGGCGCCGTCCAGCAGGCCCAGCGACACGCACCAGCGATTGGCGCCGCGGGCAAAGTTAGACGTCCCATCAATGGGATCGACGACCCAGCGCAACGCCCCGGCGCGGGTGATGCCGTCCTCCTCGCCCTGAAAACCATCGTCGGGAAAAGCGCTCAACACGGCATCCGACAGGAAGCGTTCGGTTGCGCCGTCGGCTTCCGTCAGCCAGTCCTGGGCGGATTTGAGTGCCGCGGTGCTGGCGCCCGGCGATGGCTGCATCGAGCGGGCGAGCGCCGCGGCGCGGGTCGCAATGTCTTGCGCAAACGCGAAGCGGCGACTCAGGGCGTCGTTCATGCGGATGCGCTCAGCCGATGCTGGCGCCTTGGGCGGCGCTCGGCATGTCGCTGGCCGGCATGGCGTCGGGCAGTTCGCGCGCGGGGCCGCCGGTTTCTTGGTCGGCCGGCAGCACTTCGGTGGTCTGCCGCATCGGCTCGCCGGTGACGTAGCTGCGCCAAACGCGAGGCAGGATGCCGCCGTGGCGCCAGTATTCGACGTCCTCCTGGGTATCGAGGCGAACGATGAGCAACACCGTCTCCATGCTGCCATCCGCGCGATGAATGGTGCAGGTCGCGGCCGAGCGAACGCCGAGGCCGTCGGCCAAGCCACTGACGTCGAAGGTCTCGGAGCCGTCGAGGCGCAGAGTCTCGGCCGTGGTGCCCGCCGGTAGTTGCAGCGGCAGCACGCCCATGCCGACCAGGTTGGTGCGGTGGATGCGCTCGAAGCTCTCGGCGATCACCGCCTTGACGCCCAGCAGCGCGACGCCCTTGGCCGCCCAGTCGCGGGACGAGCCGCAGCCGTAGTTGCGGCCGGCGACGACCACGAGCGGAACCTCGCGAACCGCGTATTCCTGCGCCGCTTCGAAGACGCGCATCACGGTGCCCTCGGGCATCAACTTGGTCATGCCGCCTTCGACGCCGGGAACGATGCGGTTGCGCAGGCGGATGTTGGCGAAGGTGGCGCGGACGGCGACTTCATGGTTGGCGCGCCGGGTGGTGTAGTTGTTGAAGTCGACGCGCTGCACGCCCTTGGAGAGCAGGAAATCGGCGGCTGGGGTGCCGAGGGCGATGGCGCCGGAGGGGGAGATGTGATCGGTGGTGACGGAGTCGCCCAGGATCACCAGCGGCCGCATGCCGGCGATGTCGTGCACCGCCGGGACCTCGCGGGAGAGATCGTCGAAATAGGGCGGGCGGCGGATGTAGGTGCTGTCGTCGCTCCAGGCGAAGCGCTCGCTGCTTTCCTTCTGCAGCGCGTCCCAGGGCTCGCCGCCGTCATAGAGATCGGCGTAGCGTTCCTGGAACAAGCCACGGGTGTAGGCGCCCTGCGCGGCGGTCTCAATCTCGGCGGCGGTGGGCCAGATGTCACGGAGGTACACGGGCGCGCCCGCCTGGTCGGTGCCGAGGGGTTCGGTGGTGATGTCGGTCGTCATCGAGCCGGCCAGCGCATAGGCGACGACCAGCGCCGGGGAGGCGAGGTAGGCGGCGCGCACGTTCTGGTGGATGCGGCCCTCGAAGTTGCGATTGCCGGAGAGGATCGCGGTGGTGACCAGCTTCTCGCGCTCGATGGCGTCCACGACCGCGTCCGGCAGCGGGCCGGAGCCGCCATTGCAGGTGGTGCAGCCGAAGCCGGCGATGTGGAAGCCGAGCGCATCGAGCGCGGGCTGCAGCCCGGCCTTTTCCAGCACGGCGGCGGTGACCTGGCTGCCGGGGACAAGTGAGGTCTTGACCCAGGGCTTTGTCATCAGGCCGCGCGCGACCGCCTTCTGCGCCACCAGTCCGGCGGCCATCATGTTGGCGGCGTTGGCGGTGTTGGTGCACGAGGTGATGGCGGCGATGACCACGGCACCATCGAACAGCGCGTAGTCGGCGCCGGCGACGGGAACGCTGCGGGCCGGGTCAATCGGGTGTCCGGCGATCTGCGTGTGGTGGGTGGCGAAGGCGGTATTAGCGGTGTCCAGCTCCAGCCGGTCCTCCGGATTGCGCGGCCCGGCGATGCAGGGGCGGATGGAGGCCAGGTCGAGCGTAATAACAGTGTCGAACACGGGCGCGGTCGTGGTCTCGTCGCGCCAGAGCATCTGGGCGCGGGAATAGGCCTCAATCAGCGCGATCTCGGACTCCTCGCGGCCGGTGGTGCGGAGATAGTCGATGGTGAGGCGGTCGACCGGGAAGAAGATCGCGGTGGCGCCATATTCGGGGGCCATGTTGGCGATCATGCCTCGGTCGCCGAGCGAGAGGCGGTCGACGCCCGGGCCGAAGAATTCCACGAACTTGCCCACCACGCCCATGTCGCGCAGCAGCTTGGTGATGGTCAGCACCAGATCGGTCGGCAGCACGCCATCGGGTAGTTCGCCGGTGACCTCGATGCCGACCACCTCGGGCAAGGCGATGGCGACGGGCTTGCCGACCATCACAGCTTCCGCCTCAATGCCGCCAACGCCCCAGCCGAGCACGCCGAGGCCGTTGATCATCGGCGTATGGCTGTCGGTGCCGACGCAGCTGTCGGGATAGGCCAAGTCGTCCTTGGTCCAGACCACGCGGCCGATGTTCTCAATGTGCAGCTGGTGCATGATGCCCTTGCCGGGCGGCACGACGCGCACGCCGTCGAAGCTGCTGGCGCACCAGCGCAAGAAGGCGAAGCGCTCGCCGTTGCGCTCGTATTCACGGGCCAGGTTGATGCGCGCGGCGTCGGGGTTGGCCCAGCTATCGACCTGCAGCGAGTGGTCGATGATGACGTCGACGGCGACCTTCGGACTGACGGTGGACGGATCGCCACCGGCCTGCTCCACGGCATCTCGCATCGCGGCCATGTCCAGCAGCATCACCAGGCCGAGGATATCCTGACCGAACACGCGGGCCGGGTAGAAGGTGATGCCTGCGCCAGCCTCGCGGGCGAGCAGGGCGTTGATCTCGGCCTGCGTGTCGGCGCCGTCGATCGCGGCCTGACGGCAGAGATTTTCCAGCAGGATGCGAAGCGAGAAGGGCAGGCGCTCGAGGCCGGGAATGTCGGTGATCGACACGTAGCGGAGGGTGCGGCCGCCGATCGCCAGAGACGAGACAGTCGATGCAAGGGCTGAGCTGACGGCCATGGAGCCTCCGGAAATAAGATAAGCCCTTTTGTACCGCGGACCGACGTAATACAAGGGTGGGATGAGTTCGCTGCACGTCCTCCTGGCGCATCGGGTGCTCGACCATATCCGGGCCGAGCGGCTGCCAGCGGGGCATCACCTGACGGAGCAGTCGCTGGAAGGCGTGCTCGGCACGTCGCGGTCGCCGATCCGGGGGGCGCTCGCGCATCTGGCCGAGCGGGGCGTGCTGATGACCCGGCCGCCGCGGCGGGGGCTGTTCCTCGTGCGCGACGGCGCGGCGCTCGATGTCCTGGAGAGCGAGGAGGCCACCGAGGAGCGTGGCTACCTGGCGCTGGCGCGGGATCGGCTGGCGGGCGAGTTGCCCGAGGTGCTGACGGAGAATGCGGCGATGGCCCGCTACGGGCTGACCCGCGAACGGGTGCGGCGGATCCTGGGCCGGGCGGCGCAGGAGGGGTGGATCGAGCCGCGGGCCAGCAAGGGGTGGTCGTTCCTGCCGATGATCGACGGACCCGCCGCCTATGCCGAAAGTTACGCGCTGCGGGCGGTGCTGGAGCCGGCGGCGATGATGATGCCGGGCTTCACCGCCGACCCGGCGGTGCTGCGGCGGCTGCGGGGGCAGCAGCAGGCACTGGCCGATGGCGGTTACCGCACCGCGGGCCGGGTCGAGCTGTTCCAGGCCAACGCGACGTTCCACGAGGCGCTGGCCGGGCTGTCGGGCAACCGCTTCGTCGAGCAGGTGATCGCGCGGCAGAACCAGTTGCGGCGACTCCTCGAATACCGGTTCGCCTCCGACGACCGCGCGCGGGTGGGGCGGCAGTGCAGCGAGCATCTGGCAATCCTGTCGTTGATCGAGCGCGGGCAGCGCGACGAGGCAGCCCGGCGGCTGGGCGAGCATCTCGGTGCCGCCGGCGCGGATAAAGTCCGTCAATTAGAAGCCATCAAGGAGATCTCCCCATGAAGCAGACATCGATCCCGGCCGTGTTCATGCGCGGCGGCACCAGCAAGGCCCTGATGCTGCACACGCGCGACCTACCTCCGGCACGCGACGATTGGGGCCCGATCTTTACCGCGGCGATGGGCAGCCCGGACCCGTATGGGCGCCAGCTCGACGGCATGGGCGGCGGCGTATCGTCGGTGTCGAAGGTCTGCATCATCGGCCCGTCGGCGCGCGAGGATGCGGACGTGGACTACACGTTCTGCCAGGTGCTGGTGAAGGACTCCGCCGTCCAATACAAAGGCAATTGCGGCAACATGAGCTCCGCCGTCGGGCCGTTCGCGGTGGACGAGAAGCTGGTGCGGCCGAACGGCGACAGCGCCACGGTGCGCATCTTCAACACCAACACGCAGAAGATCATCAACGGCACCTTCCCGCTCGAGGACGGCGTGGCGCGCTATGACGGCGACATGGTGATCCCCGGCGTGTCGGGCAGCGGCGCACCGATCCGGCTCGATTTCGTGCAGCCTGGCGGCGCCACCACAGGCAAGCTGCTGCCGACCGGACATGTGCTCGAACGCTTGGAGGTGCCGGGGCTGGGCACGATCGAGGCGTCGATGATCGATGCCGCCAATGCGGCGGTATTCGTGCGCGCGCGCGACGTGGGGCTCACCGGGCTGGAGCTACCGGACGAGTTGGAGGCGCGCCCGGACATGCTGGCGCTGCTGGACGCGATCCGGGTGCAGGCCTCGGTGCGGATGGGCATCGCGCCCAACGAGGAGGAAGCGCGGCGGGTGACGATCGTGCCGTTCGTGGCCATCGTGTCGCCGGCGTCGGACAGCCCGACGCTGTCCGGCGAGCCCGTGCGGGCGGACGACGTCGACCTCACGGTGCGGGTGATCTCCAATGGGCAGCCGCATCGGGCGCTGCCGCTGACGATCTCGCTCTGCACGGCGGTGGCGGCGCGCATCGGTGGCACTCTGGTAGCCGAGGCAGCGCGCGAGACGGCGGCCAGCGAGCCGATCCGCCTAGGGATGCCATCCGGGATTCTGACCGTCGGGTCCGATGTCGGGCAGGAGAGCGGGGCGTGGGTGGCGCGCGCCGGGTCCTTCTATCGGACGGCGCGGCGGTTGTTCGATGGCCGGGTCTGGGTGCCCGGCGTCGCCTGAGGCAGCGGCGTCAGGCGCGGTCGCAGATCATCCCGAGCCCGAGCGAAGCAAGCCCTGCGCCGAGCATGTCGAGCATGATCGGGCCAGGGATGGCGACCGTGAGCAGTAAGAAACCGGCCAGTGCGGCCACTACGGTCGGAAGATTGTTTGCCATCTCAGCGCCTTGTCTCAGGTGTTGAGAACGACCGTTCGCAAGTGCCGTGCCGGCAAAGGTTATCAATAAGTTAACGGTGTTGGGGCGGCAAAGGTGTAAAGTTTGTCGCCGGATTGGTAGCCGGCGAAGTTCCGATTGCGCAAACCGAGGTGACGGCGAATGATCCACCCCAATGAATAAAAAGGGGGGATCATACCGTGACGCTACGCCGCCGCAGTTTCGTCGCTGCCACTGCCTCCATTCCGTTCGTCGCCCGCGCGCAACCGCGACCCGTCATCAAGATTGGCGTGCTGAACGACATGTCGGGGCCGTATCGTGACGCCACCGGCACCGGGTCGGTCGTTTGCGTGCAGGCGGCCGTGCGCGAGTTCGCCAGCGCCGGGTTCGACGTGCAGGTGATCCCCGGCGACCATCAGAATAAGCCGGACGTCGGCGCTGCCCTGGCCCGGCAATGGTATGACCGCGACGGCGTCGACGTCATCATGGACGTGCCGACCTCGTCGGTGGCGCTGGCGGTCAACACCGTCGCCCGCGAGAAGAACAAGCTCTACATCAACACCGGCGCCGGCACCGGCGACCTGACCGGCACGCAGTGCACGCCCGTGACGATCCATTGGTCCTACGACACCTACATGCTGGCCCGCTCGACCGCGTCGCAGGTCACTAAGCTGGGTGGCGACAAATGGTTCTTCATCACCGCCGACTACGTGTTCGGCCAGCAACTGGCACGCGACGCGATGCGGTTCGCCAAGGATGGTGGGGCGCAGGTGCTCGGCGAGCGGCGCTACCCGTTCCCGGCCACGGCGGACTTCTCGGCGCTGCTGCTCGACGGCAAGGCGTCCGGCGCCAACGTGATTGGCTTCGCCAATGCTGGCGTGGATACCTCCAACGCGATCAAGCAGGCACACGAGTTCGGTCTGTTCCAGACCATGAAGGCCGCCGCGCTGCTGATGGAGATCACCGACGTCGAGGCGATCGGGACGGAGATCGGCGGCGGGCTGTATCTGACCTCCACCTTTTATTGGGACCAGACCGACGCGACCCGGCGCTTCACCAAATCTGTGCAGCCGGCCATGCCGAACCGGCATCCGCCCAACATGATCCAGGCCGGCTGCTATGCCAGCGCGCTGCATTACCTGAAAGCGGTGACGGCGATGGGGGTCGAGAAGGCGCGCGACGGGGCGGCGATCTGCGCTCAGATGAAAGCCATGCCGACCTCCGACGATGCCTTCGGTCAACACCGGATCCGCGCCGACGGGCTATGTCTGCTGCCGGCCTTTCTCTACCAGGTGAAGACCCCGACGGAGAGCACCTCTCAATGGGACCTGCAGAAGCTGATGGCGACGACGCCGGCCGATGAAGCCTGGAAGCCGTTGGCCGAGGAAGGCTGTCCGCTCGCCCCGGCCTGACCCGGTGCGGGCGAGTTGACGATGTCCGGAGGGGCGGCGATGGTTGCCGTCAAGAGGCCGTCAACAAGCCTTCACAGGGGAAACGATCATGCCACACACGTATCTGGCATGCGCGACGATCGCGGGTGCGGTCATCGCCATGTCCGTCGGCTCAATCGGCGCGGGGCAGGCCGCGGAACCGTTCAGGATCGGCGTCGTCGAAGACCTGAACGGCACCTACTCGGGTAACGGCGGGCCGAATTCCGTGCTCGCGACCAAGATGGCGGCCGAGGATTTCGGCGGCACCGTCCTGGGCCGCCCCATCGAGGTGATTGCCGTCGACCACCAGACCAAGCCCGACCTCGGCGTCAACCTGACCAAGCAGTTGATCGACCAGAACCACGTCTCGATGCTCAACATCGGCGGCTCCAGCGGCGTCGGGCTCGCGGTGCAGAACGTCGCCAAGGAGCGCAAGGTCACCACGATCCAAAGCGGCAACTACGCCGCTTCGATCGCGGGCAAGTCATGCTCGCCCTACGGCACGCAATGGGCGGTTTCGACCACGGCGCTGGCGCGTGCGGCAGCCACCGCGCTGGTGCGGGCCGGGGCCAAGACATGGTTCATCATCGAAGCCGACTACGCGTTCGGGCATGATCTGGCCAACGACGTGCAGCAGACCGTCCAGGCCGACGGCGCCAAGGTGATCGGGCGCACGCTGCACCCGCTGGCGACCACAGACATGTCCTCGCCACTGCTGCAAGCGCAGTCATCCAAGGCGGAGATGATCGCCTTCGCCAATGCCGGGCCGGATCTGGTGAACTCGGTCAAGCAAGCCAAGGAATTCGGCATCACCAACACGGCCGCGTTGCTGGTGTTCATCAACAACGTGGTGGCCATGGGTCTCGAAACGGCGCAGGGCCTGCGCTTCCCGGTCAGCTTCTACTGGGACTCCAACGAGGGCAGCCGCGCCTTTGCCAAACGCTTCATGGCGCGCAACGGTGGCACCGCACCGGGCATGAGCCATGGCATGTCCTATGCCGGGACGACGCACTACCTGCAGGCCGTCGCCAAGGTCGGCAGCGACGACCCGATCGCCGTCAACAAGGCCATGCGCGACATGCCGTTCACCGACGGAATGTTGCGCAATCCACGGGTCCAGACCAATGGCAGCGTCGCCATGGATCTCCTGCTGGTCCAAGTCAAAACGCCGGCGGAGTCGAAATACCCGAACGACCTCTACAAGGTGGTGGACACCGTCCCGGCAGCCGAGCTGTTCCCGACCGCCGAGCAGAGCGGCTGCGCTGAACTTCAGCCCTAGGGCGCCAGACTAAAGAGACCGCGCGCCATCAACCGAGCAAGGTGCGCGTGTGATCGCGCATCATGCCGTAGCACTCGCACACCGATTGCTCGAGGCCGGGATGGTCGATGATCATCAGCTGCCCGGCCGAGTATCGGATCAGCCCGGCTTCCTGCAATCGCTTGGCAGCGACCGAGACGCTCGGGCGATGTGCCGACAGCAACGCCGCCAGCGCCTCATGGGTGATCGGGAGGTCGTTGGAGCGGTAGCGGTCGCGCAACGTCAACAGGCAGCGCGCCAGCCTCGCTTCCAGCCCGTGATGGACGTTGCACGCCGCTAGCTGCAGCGCCTGAGTGCGCATGGCCTCGCCGTAACGGAGAAGCAACCGCGAGAACTCGGGAAGCTGCGTCATGGCTTTGTGAAAAGCGGCCGCTGGCAAGCGCAATGCCTCGCTCGGTGACTGCACGATCGCCGTCGCGACATCGACCTTGATGCCGTAGATCAACGGCACTCCTACCATGCCTTCCGAGCCGACCAGCCCGGCATCGGCCTGGAAGCCATCGTCGAAATTGATGATCAGGGATACGCAGCCTCGCCGCAGGAAGTAAGCGTATTCGAGCGTTTGATGACGTTCGAATAACACCGTGCGTTGGTCGAGGTCCACAGCCCGGAGATCGGCTTGCAAGGCCTCCCATTCCCTACCAGGGATACGGGACAACAACGAGTTAATACCATGCTGAAAAGAGGTTTGAGCTGTAATCATTCCAGCGACCCTTAGACTTGATCTCATTCGAAATCACGGGCCGATTATATAACGCTTTCTTCACCCGATATTTAAGCTCGTTA
>CAZTJC010000039.1:27053-39130 GCA_964613945.1 uncultured Acetobacteraceae bacterium
CGAAATCACGGGCCGATTATATAACGCTTTCTTCACCCGATATTTAAGCTCGTTAATACTGGGGTCACCGGATCAAAAAAACGCTGGAGATTTGTTATCGAATTCATCAAGTGATTGTCGCTATCGACACAAGCTCACCCAGAGATCCTAGAACGGAGCAAAATCGAAACGATCAAATTTGAAAGTACAAAGATTTGATACCGGTTGCGATCTGAAGTGCGGGTTTTTGCAATACTCTTCCACTACTCGATGTTTACCGTTTTGCTACGACGTCATATCGTCCAGGCACGGCATTTGCATTGTGACGAGGTTAGGCACGCAAGTCTAAACTCTATTTCATTCTAGCGACAGATTTATACCGATATCGCACGAATCGATGGACTTTAACGAAAAACCGGGTGGCGGCCGGATCGAAAGACCCGCCCGCCTGGAACCGGCTGCCGGTAATGCGGCTCAGTAGCGGGCGGTGCCGACAGTACCGACATTGCTGGTCACCGGGGCGGCAACGCTGTCGCCCGGTGGCAGGCTGTTGGCCGACTCAGGCTCCTTGGACGCAGCACCCGGAGATGTCGAGGTGACGCCTACCGGTCTGGCTCCCGTCGCCGTGGTGCCGGAAAAGCCGGCGCATCCGGCCAGCATGGCTGACGCGATTGACGTGATAACGATCGTTTTGACGTTCATGGTGCATACTTCCAACGAGAGTACATCAGGAGAATGGACCGAGGGATCTGAAAACCAAGACTTAACTCTAGGATGGGTGCATTGCAGAAACACTGATGTCGGGAGGTCGCGTGATCTTCGGCCGTGCTATCGTCGCGTCGACGGGGAGGGAAGCAGGACATGGCGACAGGCGGCGACGTCATCGTTCTCGGAGCCGGAATCGTCGGAGTGTCGACGGCGTTGGCGCTGCAGTCGCGTGGGCGGTCGGTGCTGATCGTCGATCGACGCTCCGCCGGTCAGGAAACCAGCTTCGGCAATTCCGGCATCATTCAGAGCGAGGCAGTCGAGCCTTATGCCATGCCACGACAAACCCGGATGCTGGCCAGCATGGCCTTTGCCCGCACCAACACCGTGCGCTACCGCCTCAGTTCGATGCCCAGCCATGCCGGTCCGCTCCGCCGCTACTGGCAACATTCCGCGGCGGCACCCTACCAACGCGCCGTCGATGGTCACTCCAGCATCATCCTGCGCGCCACCGCCGAGCACGGCGACTTGATCGAGCGCGCCGGATGCGGCGACCTGGTGCGACGCGACGGCTACCGGGTGTTCCATCGCACCCAGGCCGCGCTCGACGAAACAGTCGCCACGGCTGCTCGCGTTCATGACCGGTTCGGCATCGGCTATCGGGTACTGACGCCCGCGGCGCTGTTGGCCGCCGAACCGGCCTTGCGACAGGCAGGTGCCGGCGCGGTTCACTGGACCGATCCATGGTCGGTTCGCGACCCCGGCGCGGTCGTGGCGGCCTATGCCGACCTGTTCGTCCGCGGCGGCGGACACATCGTACAGGGAGACGCGCAAACCCTGGCCCGCCGCGGCCCGGGCTGGCAGGTCGCGACCAACCATGGTCTGTCCGAGGCGGCCGAGATTGTCATCTGTCTCGGGCCCTGGACGACGCAGTTCATGCGCGGCTTCGGCAGCCACTTTCCCATGGTCCGCAAGCGCGGCTATCACGCCCATTACACCTCGATGCCGTCGTTGAATCTGCCGTTGCTCGACCCGGTGTTCGGCTTCGTGATGGCGCCGATGGTCAAGGGAACCCGCATCACCACCGGTGCGGAACTGACCGGCGCGGAGGCGCCACCGACCCCGATCCAGCTGCGGCAGGCAGAGCGGGCCGCGCGCGATCTATTGGAGTTGGGCGAGGTCGTGCCGGACGATCTGTGGATCGGAACCAGGCCCTGTATGCCGGACATGCGACCGGTCATCGGACGGGCGAGCGGCCAAACGGGCCTATGGCTCAATTTCGGACACGGACATCAGGGTTTCACCCTGGGACCCGTCACTGGGCGGTTACTGGCCGAAATGATGACCGGGGAGGAACCCGTCGTCGACCCGGCGCCGTTCGCGCCTGACCGGTACGATGATGACCATTCGGCGGTGCCGCCGAGCCCGTAGGCTCGACGGCAGCGACCTTTCTTAGACGACCGGGCTGCGGATCGCACGACGCTGAACGGCGACCGATCCGCCGATCGCGGCGGCAATCGCCCCGACCAACAGGGCGATGAAGGCGCCGAACGCCGTACGGGACGCGGCCGAGGCGGCTGCGTCCGCTGCCGTCTTGGCAGCTTGAACCGCCTGGGCCTTGGCCTGCTCAATTTTTGCCTGCGCATCGTCGAACTGCTTACCGGCCTGGTCCGGAGAGATGTGCTGTTGCGCGGCCATGATCGCGATAATGCGTGCCTTGGCGGTCGCGGCGTCAGGTCCACCCTTGGCGTACGTCGCCAGGTTGGTCGCGATCTCCTTCTGCGCGTCCTGCGGCGACATGGTGGCCGGGTCGGGGTTGGTGGGCTTGAGATACATCTGGGCTTGCTGCTGGATCACGTCCGGCGTGATGCCAGCGGCTTCGGCGACTGGCTGAGCAGCACTCTTGATGCCGTTGCCGGCTGCCGATGCCAGGCCGCCCAGGGCGGAGGCGCTGCCGCCGATGATGCCGCCGATGGCCGATGTCAGCAGCCATATGGTGAGCATCGTGGCGATGCCCCAGGTGATCAACCCGTGCAACAGGCCGTCGAAGCGGTGCCCGATGCCGGCCAGCCAGGCCGAGACGTAGCCGCCGAAGGCCAGCGCGATGACGCTGCTGATCAGGAACCAGACGCCCGCGCCGATGCCGATGCTGCTGGCATCCGGCGTGGTGCCCGCCTTGACGTCGACGGTCGTCAGACCGATGCCGGCGCCGAGCAGGCTCAGCAGCAGCTGCACCGTGATAACCATGACGACGCCGCCGAAGATGGCTCCCCATGATACCCGGCGACGCACGTGATCGGGGCCGCCCTTGGGCACGCCGACCGGCTCGACCCGGCGGGCGGGTTCGTTACTGTAAGTCGCAGACAACAGAAGCTCCTTATAGTGACCTGGCACTGAAGTGCCGGCCATTCAAACTTGAGGCGCGGAATGAGCCTTGATGGTCAAACCGCACTCGAACACAACGTCCGGCGGTGCAACGCACCGATTTCTAGTGTGGTTGCTCGACCACGAACCGACGAACCCGGCTGCCACCGCGATTGGCGACTTGCGTGGACGTGGCCGGCTTCGCGTTGCCTTCGCTCGAGGCGGCAACCGCCCCGCTGGCCCCGTAGCTCATCGCACGCTCATCGATGTCGATCGGCTGATGGCTTTCGACGATCTCCATCACGCGGGTGACATGCTTGTCGGGTGTCTCGACGATCAACACGGACGCGCCGTCGCCGACGCTGCGCTCGTAAACCGCCGTGTCGTGATCGGGCGAGCCACCGAACAGGCGGCTCCAGAAGCCGGGCTCGCGCCGCGCCGTCTCGCCCGTATGGTCCGGGTCGATCGCTCCGGCATGGATGGTGATCGCGTGCTCGGGAACGCCGGCTTCGCGAAGGTCGGCCGCCGCAAGTTTGGCGTGAGCGGGCGTGTCGTAAATCGCGACAATGGTCTCATCACTCATGCTGCTCTCCTGAAGTCGTGCTGCCGCCGGTCGCGTTCAGAGCTTCGGCGGCCCCTGATCGTTGGAATCCTTGCCGGCATCGATTCCGCGCACGATCTGATGCCCGGCTGAACGGTCGTTCATAATGCGAACGAGCGCTTCCCGAACGGAAGCCGCGACGCGAAGTGCGGCTTCCTCACGCTGCTTGTAGTCCATGATACGCTCGCCCCTTCTTCAGGGATGTTGACGCCGATGTCCCCGGTGACGGCGTAACTCAGGCCGACTTGTCGCGAAAGAATTGATTCCTCGGCGAGCGCCGCCGCGTTCCTTGGTGGAATTGCACTACGTTGTTCCACGTATTCGACTATGTCGGCGCTGGGAGCCGTTTTTTCCGCGTCGTTTTCCGCGACTTGGCGGTCGCCCCCAAACCGCGCTCGCGCGCCCATACGATCACTGCGCTGCGCTTACGAATTTGTAGCCGGTTATAGATAACAGAAACGTGATTGCGAACGGTGTTTTTGCTGATGCCCAGCTGTTCGGCAATCTCGTCATCCGACAATCCTTGGGCGATCAGCGACAACACCTCGCGGACTCGGGCGGGGAGGGATGAGATCTCCGGGGTGTTGCTGGCCGGGCGGCCAGCGCGGTTGAGCGTCGCCATACGCTCGACGATGCGTTGCCCCAGCCAGGACGTGTCCTGCATCACCGATTGCACCGCCGCCAGCAGCTCCGTTTCCGTCTGCTTGCGTTCCGTGATGTCGAGCATCAGGCTCAGCACGCACGCCGAACCGTTGATCTCCACCGTGTCGGCCGACAGCAGGAAGTCGGTGACCGTGCCGTCCTTGGATCGGCCCTGCACGTCGATGCCGCGGACATGGCCGCTGCGATGCAGACTTTCCACGATGTCGGCCCGGCCGCGCCCGCTGCCCCAAAGCAGCAGCTCGGCCTCGTTGCGGCCGACCACCTCCTCCCGCCGCCAGCCCGTCGCGACGGTGAAGGCGACGTTGACGTCGATGATCTGCAGCTCATCGAGGGCCAGGATCACCATCGGGCCGGGCGCCATGTTGAACGCCTTGGCGAACCGCTCCTCGCTGTGCCGCAGGGCATGCTGGGCCACGTGCCGCGGCTGCAGGTCGGCAAAGGTGAACAACATGCAGGGCTCGTCGCCGATCTCGATCGGTTGCCCGCCCAGCAGCACCACGCGCTCGGTGCCGTCCGGCAGTGACAGGCACCCTTCCATCTGCGGGATGGTCAGCCCGGCGTGCAGCCGCTCCACGGCCAGCGAGCGCCGTTCGGCCCCGGCCAGCACGTCGAAGTCATGCACGGATCGCCCGATCAGGTTGCCCTGCTCGAAGCCGGTCAGCTCGAGAAAGCCTTGATTGACCCTGACGTAGCGCATGTCGGACAGGCGAACGATGACGGCGGGCGCAGGGTTGGCGTTGAACGCCTGTTCGAACCGTTCCTCGGCGTTGAAACGCTCCGTCTCGTCGTTGATGATCATCACCAGGCAGTCCGGCAGCCCGGCGTCGTCGGTCAGCACCAGCGTGCGCAGCTGATGCGTCCAGCTTTCCCGGGTTTCGACGTTGCGGACCTCGACCACGACCTCGCTGAACGTCTCGCCGGCAAGCAGGCGCTCCATCGGATAGCCGCCGACCGGCAACTTGTGTTGGTTGCGGTACGTCAGCTCGAACTTGCTGCGGTAGTCCGACACGTCGGTACCCAGCGCCGCCATCGAGTTGACCCCGTGCAGCTTCAGCGCGGTCTCGTTGGCCCAGGCGATGGTTTGGTCCGGATCGATCAGGATCACTCCTTCCGTCAACCCGGCGATGATCTGCTGCAGCTGGCGGCGATCCGCCCCCAGCGGCGGCAAATTGGCGTCACCCCGCCGCGGCGCGGACGTCCCCTGCGGTTGCGCGCGGGGCGGGGTGGTTTGCTTCACGCCTCGCTGCTCCCGTTCACGCGGGGGCAGGATCCGACCGCACCGGTTTCGGCTCTGTCCGCCATTGCCCGATCAGTAGATTACCGGCTCCGGCACCGGCGCGCCGAACTCGGTGCGCAGGAAGTCGAAGTCGCAGCCGTCGCTGGCCTGTTGGATGTGCTTGCTGAACATGTAGCCGTAGCCCCGCTCGTAGATCGGTGCCGGCTTGGTCCAGGCCGCCTGTCGCCGGGCCATCTCCGCGTCGTCCACTTCCATGCGGATGGTGCGGGCGTCGACGTCCAGCGTGATGATGTCGCCGGTCTGCAGCAGCGCCAGCGGACCGCCGACGAAGCTCTCCGGGCTGACGTGCAGCACGCAGGCGCCGTAGCTGGTGCCGCTCATGCGCGCATCGCTCATGCGCAGCATGTCGCGGTGGCCTTCCTTGAGCAGCTTCTTGGGCATCGGCAGCATGCCCCATTCCGGCATCCCCGGCCCGCCCTGCGGCCCCGCGTTGCGCAGCACCAGCACGTGGTCGGCGGTGATGTCCCAGCTCTCGTCGTCGACGGCCTTCTTCAAGCTTGGATAGTCGTCGAACACCACGGCCGGGCCGGAATGCTTGAGGAAGCGCTGGTCCATCGCGGCCGGCTTGATGACGCAGCCGTCGGGCGCGAGATTGCCGTGCAGCACCGCCAGCGAGCCCTCGCCGTAGATGGGGTCGCTGGTCGGCCGGATGACGTCGTCGTTGTAGACGCGCGCGCCCTCGATGTTCTCGCCGAGCGTGCGGCCGGTGACAGTGAGGCAGTCGAGGTCGAGATACTGGCGGATGTTCTGCATCAGCCCGCGGATGCCGCCGGCGTAGAAGAAATCTTCCATCAAATACTTGTCGCCGCTCGGGCGCACGTTGCCGATCACCGGCACCTTGCGGCTGAACTTCTCGAAGTCGTCGAGCCCGACATCCTGGCCGGCGCGCCGCGCCATGGCGATCAGGTGGATGATCGCGTTGGTCGAGCAGCCCATGGCCATGGCGACCGCGATGGCGTTCTCGAACGCCGGCCGGGTCAGGATCTTGTGCGGCGTAAGGTCCTCCCAAACCATGTCCACGATGCGCCGCCCGCTCTCGGACGCCATGCGGATATGCCCGGCATCGGCCGCTGGGATCGAGCTGCCGCCCGGCAGCACCATGCCGCAGGCCTCGGCGATCGCGGTCATGGTGCTGGCCGTGCCCATGGTCATGCAGGTGCCGTAGGAGCGCGCGATGCCGCCCTCGACGCCCAGCCAGTCCTGGTCGGTGATCTTGCCCGCCCGCAACTCGTCCCAGTATTTCCAGCTATCGGAGCCGGAGCCCAGTACCTTGCCCTGCCAGTTGCCGCGCAGCATCGGCCCGGCCGGCATGAAGATGGCCGGGATGTTCATGCTGGTCGCGCCCAGCAGCAGCCCCGGCGTGCTCTTGTCGCAGCCGCCCATCAGCACGCAGCCGTCGATCGGGTGCGCGCGCAGCAGCTCCTCCGTCTCCATCGCCAGCATGTTGCGATACAGCATCGAGGTCGGCTTGAGATAGCTCTCGCTCATCGACAGCGCCGGCAACTCGACCGGGAAGCCGCCGGCCATGAGAATGCCGCGCTTGACGTCGTCGACCCGCGTCTTGAAGTGCATGTGGCACGGCTGCAGGTCGGACCAGGTGTTCAGGATGCCGATGATCGGCTTGCCAGCCCATTCCTCGGGCGCGTAGCCCATCTGCATGGCGCGGCTGCGGTGCCCGAACGAGCGCAGATCGGCCGGGCCGAACCAGCGGGCGGAGCGCAGCGTGGCCGGGTCGCGGCGGGATAGGGGTCCGTCGGGGATGCCGCCCGGTTCGAGGGCGGGATTCTGAATGGGGGTGTCGGGCATGTGCGGCTCTCCCGGCTCTAGCGGCCGTGCTCTTTGCGCCAGGTGGCGAACGCGGTCAGGTTACTCTCATCGGTTGGCGGATAAAGCCCGAACGTCTTCTGGCCGCCGCGCACCTTTTCCGTCACGAAATCCTCGAACGCGGTCATCTCGACGGCTTCGAGCGCGATCTCGTCGGCGATGCCGGCCGGGATCACGATGCAGCCGTCGCCATCACCGACGATGATGTCGCCCGGGAACACCGGCGCGTCGCCACAGCCGATCGGGTCGTTGATGGCGATGGCTTGGTGCAGCGTGAGGTTGGTCGGCGCCGACGGCCGGCTGTGGTACGACGGCATGTCCAGCCCGGCGATCTCGGCGGAATCGCGGAAGCCCCCATCCGTCACCACGCCGGCAACGCCGCGCACCATCAGCCGCGTGCACAGGATGCCGCCCGCCGAGGCGGCGCGAGCGTCCTTGCGGCTGTCCATCACCAGCACGGCTCCGGGCGGACACTCCTCGACGGCCCGGCGCTGCGGATGCGAGTGGTCGCGGAACACGTCCATCTTGTTGAGGTCTTCCCGCGCCGGCATATAGCGCAGCGTGTAGGCCGGGCCGACCATGCTACCGCCTTTGGGCGGGCTTAGCGGCACGACGCCCTGGATCATCTGCTTGAACAGGCCGCGCTTGAACAGCGCGCTGGCGAGCGTCGCGGTGCTGACGGTGCGGAGCCGCTCGATGGTGTCTGGGTTTACGGTCGGCATGGGTGTCCTCAAACGGGCCGGAGGTGGAAGCGGCGGATTTCTCCAACCACCACGAGATAGCTGACGATCGCGACCAGCGCGTTGGCGGCGATGAACAAGAGGGCGCCGTCGAACGAGCCGGTGCCCTGGATGATGTAGCCGATGACGATCGGCGTGGTGATGGACGAGATGTTGCCGAACATGTTGAACAGCCCGCCCGACACCCCGGCGATCTCGCGCGGCGCCGTGTCGGCGATCACCGCCCAGCCCAGCGCGCCGACACCCTTGCCGAAGAACGCAACCGCCATGACCGCGACCACCAGCCACTGCGCGTCGACGTAGTTGCAGATGATCATGCTCATCGACATCAGCATCCCGGCCACGATCGGCGTCTTGCGCGCCGCCGTCAGCGACCAGCCGCGCCGAAGCAGCCCATCGGACCAGATCCCGCCCAGAACACCGCCGACGAAGCCGCAGATCGCCGGAATGGACGCCACGATTCCGGCGTTCAGGATCGACATGCCGCGCTGCTGCACCAAGTAGACCGGGAACCAAGTGATGAAGAAATAGGTGATGGCGTTGATGCAGAACTGGCCCAGGAAGATGCCGATCATCATCCGGTTGCCGAGCAGCTGCTTCAGGTAACCCGCCAACGGCAAGGTCTCCGGCGTCGGTGCGTCAGCCACCGTTGCCGCAACAGCGGCACCAGCCCAGCTATCCATGTTCACCAGGGCGCCACCTTGTTCGATGTAGTCGAACTCGGCGGCCGAGATGCGCGGATGGGTGCGCGGCGTGTAGATCACCTTCAGCCAAACCAGGCCGATGAGGATCCCCAGCCCGCCCATGAAGTAGAACACGTGCGGCCAGCCATAGGTGACGGTGATGTAGCCCATGATCGGCGCGAACAGCACGGTGGCGAAATATTGCGCGGAGTTGAAGATCGCCGACGCCGTGCCGCGCTCCTTGGCCGGGAACCACGCCGCGACGATGCGGCTGTTGGCCGGGAATGATGGCGCCTCGGCAAAGCCGACCAGCAGCCGCAGCCCGAACAGCGCGTAAACCGCGGTTGCGCCGGCCAGACCGGTCAGCGTGCCGATCAGCACGGTGAACAGCGACCAAAAGGTGATGCTGGCGAAATAAACGTTCTTGGAGCCGAACCGGTCGAGCAGCCAGCCGCCGGGCAATTGGCCGATCACGTAGGACCAGCCGAACGCGGAGAAGATGAACCCCATCTGCACCGCGTTGAGACCGAGATCTTTCGCCATCACCGGGCCGGCGATCGCGATGGTGGCGCGGTCGGCATAGTTCACGATCGTGACGAGGAACAACATCGCGACGATCGAGAAACGCACCCGGCTCTGCACTGCACCCATTGTGGCGCCCGCGCTCGACATCTCGTTTCCTCTAAATCTTTGGATCAGCTTCGCCTGTTCGCGGTGACGTGCCAACCCCTTGCATCCGCTGCACCAAGCCGGTGGTGGATTGCCCGTCCACCAAGGTGGCGAGCACGACGCTGCCGCCGCGGGCCCGCACGAAATCGCCGCCCACCACGCTTTCCGCGGTGTAATCGGCGCCCTTGACCAGAACGTCCGGTGCCAGCGCCTCGATCGCCGCCAGCGGCGTGTCCTGGTCGAACGACACCACGCAATCGACGTCGCGCAATGCGCCGATGACGCGGGCGCGGTTCTCCAGCGTGTTGATCGGCCGGGTCGCGCCCTTGAGGCGGCGCACGCTGTTATCGGTATTGAGTGCCACGATCAGTCGGTCGCAGGCCGCACGCGCTTGCGACAACAGCGCCACATGACCCGCATGCAGGATGTCGAAGCAGCCATTGGTGAACCCGACCCGCAGCTTGTCGGCCCGCC
Source organism: uncultured Acetobacteraceae bacterium (assembly GCA_964613945.1). Lineage (GTDB taxonomy): Bacteria > Pseudomonadota > Alphaproteobacteria > Acetobacterales > Acetobacteraceae > JAVVHH01. Next base: position 37,053 of record CAZTJC010000039.1, read on the forward strand.
ACCGCGCCACCAGTGCCAGCGCCCGGTCCATCTCCAGCAAGCCGAGCGCCGGCGTGGCAGGGCCGCCCTGGCTGCCGTTCATCTCGGCCATCAACTCGTCCAGGCTCGCGGTCGCGGTGCCGACCTTCCCGACCACCACGCCCGCGGCGGCATTGGCCACCCGCATCGCCTGCGATAACGGCAGCCCCACGGCGCGGCAGACCGCCATGGTGGCGATGACGGTGTCGCCGGCGCCCGACACGTCGAACACTTCGCGGACGCGCGACGGGATGACGTCGACGTTGCCGCCGCGCTCGACCAGCATCATGCCCTTCTCCGACCGCGTGACCAGGATCGCCTCCGCCTCGGTCACCTCGATCAATCCCTGCGCGGCGGCCGCGATGGCGGCCTCGTCGGCCAAGGGTGCCCCGTGAGCCCGAGCGAGTTCCTTCAGGTTCGGCGTGATGCAGGCCGCGCCGCGATAGATCGAGAAGTCGCTGGATTTCGGGTCAACGAACACCGGGAGGCCATGCCGCCGCGCCACCGCCATGATGTCGGCGATCAAGCCCGGTGACAGCACTCCCTTGCTATAATCGGCCAGGATGACCGCATCGCCCTCCGCCGCGACCGCCTCGACCGCGGCGAGCAGTTGCGCGGTGTCCTGCGCCGGGCAGGCGGTGGTGTCCTCCTGATCGGCCCGCAGCACCTGCTGGTTGCCGGCGATGTAGCGGATCTTGCAGGTGGTCGCCCGACCCGGCGACACGATGCTGCGATCCTCGATCAGCGGGTCCGCCCCCAGCAGTTCCGCGACTCGGGCGCCCACGTCGTCAGTGCCGATCAATCCGATCAGGATCGAACGACCTCCAAGCGAAGCGACGTTCTTGGCGACGTTGCCGACCCCGCCGAGCATCTCGGTGGTATGGCGCCCGCGCAATACCGGCACCGGCGCTTCCGGCGAGATCCGATGAACGTCGCCATAGACGAAGCGATCCAGCATGATGTCGCCGACGCAGATCAGCGTCGCCCGTGAGAAATCAAACATGGATGTCGAAAACTCGTCGGAGCGCGTCCACGCTCAATTGTCGGGTCGTCGCGGCCTGGTTCATGCTCTTGGTTAATCGAAGCCGGGCTGGACAGTCCAGGCCCGGTGCTTGTAGCAGGCTTGTCTTCATCACGATTACGGTAGGAGGGTCGGTGCGCCGCTTACAAGCCCGTTTGGTCAGTGGGGTAACGGCCGCCGCCTTGGCGCTGTCGGGCTGCAGCAGCCTGCCGACGTCTGGTCCCAGCAACTCGCAAATCCAGGACGCGTTCGCCGATACCGCCACCAATCCGTCGGGCGCGCGTCTGGTGGAGTTGACGCCGGCCGTCACCGAAGCATTGCGCACCGTGCCGGACCAGGCGATGGGCGCCATCGACAAGCTGCGCTCGAGCCGTCCGGTGGACCTGCTCGGCCCGGGCGACATGATCTCCGTCACCATCTACGAAGCCGGCAGCGGCCTGTTCAACGGCCACCGTGGCGCCGAACTCGGCGCTGGCGTGGACCCGGCGCCCGCACCCACCGGCTCCTCCGGCGAGACGCTGCCGCGCCTGCAGGTGGACCGCAACGGCACGGTGTCGATCCCGTATGCCGGCCCGATTCACGTCTCCGGGCACACGACCGCCCAAGTACAGAAGATGATCGAAGGGCGCCTTTCGCAACAGGCGTCGCAGGCGCAGGTGCTGGTCACGCTGCTGAGCAACGGCAGCAACGTCGTCTACATCTCGGGCGATGTGAAGAATTCGGGGCGTTTCCCGCTATCGCTGACCCGCGAACGCTTGCTCGACATCATCGCGCTGGCGGGTGGGCCGACGCACAGCCCGCAGGACACGGTCGTCAAGGTGACGCGGCGCGACCGTCAGGCCACCACCTCGCTGACCGCGATACAGACCAATTCGGCCGAGAACATCGCCGTCGAACCGTTGGACCGCATTCAGGCGGATTACGTGCCGCGCTCGTTCCTGTCCTTCGGCGCTACCGGCCGGGTCGCGCAACTGCCGTTCGACGCCGCGCAAGTCTCGTTGGCTGAAGCCGTCGCGCGCCTCGGCGGTCTGAACGACGA
>CAZTJC010000040.1:0-37566 GCA_964613945.1 uncultured Acetobacteraceae bacterium
GGCGGAAACCGACATCAAGGCAATCCCTTCTGTCATCCGGCTGCATGGTTTCACCTAACTGCTTCTCGTATATTAAGCTTCAGCAGATTCGTCGTTCAAGTAACCCGGCATGTCGAACGTCATCCTATTCTTCATAATCGGCTTCACGGCAAGGTGCGTGACAAAAGTATAGAATCGTCTGTATGCGTGGCTTTGTTGATAAATGCCTGGCAGCGCAGACGGAATCTAGTGTGTGACAACCGACTTAGATGTGCCGAATTTGGGCAGCGAACCGCATATTAGGCGACGCCGCAGCTTATCGGCAATCGTACCTAGATGGCCCGCGTGCTTCGAACCGTAATCACGATGAATGATCAATCCAGCCGAACCGGCGGGCCTGCTGTTGCGCTGCGGCCAGCTCCGTCGCCGTTAGTCCATCGCGGACCCGAGCGAAGAAAGGGCGCACGAGAATGCTGTGACGGCTGGCGCCCACGAGGAGCCACCTCATCGCCTCGACCTGATCCGCGCGGACGCCTTGTCCCATGTGCAGCGCGGCGCCCAGCCGGGCTGCCGAATCGCCGTCGCCGGCATCGACGGCGGCGCGCCACCAGCGGACGGCGCTCGCCGGGTCACGCGGGCCGCCGACGGCGTCATGGCACATCGTGCCCAGTCTTGCTGCCGCGGAGAGGTTGCCCTGCGCTGCCGCCACTCCGGCCCAGCGCCGCGCCTCGGTCGGGTCCGCCGCGGTGCCGATGCCGGTCAGCAGCATGTGGCTGAGTTGATCCTGACTTTCGGCATCGCCCGCCTCGGCCGCCCGGCGATATAGACCTAGCGCGGCTGCGGGATCGTGCTGCAGCAGCAGGGTTGCGAGATTGCGTTGCCCGAGCGGATCGCCGCCCGCCGCGCCACGTTCCAGCCAAAGACGAGCCGTCTCGAGATTGACTGGAACACCCGTGCCGGTGGCATGACATGCGCCCAGATTGGTCTGCGCCCGTGCCACCCCAGAATTGGCGAGTGGTTGCCAGATCGCCATAGCCTCTTCCACCCGACCGGCCCGGCTAAAGGTGCGAGCCCGGTCGAGTTGCACCTCGACGGGTGCCAGAGCGAGGACCCGCTCCCGCAAACGCTGAAACATGGCGCTAAGCGGTCAGGAATAACGGGTTGAGGCTGGAGCGGCGGAACTCCTGCTCGCGCGCCAGCAGGTCGAGCGCGTACGTCGCGACGTCGTCGGCCACCGGGTCGAGCGCGGCGTCTTGATGCTGCTGCATATGCTTGATGTAGGAGCGGCAGGTGATGCAGGTCTCGACGCCCACCGTCTTGTCGCCGTCCTCGATGGTGTAATAGGCGATCCCGTCTGTGGCGCCGCAGGCGGTACACTTGATGCGCACGTGGTTCCAAAGCGTCGCGCACAGCGAGCAGGCGCAGTAGCGCGCCTTGCTGGCCTGGGTCCAGCCGACCACCAGGCTGCTGACCGGCACGCCGCCGCAGGCGGGGCAGGTGCCATGTTCCGACCGGTGGATGATGGCGGCGTCGAGTTGTGCGGCCTGCCGGGTCAGGTGGACCTGCACGGCAGCGGCGACGAACAGGGCTTCGCCGACCCGGTCTAGTGGATACCCGCCCTCCATGATGTCAGCCGCGAGTGTCAGGCGTTCGTCATCGGACATAGCGCGCACGGCGTCCAGGGCGGCCCGAGCCGCCTCCGGCGCGTCAGACAGATCAAGATGCTCCAATATCCGGGCGAGCGTCGCCGCGAACTCGGGCGTGTTGCGCAAGTTCTGCCCGCCGAGCGGCGGCATACCGTGCTCCGCGGCCAGGGCAAGCTTGGCCTCCAGGGGCAGCGCCGGCGCCGGCAGCGCGGCAACGGCGCTGGCTTGGACGTCGACGACGCTGGCGAGGAAGCGGAGATAGTCCCGCAGCGTGTTGCCGTCCGACAGCGTGCGGAGACGCTCGGCCCGGTAGGCGAACAGGGTTGTCGGGTCTGGCCGGCGGGCGAACGGCGCCTCGGCGACGCCGCCGACTTGCGAGGGATCCGGTTGGATGTGGTTGAAGTCCACCTTGGCCGAGGCGCCAGGCATTCCGCGCCGATCACGGACCACCGTCGGTTCAGCCGTGCCCGGTGTCGCGATGGACTTCGCCGCGCGCTGCCGTCTGGCGGAACCACTTGCGATGGTGCCGCATCGCCCACCCGCCGGTCACGCTGCCGCGGACCATGGCGCGGCTGGTGCCGCGGATCCAAATGCCGGCATAGACGTGAACGAAGATGATCGTGATCGCCGCGATGGCCGCGAGCGAGTGCGACAAGACAGCGTAACGTTTTTGCTCGATGCTCGTATAGGTAAAGAAGTATTGGTCCCAGATCACCAGGCCGCTGGCAAACATGACTAGGATAAGCGCTGTCTGCGACCAGAATACGCCTTTCTGGCCTGCATTATACTTGCCGATTGCCGGCAGGCGGTCGTGCCGGTTCTGCACGATGTCGCCGATGCGCAGCATCCACAGCACATCGTCCTTGCTCGGCATGTTCAGCCGCCAGAAGCGCAGGAACAGCACCGCGAAGCTGACCATGAGCAACACGCCCAGCCACGGATGCACGGCCCGGGTCGATTGCCCGCCGCCGAACAGGCCGGTCAGAAAGAACAGGTAAGGCGAGAACATCGCCAGCCCGCTCAGACCCAGCAGGGTGAACAGCGCAGCGGTGATCCAGTGATTGACCCGTTGCACGCCATTGTAGCGCGGAACGACGACCTCCTCGAGCCGAGGCGCGACCGGTTCAGGAAGGGTGCTGCTCATCGTGTTTGGCTCCCCCTTCGATCATCGCCTCCTTGGCCGCCTCCTGCTCCTCCGCCGCGGGTACCTCGTCGGGTCCGGCCGTGACGTAGTGCAGGAAGCCGGCGACCGCCGTGAACGCGAGCCCGGCGAGCCCGAAGATCTTGAAGCCGCCCTTCCAGAAGTTGATCAACGGCGAGATGCGCGGGTTGTTCGGCAGGTTGGCATAGATTTCCGGCTTGTCGGCGTGATGCAGCACATACATCACGTGCGTCCCGCCGACGCCGAGCGGGTTGTACAGCCCGGCCTTGTCGAACCCGCGGCTCTGCAGATCGACGATGCGGGTGTCCGCTTGCTCGATCATGGCTTCCTTGGTGCCGAACATGATCGCGCCGGTCGGGCACGCCTTGGCGCAGGCGGGCGCCTGGCCGACGGCGACGCGGTCCGAGCAGAGCGTGCACTTGTAGGCTTTGCGGTCCTCCTGCGAGATTCGCGGGATGTTGAACGGGCAGCCCTTCACGCAGTAGCCGCAGCCGATGCATGCTTCTTCGTTGAAGTCGACGATCCCGTTGGCATACTGCACGATCGCGCCGGGCGACGGGCAGGCCTTGAGGCAGCCGGGATCGCTGCAGTGCATGCAGCCATCCTTGCGGATCAGGAACTCGAGGTGGTCGTCGCCATGAGCGTCCTGCGTCTCGTATTCCGTGAACCGCATGAGGGTCCAGGTCTTGGCCGAAAGGTCATGCGGGTTGTCGTAGACGCCGGTGTTCTCGCCGACGCCGTCGCGAATGTCGTTCCATTCCTGACAGGCGACCTGGCACGCCTTGCAGCCGATACAGCGCGAGACGTCGATGAGCTTGGCGACTTCCGTCTTGCTGCGGATGGTCGGCGGCTGATCGGTCGACGCCGAGCGCTGGACGATGTCGAGCGAAGTGTAGTCTGCCATGCGCCGCTCCTACGCCACGAGCACGACGGGCGGCGTCGTGCGTTCCAAGTTCACCAGCCACGCCTTGAACTCCGGCGTTTCGATGTTGGCATCGCCCACCACGGGGGTCAGCGAGTTGGGCCCGAAGCCCGGCTTGGTCGATCCCGTGAAGCCGAAATGGTGCGGGATGCCGACCACGTGGACGGGCTTGCCGTCGCAGATCAACGGCTTGATCCGCTTGGTCACCACCGCCTTGGCCTTCAGCTCGCCGCGCGGGCTCCACACTCGCACCCAGTCGCCGCGCTTGACGCCCTTTTCGGCGGCCAACTGTTCGGAGATCTCGACGAAGAACTCCGGTTGCAGGATGGCATTGACGCGGGCGTGCTTGGTCCAGAAATGGAAGTGTTCCGTCAGCCGGTACGAGGTCGCGGCGTAGGGGTAGTCCTTGGCATCGCCAAGCTGCGCCAGGTCACGCTTGAAGATGCGGGAGGCCGGGTTGCCGCGAATCTTGGGGGCGATCAGGTTCGCCTGCGGCGATTCGAACGGCTCGTAATGTGCGGGGAAGGGGCCATCGCGCATCAGGCCGCGGGTGAACAGACGGGCGACACCCTCGGGGTTCATGATGAAGGGGCCGACATTCTTGTCCGGCGCGACGGTCGGGCCGTAATCCGGCACGTCGAAGCCGACCCAGCGTGAACCGTTCCATTCGATCAGCTTCTTGCGTTCCGACCAGGGCTTGCCCTGCACGTCGCATGAGGCGCGGTTATACAGGATGCGCCGGTTAGCGGGCCAGGCCCAGGCCCAGTTCGGCGCAATGCCGCGGTCGCCCGGGTCGGTGTTGTCCCGCCGGGCCATCTGGTTGCCCTTTTCCGTGTAGCAGCCGGAATAAACCCAGCAGCCGCACGCCGTGCTGCCGTCATCCTGCAGTTGCGCGAAGCCGTCCACCTGCTTGCCAGCCGGGATCACCGCCCCGCTGGCATCCTTGATGTCGGTCAGCGTGTAACCGTTGATCTCGCGCGCCAACTCGTCCGGGCGCGGCGAGTGCTCGAGCTCATAGGGCCAGTTGACGTCGAGGATCGGGTCCGGGAACGCTCCGCCTTCCTTCTCGTACAGCGCCTTCACCCGGAGGTGGATCGCCGCCATGATCTCGATGTCGGGCCTGGCTTCGGCCGGCGGCTCCTGCGCCGCCCAGTGCCACTGCAGCCATCGGCTGGAGTTGCTGAGCGAACCCTCATCCTCGGCGAAGCAGGTGGTCGGCAGCTCGAACACCTCGGTCTGGATGCTCGCCGGGTCGACCGGGTTGTAGTCGCCGTGGTTCTCCCAGAACCGAGCGGTCTCGGTCTGCAGCGGGTCCATCACCACGATGAACTTCATCTTGCTAAACGCAGACGTCATCTTGGCGCGGTTCGGGAACGTCATCAGCGGGTTGAAGCCCTGGATGACGTAGCCGCTGATCAGCCCGTCCTGCGCCATCTCGAACGCGCGCAGCACGTCGTAGGCCGCGACGTCGAGCTTGGGCAGGTAGTCGTACGCCCAGTCGTTATCGGCCGTCGCCGCCTTGCCATAGAAGGCCTTCTGGAACGAGACGAAGAACTTGCCGTAATTCTGCCAATAGCTGGTCTGGCCCGGCCGCAGCGGCTTGAACCGCTTGGTGCTCATGTAGTCGGCCAGGGTCTCCTCGCGTTCCTGCGGCAGGGTCAGGTAACCCGGCAGCAGGTTGCTCATCAGACCCAGATCGGTCAGGCCCTGGATGTTGGAATGCCCGCGCAAGGCGTTCATCCCGCCCCCGAGCATGCCGATGTTGCCCAGCAGCATTTGCACGATGGTCATCGCGCGGATGTTCTGCGAACCCTTGCTGTGATGCGTCCAGCCGAGCGCGTAGAGCGACGACATGGTCAGGTCGCGGGCGCTGGTGGTCGCGATCAGCTCGCAGATCTGCTGGAACTTGGCCTGTGGGGAGCCGCAGATCCGCTCAACCATCTCCGGCGTGTAGATCGCCACGTGCTGCTTGAGCAGCTGCATGACGCAGCGCGGATGCTGCAGCGTCGGGTCGACTTTGGCAAAACCGTCCGGGCCGATCTCATATTCCCAGGTCGACTTATCGTAGTCGCGTTTTTCCTCGTCGTAGCCGGTGAACAGCCCGTCCTGGTAGCCGTAGCCTTCCTTAACGATGAAGCCGCAATTCGTGTACGCGTTGACGTACTCATGCTGCAGCTTGTCGTTGTCGAGCAGGTATTTCGTCACCCCGTTGAGGAACGCGATATCGGTCCCCTGCCGGATCGGACAGTAAATGTCGGCGACGGAAGCGGTCCGCGTGAAGCGCGGATCGATCACCACGAGCTTGGCCTTGTTCTTGACCTTGGCCTCGATCACCCACTTGAAGCCGCACGGATGCGCTTCAGCGGCGTTGCCACCCATGACGACGATGACGTCCGCAAACTTGATGTCCGCCCAATGGTTGGTCATCGCGCCGCGGCCGAATGCTGGGGCCAAACTGGCCACCGATGGTCCGTGTCAGACGCGGGCCTGGTTATCGAAGGTAAGGGCACCCATGCTGCGGACGACTTTGTAGGTCAGGTAGGCCGTTTCGTTCGTGGTAGCCGAGGCTCCAAGGAAGCCAGTGCTGATCCAGCGGTTAACCGTGACGTCGCCTGACTTGGCGACGAAGTTCTTGTCGCGGTCGTCCTTCAGCAGGCGCGCGATCCGGTCGAGCGCGAAATCCCACGACACGCGCTTGAGTTCGGACGTGCCCGGCGCGCGATACATCGGGTATTTGGTGCGGGTCTCGGAGTGCACGAAATCGAGCAACCCGGCGCCCTTGGGGCAGAGCGTGCCACGGTTGACCGGATGGTCTGGATCACCCTCGATGTGCAACACGCTCGCGCGGGCATTCTTCGAGTTGTCGCCCAGGCTATACATGATCACGCCGCAGGCGACCGAGCAGTAGGGGCAGGTATTCCGGGTTTCGCGCGTCTGCGCCAGCTTATAGGCACGGACGCTGGCCGCCATGGCCGGCTCCAGAGCAGCGAACCCAAGCGAGCCGAGGGACGACACGGCAACGCCGGCGCCGATACCCTTCAACATCGTACGGCGCGACATCTGCATCGTCATTCGCTGCTTCCTCTAGCCAAACCCCTTCAATTAAAATTCATGTTCTAAGTTTAATCAAGGCTTACGCGTGGCATCGCTATCCAGGGTGCCCGGTCCGTGGCTATCGGTTGCCACTGGAGTGCCGGGATCCTCGCCGGGCTTCAACGTTTTGGCAGTGGCTGGGCCAGGCTGGCTGTTCAGTGCGCCATGGCCGTCCGTCGCCGTCGCGTCCGTCTTGTCGGTCGGTGCCTGATCGCGCGTTTGCGGCGCCCAGGACCAACCATCCGGGCCCGAGCGCCCCTTGTCGCTCATGGCATCGCTGCCCTTGATCGGGGCGGTCCCGGCAACCGGGTCGGCGGCCCACGCCAATGACACCGATCCCGCAAGCACCAACGCGCTCAATCCGATATGACGCATGCGCATAGTGCTCTCCCTAACCCAGAGAGCATAACAGCGCCGCCCCGCGTTGGTTGCTGCGCGTTACTTCGGCGGGTTCAGCACGGTGTCGGCGGCCTGGACCTGCTCGCGTATCTTGGCAAAGGCCGCCGTCTTGGCCGCGCTATCGTCGTCCAGCGCCTGCTGGAACGCCGTCCAGTCCGCCCCCAAGGCGGGCGGCATGCGCGCCGTCAGGCGTTCACGCAGCTGCGCCATCTGCGCCTGCCGCGACGGGCGCGCCACCTCGGCCGTGTCGTCGTAGACGCCGACGCCACACATCTGATCGCCGGCGCGCGTGTAGAACGTGACCTTCGGGAACTCGCGCGTGCCGCCGGGGTGCGGGAACAGGTAGCGGATGCTGGCGACCTGGCCGGGCTTGGCGCGAGTCAGCATGGTGGCGATGAAGTGGTTGCCGGTGGAATCGTGCAGGTCCCGCACATCAGTGCCTTGCAATTGCGGGTTGGGATGCGCGGACATGACCCCGTCCGGCCCGACGCAGAACACGTAGTTGTCGGCGGTGCGGAAGCCGTTCTCGCCGCGACTGAACTCTCCGAGCGCTGCCGGCTCGTCGGCCTTGATCGCGACGACAACGCGCTTGAGCAGATCGCGGGCGTCGGCCTCGGGGGTCTGACCGCAATCGCCCGGCGCCTCCCCGAAGCCACACGCCTGACCCGGCGTCGCACCGAGCACCATGAGCAGAACGGCCGCCGCAGCAAGAACGCGCATCGATGAGATCCCACTGAGCGGGTTTCGTATGGGCGGACGGTATGGGACTGCTCACCAGACCGCAACAAAACTCGGCGTCGTGGGTCGCCGTAGCATGAGTTTCGTCACATGCGCCGTCAGGCCAGCACCCGCCGGTCGGCGATCCGCCGTGTGAACCGGATCGCGTCCATGTGCTCCAGCAAGGGCACCGCATATTTGCGGCTGACGCCCAGCGCCTTGCCGGCTTCGCCGGTCGCCAACCCGGCGCCGCCCAACAAGGGGCGCAGGCGCTGCTTGGCCAGCTCGATCGCGTCCTGATGGAACAGCAGCTCGCGCTTCTGCACCTTGTCGACCGCGCGCACAATGATGCCCTCCCGCACCAGCCGGTCCGCCAGCCGACGGGACGCCGGGTCGGGCACGACGACCCAGATGTCGGGCGGGCTCAACCCGGCGCGCTGTAGTGTTTCGGCCATACGCGCCGCCGCGACCGTCTCGGCATCCGCCCGCGCCCGGTCACGATCCGGAGCATGCAGACGGACGCCGCCGCTGCGGCGCACCAACACGCCGCATTGCACCAACTCGGCCGTTGCGTCGTCCAGCACGGCACGGCCGGCCCAGTGCAACGCCGCCGCCAGCCGGTCGGGCGCCGTCTCGCCGGGCTGATCGGCCAGCGCGGGGGCGATCGCGGCCAAGACACGCTCCCACTCCGCCTGCGCCACGACGACCCGGCTGCGGCCGAGCACCGCCGGCACCGACGGCAGCAGCGCCACCACGCGCGCCTCCGCGAGGCCGGCCAACTGCGCCAGCCGAACCAGCGGCACACCTGCGGCGCCCGCGGCCGGCACTTCCGCGGCCACGATGCCGGCGGGATCGGCATCCGCGATCGCGGCGAGCCGGGCGAGGGTGCGCGGCGCGTGCCGGCGCAGGCGGACCGCTGCCGGGTCGATGATCCGGCCGCCGGCAACGGTCATCGGCGGCGAGATGCGGCGCAGGATGAAGCGCTCCCGCGCCGGCAGCGAGACCGGGATGTCGCATTTCAGTTGCGCCAGCGCAGTCCCGCTAGGCGGCAGCTCGTCGATGCCGAGCAGCCGTAGCCGCACCTCTACCTCGTCGGTGCCGAACAGCAGCATCCACCGGGTCGAGGTCGGCATGGCCGGGGCACCGGGCACGGATCGCAACAAGACCGTCAGCCATTGCGACGGCGGCAGCAGCCCGCGCGCCGTCAGCGCCGCACCGCGTGCGATGCCGTCCACCGGCACGTCGCGCAGGTTGACCGCGACCCGCTGGCCCGGCAGACCCCGGCCCGTCTTGTTGCCGTGCACCTGCAGCCCGCGGAGCCGGATCGCCCGGCCATCCGGGACAGACGCCGCCTCGTCGGTCACCGCCAGCGCACCGCGGCGAAGCGTGCCGGTGACCACGGTCCCGTGTCCAGGCACGCTGAACACCCGGTCGATCGGCAGATAGGGAAACCCGTCATCGGCCGCCGCAGGCTCGGCCGGCACCACGGCGGCCAGGGCGTCCCGCAAGGCGTCCATGCCCATCCCGGTGTGCGCCGAGGTCAGCACCCGCCCACAGACCTGCAGCCCGGCTGCCTCGGCCAGCGTTGCCGCCGCCGCCGCCGCCGCCTCGGCATCATCCGGCGACACCAGGTCGGCCTTGGTGATGACGACGATCACGCGCCGCAGGTCCAGCAGGCCGGCGATGTCTAGGTGCTCGACCGTTTGCGGCTTGATGCCCTCGTTGGCAGCCACTACCAGCAGGGCCGCATCGATGCCGGTTGCGCCGGAGACCATCGTGCGGACGAACCGCTCGTGGCCGGGCATGTCGATCAGGTCGATGGTGGCGCCACCCGCGTCCAGATGTGCGAAGCCGAGCACGATGGAGATGCCGCGCCGCCGCTCCTCGTCGAGCCGGTCCGTCTCCATGCCGGTCAGGGCGCGAACCAGCGCGGTCTTCCCGTGGTCGACATGGCCGATGACACCCACCACGGCGCGGCACGACCCGGTCACGAGGCGAGCGCCTGCCGCACGCACGCCGCGATCTCCGGCACCTCGTCGTCGCGCACGGTCAGCATGTCCAGCAGTAGGCGCCCGTCGGCGATGCGGGCGATCACTGGGGGAGCGCCATCGCGTAGGGCTGCCTTCACCCGTTCCGGCGCGTCCACCGCCACCGTCACTCCGACGCTGTCGATCCTGGCATCCGGCAGCGTGCCGCCGCCGGCAAACCCCGTCGTCGGCTCCGGCGAGGCCACGGGACCGAGCAGGTGCGCCAGCCGCTCCGCCCGCGCCTGCAACACCGGGCGGGGCTGGCTCATCATGGCCAGCGCGGGCACGATGCCGCCGTCCCGGTGGAGCCGCAGCGTCGCCTCGAGCGCCGCCAGGGTCAGCTTGTCGAGCCGCAGCGCCCGCAGCAATGGATGACGCCGCAGCATGTCGATGGACGCTGCGCGGCCCGCGAGCAGGCCGGATTGCGGGCCGCCCAACAGCTTGTCGCCGCTGAACGCCACCACGTCGACGCCAGCCGCGACGCTGTCCTGCACCGTGCTTTCCGACGGACCGCCATGGGCGCGAAGGTCGTGCACGGTGCCGCTGCCGAGATCGTGGATCAGCAGCAGCCCGCGCTCCCCCGCCAGGCCGGCCAACTCGTGTAGCCCGGTCTCTTCAGTGAAGCCGGTGACGCGGAAATTGCTCTGGTGAACCTTCAGCAGCACGCGGGTCACCGGGGTGATGGCTCGGCTGTAATCCGCCAGCCGGGTCTTGTTGGTTGTGCCAACCTCGATCAGCTTGGCACCGCCCTGTTGGATCACGTCCGGTATACGGAACCCGCCACCGATCTCGACCAACTCGCCGCGGGAGACGATGACCTCGCCGCCGGCGGCCAACCCGCTCAGGGCGAGCAGCACCGCGGCGGCGCAGTTGTTCACGGCCAACCCGGCCTCGGCCCCGGTGACCTCACGCACCAGTGGCTCGATCCCGGCGGTCCGGCTCCCGCGAGCGCCGGTCGACAGGTCGAACTCCAGGTTACAGTATCCTGCCGCCGCGACCACCGCCGACACTGCCTCCGGTGCCAGCGGCGCGCGACCGAGATTGGTGTGCAGGATGATGCCCGTCGCATTGATGACCCGGTTCAGCCGAGGCATCTGCCCGATCCGTGCCAACGCCAGCGCCCGATCCAGCAACGCCGTCGGCAGCACCGGGTCGCCAGCTCCGGCCAACAGCGCCGCCCGCGCTTCCTCGACCGCGACACGTAAGGCGGCGAGGATCTGGCCGTGCTGGTACGTCGCCAGCTCGTGCCCTTGCGCCAACTCGAGCAGGCGCTGAACCTGCGGCAGGGCACGCAAATTCGTCGCGACGCGCTCATGCATGGTAGCCGGCCTCCCGGCCTCGGAGATAGTTTTGGATAGTTCCACGCCTAGATTGACTTCCCTGGCCCATGGTGGCGGCTGCGGCTGTAAATTGGCACCTGCGGTGCTGCGCGACTTGCTGTCCGGGCTGCCGCAAGCGCAGGCGTTCCCGAACCTGCTGGTTGGTAGCGAAACGGCGGATGACGCGGCGGTCTACCGCCTGTCCGATGAGCTGGCTCTGGTCGCCACCACGGATTTCTTCACTCCCATCGTCGATGATCCCTACGAGTTCGGTCGCATCGCCGCAACCAATGCCTTGTCCGACGTCTACGCCATGGGCGGGACGCCGATCCTGGCGTTGGCGGTGCTCGGCATGCCGCTGGGCAAGTTGAGCACGGACGAGGTCGGGCAAATTCTGGCCGGCGGCGCGTCGGTGTGCCGGGCGGCGGGCATTCCCATTGCGGGCGGTCACTCCATCGACAGTGCCGAACCGATCTACGGCTTGGTGGCGCTGGGCACGGTTCACCCGGATCGAGTGCAGCGCAACGCCGGAGCGCGCGACGGCGACGCGCTGATCCTGACCAAGGGATTGGGCGTCGGCGTGTTCAGCGCCGCCTTCAAGCAGGAGCGGCTGGCGCCCGGCGATTACACCACGATGATCGGCTCCATGACCCGGCTGAACCGGGTCGGCAGCGAGGTGGCGACCATGGACGGCGTCCATGCAATGACCGACGTGACTGGCTTCGGATTGCTTGGCCATCTGCTGGAGGTCTGCCGCGGCGCCGGGCTCTCGGCATGGCTGCGGTGGCGCGACGTGCCGGTGTTGCCGGGAGCGGCTGCGTTGGCGCGTGATGGGATCAAGACCGGGGCCGCCACGCGGAACTGGTCGAGCTATGGCGCAGATGTCCAGGCGGACGGCCTGGCCGATTGGCAGCGCGGCCTGCTGTGCGACCCGCAAACCAGCGGCGGATTGCTGATCGCCGTGGCGCCGGAGCAGGCGAGTATCGTCCTGGATCACGTGCGCAGCGCCGGCTTTGCCCAGGCAGCAGTCGTGGGCACGATGGCAGTCGGCGCGGGTATAACGGTCACTGAGTGATGATTGGCGCGATCATCGCGAAAACCAGGGTAGCGACGGGCTGAGAGGCGTGTCAGATAGGACACTGTGGAGGCGATTGGGGTCTGGTGGCCCCCCTGGTCTTCAAAACCAGTGGCCCGCCGAAAGCGGGCGGTGGGTTCGATTCCCATCCGCTTCCGCCAGGGTCGGCGCTGTAGTTTCAGGATCATAAGACCGCTAACGACCTGCACCGTCAGGAAGTTATAGAAGTCTGATCCAGAGCAGCGCTCTAATATTTCGTAAAACTGTCGGCTGTGGCGCTGCCCATGGCCGTGGGCGCCGATAACGTGATAGCGCCAGGCCGTAACAGGGTGATGCTGGACGACATACCGTCAAGACTGGGCGGCAGATATCTAGTTCCGCCAGTCTCGTTCTTCAGGCCTGACGGACGGCTTTTGGCCACTCCGTGCAGGCAAGCTAAAAAGTCTCACAACCAGTCCAAGATCGAGGGAAGGAGCTGCTCCAGATCCCACGCGGAGGGGTCGCTGACAGCGATGAATGCCATGTGCAATGCGACCAGCGTAGCATTGCCCAGGAGAAAAGCCGTAACCCCGGCGACCGTCGTTACCAGCACAATCTCCATCATATGACCGCGGCGATGACCACGTCGCCAGCGATGGAGTAGGATGCTCAAGAAGACGACGAACAGGATCGCGTTCGCAACGCCGACTACGGCCATCATGTGTGTCCAGCCGAGCAGCGAAAGATAGCCGAGAGTCTGACCGACGATCAGGAAACCGAGGACGCTGAGGCAGGCAACGTCGAAGGCGACGAACAATGCGGCGAGTATCGCGAGCAGTGCGCGCACCGTGCGCCCACGCTTCGGTACGGGATGAACTTGATCCCGGGTTTCCCCTGCGGACATCGTGTGTTCCCCTGAGCGTGGAAGTAACATCATGGTCGACCAAGATTGAAGCTGTGTGCTTGCATGATCGGAACGGAAGCTCCTGTTCCTATCCAGCCTGATTGGCGCCTCATCCTACCCGCCTTCGACGTCGCCCTCGCCCGGTTAAGCGCGGGAGCGACGTCATAATCAGCTCGGCCGATTTGCGTCGATCAGTGCAGTTTGCTGAACGGCTTCGTCACTTCGGAGCTGCTGCAAGCGGTTGAGTGGTTTGCAATTGCTGGTCGAAGGCTGAACCACGATTTGTAGCAGGGGAGGTTTGTTTGCGGGAAAAGCAGCCAAGCTCGTAGCACCCGAACAGCGCGGCAGCACCAACGCCGATGGCGATCTTGGTTCCGGTAGATAGTCCACCCGACGTGGTGGCTGGAGATGCGGCGGCACCGGCTGCCGAGCCCACCGTCACAGCAACGCGCTGGGCCTGAGCAGGTCCACCGTTCGCCGGAATGTAATCGACGCTGACGGCGGTGCCCGGGTGCACCGAACCGATATAGCCGGCGAAAGCCGCCAGGTTCGCAAACACGCGACCATCAACAGCGACGATCTGATCTCCCGGATTGAACCCGGCTTGTGCTCCCGGCGAGCCACGACGCACGGCTTTGACACGGATGATGTCAAAGGTCATTCCATCGTTGCTAATTTGCTGAGCGCGCTCGACATCCATGCCGAGCGACCCGCGATTATGCGGTAATCCCGATGCGGCTTGCTGAGAAAGAACCTGGTAACCCATTTGGTTGTCGGCCCAGACCGGGCCTGTAGCCAATAGACTGCAGGCCGCGACCATGGCACCCATCGCCATCATGCGTCCGCGTCGCTTCAGCCTGGAGGCGACAGGTAGGGTGAGTGGAAGTCGATGTGACATAGTAACGCTCACCGTCGACTTGGACGTGTTGCTGCGTTTAGTGCGCAGCTCGTCAACACGTCCCATTTGTCACGGGTTAAATCTTCGAGACTTGATCCCTTAGTCACAGATAACATTCCTTCAGTGGTTCAGTTCATTTCCGACTGTTGCCATCAAACGGAAACGGTACCTTCGTCAGGAAGCTGTCCATTCGGCGTCATCCCGTGGACTGCTGCGGGCAGGTGCTGACTGAGTTGCGACAGGAAATCACCCGGCGCCATCCCGGCCTGGTTCGCCATTCCCTGTACTTGCTGTTCGCCGAATACGTTTTGTAGTTGCTGCGGCGAGACAGGCTGGTTTGGGCCATTGCCCACCCAAGACTGCGCGATATGACCAAGTCCGGCCTGTTCGAAGCGGGATACCAGGCTACCCAAGCCGCCGCCGATGGTTCCACCGCTCATACCCGGTGCTTGTTGCTGCGCAGGTGCGCCACTCTGCCCGCCACCCAACAAACTGGACAGTATCCCACCGATAGAAGATGTGTTGCCGCTACCACTACCAAGCAGCCCACCAATTACCGAGTCCAAAAGTCCCATGTCTATCATCCTTTAAACGTGTCCCAGCTGATTCCGGGCTGCACTTTCACAAGGTTTAGCTAACGGTGCACTGCGCCTGCAGCTTTCTGAGCACTGCCTTCAGCCTCAAATTCAGTATCGCCAATTACTTTGCCGATGGCTTGCTTAGAAGAGCCGCTGACCTTTTTCGACGACACCATCAACGCAATCCTTGTCCATTTGAACGGAGTTTTTCAGCAACAGACCGGAGTGACACTCAGCCCGTATGTCAAAAGGCCTTACATGAGCTTCCTGGGACTAGAAAGTGTCAGTTTGACGACGAATGGCAGAAATTTTGATGGATCTTTTGCATCATAGATATGTGGCTTTGCACTGTTCCTGCTTTATGGCTTCAACTTTGCTGGGCATTGTCCGTGGCTTGGGACACACGTCTAGACTGCGCTTCGATTCCCAGACGAGGGCGTCGCTGCGCTTGCGGATGCCTAACCGTTAATAAATAGCGGAGACGTGATTGCAGAAGGCATTCCGCGTGGTGTCGAGCTTACCGACAATGTCGTCATTCGACGGGACTCCAACCAACGCATTAGCATCATACGCAAACGCTCTGGCAGGAACGACACTTCGGGAATATACACCTACTCTCCTCGTCACACGCCTGACGGCCGCCAGTCGCTCAACGACTTGCTGGATAAGTTAGATGGTGTCCTGCATCACGGACTTCACTTTTGCCAGCAGATCGGCCTTCCTCTGCTTACGCTTTCTGAACTTGTGCCTCTGTAGAATGATGTCTGCTTTTCCGCTCCGCTTCAGGCAGTCCGCTCTCAATCTTTGAGATCGGGTTGATGCTGGATTGCGTATTCACTGTCCGCTGAAACGGCCCTGATTACCGCTCGAAAGTTGGTTCGCGCCCAGTTGGTATGCCAGCTTTCTGTAGGACGTATGCCGATGGCTAGAACGGCTGACGTGAGTTAGCCTTTTCGGCGCGTGCGGCAAGTAACGACGCTCAGGATTAAACCTCACTGGAAAGAAGAGGGCGTTTACGAGATCGAGTGCTCGCCCTGCTTTGCAGCAGCGACGAAGGCAAGCGCCATCGGCCCTTGAGCTTCTTGTGGCTTGGTCAGCAGGTGCAGCGTGCGGCGCAAGGATGGGCGCAGGGTGATGATGTTCAGGCCACGGCTGTCCGCCGGCAGCGCAAGTTCGGGCATAATGGTAAGCCCGAGCCCTCCGGCCACCATGCTGGCCAGGGTGACATTGTCTCGTACCAGGCAAACGATCTCCGGATTGCTTCCGGCCGACGCCAGCAACTCTTGGATCAGCGTCTCGCAACCGCCGCCTGACAGCAGCATCCGGTGGCCGTCCAACTCTCGCAATCCGATATCCGACTTGCCCGCGAGTGGATGACCGTCCGGCACCACCACTACGTAGTCGTCCTGCCGCATCGCCCGTGCAGTAAGGTTCGCATGGGTGCGGCTGGTGACGCCTACCTCGACCACCCCGGCGCGCACCCATTCCATCACTTCGGGATCGGTGCCCTCGTGCAGGGTCACCGCGATGCCGGGATGGTCGGCGCGCAGCTGACGCAGCCAGCCCGGCAGCAGGTGCACCGCCGCGCTCTGCACCACACCGATGCGGAGCGTCCCATTCAGCCGGTGCGAGCCCGCCGCTTCGGCCACGCCCGCCGCCATACGCTCGACCGCCGTTAACGCCAGTCTCGCTTCCGTCAAGGCAACTATGCCCGCTGCAGTGAGCGTGACGCCACCCCGATGGCCACGCAGTAACAGCGGGGCACCGAGAGCCTCCTCCAGTGCCTTCACGGCATGACTAACCGCGGACTGGGACAGATGGAGGTGTATCGAAGCCGCGACGAAGCCGCCTTGATCGACCACGGCCTGAAAGCAGCGGAACTGTGCCAGGCTGACATGAAGAAAATAGATGGGAAAACATCCTGACTATGAGTTGGACCAATGCTGGCCACTCTAGTCAGATATTGCAATCAGGACGGAGAGGCACGGTGGGACGGGATCATTTAACGGTGGGGTTGGCACAGATCGCGCCCGTGTGGCTGGACCGCGCAGCCACGTTGGCCAAGGTGGAAGACTGGATCGGCCGTGCCGCCGCGGCCGGCTGTGGCTTCGTAGCCTTTGGAGAGGCGCTTGTGCCTGGCTATCCGTTCTGGATCGAGCACACGGATGGCGCCCGGTTCGAATCCTCGTTGCAGAAGGACATCCACGCCCACTACCTCGACCAGGCCGTGCAGGTGGAAGCCGGGCATTTGGACGGAGTGAGTGCTGCGGCTGCGCGGCTCGGCATCGCCGTCATGCTGGGCATTATCGAGCGCCCTGCCGACCGGGGCGGACACAGCGTCTACTGCTCGCGCGTGCATATCGGCGCGGACGGCGTGATCGGCTCCGTCCACCGCAAGCTGATGCCGACCTATGAGGAGCGGCTGAGCTGGGCGCCCGGCGACGGCCATGGTCTGTGCGTGCATCCGGTCGGGCCGTTCACCGTGGGCGGGCTGAACTGCTACGAGAACTGGATGCCGTTGTCCCGCGCCGCGCTCTACGCACAAGGGGAAGACCTGCACGTGGCGCTGTGGCCCGGCAACCGGCGCAACACGGTGGACACGACGCGCTTCCTGGCCCGCGAGGGACGCAGTTACGTGCTGGCCGTGTCGGGCCTGATGCGGCGGGAGGACGTGTCATCCAACAGCCCGGCGGCAGCCATGTTGGACGCTGGCTGCCCGACGGTGCTGGCCGATGGCGGCTCCTGCATCGCCGGCCCGGATGGTGAGTGGATGATGGAACCCGTCACCGGCCGGGAGGAGCTACTGGTGGCCACGCTGGACCATCGGGCAGTGCGGCGCGAGCGGCAGAACTTCGACCAAGCCGGACATTATGCCCGCCCCGACGTGACCCGGCTGATGGTCGATCGTCGGCGTCAGAGCTTGGCCCGTTTCACAGATGATACGGAAATGGTCTGAGCCGTTCCAGAAACGATGGCGCCTCGAAGTCTGTCGCTTGCACGGCGCCAGTTTGCCGCTGCATAGGGTGGTGAGCGGACCGTCAGGTCAGCCCTCGCCAGATGAGTTCACCTCCGAGGAGTAGCAGGCCGACGAAGAAGCCCCGGCGGAAGATCTCCGGGCGCACGCGCGAACGCAGCCATCCTCCAAGCCACATGCCGGCGAGGGCTGGCACTACGGCGAGGAGCGAGGTTGCGGAAACGGTGACCAGCAAGGCGCCGTGTAAGGCGAGTCCGCCGGCCAGCGCCAGGGTGGACACGGTGAAGGACAGGCCGAGACCCTGCACTAGCTCGTCTCGATCCAGGCCGAGCGATCCCAGGTAAGGCACGGCGGGGATGACGAAGACACCCGTCGCCCCCGTCACAACGCCTGTCGCCGCACCGACCAGCGGCCCCGCCCAGGGCTCGGCGGTGGGTGGGACGCGCAGCTCGGGCTTCAGCAGGCCGACGAAGCCGTAGAGGGTCAGCGCAACACCAAGCCCGAGGCTCGGGGCGCCAGCGGCGGTGGCAATGATGCCCGAGCTTGCCAGTGTGCCGACGACGATGGTCAACATCATGGGCCAGAAGCGTCGGAACGCGACGCCGACAGGTGACCCCGTCAGAAGTTGCCAGACATTCGTCACCAGCGAAGGCAGGAGTAGGAGGGCCGCGGCCTGAACGGGTGGCATGGTGAGGCCGAGAAGGCCCATGGCGACCGTTGGTAGCCCGAGGCCGAGCATTCCTTTGACGATTCCGGCGATCAGGAATACGCCGCAAAGGGTGAGCGCGAAAGGAATTGTATCCGTCATTCCGCAACCCTGTCTTTAAGACAGCTGCCCCACAATGCGGGATTAGCATAGTCTGCCTCCGTTACAGCCGAAGGCACGCGCTTCATGCACTTCGATCTGACTGACCTCGGCCTGTTCCTTCACATCGTGGAGGCCGGCAGTATTACTGGTGGTGCCGCACGGGCCGGGCTTGCCCTTGCCTCAGCTTCGGCGCGGGTGCGGGGCATGGAAGGCCAGGCAGGCGTGCCGTTGCTGGAGCGCGCCCGGCGCGGGGTGGAGCCGACACCCGCGGGCCTCGCCCTGCTGCGTCACGCGCGGTTAGTCACTGGTCAGGTCGAGCGGATGCGGGGCGAGATCGGCGAATACGCACGTGGTCTGAAGGGGCAGGTCCGCCTGGTAGCCAACACCGCCGCTGCTGCCGAATTCCTGCCCGAGATCCTGGCCGGGTTTCTGCAGGCAAACCCGAACGTGAACGTGGAACTTCTGGAGCGACCAAGTCCCGAAGTGGCACGGGTGGTCGCGGCGGAGGAAGCGGATGTCGGTATCGTGGCCGATCATGCGGACCTGGCGGGACTCGAAGTCCGCCCTTTCCGGGACGATCGCCTGGTACTGATTGTTCCCCTGCATCACCCACTGGCCGGGCGAGGACACATTGCCTTCGCCGAAGCGCTCGGCTTCGAGTTTGTTGGGCTGACAGGGGAGAGCGCCCTCGGCGCTCATCTCGCTGCACATGCAGTGCGCGCCGGTGGACGGATGCAGACGCGGGTGCGGGTCGGTGCGCTGGATACGATCTGCCGCATGGTGACGCTAGGCGCGGGAGTCGCGGTTGTCCCGGAAGCTACCGCACGACGATGGTCGACTCTTGCCCTGGTGCAGCTTGCAGACCCCTGGGCCGAGCGTCGGCTATTGGTGATCGTGCGAAAGCTCGACGTGCTTTCTTCCCACGCACGCCGACTAGTTGAAAACTTGGTCACCATTTCAAGATCGCCGTGACAGTTATATCGGTGGCGCTTGACCTTGAGCACCAGGGCGGCGGCATGATGGCCCATGCCGGTTGCGGGAGCGTGGAAGGGTTGTGGAGGAACCGTTCCCGTGATCTCAAAAACCCTGGCTGGCAAGTTCTTCAGGTCAAGCTCGGTGAGTGGCGCCCGCAAACTATCGTCGAGAAGACTCACGTACCGCTCGTGTACAAAATTCTTCGCGACCAAGTGCCGAAGATGCACTACGTCCATATCGGCCTAAGTGAAGTCGTGTAGCTGGGAAGATTACGTCTTTGCCGTCGACTACGATGCTCAACAAATTGCCATGATACGGCATGGCAACGACGATGCCGCGGCGGAGCAAGCGCTTTCCACCTGTGCCAGCCTCCACACCCACCCATCATCTACCGCGACCCGGCGGCAAAACCCTGGCGTCTACCCGAGCGGCGTACGTCACTGGCACCATGATCACCGTGGATGGCAGCGTGGCGCTGGCCATTCGCTGAACAACAAGCTCGACCGGAGGCTGCATCTAGACACGCCAGGAATTATTGACGGTCAGGCTGCGCTGGCGCCCAATGGCTACCTACGGCAGAAGGCGGCACGGCTCTATCGTGTGTGCTACTTGTCTCGACACAGGTGTCGACAATTTCAACGGCTCGCCTTTAGACCGGCTTGCCCATCATGACGGATCGCCGGGCGGACCTTGCCCTGGTGTGACGGCGAAGGCGCTCCAAGTAACCGCAGGTACAACCTGGTTTGCACAGGTGAAATCAATTGTTCCACCACGGTTCAAAGGCATCATGGCTCGGGTGAAGCCGATGAAAACCGTTTCAAGATCACCGATGATGACATTGTCTCCATCGGCCCATGCGGTATACTGCGTGAAACTGCTGCCGCCTTGGGGATGATGTTCTTCAGGACCACTCCACCGCAATATCTTTCCGACTTGGACTATCGGAGCTAGGGAGAGACTGCTGCCTCCTTCTGAAAACCTGACCCATGGTGTGCCATCCGGCCTGCGGAAGAAGATCGCTTGGGCCTGATAACGGACCCCATAAGACGGATGATTCCTGATCCCTTGCTTCACAACCGTTCCGGTGCAGCTCTTCTGCAGCATCGTTTCCAAGATGGGCGATTGAACCGGCTGATTTGTAATGGTGAACGATCGTCCTGATGAGACGGGCGTAATACTGGCGGTCGGTTGCTGATCCCGCCGATATGCCAGAACGTAGTGAGCGGAAACGTCCAACACAGCCTCTGGTATGCCCGCTGGAAACCGCCGCACAAACCCGCCGCGAAACGCTGCCGTAGCCGCGACATCCAACGAGGGCGATCCTGAACTTTCCACCACGTTGGCCATCCAGATCGTGCCATCGGTGTGGATGACCAAGTGTATTTTGACCGTGCCAGCGTCGTCGTTGTTCGACGCGTGCTTGGGGTAGTAAGCATGATTATTCCACCATGCTTGCAATTGATTGAGCAGGTCACGACGGCCGACGTCTACTGGGTCCACTTGGTTTGTTATGCTGAAATCCTGAGACATCGCAGGCGCTTGGCCGACGACGACCGGCGCTAGAACAAGGGGAACAGCAAGGGCGATTAGAGCCACCAACGATCGCACTGAGTAAGTCCTCCTTATTGGAGATAAGCACCAGCCTCACAATGCTACGAATCGTAGCATCCACGGGTCTTGGTTGGCTGTCGAGCTTTTTCTGAAATGACTGTCGCCGCGATTTCCATCGTGATCGCGGAGTGCCGTTATGGCTCGGACAACAGGCTGCCGGTGCGCCAGATTGCGTCTTAAATGCTGGAACGCTACAGAATGTAGTGATACGTGCGGTGATATTCGATGGACGAACGAATGGCTGATCTCGGCGAACTCGAGCTGGAAGTCATGCAACTCGTCTGGGACAAAGGCGAGGTTACGGCCGAACAGGTGCGAGAGACGCTGCCTCGACATCCCAGAGAGTCTACGGTGCGGACCGTCCTACGACGGCTCGAGGATAAGGGATATGTGACTCATCGGGTGGAGGGACGGACTTTCATCTTCCAGGCGGCTGAGGCTCGCCAGGATGTTGCCGTACGAGCCGTCAAGCGGATCGCTGACTGGTTCTGCAAAGGCTCTGTAGAGGAGATGCTTGTTGGGATGGCTGATGCGCGAATGCTGGATCAGAAGACCCTGAAGCTTCTTGCAGAACGGATTAGTGCGGCGAAAGCTCGCCGCTAGTGTTGTATATCCTGGGAGAAGCGGCACTCCGAACCGCTCTTCTCTCGGGGGTTCTCCAATTGTTGCTGTCGTTATTAAGTGTCAGGCGCGCCCGACTGTTGCTTGGAGTCTGGACCATTGTTTTAGCGGCATCGCTCGCAATGCCAGTGCTTCTACGCTCCAGCCCTTTGCACGTTTCGTTGGATGAAGCGGTGCCGCGAGTTCTCATCAACGGTGCGATCGATCTACTGCATCAACCGTCGATGCCGGTACCCACGACTTACGTAGACGTTGAGGCTCAAACGCTTCCGTCCATGCTGACATGGCTGGAAATCGTCTACATTTCTGTCGGCGGTTGTCTGGTGTTTCGGACCCTGCTCGGCGTTGGCCTATCACTCCGAATTCTGGCCAGAGCGATCCCGGCTCGGCCCGAGTGGGCAGAGGGGATTTGTGTTCGGTTCAGCCGAGATGTCGCCGGGCCGGTGACGATCGCCCGCACCATCGTGCTCCCCACCGATGCCGTGGACTGGGCGGCGGAAACGCGGCAGGCAGTGTTGGCTCATGAGTATGCCCATGTTTCGCGAATGGATTACGCGATGCTGGTCGTATCACACCTCAACCGGGCCATGTTTTGGTTCAGCCCTCTGTCATGGTGGCTGCATCGTA
Organism: uncultured Acetobacteraceae bacterium; assembly: GCA_964613945.1. Taxonomy (GTDB): domain Bacteria; phylum Pseudomonadota; class Alphaproteobacteria; order Acetobacterales; family Acetobacteraceae; genus JAVVHH01. The sequence continues at coordinate 22,315 of CAZTJC010000040.1, forward strand.
AGCTCACAGTGTTGACCGAACTCGTCAGTGATGACCAAGCAATTGAGATAACTCGGGATCGTATCGGCTATGCCGAGACCTTGCTCGAGATGGCCCAACGTCCGGAACCGCTTGCTCGAGGACCATCAATGGCAGGGTTACCAATGCTGGCTTTGCGCATCGACCGAATTCTTCTGGGTAAGGTCACACCCTCTCAGGCCAGCCGATGGCAATGGGTGACGCTGACGTCAAGTGTGGCGGCTGTTTCACTAACAATCGCGAATTTTGCGCCATCACTAGTGTTGAAGCCCGGTGCGGCCGATCCGAGTGATTTAGACAGTCAGGAAATTGGAGTTGAAAAACCAGGTCAAGACGTGCTGCCCAGCACGATGCTGCTTCCAGATAAAGCGCCTGAGACTAGGATATCCCATGCTACGGAGCCTAAAATCGTCGTGCCGTTTATCGCACGGACGCAGCAAGCGAGAGTGAATCCACGGCTACGTCCCACGGGTAAAACTACAGCAAGAAACACGCCTGAGGTATTAACTTCTGAAATAAGACAAGTATCGAAGCCAAATCCAGTTTTCCAGACCATGGTATCGTCGTCTGAAATAATCGTAGTTGGTCAGAAGAAAGCGCCTGCCGCTGCCGAGGAAAGTCGGAACATGATGCCGGCGCAAAATAGTGCCTCTGAGGGAAAGAATGAGATTCTATACCCTCGTGAGACCATCAACGCTCCACTACGCGCCAATCTAGAACGGCTCAATGGGAGCACCTGCGTTGGAACCGTCGCTGTTGGCATGGGGGCATATTACTCGGGTGGGGAGTCGCTGGAGCCTCATGTCACGGCCGGGCAGATCATTCCAACCAAAGCTCAGTTCTTTCAAAAGGCCGACGGCTCATCTTGGGTAAGGTTCGGGTCGTTCGAACGACCACCCCTCGATCTGAAAGTGCAGCCTACTCGAACCGGAGTAACATGGACTGGAGAATACGGGATCACCTATGCAGTTCAGGACACAGGAAATGGCCGCTTCATCGGTCTTGCAGCGAAGATTGCGCATGATAGCGCCGCGCTTAACTTCATCTGTAGAAGTTAGTCGATCTTGAATTATCTCTGGCGCCCAACTGGCGCTGGCCGCTCATCCTCCGCTGTTCGATGGACGATAGTGCAGTGTCACCACCACCTCGGCTGGTTGCGGAGGCGTGCCCGCTGGAAGCGGAGGGAGACGAGCGTTACGGAAGACGGCCATTGCGGCGGCATCGAGGATACCAGAACCTGAACTCTGCACTACATTGATCGAGGTAACCCGGCCGTCACCAGAAATGACGATGTGGACTCTTACATTACCTCCATCATCGGTCTGCGAGGCCTCCCTGGGGTAAAAGGAGTTCTGGTCCCACCATTGTTTCAGTCTGCCCATCCAGGCGGCACCGTTACTTACAGCGCTGACGCGGCCCGGAGTATCACTTCCTTCTGCCGTTTTCATAGGCGCCTCTGCCTGGCTGGCCTGAGCATTGGTGGCTGCCGGGCGTGCGACAGTGCGCGAGGGCAGTGGCCGCCGTGGACGCGGCTGTACGACTGGAGGAGACGGCGGTGGATGTGTCGTTACCAGCAGTTGAGGAGGCGGTACTGGCGGTGTTGGTGGCATCGGCTCGCTAGATTGCAACGCCAAGGCTTGGGGCACCGGTGCGAGCGCTGGTGGCAGTATTGGGATCTCGCCCTGCTGTACGGGTGAAACCAGGTCTGGAATAGAGGTGCCCACTGGCGGTTGGGCGTCGGCTTGCTGGAGCAGCGGTGGCACTACTTCAGGTGCTGGCACAGGTGCTGGAGGTGTCTCGGCTGTTTGGACAGAAGGCTCGGGAGTAAGTGCCTTTGTTGGCGAAACCGCTTCTCCTGCCGCTTCTGCCGGCTCTTCCATGATCAATTCCACCGGCATCGGATCCGAGACACCTGGGGCTGACGGGGTGAATGGGTTGGAGAGCAGGCCGACACAGACAGCCAAATGCAGGGTAAACGAAAGTAAGAGCAGCCAAATCGCTCTGTCTCGCGGGTACACCCGAATAACTGGACCCGAGCGGTCGCCTGGCACGGATTGCATCATCAAGCACGAGCCCGTAGTTGGCCGTCTCCGGTTGATGTCACGCACATACCTGGGTCAGCAGTCACGGCCGATCACCCTTACTCATGCCTGGCAAATGCTGACCAGGTGCCATGAAAGGCTTAATGCTACGCAAAGTAGCATACAAGCCAAAACTAATTTGAGGCCGAGATCACAGTAGCAGCAGTGAGGGCGGCAATCTTCGGGCCGGCGGCGACGGTTCGTTCCTGACCCTAGGCCCCATCAACACGACCCTGCTCAGTGACCTTCAGTGTGGCAACGGCCTAGTCACGCTCGAACTCGTCTCCAACCTAATTCCAATCGTTCCTGGACCGGCGCAGTTGGATACACATCCTCCTCCAGCGATTTCTGTAAATGGAAGCGGAGGTGTTCTAGCCGATCCAGCCTGTCGCTTGGCATCATCTTCAGCCGCAGGCAAGAAAATGAGCAAGGTCGAGCTTACGAAATCACCGAAGACATTAAACGCCCTGATCTGCCTCTCGGCGATGTCGAGCAGCCAATCGAGTTCGCACCGCCTCCCCAATGGCCACCGGGTCCTGGTAGACTGGAGCCGTCCTGACCACCTGTCAAAAATCGGGGTGGTGAAACACAGGGCGTCATTAATTGCCTAGCGCTCCACGTAGGCTCGGGCAGGAGCTTTCGCCGGGCCAGAGCGGATCGGTGCCGTAGTAGCCGGCCAGATACCGGAGGATGGCGCCAAACTACCAAGGCTGTGCGCCAAACCAAGCTCGAATGGACCACCAAACGTTTCTGTCGGCATGAGAGCACTGCACCACACGCCATGCGTAACGAAGCTGGCACCAGCCATGGTTGCCAATTATTGACAAGTAACCTCGTTAATCCATGCTGCTGCGATGTCTGACAAGCCTACAACCAGGACCGTGTCGCTTACTCCGGAGATCGAGGCTTTCATCACAGGCCGGATCGCGTCGGGCCGCTCTCCCAATGCAAACAGGCTGATTCCAGCCGCCTTGCACCCGCTGCGGGAAGACGAGGGCCGACAGGACGCGCCCTGTCAGCCCAACCAAGTGGGAGCCCCTCAGCTTGCACGATAGCCTCGAATTGGCCGGTCATGACGTCCTGGCGAATGGCGGCGAGATGGGCGCACTGATGCGGGCGCACGACTGGGCGGGCACGCCGGTCGGAAAGCCGGCCGACTGGACGCAGGCACTGCGCACCACCGTTCGTCTCTTGCTGACCAGCCGACACCCCATGTTCATCTTCTGGGGCGAGGCACACACCTGCTTCTACAACGATGCCTATCGCTCCACGATGGGACCGGAACGACACCCGGGTGCCCTGGGACAACCCGGCCGGCAGGTATGGGACGAAATTTGGCCCATCATCAGCCCGCAGATCGACCAGGTAATGGGCGGCGGCGAGGCCACCTGGCACGAGGACCAGCTTGTTCCCGTCACTCGCCACGGCCGGCGCGAGGATGTCTGGTGGACCTACGGTTACTCGCCCATCGATGACCCGGCCGCTCCTGGCGGCGTCGGCGGCGTTCTGGTTGTTTGCAACGACGTGACTCGCGAGCACCTAACCCGCGAGGCCTTGCGCGAGGCCGAAGAGCGCATGCGCCTCGCTTTGGCAGCCGCGGACGGCGTCGGTACCTGGGACTGGGACGTCGCAATTGATCATGTCCGCGCGGATGCGCGCTTCGCCACGCTTTATGGGGTGGACCCGGCTCGGGCCGCGGCCGGGGCACCGCTGGCCGAGTTCACGCGGAGCGTCCATCCGGATGACGCGCATCGGGTCGGGAACGCCATCATCGAGGCCTTGCGCACAGGCGGGGAATTCGCGGCCGAATACCGGCTCACGCAAGCTGACGGCTCGGTCCGCTGGGTGTCCGCGCGGGGGCGTTGCATGCAGGCGCCCGACGGTACGCCGTTGCGCTTCCCGGGCGTGACCGTTGACATCACCGAACGCAAGCAGGCCGAGGCCACGTTGCACGAGAGCCAGGGCCGCCTTGGCGTCGCACTGGACATCGCCGAACTCGGAACGTTCGAGTGGGACAGACCGACCAATCGTGTGACGCTCGACGCACGCAGCCGCGCGATTTTTGGTTTCTCGCCCGACGAGGGCACGCACGCCAAGGAGGTGTTCAGCCGCATCGAACCCGCCGATTTCGACCGAGTGCTCGCTGAGGTGCAGGCATCGATGCGGGACATGTCACGCCTCAAAACCGAGTACCGCATTCGTCTACCTGATGGCGAGAGCCGCACGGTCGTGAGCATCAGCGATGTTTTGCTAAATGCCGACGGCAAGCCTGACCGACTACTTGGCGTGTTCGGCGACGTCACCGAGCGCAAGCGGATCGAGGCAGACCTGCATCGGCTGAACGAGATGCTTGAGTTGAGGGTTCAGGAGCGCACTGCCGAGCGCAATCTGCTGGACAAGATCGTCCAGGCTACCGACGTCATGATCATGGCCAGCGACCTCGATTACAACATCCTGGCGATTAACCGCGCGAATGCCGACGAGTTCGAACGCATCTACGGCGTGCGCCCGAAGGCTGGCGACAACATGCTTGCCCTCCTGGCCGGCCAGCCCGAGCACCAAGCGCAGGTGCGGGCGACCTGGGGACGGGGCCTTGCAGGCGAGGAGGTCACGATCGTCGAGGATTTCGGCGATCCCAGCAGGATCCGGCCATATTACGAGATCAAGTTCCGCGTCCTGCGAGACGATCTGGGAGAGCGCGTCGGCTGCTACCAGTTCGTGACAGACGTGACTGAGCGGCTGCGCGAACAGGCCGAACTCGCCGACGCCCAGGATAAGTTGCGACAATCGCAGAAGATGGAGGCGGTGGGCCAGCTCACGGGCGGGCTGGCACATGATTTTAACAATTTGCTGGCTGGCATCTCGGGCAGTCTGGAGCTGATGCAAGCGCGCGTGGCGCAAGGGCGGATCGGCGACCTGGACCGCTACCTCGTTGCAGCCCAGGGCGCGGCCAAGCGGGCGGCAGCGCTCACGCACCGGTTGCTGGCCTTCACGCGGCGGCAGACGCTGGACCCGAAGCCCACAGACGTTAATCGCTTAGTGACCGGCATGGACGAGCTTGTGCGGCGCACGGTGGGCCCCGGGGTCACGGTCGAGGTGGTGGGCGCCGCCGGGCTGTGGACGGTGCTGGCGGACCCGAACCAACTCGAGAACGCGCTGCTGAACCTGTGCATCAACGCCCGCGACGCCATGCCGGACGGAGGGCGCCTGACCATCGAGACGGGCAACCGCTGGCTGGACGAGCGCACAGCCCGGCAACGCGGCTTGATACCGGGACAATATGTGTCGCTGTGCGTCAGCGACACCGGGAGCGGCATGACGCCAGAGGTGGCACGGCGCGCGTTCGACCCGTTTTTCACCACCAAGCCGATCGGCATGGGCACCGGCTTGGGGTTATCCATGATCTACGGCTTCGTGCAGCAATCTGGCGGGCAAGCGCGCATCTACTCCGAACCGGACCAGGGCACGATGGTATGCCTGTATCTCCCGCGCCACCATGGCGAAGCGGAGGCGATGGACGGACCCGGCGAGCCCATGGCGGCACCACGGGCCGAGGCTGGCGAGACGGTGCTGGTGGTGGACGACGAGCCGACCGTGCGGATGCTGGTCACGGAGATATTGGAGGACTTAGGCTACATGGCGATCGAGGCGGCGGACGGGGCGGCAGGATTGCAGGTACTGCGATCCAATGCGCGCATCGACCTCTTGGTGACGGACGTGGGCCTGCCCGGTGGCATGAACGGACGACAGGTGGCCGACGCAGCACGGGTGACCCGGCCGAGCCTCAAGGTGCTGTTCATCACCGGCTACGCCGAAAACGCAGTGCTGAGCCACGGGCATCTTGAGCCAGGAATGCACGTACTGACGAAGCCATTTGCGATAGAAGCGCTGGCCAACCGTATTAAGGAGCTGATTGCTGGGCCATAGCGCGTGAGTGTGTTGGTGAGTTGGACGATGTCGGCCCGCTCGTCCTGCCCGGAGCGGGTGAACTCGCGTGTCACGATCTCCTGGATGTCGGTGGGGAGGCGCTGAAACGCGCGGCGATTGGAGAGAGTCCAGTACCCATCCCAGAAATGGTTAGTCATGCTGCGATATTGCTGCACCTCGTTGAGCTTTGCGGTGGCAATGATCGGCGGTGGGTTCTCCTCGCCATCGACCAGCTTGGTCTGCAACGCGGAGTAGAGTTCGTTGCAGTTGATCGGCGTAGGACCTGCGCCGAGCGCTTGGAATAGTGAGGTCAGGATCGGAGAGGCGAATACGCGGATCTTGAAGCCGGCTAGGTAGTCCGGCGTGCGGACCGGCTTGCTGGAGGACATGACCTCGCGGAAACCGTTGGCCCAACGTGGCGATGCCGTTTGCAGGCCGGCCTTCTCGATCTGCCTTTGGATGTATTTACCCAACGAACTGTCGAGGGCGGGGTAGATCTGCTCACTCGACGAGAATGCAAAGCCGATATTCAGCAGCCCGGCCGTCGGCACCATGGTCGTCAAAATCGACGAGGACAAGTTGAAAACTCGACGCTCCGCTGCGTAACTGGCTCAGCAAATCGGTCTGAGCCGAGCTGATTGGCCGGGAACAGCTTGATGTCGAGCCAGCCGCTGGTCGCTTCGCGGATGCGGTCGATTGCTTCTTGACCGCGTTTATTCACCGGGTGGGTAGGATCTTGATCGGTGGCGAACCTGTAAGTGAATTCGGCGGCCTCAGCCGGGCGCGTGCGAATGGAGCAGAGAGGCAGCGTGCTCATGCCCAGCAAGAGCGCGCGCCGGGTCGTTCCGGCACCCGAGGGGCGTCGGCCATTACTTTTGTTCATTTTGTCTCCTCACTGGTTTTGTTCTTGTCGTTAGTGGGATAGCCACCCTTTGATCGAGATCGACTTGGCGCTCGTGAAAATGTCGTAACGATCGTGCAACGTGGGCAGCGCGCCGGCATCGAGGAACGCATCGGGTAGAGCCACCTGCCGAAACAATGGCGGGTAGACGCCCTCTCGCATCAGCAATGTCGCCATCGCCTCGCCCAATCCGCCGATGACCGAGTGGTTCTCGGCGGCCACCACCATGCGACCGGTCCGCCCCGCCTCGCGGAGGATCGTCGCGGTATCGAGCGGCTTGATCGCCGCCACGTGCAGCACCGCGACATTCCCCCGGTCTGCTTCGAGCCGGGTGGCGACTTCGAGCGCGCGCATGGTCATGAAACCGGAGGAGATCACCGGGCCGAGTTCGCGCGCCATCGCCTTGGTCAGGCCCAGCACGCCGGCCTTGGCGGCCGAGTAGTACGGGCCACCGCGCTACGCCGAGACGGAGGACATGCAGGCGATGCTGCCCCGTTTGTGCTCGCGCATTGCCCGAATGAAGGCCTGGCTCAGGAACAGCACCCCGGTCATGTTGACGTCGACGATGCGGTGCCAATTCGCCTCGGTGATGTCCATCGTTTTTACCGGCTGGGTGATGCCGGAATTGTTGATCAGGATGTCGACCGTCCTGAACGCCTCGAGCACCTGGCGCGCCGTAGCCTGGCAGCCGTCGCGCTCGGCCACCTTACAACCGATGCCGCCATAGCCGTCGCCGACCTCGTGCGCCGCGTGCGTGGCGCCGGCCGCATCGATATCGAGGATCGCGACACGCGCCCCATGCTACGCGAACAGACGGGCGGTGGCGAAGCCGATCCCGCGCGGACTGGCCGCTCCCGAAATAACGGCGGACTTACCTGCTAACACTGGTCGAGCACGTCGCGACATTTGCCGCTCCTGCGCTGTAGGTTGCGAACCATGCTTCATCTGATCTTCTCGGCCCCGTGCCTTTATGTGCTCGCGCGTTTTTTGGCGCCGCTGCCCTGGCCGCTGGAAGTCAGGGTAGCGCTGGGCGCGGTGATGCTGGTCGCATCGCAATATCATCTCTGGTGTCGGCTCTCGTCCGGTTCGGTCTTCTCGCCTGAATTTTCTCGTCCACTCATCCTGCTGTTCAACTGGGCGTTCGGGGCGATCCTGCTGCTGGCCGTGTTCCAGTTCGGCATCGATGTGGCCACGCTTGCACTGAGCGCGTTCCGTCACGGCAGTATGACCATCGCGGCACCGGTGCGGTATGGGATCGGTGGGCTCGCCGCGATGTTGGCGGCCATCGGCGTCGTGCAGGCGGTGCGCGTGCCGCCCGTGCGCCCTCTCACGATTGAGATCGCCGGCCTTCCCGACGCATTCGACGGCTATCGTCTCGTTCAGCTCACCGACCTGCACATCAGCCGCTTGTTCCCGCAGCGCTGGGCACGCGCGGTGGTCGAACGGGCGAATGCACTCAAGGCCGATCTGATCGTGGTCACCGGCGATTTCATCGACGGTTCCCTCGCTGCCAGGCAACGGGACGTGGCGCCCTTGCGCGATCTTGTCGCTCCTGACGGTGTGTGGTTCGTCCCGGGTAACCACGAGTATTTCTTCAGCTATGCCGAGTGGATGCGGCATCTCGCCGGCATGGGGCTGCGCCCGCTGGTCAACGCGCATACGCTGATCTCACGGGCCGGCAGCCACGTCGTCCTCGCGGGGGTCACCGACCTGTCCGCGCCCGGGAGCGGCGATGCCCCGCCCGACCTCGATGCGGCGCTGGCCGGCATGCCGTCGAACAGCCCGGTCATACTCCTCGATCATCAGCCGAAAATGGCCCGCGCCGCAGCCAAGCGCGGCGTGGCCGCCCAGCTTTCCGGTCATACTCATGGCGGGATGATCCGCGGGCTCGACCGGATCGTCGCGCGGGCGAACGGAGGCTATGTATCGGGACGCTACGACGTCGACGGCATGACCTTGTACGTCAATAACGGAACTGCATTGTGGCCGGGCTCCGCGTTACGGCTTGGAGTGCCCTCCGAGCTCACGTGCATCACCCTGCGATGCAAGACCGCCTAGCGTTCGAGGCTGACGCATTCCGAGGCCTGACCGTCGTTCCCGTCGTTTCATCCTCTGCGTGAGCAAGTGCGCCTGCCTTCGGTGGATCAACGTCGACCATCATCTAATGGTCGAGACCGTGTGAGAAGTCGCGTACAACTCGTGATTACGCCGGGTTTGCGGTTGTCGGGCGCTGACAGAGTCCATTTTCATTGTCCAGCCGCTGACATCAGGCCAAATATGTCGAGTAATTCACTACCCTGGAGAACCCGGCGGCACGGGTAGACGATTTACGAGCGACCATGAAAAATTGCCGTATCTGCGAAGCGTGCTCAGCGGCCGCGGACGTTAGTTTCAACCTGGCAGGCATAGTCGCGGACCGCTTGGCCAAGCCGCTCCGATGCACGGCGAAGCTCCGGCAGTGAATGCCCGGAAAAGCCGAGAACGAAACCGTCCTGCTGCGAGGCCACCATTCTGGTGTCGGACAGCAACCAGGCCTCGACGCCGGCGGCGGCGTGGATCGCCGCTGCGGCACCGACGGGCCAATGCGACGGCAGCAGTGCCATCAAGTGCAGGCCCTGCTCAGGCGATCGCACTCGCAACAAGCCATGGGAGGCTTCAGGAAGCACGAGTGCGAGCAGATCCCGTGCGGCGCGATAGCGAACGCGCATGCGCCTGACGTGCGCAGCGAACCCGCCGGTTGCGATCAACTCTGCGACGGCGTCGCCTCCCAAGGTCGATGGAAAGCGATCCGCCGCCAGACGCGCGGCCACGACTGGCGCCACAAGCGCTGGCGGGAGCACGGCGTAACCGATCCGTAGACCTGGAAACAGCGTCTTGGAAAACGTGCCGAGATAGATCACGCGTCCGGAACCGTCGATGCCGGCCAGAGCGGTCAGGGGTGGCCCGGCGTAGCGGAACTCACTGTCGTAATCATCCTCCAGCACGTAGGCATCTGCCTCCCGTGCCCAGTCCAACAGCGCCAGTCGGCGCTTCATGGTCATCGTCACACCGGTTGGGAACTGGTGCGACGGTGTGACATAGGCCAGCACCGCTTGGCCCGCGCACCGGCGCCCGGCGGCAACGTCCAGCCCGGCCGCATCCACTGGGACCGGGATGGGACGGGCGCCTGCAGCCTCGAAGCACCGTCGCGCAGCAGGGTAGCCGGGATCTTCCATCCAGACCGCGTCGCCGGGCTGCACCAACGCATCGGTGCAAAGCCGGATGGCTTGCTGCGTGCCGCTGGTGACCATAATGCGGCTGGGATCGCCGACGATGCCCCGCGTGGCGGCGAGGTGCCCGGCGATTGCCCGGCGCAACGCCTCACTCCCACGCGCGTCGCCATACCCAAACGGGACGTCGCTCCCGGTCATCAGACTGCGCCGAATTAGTCGTCCGAGTGAGTTAAGCAGGACCGGATCAGGGTGAGTCCGGCCAATGGCAAAGGGAGCGCAGATCGGAACGGCATGAGGCGGAGCGACCGGATCATCCCGGGCCGGGCCGATCGGCAGTCTGGTCGCAACGAACGTGCCGGCGCCCTGTCGTCCCTCGACAAGCCCGTCGCTCCCCAATTGTTCGAAGGCGAGGACCACGGCATTGCGCCGCACTCCCAGCTGAGTTGCCAGGGCCCGGCTGGATGGCAGGCAGGTGCCGGGTGCGAGCCTGCCGCTCAGTATAGCATTCCGGAGCCCAGCGTGGACACGGGAAGACTGGCTGCCGCCGTCCACCGACACCAAGGGAAAGTCCAGGATCTGAAATTTAGTGGTCGACAAAATCTGCTCGGAATTGGCACTCGCAGCGACCAATCGACCAAGCCATCCTGCCCTCGTCAAGCAGGATCATGTGATGTCCGATGTCGCCACTTATCCAGTAAACCCCGTCAATCGAGTGAAGCGCCTGCATCAGCGGGCCGCCTATGACCACGCCACCGTGCATGCCCTGCTGGACGCGGCAGCGTTATGCCACGTGTCCTACGTCATCGACGGCCAACCCTACTGCACGCCCACCTTGTTCTGGCGCGAGGGCACGCGGCTCTACTGGCATGGAAGCAGCGCCAGCCGCATGCTGCGGAACCAATCCGCCGGGCAGCCGGCCTGCCTGACGGTGACGCACCTCGACAGCCTGGTGCTGGCCCGTTGCGGCTTCAACCACTCCGCGGATTACCGCTCCGCCATGGCATTCGGCCAGGCCCGGCTGGTGACGGATCCGGACGAGAAGGAACGTGCCCTGGTCATGATGGTGGACCGCTTCTTCCCGGACCGTACCGCGCAGCTACGCCCCAGCACGGGCCAGGAGATCAAGGCGACCTCGGTGATCGTCATGGATATCGAGCGCGCTTCGGCCAAAATCCGCGCCAAGGGTGTGGCCGATGACGATGAAGACTACGCGCTGCCGATCTATGCGGAGCGCATCCCGGTCCAGACCGTGTTGGGCGTGCCGGAGCCTTGCCCGCGGCTGCTGGAGAACGTCGCGCGCCCAGAAACGCTCGCCGGGTATCGCGTGAGCCGCCCGCTGGAGGAGGCGTTGCTGGATGCCCACGCTGCCGCTTACGCCGAGGCACCGCAGCAAATGCTGCAGCGCTAGACTGGATGTCGGTATTGATGACGCCAGCCATAATGCAGCTGATCCGCGAGCAACGGCTCGGCTTCGTCGCTACGGTGAATGCGGACGGGACGCCTAACCTGTCTCCCAAAGGAACGTTCGTCGTCGTGGACGCAGCCACATTGGCTTTTGGAGAAATTCGCTCGCCTGGCACTTTGCGAAATATCGCCATCAGCCCGGCAGTCGAGGTCAACTTCGTGGACCCGTTTACTCGGCGCGGCTGTCGCCTTTTCGGCACGGTGCGGGCCGTGCAGCCGGTCGAGCCGGAGTTCGCCGAGCTACTTCGTCTTTTTGGCCATTACGGCGGCCTCGTGCCTCGCATAAGAGCGGTCATCTTGATCAACGTAACACGGGCGCTGCCGCTGCGGTCGCCCGCCTATGACGATGGGGCATCGGAGGAGGATGTACGACGCAGCTGGACAAACCACTTTCGAACCTTGCAGCCGAAGAAGTGCTTCGCAGAATAGCTCCGCAAACTAGCCTGCGAGGAGACAGCTTCGCTATGTCTCCGGGGCCGAGCCTGTGGTGATCGATCTGATCGGATTACTCGGCCGCCACGGTCCTGGGCCCGGGCGAGCTCCGGGGCGGTAAAGGGGCGATCTCACCCACGATGAACAGGTATGACGCGGCACCAACCGATGCGATCACGCCCGCCGTCACCAGCGGAATAACGAACGAGCCTTTGGTGAGGCTGACCATCACTCCGGTGAACGTGATCAGCGTGATGCCTGATATTCTTGGATGATCGGTGCTCTCCTGCAAACTTTTACGTCGGACTCGGTTCCCAGATTATTGGCTGCTGGATTTCTTTCGCTTCCGACCTGATTTAAGTTCAATTACGGCCCCTTCGCGAGCGCACAGGCTTGACGGACCTACGGGTAAGTCGCCTGCCGGCGCGACCAGCACCAAGCCCAGCTTCGGCAGAATTCCGGACGGGTCCGTGCGGTCGTGATTGACACCACACAGTTTCGTGCGTCCAGAGTTCCTCCGTTCAATCAAAGGAATGTCACGTGTGGTGGTTGCTGCTTCTGCCCTTCATCGGGCTGCTCTGGATTCCATTCTTCAATAGGACGACGCCGGAGCTGTTCGGCTTTCCGTTTTTCTACTGGTACCAGCTCGCCTGGGTGCCGATCAGTTCGCTTATTACCTTCATCGTGTGGCGGACGTCGCGCAGCGGAGACGCGGAATGATCGGTGCCAACTTCGACGGGGTGGCGCTGGCCGTCTTTCTCGCCTTCTTCGCGCTGGTTACCGTGATGGGCTTCGTCGCTGCCCGGTGGCGCAAGCCGGAAACCCTGGCGCACCTGGATGAGTGGGGTCTGGGCGGACGGCAGTTCGGCACCTGGGTGACCTGGTTTCTGGTCGGCGGCGACTTCTACACCGCCTACACCGTGATCGCGGTGCCGGCCCTGGTCTACGCGGTGGGTGCCTACGGCTTCTTCGCGCTACCCTACACCATCCTGGTCTACCCCATCGTCTTCGCCATCATGCCCAAGCTCTGGTCGGTCGCGGCCAAGGGCGGGCATGTCACGGCGGCGGACGTGGTGCACGCCCGCTATGGCTGCCGCCCGCTGGAACTGGCCGTGGCCATCACCGGCGTGATCGCCACCATGCCATACATCGCACTGCAGCTCATCGGGATGGAGGTGGTGATCCACGCGGTGGGCCTGAACGGGGAGTTGCCGCTGATCGCCGCCTTCCTGATCCTGGCCTTCTACACCTATTCCTCCGGCCTGCGCGCGCCGGCGCTGATCGCCTTTGTGAAGGACATCATGATCTACATCGTGGTGATCGCGGCGGTGGCCATCATCCCGAGCAAGCTGGGCGGTTACGGCGCGGTGTTCGCCGCGGCGGATGCGGGGTTCAAGGCCAAGGGCTCGGGCGGCATCCTGCTGGCTCCGGCGCAGGTGCTGCCCTACGCTACCCTGGCGCTGGGCTCGGCGCTGGCGGCATTCATGTACCCGCACACGCTGACCGGCATCTTCGCCTCCTCCTCCGGCAACACCATTCGCAAGAACGCCATCCTGCTGCCGGCCTACACGCTGCTGCTGGGGCTGATCGCACTGCTGGGCTACATGGCCTATGCCGCGGGCATCAAGCCGACGAGCAACAACGACGTGGTGCCCGCCCTGTTCCGGTCGCTGTTCCCGTCCTGGTTCGCGGGCTTTGCCTACGCCGCGATCGGTATCGGTGCGCTGGTGCCGGCCGCCGTGATGTCGATCGGCGCGGCCAACCTGTTCACTCGCAACTTCTGGCGCGCCTACGTCAACCCGGCGGTCACCCCCGCCGGCGAGGCAAAGGTGGCGAAGATCACCTCTCTGCTGGTCAAGGTGGGGGCGCTGCTGGTGATCCTGTTCCTGCCGACCCAGTTCGCGCTGGACCTGCAGCTGCTGGGCGGGCTGTGGATCGTGCAGACGTTCCCGGCGGTGGTGTTTGGCCTGTTCACCGGCTGGTTCCGCGCACCGGGCCTGCTGGCAGGCTGGGCCGTGGGCTTCTTCGGCGGCACCTTCGTCGCTTGGAGCGACGGGCTGAAGCCGCTGCACACGCTGGTGCTGGGCGGGACCAGCTACACCGTCTACGTCGGCCTGCTGGCCTTGGCCGCCAACATCGTGGTGGCGGCGCTGGTGACGTTGGTGACTCCGGCACGGCAGCCGATGGTGGCCGCACGCTGAGACTGCTGCCGAGCCAGGGGAAACCCTGGCCCGGCAGCCCGGCGGCCCCGATGTGCCTTGTGGATGCGTCATCTCTGAGCCCAAGCTCCGTTGCTCAACGGCTATCCCGCCCCAGGTGACGATTATGCATACCCATCGCGCAGTCATCCTCGCCTCCAGCCTGCTCCTCCTCGGTTGCTCCTCGGTCTATGGCGGGCAGGCCAGTCCTGATCTTGCCGCCCTCGGACCCCCTGGCGTTGCAGCGGACCGCTTCGCTCGTGCAGCCCGGCCGGTGGCGCCCGTGATTTCCGACCGATGGCGGGCCGAGGATGAGCGGGAACGTGCGGGGGAAGCTGTCCGCGTCATGGATTGGCTGGGTATCGGTCCGGGCATGACGGTCGCCGACATCGGTGCCGGGTCGGGCTACTACACCGTCCGGCTCGCTGGGCGGGTCGGACCGCAGGGACGGGTGCTGGCGCAGGACGTGATGCCGGACTACCTGGTGCGACTGCGCGCCCGTGTGCAGCAGGAACGGCTGTCGAACGTGTCGGTCGGCCTGGGCGAGCCCGGCGACCCTCGGTTGCCGCCCCGCTCCACCGACGTGGCACTGCTGATCCACATGTATCACGAGATCGACCAGCCCTTCGCGCTGCTCGCCAACCTGGTTCCAGCGCTACGACCCGGTGGCCGCATCGGGATCGTAGACGTCGACGACATCACCATCCGCCATGGAACGCCGCGCGCCCAGCTGGCGTGCGAAATGGAAGCGGCAGGTTACCGGCAGGTTGCCTTCCACTGGCTGCTGGTTCAGCCGCCCCGGTCCGAGTACCTCGCGGTGTATGAACCGCCAACCTCGGCACCGACTCCGGAGAGCGTTAAACCCTGCCCGCCGTGACCCGCCCTGCAGCCGTAGTCGATAAGAGTGGCCCGGCTTTGCCATTCGAGGACGACCACATGCGCCGGATCGCGCAGACTGAATTGCTGCGCGGGCAGAAGCGCTATGTCGGCAGCATCACCCAAGCCCAACACCTGATCGA
>CAZTJC010000041.1:0-9910 GCA_964613945.1 uncultured Acetobacteraceae bacterium
ACCGGCATCGTTGCGATCTGGCAGTATCGCCTCGTCATCGAGGGCCAGCAGGACCATGCCGGCGGCACCACGATGGCCGAGCGGCGGGACGCCGGGCTGGCCGCAGTCCGGTTGCTGGCGTGGATCGATGCCGAATTCCCCAAGCATGTCGGCCCCCGCACTGTCTGGACCTGCGGCAACATCAAGCTTTCGCCGGGCGCCGGCAGCATCATCCCGGGTGCCGCAGAGGTGTTGTTCCAGTTCCGCGACATTTCCACCGACGTGCTCGTCCGCCTCGACGCCGTGCTTCGCCGTGGCATCCAGGAGGTCAACCGTCGCGACCGATGCCAGATCACCTTGGAGGTGGTGAGCCAGTCTCGGCCCGCCATCTGCGACGAAGGATTGCAGAACGCCCTTGCCGGCGCCGCGGAAGCCCTTGCGCCGAACGGCTGGCAATACATGCCCAGCGGCGCCGGGCACGACGCGCAATATCTCGCCCGCAAGATCCCGTCCGCCATGCTGTTCGTCCCCAGCATCGGCGGCATCAGCCATCACTGGGCAGAGAATACCAGCGACGAGGACCTCGCGATGGGCTTCCGAGTGCTTTACGAAGGGGCGAGGCGCGTTCTTGCCGGCTAGATCGGCCGGGCAGAGCGGGTAGGGAGACCACAACGACATGAAAATTGGCTTCATCGGGCTCGGCATCATGGGCCGGCCCATGGCGGAACACCTGGCCGCCGCCGGCCACGACATGTTCCTCAACAGCCGCAGCGGCGTTCCCGCCGGCATGCCCGGCACCGCCTGCGACAGCCCCCGCGCGGTCGCCGAGCAGGCAGAGATCATCTTTGTGATGGTTCCCGACACCCCCGACGTCGAGAAGGTGCTGTTCGCCGACAACGGGGTGATCGGCGCCCTAAAGGCGGGCAAGACGGTCGTCGACATGAGCTCCATCTCGCCGATTGCCACCCGGGAGTTCGCCGGGCGCGTGACCGCTGCCGGCGCCGACTATCTCGACGCGCCCGTGTCCGGCGGTGAGGTCGGCGCCAAGGCCGCCTCGCTCACCATTATGGTCGGCGGACCCGAAGCCGTGTTCGAGCGGGTCAAGCCGTTGTTCGAGAAGATGGGCAAGAACATCACCCATATCGGCGACACCGGCGCCGGCCAGACTGCCAAGGTCGCCAACCAGATCATCGTGGCGCTGACCATCGAAGCCGTGGCCGAGGGCCTGCTGTTCGCCAGCAAGGCCGGCGCCGACCCGGCCAAGGTCCGCCAGGCGCTGACCGGCGGGCTCGCCACCTCGCGTATCCTCGAGTTGCACGGCAACCGCATGATCGAGCGCAACTTCGACCCGGGCTTCCGCATCGAGCTGCACCAGAAGGATTTGAACCTCGCCCTCGACGGTGCGCGCTCGCTCGGCATGAGCCTGCCGAACACCGAGGCTGCCCAGGCCCTGTTCACCGCCTGCGTCGAGATGGGCGGCAAGGCGTGGGATCATTCCGCCATGGTCAAGGCGCTGGAGGCCAAGGCCGATTTCGAGATTGGCAAGAAAGCGGGTTAAGCTGAACGCGATTGCTCACGAGACGGTAGAGACACCCATGTTCCCGACCACCGCGACGACGACCCGCAAGACCCGGCCTGAAGACGATACGCTGCAGTTCGGCCGGGTCTTCACCGACCACATGTTCATGATGGAGTACGACGAGGGCAAAGGCTGGCACTCCGGCCGCGTCGTGCCCTACGCCCCGTTCTCCATGGATCCGGCCTGCTGCGTTCTCCACTACGCGCAGGCCGTGTTCGACGGGCTCAAGGCCTTTCGCGGCGCGGACGGCGACGTCCGCCTGTTCCGCGTCGATCAGCATGCCGCGCGTCTCAACCGGTCCTGCGAGATGCTCTGCATCCCGCAGCTCGATCAGCAAACGATCGAGGCGTCCATCGCCGCCGTCATCGAGGCCGACCGTGATTGGGTGCCCCACAAGCGCGGCACGTCGCTGTATATCCGCCCGACCGTGATCGCCACCGAGAACTTTCTCGGCGTCCACCCGTCGCATTCCTACCTGTACTACGTGATCCTCAGCCCGGTCGGCGCCTACTACAAGGAAGGCCTCAACCCGGTGAAGATCCTGGTCTCCGAGGATCACGTCCGCGCCGTCCCCGGCGGTCTTGGCAGCGCCAAGACGGCGGGTAACTACGCCGCCAGCCTGTCGGCCGCCCGCGACGCCGAGCGCGCCGGCTACACGCAGGTGCTCTATCTCGACGGCCGCCAGCGCGAGTTCCTCGATGAGGTCGGCACCATGAATATCATGCTCCGTATCGGCGACCGCGTACTCACCCCGCCGCTCAGCTCCGGCTCCATCCTCGCCGGCGTCACCCGCAACACGGTACTTCAGCTCCTCGCCGACTGGGGCGTCGAGACCGAAGAACGTCCCGTCTCGATCCATGAGGTCGTGGCAGCGCACAAATCCGGCCAGTTGCGCGAGATGTTCGGCACCGGCACCGCCGCCGTGATCTCCCCGGTCGGCGAACTCGGCTATGGCGGCGAGCGGATGTCCATCAACGGTGGCAAGATCGGCGAGCTGACCCAGAAGCTCTACGACACCGTCACCGCCATCCAGTACGGCGAGACCAACGACACCCATGGCTGGACCCGTCGCGTCGGCTGACGGGCACGGTCGGGCAGGGCGTCACGGCACCGGCCGGGACGCTGCCTTGCTCGACCGCAACGGCTTCAACAACTCCCCGGCCACGGTGTCCGGATGGGCTTCGTCGATCCCGTAGCTGGGTGGCCAGTGCCCGGGCAGGTAGATCGTGCCAAACACCCAGTCGAGCATCGGCAGCAGCGCGGCGTAGTTCTTGTTGATGTTGCCGTCATTGGTGTGATGCCAATGATGGAAGCCCGGTGTCGCCAGCACATACTCCAGCTTGCCAAACCGCCAGCGGAGATCGGCATGGACGAAGAACGCCCAAACGGTGCCGACCAGCGTCGTGATCACGGCGATCGTGCCAGCTTCGTGCCCGCCGAGGCTTTGTAGCCCGAGCAGATAGATCGGCGCGATGCCGCATAGCCGGGTCAGCACCATGTCGACCGGATGTGCCCGGGTGTTGACCAGCCAGTTCATGTGCTCCGGCGCGTGATGCACCGCATGGAAGCGCCAAAGGAACGGGATCTCGTGCGAAAGCCGATGCCCCCAGTACACGCCGACTTCGCCGATGACGACGGCGAGCGTCACCAGCAGCCAGAACGGCGCCGACGCCACCAGCGCGACGTACGACGCCGGCAACAGGCGCTGGCTGATCGCGGCGAGCGCGGCGATCGGCAGCGCCAGGATGAGGCCGGGCAGCAGGCTGTTGAGGAAATAGTAGAACAGGTCGCCACGGAGCGACGGCTGCCCGGGCCGTTCATGCCCGCGCGTGAAGAACCTCTCCAGCGGGACGAAGACCGCCGCCAGCAACGCGAGCCAGAGCGTTAGCCGCGCGATGTCGATCGCGAACGTCAGCAATCTGGGAGTGAGAGGCCCGAGAAGACTCATGACGCCAGCCAAACAGCGAAAGGATGCATGCCCGTTGAGCATCCATCCTTTCGCTAAAAGAAAGGTTAAGGCGGCGTGTTACGCGGCCTTGCTGCGCCGGCGCTTTACGAAGCCGACCGCGGCCAGGCCGGTGGCCAATATCGCCATGGAGGCCGGCTCTGGCACGTTGGACGCTTTGAGGCTGACATTGTCGAGCAGCAGGGTCGGCGGCTCGCCGTTCGGCGATCCCTCTGCCAGGAACGAGAGCACCTGTTGCGAGGAGGTTGCGATAAAGGTCATGGTTGCCGTGTGCCAGGGAGTATACCCGTGCGACGCGGTGGTAACCGTCTCGGTGTTCTGCGATGCGTTGCCGAACGTCACGTTCCAGGCCTCGTTGGTGATGCCGCTATAGCCGCTGAACTGTCCGGTCGCCCAGTCGAACGTCAATTGATAGGCGGTGCCCGAAGTCAGACCAGTGACCGTTTGGGAGATGGCGCCGCGGTAGCTGCTGCCGCCATCGGCCAGGATGTAGTTGCCGCCGGTCGGGCTCGCAGCCGTCATGCCGTTATTGCTGTAGTTGGAAGACCTCACGCCATTGCCGGGACCCCAGAGCGTGTCGTGGTTGTTGTAGAGCGAAGTGAACCCAGTGGTGTCCGCGGTCCCAGACTTGATCAGGAAGTTGTAGCCATAGCCGGTATAGCCGGAGGTTTTCGCGTTGCTCCAGCCGGTGACCTGGGTGGTGAACTGCGCCGAGTTGGCCAGCGTCGTCTGCTCGAACCCGCCATTGGTGATGAGGTTAGGGGAGGCGTGGGCCGATGCGGTGGCGAGAACCAGGCCGGCGATGGTGAGGATACGGAGCATGACGGGGTCCACTGATCTGGGTTGCGGTATTCCTCCGTTATACAACCGTTATTCAGTAAGCACAACCATAAGTTGAGCCAATATCGTATTTTTAGACGGCCGGCCTTTCCGCACTCGTTTGCAGGCTCGAACACGCCTGGCAAACGCCTTCGACCTCGATGGTCGCACGTGCGGGTTGAAAGCCGGTCCGCCCGGCTGCGCGCGAAATCGCCTCGGTGATCGAGTGATCCTCCAGCTCCGCCACCGTCCCGCACAGACGGCAGATCAGGAACTGAGCCGCATGCGAGTGAGCGTGTGTTCCCTGGTCCGTGCAGGCGATAAAGGCGTTGAGCCGTTCGATCTTGTGGACGAGCCCGTGCTCGAGCAGGAAGTCGAGCGCCCGATATACCGTCACTGGCGTCGCGTTGCCGCGCTCCGCCTTCAGCCGGTCCAGTAGCGCATAGGCGCCGAGAGGGCCCTGGCTTTCGATGATCAGCCCGAGCACGCGCCGGCGTATCTCCGTCAGCCTCGCCCCGTGCCGGGCACAGGTTTCCGCGGCCTGATCGAGCTGCGCCTTCATGGCAGCCCTCGTGGTAGAACTTTCGATGACGTTCATGCCGCCATCCTACCAGAGCCGACCTGCGCGCGTCTGGACGCATCTCGCGTTCCGGGCTTAGCTGCCCGTATGAATAAATCGACTGATTTCGCCGAGGTGTTCGCTCGGCTCGCGCGGGATGGTCAGACCGAGGAAACTACCAATCTCGGCGGCGTTAACGCCCGCCTGGTCTGCGTCCCCGGTGGCGGCCCCGGAAGCTGGGGCGATCACGGTGCCACCACGGAAACCGTTATCGTCTGGTCTGGCGACTTCACCGTCGATTTTCGCGATCACAGCCTGACCCTCGCACCCGGCCAATGCTGCGTGGTTCCCGTCGGCGCCGAGCACCGTGGCACGTCCAAGGGCGGCGCCGAAGTCGTGCTGTTCCAGCAAGCCTCCTGATGCACGTCGATTACTTCCTTTCTCTCAATTCGCCCTGGGCGCATCTCGGCGCCGCCCGCCTCGTCGAGATCGTCGCCCGTCACCGCGCGACCCTGCGCGTCCACCCCGTCGATTTCGGCACCATCTTCCCGGCATCCGGCGGCATGCCGCTCCCCAAGCGCTCACCGCTTCGCCAGGCTTACCGCCTGCAGGACATGGACCGTTGGCGCGTCCATCTCGGCATCCCCATCAACCTGAAGCCACGCTTCTTCCCCGCCGACGAACGCCTGGCCGCGCATTGCGTGATTGTTGCACGTGAAACGGTCGGCGCTGCGCCGGCCATCGACCTTGCCCACCGTGTGCTGAAGGCGCTCTGGCAAGACGAAGCCAACACCGCCGACCCGGCCACCTTGGCATCTCTCATCGCCGCCGCCGGCCTCGACCCCGACGCCCTGCTCGCCCTCGCCGCGGACCCGGCCTGGGCCGACCGCCGCACCGCCGACACCCAGGCCGCCTTGGCCCGCGGCGTGTTCGGCGCCCCGAGCTACGTCGTCGACGGCGAGATCTTCTGGGGTCAGGACCGGCTGGACTTCCTCGACCGCCGGCTCGCCGCCGCCGCGTAAGCCGCCCGGAAAGCTGCCGTGCTACGCGAGCTCCTCGCTCTTCGCGAGTTCCGCTTCTTCCTCGCCGCCAACATCGTCGAGCGGTTCGCCGCCGCGGCGATGACCGTGCTGCTCGGCTTCCAGATCTTCGAGATCACCGGACAGACCCTCTTTGTCGGCCTTCTCGGCCTTACGGAGGCCATTCCCGGCATCACCCTAGTACTCGTCGGCGGCGACGTCGCAGATCGTCACGACCGCCGCGCCATCATGCTGCGCACGACCACGCTGCTGGCGCTGCTGGCTTTCGTCCTGGCCACGGTCGCTCGTGTTGACCCGGCCATCACGCTGCCGGCCCTGTTCGCCGTCGCGTTCTTCTCCGCCGTCGTCCGCGCCTTTGAGAGCCCCGCTGCCACCGGGCTCGAGGCGCGGGTCGTGCCACTCCATCTCGTGTTCCGTGGCGTTCCGGTGCTGGCCACCAGTGCCCGCACCGCCGATGTCCTCGGCCCCGTGATCGTCGGGTTCGCGTGGGCCTGGGCCGGCCCGGTCGCGACCTATGCCGGATTGGGTGCGCTGTTCCTGCTCGCCTCCACCCTGCTGCGCGTCGGCGTGGCGCCCAAGCCGCCGCTGGCCACTGCCGCCTCGGCCGTCGGCCCGCTCGAGCGCATCATGGAAGGCATCGGCTACGTCTTTCGCCATCAGATGCTGTGGGGGTCCATGGCGCTCGACCTGTTCGCCGTGTTCTTCGGCGGGGTCACTGCGCTGCTGCCCTACTTCGCCACGGAGGTCCTCGGTGTCGGCGCCGAAGGCTTCGGCGTGATGCGGTCCGCCATGGCTGCCGGCAGCCTATTGGCCGCCTTGCTGTCGACGCGCCTGTTCCCGCGCCGCCACGCCGGAATCGTGCTGCATGCCACCATCGCCTGCTTCGGCGTCTCCATTATCGTGTTCGGCATGTCGCGCAGCTTGCCGTTGTCGCTGGCGGCGCTGTTTTGCGCCGGGCTGTGCGACGGGACCAGCGTGGTGATCCGCAATGCCATCCTCCGTCTGGCTTCGCCGGAAATCCTCCGTGGGCGGATCGCGGCGGTCAAATCCGTCTTCGTCGGCTCCTCCAACGAACTCGGTGCGCTGGAAAGCGGCCTGGCCGCGGCCGCCATCGGCGCCGTGCCCACCGTGCTGGTCGGCGGCGCCATCACCCTGGTCGTCGTCGGCGTCATCGCCTGGCGCGCGCCGGCCCTTCGCCGGCTCGACCTCGACCGCCTCGCTCAAACTCCGGTGGCGACTTAACGCGGCACAGCCGCGCACGCCGTTGACCGATCGCCGCCGAACAGGCCGTCGATCAGGAACCCCAATTTATCGAGTCCATCGGCCGCCAGTGCCCCGCTCACGTTGCGGAACGGCCCCTGCACCACGACCGGAACCGACACGGGGGACCCGACCACCTGGGCCATGGGCTGCAGCTTCAGCGCCACCGTCTCCCGCCCGAGGTCGACCTGCCCCGCCCCCTCCAGCGACAGGTAGCTCGTCTCCAGCGCGATCGTCTTCAGCGTGCCGACCCCCGCCGCGAACGTTCCGATCAGCCCAAAGCAAGCCAGCCGCGTCTCCCCAGCGGCCGGCACTTTGATCCCCAGCGCTTCCAGCGCCGGTGCCGTCATGCCCACCAGCGCCCGGTTGCTCAACTGCCCATCCCGCGCCGTCATGGAGAATGGCCCCGTCAGCGTGGCCGCCATCTCCCTCATCGTCTGTCCCTGCGCCCGCAACTGCGCGCTCACCGCCACCGTTCCTGCCACCGGGCCTGGCACGCCCGCATACCGCGCCACCAGCGCCCACGGCACCGCCGGCGCCGTCACCGCGACGCTCGCCGATCCGGTAGCGTCCAGCGTCACCGATGCCTGCATCCGCGCCGCCGGCATCGCCACCGATACCGGCGACGCCTGCAGCCGGCCGCGTTTGAGCAGCACCGTCGCCTGCACGTCGCGCCAGGTCTCGCCCTGGAATTCCATCGCATCGACGGCCAACGTCACATCCACCGTCGGTCCCCGCAGCGCCGCCCACGGCAAGCGCGCGTTCGGGATCATCGGCCCGGTCGTGGCACCGGGCCCCGAGCCCGACAGATCCACCCCGAACGCCGACAACATCGCGTCCAGATCCAACCGCTGGGAACCCCAATGCCCCGTGATCACCGGCGTCGCATCCAACTCAACCGTTCCGTCGCCCGTGACGTCGCCCTGCTCGGTCGTCAGATCGACCTTGCGCAGCCGCACCGGCCCGGTCCCCGGCGGGACCGACACCTGACCCTCGAACTGCACCTTTGTCAGCATCGGCAGCCCGGCCCCCAGCATCGGGCGTAGGTCGGCCAGCGCGTCGGCCGTCATCACCGTGCTCGCCTCCAATCCGGCGAATTGCAGCGCGTCCAGCGCCACCGCGCCTTTCAGCGCCACGCTGCCGCCGCTTTTCTTGGCCGTCGCCGCTGTCAGATCGATCGGGATGCTCACCTTGCCATCCGGATGGGCCGGCACGCCCAAGCCCCCCGTCAATCGAAAGCCGGTCCCGTTATACTGCCCGGCGCTGCCCACGCTCGCGGTCCCGCCTGCCTTGGGCAGGGTGAGGCTCGTCGCCCCGAGCACCAGCCCCGGCAACCGATCCCGCAGATCCACCGACGCGAATTTGAGCGTCGTCGCACCCAGCACCGGTAGGTCCCCGGGCCGGGTCCCGTTACCGATCCGCGCCGACAGCACCGCTTGTTTGACCGCCGGTAGTTTCATCTCCGGCAAGAGCGCGTTCAGCTTGTCCAGCGACCCGGCCGTGCCTTCCACCTGGAGGTCGTAGGCTCCCGCGACCGCCAGCGTTCCACGCGCCGTCGCCACCGTGTCGAACGCGGAGAACCGCAGCTGCGTCTGCCACGGGTCCATGACGCTGCCGGTTGGCTGCGCCGTGACATCGAGCGCGAACGGCTTGTTGTCCGAGTAGACCAGCGTCGAGCTCATCTCGATTGGTCCGTCCGCCGTCTTGCGCGCGAACTCCAGCACCCGGATGCCGACCACCTTGGTCCGCGCCGGCAGCTTCCAGGTCACCATGCCGTCGCGCACATGGGCTTCCCGCACACGTAGCTGGAAGCGCTCGCCGGGCTCCGTCGGCGTGGCCGGCGCGGGGGAGGGCGTTGCGCTGGTGAAGACCCAGTTCGGCGCGCCGTTGGCCTGCTCGAACAGGATGTTCGGCCCGATCAGCGTCAGGGTGGTGATGTCGATCTCCCGCCGCAGCAGCGACAGCAGCGATAATTGGCCCTCGAGCCGCTCGACGTGCACCATTTGCGGCCGCGACCCGCCCGGCAGGTTGGAGAGCGAGATGTCGCTGGCCGTCAGCGTCGGCCATAGGGAGCGCGTCAGCCGCAACTCGCCGCCCAGTGTCAGCGTTCGCCCGGTCGCGTCCTGCACGGCGTCGATCAGCCGGTCCTTGTAGTCGTTCGGGTCCACAAACAGGGCGGCCGCCACCACGCCGGCGACTCCAACCCCGGCGACGGCGAACACCCAGCCAGTGATCCGTGCGACGATCCTCAAACCTCGGTTCACTTGACCTCCGGCACCCGCAGCCAAACCCAAACCAGATTAAGCGCCAGCAGCACCGCCACCACGAGGAAGACCCACCGCACGCCCGCAAAGGCCGCGATCGCACCGCCCGATAACGGCCCCAACGATCCGCCGAGGAACATCGCCGACGCCGTCGCCCCGTAAACCGCACCGCGATCCGACGCCGGCGCCAACCGTCCCACCAACGCATTGGCCGTCGGCAGGATCCCGCCCACGAACAACCCCAAGCCGAACCGGGCCGCCACGAACGCCCAGTAATTCGTCACGAAGAACTGCGGCGCACTGGCCAGCGCCGCGCCGCCGAGGCTGATCAGCAGCACCCGCCGATACCCGATCGTGTCGCTGCGCCGACCCAGGAACGGCGATGCGATCAGGTCTGCCAGGCCGGTGATGGAGAACGCGATCCCGCCCAGAGTCGCGATGTTG
>CAZTJC010000041.1:10010-36618 GCA_964613945.1 uncultured Acetobacteraceae bacterium
CAGGTCTGCCAGGCCGGTGATGGAGAACGCGATCCCGCCCAGAGTCGCGATGTTGGCGGGTTCACCGCCGACCAGTTGCTCCACGAACAGCGTCACCACCGGCTGCACCGCCTGCACCGCGAACTGCGCCAGCAGCAACACCACGAACAGCGGCACCAGCCCCGGCGCGCGTCCGAGCACGGCGAAACTCTGCAAAAACGTCGTCTTGCCCACCGCGATCTTCGGCGGCGTGAACCGCTCCTGCACCAACCACAGCACCACGCCGGCGCACAGGAAGCAGATGATCGACGTCAGCACGAAGGGCGCCCGGTTGCTCTCGGTCACGTCGGCGATGGCGCCGCCGGCCAGCGGGCCCACCAACGTGCCGACCAGCTGCCCCGTGCTCAGCCATCCCAGCGCATAACCGAGCTTCTGCGCCGGCACCTGTGTCGCCACCATCGCGATCGACGCCGCGTTGAACCCGGCGAAAATCCCCATTCCTGCTCTCAGCCCGAGCAACTGCCACTCGTTCTGCACCAGGCTCATCAGGCCGATGAACGCCCCGATCGCCAGGCAGGACCGCAGCACCATCAGCCGCCGCCCGCGCCGGTCCGCGACCCGGCCCCAGATCGGCGACATCGCCGCCGCGAACAGGGGCGTGATGCAGGCCAGCACGCCGGCCCAGAGGCTGACGGCGGCCGGATCGCTTACGCCGATCTGGGGGAGAAAGAGCGGGATGATCGGCGCCAGCACCGTGAAACCGGCGTTCATCCCGATCTGCAGCCCGATCATCACCGCCAGCGTGCGCCGCCAGTTCGCCGAGCCTTCGTCAGCAATAGACCGGTTGGCAGGCAGCTCGGGCGGTGGTGGGACGGACATGCCGTCATTCTACCCCCATCGACCCGGGCCACTACCCCTTAAACCCCTCTCCCGCTGCCGGGAGAGGGGTGGGCGATCAACGACGCCCTGAACTCACATGCGGTGAAGCGCACACAGCTTGTTGCCGTCGGGGTCGCGCAGATAGGCAAGGTAGAGCTGGCCTGCCCCGCCCTGACGCGGACCCGGCGGGTCTTCGCAGGTGGTGCCGCCATTCTCGACGCCGGCCTTGTGCCAGGCATCGACCTCTTCTGCGCTGCCGGCCTTGAAGCCGATCGTGCCGCCATTGGCGCCCGTCGCTTCCGCGCCGTTGATCGGCTTGCTGAGCATCAGCCGCCCGCCATCATGGGCGTAGATCATCCGCCCCTGCTTGTCCTGCTCTCCCGCCTTGGCGCCGAGCTTGCCCAGGGTGGCGTCGTAGAACTTCTTTGACCGCTCGATGTCGCTGCTGCCGATCATGATGTGACTGAACACTGGTCGTCTCCCTATCGTCCCCGGGGTTCGTCCCCGGGCTACTCCGGGCTACCCTGGCGCACCGCGATCCACAACCCGTCTTCCCAGACCCACTCGGTACGGAGCAGCCCATGGACGACGCCACCTTACGCCGCGACATCGTCGCCCAAGCCCGCGCCATGAACGCCCTCGGCATCAACCAGGGTACTTCGGGCAACATCTCCGCCCGCCTCGGCGACAGCATGCTGATCACCCCATCGGCTACCCCCTACGACGACATGCAGCCCGGCGATCTCGCCAGCATGCCCTTGCATGGTGGCCTCGCGGGCATGAAGCTGGCCGCCGACGGCGACTGGTTCGGGCCGCTCAAGCCGTCCACCGAGTGGCGCTTCCACCGCGACATCCTCTACGCCCGCCCCGAAGCCGGCGCCGTGATCCACACCCACGCCCCGTATTGCACCGCGCTGGCCATCGCCCGCCGCGAGATCCCCGCCATCCACTATATGATCGCGGCCTTCGGCGGCCCGACCATCCGCTGCGCGCCGTACGCGCTGTATGGCACCGCCGAACTCGCCGCCCTCGCGCTGACCGCGTTGGAGGACCGCTCCGCCTGCCTCCTGGCCAATCACGGCATGATCGTCGTCGGCCCCAACCTGGCCAAGGCCATGTGGCTCGCCGTCGAGCTCGAGACGCTGGCCAAGCAATATTGCCTGGCCCTTCAACTCGGCGCGCCGCACATTCTCTCTGACGCCGAGATCGCGGAGACGATGCGCGGCTTCGCCAGCTACGGCCTCCAGACGACGGACCAGGCTTGAGGAGCGACGATGCGGTTGACTAGGAACACTTACGGCAAGGCCCGCGTCCGCGTCATGCGCGTCTATCGCGAGGGGGCCTACAACGAGGTTCGCGAGCTGTCCGTCCAGGCCATGCTCGAAGGTGATTTCGCCGCCGCCTATACCGATGGCGACAACGGCCGGGTCGTCGCCACCGACACGATCAAGAACATCGTCAACATCGTCGCCCGCGAGAACCTCCGCGCCGCCGCCGAGATCTTCGCTGAGAAGCTCGCCGCCCGTCTGCTGGACCGCTACTCCCACGTCGCGCGCGTCACCGTCACCTGCCGCGAAACCCGTTGGCCGCGTGCCGACTCCCACCCGCACCACTTCATCCTCGACGGCAACGGCTTCGGTACCACGACGGTCGCCGCCACGCGCGAGGGCGTGGTCATCACATCCGGCATCGACGGGTTCACCTTCATGAAGTCCACCGAAGCCGGCTGGGTCGGCTACGTCCAGGACGAGTACACCACCCTGCCGGAGACCATCGACCGCATCGTCGCCACCGCGATGACCGCAAGCTGGATCTGGAACGCCGCGCCGGCCGACTACGAGCACACCAATGCCCTCGTCCTGCGCACCATGCTCGCCGAGTTCGCCACCACCTACAGTCGCGGCGTGCAGGACAGCCTGTTCCGCATGGCTGGGCGCGTGCTCGAGGCAGTGCCGGAGGTGGACTCCGTGACGATGGCCTGCCCCAATAAGCACTACATCCCGATCGACCTGTCCCGCTTCGGCCTGCTGTCGGATAACTGCGTCTTCACCGCCACCGACGAGCCGCACGGCCAGATCGAGTGCACCGTCACGCGCGACTGAGCCTATTGGTGGCTGGCGTCCGTCTTGGCCGCCAGTGCTGGGTCGACCCACCAGCTATCGAGCACGAACCCGTCGCGGATCTTGGCCTCGGGATGCCCGAACCGGTTCCAGGTCGCGATCTTGAACTTCGAGTCGTGCCAGTTCGGCACCATGTACCAGCCGTTCAGCAACAGCCGGTCCAGCGCCCGCCCGGCCGTTGCCAGCGTTTCCCGATCCTTGGCGTCGATCGCGCGCCGCACCATCGCGTCGACCGCCTTGTCGCAGATGCCGGCCAGGTTCGCCCCGCCTTGCACCTTGCCGCCTTCGCACGAGAACTCGTCGCGCAGCTCGTTGCCCGGCAGCTCCGACCCCGGATAGATCATCGTGGTCATGTCGAAATCATACTCGTCGGTCAGCCGCTCGAACTGCGCCGGATCGACCGTGCGCACGCTCACCTCGATCCCGAGCCGCTGCATCCATTGCTGGTAGGGCAGGGCGATCCGCTCCAGCGAAGGGTCGCTCAACAGGATGCTGAACGCCATCTGCTTGCCCGACGCATCCACCAGCTTGCGGTCGCGGACTTTCCATCCCGCCTGCTCCAGCAGCGTCAGCGCCCGCTTGAGGCCGTCGCGGTTGTTTCCCGACCCGTCCGTCACCGCCAACGCGAATGGCTGGCTCAACACCTCCGGCGCGATCGAATCCTTGAACGGCTCCAGCAGCGCCCGCTCGCCGGCATCGGGTAGCCCCTTGGCTTCCTGCGCCGTGTTGCCGAAATAGCTGGTCGTCCGGTCATACACGCCGAAGAACAGGTTCTTGTTCATCCACTGGAAGTCGAACAACTGCCCGAACGCCTCCCGCACGCGGCGATCGGCGAATTGCGGACGCCGGGTGTTGAACAGCCAGCCCTGGATGCCGATCGGCAGTTCGTGCGGGATCTCCGCCTTCACGACCGCCCCGTTCGTCACGGCCGGGAAATCGTATCCGGTTGCCCACTGCTTGCTGATGTTCTCCTGCCGGTAGTCGATCTGCCCCGACTTGAACGCCTGGAACGCCACGGTCGGATCGCGGAAATACTCGATCTTCACCGTGTCGAAATTGGCGAACCCCCGCCCGGTCGGCCGATCGCGCGCCCACCAGTTTGGGTCGCGCACGTAGCTGACGCTGCGCCCCAACTCGAACGCGCCGACCTTGTATGGTCCCGACCCCAGCGGCGGCTCCGTCAGCGGCTTGGTGAAATCGCGCGATGCCCACCACTTCATCGGCAGCACCGGCAGCCCGCCCACCAGCAACGGCAGCTCGCGGTTCGTGTTCGACTTGAAGTGGAACACGACCCGGCGCTCCCCTTCCGCTACCGCATCCTTCACGTCCTGCAGCGACACCTTGATCGACGGCCGCCCTTTCTCCAGCAGCGTGTTGAACGTCCAGACCACGTCCTGCGCCGTCACCGCCGAGCCATCGGCGAACTTAGCTTCCGGCCGGATCTCGAACGCGACCGACATTCCGTCCGCCGCCAACTCGATGGTTTCGGCCAGGTGCCCATAGGCCGTCGCCACCTCGTCGGCCGATGGGATCAGCAGGCTTTCCCACACATGCCCGCCCCCGGTCCCGGACGCGGTTCCGCCAACGCCGGGTTGCCAGATCGCGCCCAGCCCGATCGCCGCGTTGCCGCGCAGGATGTATGGATTGAAGCCGTCGAAGCTGCCGACCATGGCGAACGTTGCCGTCCCGCCTTTCGGGGCCTTCGGGTTCACATAAGGAAAATATGGGAAATCAGCGGGGAGCTGCGGCGTCCCGAGAATCGTCAGGGCATGGCTTCGTACCGGCGCCTGTGCCGCCGCCGGCCCCGCCCAGAGAACGACCGAAACCATCAGCGCGCGCAGCTTGGACATTGAGCTTACCTCAGCAATTCAACGATATGTGGCATCAGCGCCGGGTCACCCACCGCGATCACGTCGCCCGAGCCGCCCCGCCGCAACGGCGCGCCGGACCAATCGCGGACCAATCCGCCAGCCCCCTCGATCACCGGTACCAGCGCCGCCCAGTCCCAAAGCTTCAGCCCGGCCTCGACGATCGCATCGACGCCTCCCAACGCGACCAAGCCGTAGGCGTAACAGTCGCCGCCCCAGCTGGTCCGCTTGACCGCGCGCTGCACCTGCTGGAACCGTGTCCAGCCCGCGGCATCGAAGATCTCGGGGGATGTGCACGCCAGTTCCGCATTGCCCAGTATCGGGCAGGGCCGGCATCCCGCACGTCCATAGGCGCCACGAAATTGCGTCGGTTCCCCGATCACCCCGATCCATCGCTCGTCGGTGATCGGCTGATCGATCAACCCCATCACCGGCGTATCGCCGTCCAGCAACGCGATCAGGCTGCCGAAGATCGGTCGCCCCGTGATGAACGCCCGCGTCCCGTCGATCGGATCGAGTACCCAGCAGAACCGTTGTTCCGCCTGCGCCGGCGCGAACTCCTCGCCGATGATGCCGAATGATGGGCATCGCTCGGCGAGCACCGCGCGCATCGCCTGTTCGGCGCCCCGGTCGGCAATCGTCACCGGACTGTCGTCCGACTTGTCGTCCGCCGTCACACCTGCCCGAAAGTAGGGCCGTATCGCAGCGGCGGCGGCATCCAACGCCGCCTCCGCCACCGCGATCAAAGCATCTCTATCGTTCAGGCTCAGAGTCGTCTCCTACGTCGAAATTACTTGGTCGGGCCCTGCGGCACGGACTGCATCTTGTTGCCCAGTGTCGGCGTCGGAATGGCGGTGGCCGCGGTGGTGCCCGGCGCGGTCCGTGCGTTCGACGGCTGACCCGCCTGGTTGGTTTCCGCCTGAGGATTGTTCTGGTTGGCCGTCGGTCCTGGCTGTGCCGCCGAGGACGTTCCGGCCGACGATCCGGTGTGGGTGGTGCTTTGCGCGAACGCCGAGATCGGCAGAACCAGCAGCAAGGCGGCAACGAAAACAGGCTTCGACATCAGAGTTTTCCTTTCGAACCGGCGTTGCGCCGGCAGTGGCAGGTACATATGGTCCCGCCCTTCAACGCCAACCGATGAACTCAGCCCCCATGATCGACCAAACGTGACACCCATCGTCGTCATCCCCTCCCGCATGGCATCCTCCCGCCTGCCCGGCAAGCCGCTCGCCGACATCGCCGGCCGCGCCATGATCCTCCACGTGCTCGACCGCGCCCGCGAGGCCGACATCGGCCCCGTCGCCGTCGCCTGCGCCGACGAGGAGATCGCGATCGCGATCCGCGCCGCCGGGGGAGTCGCGATCATGACCGACCCTACGCTTCCCTCCGGCTCCGACCGCGTCCAAGCCGCGCTTTCGACGCTCGATCCGCAAGGCACCCACGACATCGTCGTCAATCTGCAGGGCGACCTCCCGACCATCCCGCCGAACCATCTCCGCGCCGTCCTCGCCCCGCTGGCCGATCCTACCATCGACATCGCGACCCTCGTTGCCCCTATCGAGACCGCCGAGGAGGCCCTGTCTCCCTCGATCGTCAAAGCCGCTTGTGCCTTTGAGCGCGGCCGCGCCGTTTCCCCCGCCCTCTACTTCTCCCGCGCCGCCATCCCCGCTGGCGACGGCCCGCGCTGGCATCACATCGGCATCTACGCTTATCGCCGGGCCGCCCTGGCCCGCTTTGTCAGCTTGCCCGAAAGCCCGCTCGAGCGTCGCGAGAACCTCGAACAACTCCGTGCCCTCGAAGCCGGCATGCGCATCGCCTGCGCGCGCGTCGATCACGCCCCCTTCGGCGTCGACACCCCGGCCGACCTTGAACGCGCCCGCCAGGAACTATCCAAATGATCGCCTTTCAAGGCATTCCGGGAGCCTACTCGGACCTCGCCTGCCGCCGCGTCTTCCCCGACCGCCCGACCCTGCCATGCCCCACCTTCGAGCGCGCCATCGACGCCGTCCGTCATCGCGAGGCCGATCTGGGAATGCTAGCCTGCGAGAACAGCCTGGCCGGCCGCGTGCCGGACATCCATGCGCTGCTACCTGATAGCGGGCTGTTCATCATCGGCGAGCATTTTCAGCGTGTCGAACACTGTCTCCTGGCGCCCCGCGGCGCGACGGTCGCCGGGATCAAGCGCGTCCATTCGCACGCCGTCGCTCTCGGCCAGGTCCGCCACATCATCGCCGAACTCGGCCTCGAAACCGTTATCGAAGGTGACACCGCCGGCGCTGCCAAGTCTGTCGCGGAATGGAATAACCCGGCCGACGCCGCCATTGCCTCCGCGCTCGCCGCCGAGATCTACGGCCTCGACATCCTCCGCGCCAACGTGGAGGACGCCGCGCACAATACCACCCGCTTCTACATCACCTCGCCCGACCGCGTGATGCCCGCGGCCGACACCCCCGGCTTGATGACCACTTTCGTTTTCCGCGTCCGCAACGTGCCCGCCGCGCTCTACAAGGCGCTCGGCGGCTTCGCCACCAACGGCGTCAACATGACCCGGCTGGAGAGCTACATGCTGGGTGGTGAATTCACCGCCACGCAGTTCATGTGCGACGTCGATGGGCATCCAGATCAGCCCGGCCCCAAACGCGCGCTCGAGGAGCTGGCGTTCTTCTCCCGCGAGATCCGTATCCTGGGCGTCTACCCGAAATCCCAGTTCCGCGCCGATGCCGGGGGCGACTAGACCGCCGGCTCAAGCATCCGTACGGCCACGGTCTCGGTCGCGCCGGGCTCCCTGGCCGCCTCGGCCAGGATGATCCGGCTCCACCGCTCCGCCGACTGGACCCGCTCCAACCGACCCGGCGCCGACATCGGCAACGAGACCCCGGTGCCGAAGTTCAGCTTCCAGCGTCGGCCACCGGGCCCGGCCAGCCGGTGGCTCATCGGCACGATGTCGAGGCTGACGCCATGGATCGCCTGCACGACCCGCGGCAGCAACGCCATCATCTCCAGCAGCAGCAGGCATTCGACATACGAGTTCAGCAGCTCACCATCCCGCGCCAGGATCGGCAAATGCTCCAGGAACACGGAGCCGCACACCGTCCGCGCCGGCCCGGCACTGCCGTGCAGCGCCAGATCACGGGCGACGTTGATTTGCGCTGCCAATCGCTCGCGCGGCGTGCGGTTCGAAGATGGCGAAGCGAAGATCATGATCTGCAGCCCGGGACAATCGTTGAGGCCCCATCAAGCCGGATCGACGTTAACGCGCCCTTAAGCGCCCAGTGAAAATACTCAGCTGTGCAGAAAAAACGACACGACGAAGCGGGCTGAGACGACGATCAGGAATATCCCAAAGCCGATCCGCAGCTGCTCGCGTGTGAACCGATGCGCCAGCCGCACCCCCACAGGCGCCAGCACCGTCGCGATTGGCGCCACAATGCAGAACGCGACCGCCGACACGAAGCCGACCGACCCCGCCGGCGTGCCGCTCGCGCCCAACCCGAGCAGCATGAACGTGCAAGTTCCGGCCAGCGAGATGATCGCCCCCAGGCTCGCCGTGGTCCCGATCGCCTGATGCATCGGCCGCCCATAGGCGGTGAGGAACATGTTGCCGAAGATCCCGCCGCCGATCCCGATCAGCGAGGACAGAAACCCGATCACCACTCCGCTCACCCGCACCGCGGCCGCACTCGGCACATCCGTCGCCATCCGCCAGGCCGGCCACCCGCTCAGCAACTTGGCAGCGTTCAACAACACCAGCACGATGAAGATCGCCTTCAGCTTTTCC
Source organism: uncultured Acetobacteraceae bacterium (assembly GCA_964613945.1). Taxonomy (GTDB): domain Bacteria; phylum Pseudomonadota; class Alphaproteobacteria; order Acetobacterales; family Acetobacteraceae; genus JAVVHH01. The sequence continues at coordinate 18,635 of CAZTJC010000041.1, forward strand.
CCATCCAGCCGCGTCGCGAGCAGGCTCCCCGCCAGCACGCCGCAGACCACCGGCAGCACCCATAATCGCGCGATCCGCCCGTCCGCGCTGCCGCGCCGCAGGTGGCCGCGAAACGACATCGCGCTCGTGGGCACCATCACCGCGAACGCCGTTCCGAGCGACATGCGCATGCAGACGGAGTCCGCCACCCCGGCATAGCTGAACGCCTGATACAGCGCCGCCACCACGATCGCCCCGCCGCCGACGCCGAACAGCCCGGCCAGGAACCCCGACGCCGCGCCCGCCCCGGCCAGCATCGCGAGCAGCACGCCCAACTCCCAACTCATGATCTCATCCGGCGCGTGCGTGGAGGCCCGTCGCCTGCACCCGGGTGATGAACTCCCGCCGTAGCAACTGCGCCGCCTCGGGCGTCACCGCCGCGAACCGCATCCGGCTCAGCGGCCGCAGTTGCGCGAACCGCCCGAGATCGGCGCTGATGATCGTCGCCACCTTGGGATAGCCGCCCGTGGTCTGGGCATCGCGCAGCAGCACGATCGGCTTCCCGTTGCCCGGCACCTGGATGCTTCCCGGCAGGATCGCGTCCGATACGATGTTGAACCCCCGCGAATGTTCCAGCGGCGGTCCGTCGAGCCGGTAGCCCATCCGATCCGCTTGCCACGTCACCTGATAGAGGCTGCCGAGGAAGACGGCGATGGACTCCGCCGTGAAATAATCGTCCTGCGGCCCCAGCACGACGCGGATCGGTGCCGCCGGGTCGCCGGGAGACGGGCGATCCAGCCGCCGCTCCGGCCCTGCCGCCGCTGGCGGCTGTATCGGCAAGGCGTCCCCGGCCTCCAGCTTGCGCCCGTCGAGCCCGCCGATCCCTGCCCGGACGTAGGTCGCCCGGCTCCCCAGCTCACGCTCGACCCGGATGCCGCCCGATACCGCGAGATACCCCCAGACGGCATCGCGCGCACCGCCGATCTGCAGCCGTTCGCCCGGCCGCAGCACCGCGCTGGATCCGTCGGGTATCGCTCGCCCGTCGATGCTCGCCGCGAACGATCCGCCCGCCACCGCAATTCGCGCTGGTGCCCCCGAGATCGCCCACTCGCCGCCGCCATGGGCGAACTCGATCGTGGCCGCCTCGACCGCGTTGCCGACCAGCGCGTTGGCTACCGCATGGCTTTCGATGTCCATCGCGCCGGCACCCGTCACGCCGAAGCGACGCCACCCGACCCGGCCAAAATCCTGCACCGTCGAGAACGGGCTCGGCGCAACGGCATGCAACAACGCCGCCGTCATGCCGCTTCCGTCTCCAGCACCACGCCGGCATCCACATCGCCCGCCACCACCGCGGCATCGATCGCCGCGAACTCCTCCGCCCCGATCTGTCGGAACCGGATGGTGTCGCCAGCTTTCAGCAAGGCCGGCTCCAGCCGCCGCCGGTCGAACAACCGGATCGGCGTCCGCCCCAGGAGATAAAACCCGCTCGGCGTCGGCAGCGGCATGATCGCGCCCTGACCACCGCCGATCATCACGCTACCACCCGGCACCGGGGCCCGCGGCACCGTACGGCGCGACACGTGCAGCTCCGGCGGCAGGCCGCCGAGATTGGGCAGTCCCGGCTGGAAGCCGAGCATGTAGACGCGGAACGGCCCCTTGGTATGCGCCGCCACCACCGCCGGGGCCGACAGCCCGAGCAGCCCGGCCACCTCCGGCAGATCCTCCCCGAACGGTGGCTCATAGACCACCGGGATGCTCCATCCCCGCCCGGCGCGCGTTCCGCTGCGGCCCGCGCGCGCTGCCAGCGAGCGCAGGCTGGCCAGCAGGGCCGTTCGCTCGATCCAAGCCGGCTCGAACACGACCAGCAGCGACCGATAGCTCGGCACCGTCTCGATCACTCCCCGCAGCGGTGCGGCGGCGATCAGCCGATCCAGCGCGGCAACGCAGTCATTGGCACCCTGGTCGATCTCCGTGCCGAACTGCACGGAGATGCCGACATCGCCCACCGGCAGGAAGCGCGGCGCCGGACGCTCGGCCTCGGGTATGGCCGCCCCGTCGAGCAGCTTGCCCTTCGGCCGATAGCGGCCCGGGCCCAGGCGGTTCACGCCGCCGCCACCTGCGTCTCGACGTCGACGAACCACGGCTTGTCGTTGCGTCCGCGCGGCCCGGGATAGACGTAGAGCGTCGGCAGGTCCGGGAAGCACTCGTTGAACTCTGGGCCGTTATAGGTGAGGAAGACCGAGCCCCCGAACAACGATTTGAGTACGTCCCGCTCCAGCAGACAGGTGGCGTAATAGTGCCGGGCCGCGGCCGTCTTGTCCGCCAGCCCGGAATGCCGGCTGGCCTGCTGGATGAAGCGGTCCCGCAACCTGAACTCCTGCCACCGTGCCTGGAAGGCCGGCTCCTGCTCGAGCGCCGAGACCGCTGCCTTGGTCAGCCCGCCTCGCCGCCACACGGCGGACTCCAGCTCGAACGTCGTCTCGAGGCCTGCCGCCAGGCTGCGGATCTCGGAGAAATAGGTGAGGAAATGCGACTCCGAATGGCCGTTATTGGTCGCATGCAGGTCGGTGCAGATGACATGCGCCCGCGCCCGCACCGGAGCTGCCGCTTCGGCTGCGGCCAGCAGATCACCCAAGGCATCGACCGCCGCGCGGTCCGGCGCCGCCGCGGTCCGTCGCGGGCCGCAGCCCCAGAACATCAGGAAGTTCAGCGTGCCGTCGGACAGCAGGGCCGCATCGACCGCGGCCATCAACCCGGCTTCGTCATAGGCCGGGTTACGCCGGAACCGTCGTGCCGTCAGCGCAGCCGTCACGGCTTGTCCCGCCCGCCCGGTCACCACCGCCCGCAACGTCTCAACCGGCGGTAACTCGGCAGGTGAGGGTGGTAGCGTCACGATCCGGTTCGGGACGGTCTCCGGGTCGGCCCGCTCGGCCAGCCATGTCCGGATCTCGCTCTCGTTCAGTGGGGTGGCGCAGACCGCGATGACCGGTTCCGTCGGCGAGACACCCTGCTCGCGGAAGCTGTGGCTGGCGTAGATGTCGGGATGGCTGGTCAGCAATCGATCGATGTCGGACAGCAGGAACGCCCGGCCACCATGGACCGATACGTCCGACAGCCTGCCCGCAACATCCAGCCGACCGGCCGGAGTTATCCAGCCGACATCGCCGGTTTTCGTCTCCGCCCCGTCCGATAGCGGCCTCAACACGATCTCACCCGTCGAGGCATCCGGCCCGGCGCCGATGAGCCGCAGCGGCGAGCGCATCTCGCGGATGCCCGCCGTGAAGCGACTTTCGCCATCTTCGATGCCGGGCTGGCACACCGCCCAGAAGCCGGTCCGCACCGTGCCGTATCCGCATTGAAGCGGGCAGCCCAGCGCCGCCTCGGCTCGTGCCGAGGCGAGCGGGCCAAGCCGGCCACTGCCGCAGAACACCGCCCGCACGGAGGCCGACATCGGCGGCAGGCTGCTGGTCGCCAGCAACTCGTCCAGTTCGGCGGCACCGAATTCGCACCAGCTTGCCGCCGCCGCAGCCTGCGCGAGCCAGGCGCTATCGTTCAACGCATCGTCCGCCCGGACCACGTGAACACCAAGGGCAAGGGGGATGAGCATGGAGATCAGAATCGTGTCCAGACAGGGCTGCGCCGAGGCGCTCAGCAGACACGATCCCGCCATGCCGGGATAGGCGGCGCTGAAGTTTTCAATGGATTTGGCCAGCGTCTCCACATCCATGGTCTCGATGCCGCTCGCCGTCTCGACCGTGATCGTGGCGGTGCCCGGGCTATCGGTAGGCTCGGGCAGGCTCCAGGCGGCGGCGGATTGCCCGAGTTCCGCGACCGAGACCTGTCGAATGCGGCCATTCGGCGAGGCGCCTCGATCGCGCACGACCAGCAACTTGCTCGATGAAGCACGATCCGCGCTGTCGATCCCGATCACGAGCCGGATTCCGCTCGCCAGGGACGCCAGAATCAGCGCTGCAAGGTCGCATCCGATATCGAGATCGCAGCGGACAACGTCGCCTTGCTCAATGCCGAGTTGTGCCAGCGTGCGACGGAACCGCATGGCGCGCTGGGCGATCTCGCCGAATGTCGAGGCTTCCGCCCCTCGCCGTTCGCTGATCGCCACCTGGGTCGGCGCATGAGTTTGCACGGTGCGCAGCAACGAGCACGGGACCACGACCATTCAATTTCACCGTCCAACAGGGCGTTCCAGCGGTGTTCACTGCGTTTGCTGATGTGAGCCGGCACCATCGATCGATCACTCGACCAAAGCACAACCTCGGATTGTCACAGCAAAGTGAACGTTAACGTTAATGGCCCGAGGTAAGTGGAATTGTCAACTCGAACGGGTCAGATCGAGGTGACAGTTCGAGGGCGTTCAAGGGCGACGCTGGTACGGCCGATGCTCTCGAGATGATCGGGAAACATGTTCTCCGCATCGCGCTGGGCCATCGGTCGCCCGACCAGGAAGCCTTGCACGGCGTGGCATCCCTGCTGCCGCAGGAGATGCAGCTGCGTCCGCGTTTCGACACCCTCCGCCACCACGGAAAGGTGCAGGCTGCGGCTGAGGCTGAGGACTGCCCGCAGGATGTGGCGCGACCGTTCTTCGAGGACCTGCGCCTGCACAAAGGAGCGGTCCAGCTTGATCTGCTCGAACGGGAATTTCCGGAGGTAGCTGAGGCTCGCATACCCCGTCCCGAAATCGTCGAGAGCCAACGTCACGCCGAGTTCGCGCAATTCCTTCAACGTCCTCAGCGCCTGCTGCTCGTCGGCGATGAGAACACCTTCCGTCACCTCCAGCTCCAGCCGCGACGCCGGCAACCCGGTGTTGGCCAACACCGTCTCGACCGCTTGGACGATCTCAGGGTCACGGAACTGCACCGGCGATAGATTGACGGCGATGTGGACGTTGGCGGGCCAGCACAACGCAACACGGCACGCCTGCTCGAGCACCTGCCGGCCCAAGGGCACGATCAACCCGGTCTCCTCCGCAAGCGGAACGAAGGCATCGGGACCGAGCCGACCCCGGGTGGGGTGGTTCCACCTCACCAAGGCCTCGAACCCGACGACGGCGAGACTGGAGGTGCGGAATTGCGGCTGGAATTCCAAAAACAATTGGTCGGTTCCGATCGCCGCCCGCAGCTCCTCTTCCAGCCGCTGCTTGTTACGGGCGATCTCGGCCATGCCCGGTTCGAACTGCCGCACCGAGCCCTGCCGATCCGCTTTCGCGACATAAAGGGCCAGGTCGGCGTTGCGCAGCAAATCCGTTCGTCCGAGGCCGTCGTGCGGGTACTCGGCGACGCCGATGCTTGCCCCGATCTTTATCTGCTGCGCACCGATCATGAATGGCGTTTCCAGCGCGGTGCAGATCTGCTGGGCGATCGCGGCGCCGGTATGGGAAGCCTCGTCGGAACCGAGCCGCGATAGAACGGCGAACTCGTCGCCACCGATTCGCGCGACCACATCGTCCGGCCCTGTGGCCGCCGTCAGCCGGTGGGCGACCTTGATGAGCAGGTCGTCGCCGCCCTCATGGCCGAGCGTGTCGTTGACCTTCTTGAAGCCGTTCAGGTCCAGGCACAGGACGGCGTACCGGTGTCCAGCCGTGGCGGCGAGGCCCAAGAAATGGTCGGTCTCCTCGGCAAACAAAATCCGGTTGCCGAGACCCGTAAGGTGGTCATGGAGCGCCATGTGCCGAATCCGCTGGTCGGCCAGGTGCCGGGCCGTGACGTCGGTGATGGTCTGGACCTCGCCGCCGGCCGGGATAGCCGAAATGCTGCGTTCGAGGATCGGAAAGCCCATGTCATCGATCGTGCGGGCACGGGGGTCCTGGATATTGGACAAGGCCTGGAGCAGCGATCGCTCGTTATCCTGGCAAAGCTTGGACCTCCCTTCGCCGACATGCGCCATCATTTCCTGCGGCAGCCCCAGCAGCTCGAGCGCCCGTCCGTTGACCACGCGGACATGCCCGCTGCCGTCGATCATCACCAGGCCCTGGCTCATGCTCGCCAGCGTCACCTGAAGCGAGCGCTGCGACCGCATGCTCCGCTTGCGCTGGCGGATCCATACCGAGCCGATCAGGAGAAGCAGGATCGTGGCCGCGACGCCGGACCAGGTCATCACGCCCCGGGTACGCCGGAAATTGGCAAGGATCGCCTTGTCGTTGAAGCCGACCAATACGACGAGCGGGTAGTTGTTCAGCCGGCGGAACGCGATCGTCAGCTCATCGTGTCCCTGTGGGATCCGGAAGTTGCCGCCCTTTTCGGCCAACACGGTATCGGGAATGCCGGTCATCTGCTGGCCGATCATGTTGGCCTCGACCGGACCGCGGGCGCGCACGATGCCGTCGAGCCCGATCAAGTCGATGAAGCCCTGCTGCAGGTTCAGCGATTGGTAAAAGGCAGATAGCTGGTAGCAGTCGAGGGACAGCACGACCACACCGCCGAAACGGCCGTCATCCAGCTTGATCTTGCGCGTCAGTTGGACGGTCCACCGCCCGCTGCTGCGCCCGATCACGGGGCGGCTGATGAACAACTCGTCTCCGTCGGAGTCGCGCTGAACGACGAAGTGCTCCCGGTCCGCCACGTTGACCCGGGTTTTGGAGGCCGTGCTGGCGATCGACATTCCGTCCGGTCCGATGATCGCGATCTGGGCCGTTAGCCAGTCCGGCGCGCTTTCGCGTTTGACCCACTCGCCGAGATTAAAGTTGGGCCTCTCGCGTGCATACGACGCCCGCAGCGACAGCAGCACCTGATCCGCACCGGCAACGGCGCGCTGGGTGTTTTCCTCGAACGCGTAAGCCAGGTTCGTGGTGTCCCGCACCGCGGCGTCCAGGGCATTGGCGTGCTGATTGGCCAACAAGCTCCCGATGCCCCACCAGATCAGGGCAACCAGACACGAGATGGCAGCAAATTCCGGCGCAACGGAAAAAAGGGCTCGTACCACGCGTCTAGGCAAACCAACCCACTTCCAGTTTAGTCAGCTGGATCAGCAATCCTCCGACCGCGGTATCTTGGCGCGGATGTACTAAGAATGACTTAAGCCGGTCATGGCAGGGTCGTGGCCGCCTTGGCTTGCAGCAACGACACCAGCGTCGCATCCCGCTCCGCCACCACGGCTGGCAGGTCCAACGCCGCCACCCGCGCACCGATCTCGCGCGCCAGCAGCGCCGCGACCTCCGGCGTCAGCTCGACCCGGCCGAGATCGCGCCACATCGACTGCGTCGGCGGCCCCAGATGCGCCAGCATATGCTCTATGCCGCCGGGCCCGCCCGAGAGATGCAGGTTGACGAACGGCCCCAGCAGCGCCCAGCGCAGCCCTGGCCCGTGCGAGATCGCGGCGTCGATGTCCTCCGCATCGGCCACGCCCTCGATCAGGAGGCTGAACGCCTCCTGCCACAGCGCCGCCTGCAGCCGGTTGGCGACATGCCCGACCTTCTCCTTCTTGAGCCGGATCGGCTTCTTGCCGACCTGGTGATAGAACTGCATCGCTGCTTCGATTGACACCTCGTCCGTGCCGGTGCCGCCGACCACTTCGACCAGCGGGATCAGGTGCGGTGGGTTGAATGGATGGCCCAGCACGATCCGCCCGGGATAATGCAGCCCGGCCTGCACGTCGCTCACCTTCAGCGTCGACGACGAACTCGCAATCACGACATCCGCACCGGTCGCGGCATCCGCACCGGTCGCGGCATCCATCGCAGCGAATAGCACGCGCTTGGCGTCCAACCGCTCCGGCCCGTTCTCCTGGACGAATTGCGCGCCCTCGAGCGCGTCCTCCAGCGATGTGGCGATGCGCAGCCGACCGGGGTCCGCGCCGGCGGCCAGGCCCAACCGCTCCAGCACCGGCCATTGCGCCGACACGGTTGCGTGAAGCCGCTCCGCCCAGCCCGGCGCCGGGTCGAAGGCCGAGACCTCGAGTCCCTGAGCCAGGAAGTTGCTCGCCCAACTGGCGCCGATGACGCCGGTGCCGATAATAGCAACGCGCTGGATCATGCCTTCACCATCGGGCAGCGCCCGTCCGCTAGAGGTCTGAATGCTTTATCGGGCGGGATTGTCGAAAGGATCTCGTACATGTCCCAGGGCGATGTGCTCTGCGCCGGACTCTTGGTGCGGAACAGGTAAACGGGATGCAGCTTGCGCCCGTCCTCGCGGACGCTGCCCTTGCCGAAGATCGGGTCGTCCGTCGGCGTCGCCTTCATGGCCGCGACCACCGCCCGCCCGTCTGCCGGATCGGCGCCCCCGGCGACCGCCTTGATCACGTGCAGCGTCGCCGAGTACATCGCGGCCTGCATGTCGTTCGGCATCGCCTTCACCGCTTTGAAGTAGCGCTCCGAGAACGCCCGCGTGCCCGCATCGAAGTCCCAGTAGAACGGCGTCACGCCAAGCACGCCCTGCGCCACCTCAAGGCCGACGCCCTTGGTGATGTTGATGTTGTAGACGGGGCCGCAGACCTGCATCTGCTTGTTGATGCCGAATTCGGCCGCTTGCTTGAGCGAGGTGGTGGTGTCGCCGCCGGCGTTGTTCAGCGCCAGTACCTGGGCGCCCGAGGACTGTGCCTGCAACAGGAACGAACTAAAATCTGCTGTCGGGAACGGTGCCTTGACCCCGCCGAGAACGGTTCCGCCGGCAGCGCGCACCGCCTCGCTGACATTGCGGTCGAGGTCGGCGCCGAACACGTAGTCGGCCGCCAGCAGGAACCAGCTCTTGCCGCCGCGCTCGGTGATGGCGCGGCCCAGCGCCTGGCTGGACTGCCAGGTGTCATAATCCCAATGCACGATGTTGGGCGTGCAGCGCGGCCCCGTCAGGTCGGCGGTTCCGGCGCCGGCGCCGACGAACACCTTGTTCCGCTCCGTCACCAACTGCGCCACCGCCAGCGCGATGGCCGAGTTCGGCACGTCCATGATGACGTCGACCCCGTCCTCGTCCAGCCATTTGCGCGCGATCGCCATGCCGACGTCCGGCTTGTTCTGGTGATCGGCGAACACGACCTCGATCGCCCGGCCGCCTGCCATGCCACCCATGTCCTCCACGGCCATCCGCGTCGCCGTCAGCGAGCCCGGCCCCTGGTAGTCGGCGAACACGCCGCTCATGTCGTTGAGCACGCCGAGCCTGAGCGGCCGCTCCGCCGCCCGTAGCGACATGGGCAACCCGGCCGAAGCCGCCGCGAGCAGGAGAGTGCGCCGGTTCATGCTGAAATCCTCTGCTTTTGTTGAACGGCGCACAGCACGTGCGGTGGCGCCGGATCGGCATACAGCGCCGCCACCTCGTCCGGCCGGCATCGCAAAACGGCCGCCTGATTGACCGAGCCCTTATCCGTGACCTCGCCCGCGTTGAGCGAGAGCGGCCCCGCGAGGAACGCCATACGCACCACCCGCGCCGAACTGCCCGCCGCCGTCGCGGCCAACTCGCCCAGGACGGTGGTCAGCGCCGACAGCACCACCGGGTCACTCGCATCCTGCAGATTGAACGGCAGCGCCAGCGCCGTCACCTCGTCGCGGTCGTGCCCGGCGATCACCACGTCGCGCACCCACGGCGCCATTGCCGCGATCAGCCGCGCCCGCAGCGGCCCGACACTGACCCAGGTACCGGACATCAGCTTGAAGTCCTCCGCCAGCCGCCCGTCGAAGCGCAACCCGCGCGCCGGGTCCAGCGGATCGATCCAGGCCACCGCGTCGCCCATGCAGTAGAAACCTTCGGCGTCGTACGCCGCCGCCGTCTTCTCCGGATCGCGCCAATAGCCCGGCGTGATGCAGGGCCCGCTCACCCGCAGCTCGAGCTTGCCGTCCGTCGGCACCATCTTCAGCGTGATCCCCGGCACCGGCATGCCGATGTCCCCCGCGCGCCCGGCCCGGCTGCCATCGGTGCATGTTCCCATCGGCGCCGTCTCCGTCGAGCCTAGCCCGGTGATCATCGGCAACTCGTGGTCGGTCGCCTCGGCCGCCAGCGCGTCCAGCTCGTCCCATAAGGGCTGCGACAGCGCCGCGGCCGCATAGAAGCGCACCCGCAACCGTTCGTGGAACCGCCGGTTCAGCGTCGGGTCCGCCCGCATGGCGCGCGCCAGCTCCTCCCAGGCTTTCGGCACCGCCAGATACAGTGTCGGCGCGACCTCGCGGATCGCGTCGAGCGTCGGGCCGAACTGGCCGGGGAGGGGGCGGCCCGCATCGAGAAACATCGTACCGCCCTCGAACAGCACCATGTTGAAGTTGTGGCTGCCGCCGAAGGTGTGGCTCCAGGGTAGCCAATCCACCATGATCGGCTTCTCCTCGCCGAGCAGGTAGCCGAAGCCGAGCTTCATCATCGACTGATTGGCGCACAGCATCCGGTGCGTCGTAATGACCGCCTTCGGCCGTGTCCCGGTCGAGCCCGAGGTGAACAGCAGCTTGGCGACGGTATCGCCGCCGATGGCGGCGTAGGCTGCATCCACCGCTTCGGTCGGGGCCGTTGCGAGTAGACCTGCCAGGCTGTCGATCGCTTCGCATCCTTCGGGCACCACCGCATCCAACGCCCGCCGGAATCCGGCTCCCAGCGCGAAGATCAGCCCCGGCGTGGTCAGCGCCACGATCTGCCGCAGCTTGACCAGGTCGCTGTTGGCCCCGCTATAGGCGGCCGAGATCGGCGCATACAGCACGCCGACATGCTGGCAGGCCATCGCCAGCAGCGCGTGCTCGATGCCGTTGCCGGACAGGATCAGCACCGGCCGTTCCGCCGACAGCCCGCGATCCAGCAGTGCCTGCCCGATGGCCCGCACCTGCTGCAATGCCGCCGCGTAGGTCAGACGCCGCCAGCCCTCGCCGGACTTCTCGGCCAGGAACGTTTCGTCGGGCGTCGCCGCGGCCCAGTGTACCAGCCGGTCCGTGACCCGGCGCGGATAGGGCGGCAGATCGCCGGTCGCGGACAGCATCGTCGTCCCGTCGTCGCGGCGCTCGATCGTAAAGCCAGCCAACTCGGCCATCGTTCCTCCCTGGGCGCCCGGTTCGCCGGGTCGTCCCACCTATCCGTGTGAGATCTTCGGGGCCTTCTTGTCCAGGAATTCCGCCAGCCGCTGCTTGGCCGGGGCATCGGAGGCGGCGATCGCCGCCATCAGGCTCTCGGTGAGGTACCCCGCTGCCGGCGCCCCCGCGGCGATTTCCGGCAGCGCCTGCAACACGGCGAAGTTCGTCATCGGTGCGTTGCCGGCGATCTTGCCCGCCAGCTCAAGCGCCAGCGCGTCGCCCGCACCCGCCTCCGGCAGATACTGCGACAGCCCGATCGCCCCACCCTCGACCGCCCCGTAGGTGCGGCCGGTCAGCATCATGTCCGTCATCCGCGCAACGCCGATCAGCCGCGGGATGCGCACCGATCCGCCGCCGCCGACGAAGATGCCACGCTGTCCCTCTGGCAGCGCGTAGAACGTGCTGGGCTCGGCCACCCGGATGTGCGTCGCGGCCGCCAGTTCGAGCCCGCCGCCGATCACCGCCCCGCGCAACACAGAGACGACCGGCAGATCGCCGCTCTCGATCGCGGCAAAGGCGCGGTGCCACAGGCGGCTATGCAACACGTTCGCCGCCGCGTCCTGATCGGTGATGTCAGCTAGGTCGAGCCCCGCGCAGAAATGCTCCCCGTCGCCGCGCAACACGGCGGCCCGCACGCCGGCAGGCGGTGCGCTGAAGAAATCCCGGATGCCTTCGATCAGCTCGACGTTGAGCGCGTTGCGCTTGGCCGGCCGCGCCAGCGACAGCACCGCGACCGGCCCGCTCGTCTCGACGCGCAACGATGCCGGTAGTCCCGCCATTCGGTTCTTCCTCAATCCGAGGGTGGAGGTAACGGCGTGGGTCGCCCGTCGTCAATCGTCGCCCTTGACACCATCGGCCACCTCCGGCCCGTTCCAGGTCTCTGGCCGCAGCGCGTCGGCGTCGTGTTCCACCTACCGATTCCAGGAGTTCTCGTGATCAAGCGCATCCTCAACCTGGCCCCGATCCTCGCGATCCTGGCGGCCGTTCCCGCCCGGGCAGAAATCCCCAATCAAACGCTCAAGGTCGGCGTGCTGAACGATCAATCCGGGCCGTTCGCCGACCAGTCCGGCAAGGGCTCCGTCGTCGCCGCACAGCTGGCCGCGGACGATTTCACCAAGGCCAACCCGGGCCTCAAGGTCGAGATCCTCTACGGCGATCACCAGAACAAGCCCGACATCGGCAGCACGGTCGTGCGCCAGTGGGTCGACCGCGAAGGTGTCGATGCGGTGGCGGACGCCGTCAACTCGGGCGTCGGCCTGGCCGTCAACCAGATCATGGCCGAGAAGAACCGCACCTTCATCGCCACCAACGTCGGCACCTCCGACCTGACGGGCAAGTTCTGCAAACCCACCACCGTGCAGTGGACCATGGACACCTGGGCCATGGGCAACGCCGCGGCCCGCGCACTGACGCAGATCGGCGCCAAGAGCTTCTACTTCGTTTCGTTCGACTACGCGCTCGGCGCCGCGCTCGAGCGCGACACGGCCGAGGCGCTGAAGAAGCTCGGTGGCAGCGTCGCCGGGTCGATCAAGCATCCGCTGGGGACGACGGATTTCTCGTCCTACCTGCTGCAGGCGCAATCCTCCGGCGCCGACGTCGTCGCCTTTGCCGACACCGGCGGCGACCTGATCAACGGCGTCAAGCAGGCGGCCGAGTTCGGCGTGACGCCGAAGCAGAAGCTGACCGGGCTTTTCACCCAGATCTCCGACGTGAAGGCGATCGGGCTGGACATGGCGCAGGGCCTGTTGCTGAGCGAGGCGTATTACTGGGATCGCGACGATGCCAGCCGCGAGTTCGCCAAGCGGTTCACCGCCAAAATGCCCGGTCGCGTCCCGACCGCGAACCAGGCGGGCGTATATTCATCGGTGCTGGCCTACCTCAACGCCGCCAAGCAGGCCGACAGCATCGACGGCGACAAGGTGCTGGCCGCCATGCGCGCCGCGCCGATCGAGGACAAGCTGTTCGGCCCCGTCACCGTCCGCGCCGACGGCCGCGCGACCCATCCGATGTACGTCTTCAAGGTGAAAAGCCCGGCCGAATCGAAGTCGGAGTGGGATCTCTACTCGCCGGTCTTCACCGTGCCGGCCGACCAGGCGTTCCGGCCGCTGGCCGAGGGCGGCTGCCCGCTTGTGAAGTGAGGTGATCTAGCCGCGGCTGCCGACGTCCAGCGTCAGCACGCCGCCGGCCAGGCGGGAGACGCAGGTGCAGAGCTTTGCATTCTCCTCCTTCTCCGTTTCGGTGAAGAAAACGTCGCGGTGGTCGACCACGCCCTCGACCCCGACGATCTGCAGCGCGCACAGGCCGCATTCGCCGCGCCGGCAATGATAGATCATCGGCACGCCGGCGCCCTCGAGCGCGTCGAGCAGGCTGGTCGTCCGTGGCACTTCCAACTGGATCCCGAGCCGAGGGATCGCCACCGTGAAGGCTTCGGTCGCGTAGCGCCCACTGCTGCCGAACGTCTCGAACCGGAGCTTGGCCACCGGTCGGCCCCTGGCTTTCCAGGCCCGCTTCGCCGCTTCGAGCATCCCGATTGGCCCGCACACATACATCTCGCCACCCGGCTTCAGCGCCGCGATCGCCGCCTCAAGGTCCAGCGGTGCCCCGGCCGACACAACCAGCTGCTCGCCCAATACCGCCCGCATCTCGTCGGCGAATGCGGCGTCGGCCTGGTTCCGCACGCCGTAGAGCACCCGCACCGGCAATCTAGCCTCGGCCAGCGCCAAGGCCATGCCGTGGATCGGCGTGATCCCGATCCCGCCCGCCACCAGCAGGTAATCCTCCGCGCTCCGCCCCAGCGGGAAGTGGTTGCGCGGTCGCGACACCGTTAGCCGTGCCCCCGGCGCGAGCGACCACAGGTAGGCCGACCCGCCCCGCGACTCCGGCAGCAACTTGACCGCGATCCGCACGGTGCCTTCAGCGACGCTGACGATCGAATAGGACCGCACGTCGCTGCCCGCCCCGATCGGCAGCAGCAGCGAAAGGTGGCTGCCGGGTGCCACCGCCCGCACCGGCACCGCCGGCTCGATCTCGAACAACCGGATGTCGGCGGTTACATCCCGCACGCCACGGAGCGTCGCCGACCCCCACTCGATGAGTTCGGCCATTATTCCGCGGCCAGCACCGGGCGCTGCGGCACCCGCTCCTCGGCGATCATGGTGTCGATCAGCCGCCGCGCCCACAGCGCGCCAGCGTCGATGTTGAGGTGGTAGAACGGCGCTCGCGGCTGCTTCAGGATCGCCGCCTGCTGGGCTTCCAGCACGAAATGATCCTGGTCGTAGACGCCGTTGCCACCATTGACGTGGGCGATGTTGATCGCCTTCGTCAGCGCTTCGTCCTCGCGCTTGAAGGTGCGAACGAAATTCCAAAAGTAATGGCAGGTCGTATCCGTCGCCGGCGTGATCGCGGCCAGGAAGCAGCCATTGACCCCCTGGCTCCGGTCGCCGTCCCGCGCGCCGGTGCCGGTCAGCGCTACGCCGACATCGCCGGCGATCGTGCTCGGGGCCTGGAAGTTGATGATCTGCCAGCGGTCGGCCAACTGGCCGGGCCTGTCGAGATGCCGCGCCCAGAACGGTGGCGGATGGATGCCGATCATCCAGCGCGTCACCGTCGCGGTACGGTCGGTGTAGGTCACGTCGAACGGCGTGTCGGTGATCGCATCGTCCCCGATCGACCCGGCGTGCACGTACGTCTCGTGCGTCAGGTCCATGAGGTTGTCGAGCACCAGTCGGTAATCGCATTTGAGGTCGTAGAACGTGCCGCCTTCGCCGGCCCAGCCATTGCCGTCCGCGTCGAGACCATCGTTCCAGTGAAAATCCGGGACAGCAGCCGGGTCGGCCAGCGCGGGATCGCCGGGCCATGTCCAGATAAGCCTGTGCTTTTCCACCGTGGGGAACGACCGCACGCCGGCCGACGGGTTGATGGTCTTCTGCGCCGGCATGAAGGTGCAACGCCCGGCGCCGTTGAAGCGCAACCCGTGATAACCGCACACCACGGTGTCGCCCTCGAGCGTTCCGAGCGACAGTGGCATCAGCCGGTGCCAGCAGGCATCTTCCAGCGCGGCGACTGCACCATCCTGCTGCCGGAACAGCACGATGTCCTTGCCGCACACCGTTCGCTTGTTCAGGTCACGCGCGACTTCATGGCTCCACGCCGCGGCATACCATGCGTTGAGCGGATATGTCGGCTCCATCGCGCCCTCCCTCGATTATCTGCCGACCGTGCCAGAAGGCACGGTCGGCAGGCAACCGGCTTCTAGACGCGACCCGTGCGGGCAAAACTCGCCAGATCGCGGACGAGACGGTCCTTTTCGGTCATCTGCAGCCCGTGCGGCGCGCCGGAGTAAACGACCAGTTGCGACCCCTGCACCATTTTCGCAGTGCGCTTGCCGCTGCTCGCGAACGGCACCGTGTCGTCGGCATCGCCATGGATCACCAGGGTGGGCACGGTGATCTTCGGCAGGTCCTGGCGGAAATCTGTCATCGCAAACGCCTTGCCGCACTCGATCGTGGCCCGCGGTGAGCCCAGCATCGCCATCTGGAAGCTCCAGTTCATCACTTCCTGGCTGACCGGCGAGGACAACAGGCCGACGCCAAAGAACTTCTTGGCGAACCCGGCCAGGAAGTGCTGTCGGTCGGTCCGCAGTCCGTCAAGGATTTCGTCGAATACGCTCTGGTCGACGCCCTCGGGATTGTCCGCTGTCTTGAGCAGGAACGGCGTCACGGCCGAGACGAACGCCACCTTGGAGACACCCTTGCCACCATGGCGCGACATGTAGCGGGCTGCTTCGCCACCGCCCATGGAGAAGCCGACGAGCAACGCGTCCTCGACCTTCAGGGTGTCCATGACCATCTTTAGGTCGTCGGCCAGCGTGTCGTAATCATAGCCGGTCCAGGGCTGGCTCGACCGGCCGAAGCCGCGGCGGTCGTAGGCGATGACGCGGAAACCCTGCTCGGCCAGCGGCACCGCCTGGTATTCCCACATGTCGGCGTCGAGCGGCCAACCATGGATCAGGACGATCGTCGGACCGGTGCCCCATTCGCGTGCGTAGAGCGCCGTGCCGTCTGCCGTCTTGATGTGATGCATCTGAATGTCCCGTGAGGTGGTTCAGAATTCAACGCCGGGTCGGCGCCGTTGGTGCATCCCTTCTGCGTGAAGCTTTTAACGGGCCCGTTCGACCCCGCCCCGCGGCATCAGCCCGCGCGAGCGCAGGCAGCGGGTGATCGCGTCGCGCTTGATCTGCTCGATCTGCGGCTCGTGCTGCCACTCCCATTCGAGCCGGCCGGCGGAGATCGCGCGCGCCTCCTTAAGCGCCGGATCCTGGTCCGCCTGCGCGGCGCAGGCCTGTTCCTGCGGCGAGAGCGGCGCCGGGACGATCCCCGGCGACTCGGTGCAAGCCGCCATCAACAGCGGGAGCAGCAGGACGGGGCGCCACATCATGCCTGCTCCAGCCAGTCCTCGATCAACCGCCGCGCGATGCTGTCCAGCCGCGGCAGCTGGAAGCCGTGCGCCGCCGGGTCGCGCAGTTGCTCGCGCGTGAACCAGCGGGCGTCGCGCAGTTCGTCTTCCTGCAGGGTGATCTCCTCGGTCAGCCCTTCGGCATAGAAACCCAGCATGATGTTGGACGGAAACGGCCAGGGCTGGCTGCTGTGATACTGCACGCGCCCGACCGTCACGCCGACCTCCTCGAGCACCTCGCGCGCCACCGCCTCCTCCAGGCTTTCACCGGGCTCGAGGAACCCGGCCAGCGTCGAATACATCGTCGAGTTCGGGAAACGTTGCGAGTGCCCCAGCAGCACCTTGCCGTCACGATGCACCAGCATGATCACCGCCGAGTCCGTGCGGGGGAAATGCTGGGCGTCGCATTGCGTGCAGACCAGCGCGTGTCCAGCGGTGCGCGGCTCGCACATCCCGCCGCAGACGCCGCAGAATTTATGCCGCGCCCGCCAGTACATCAGCGCGCGCGCATGGGCGAAGACGGCGGCGTCGTCCGCGGGCAACCGGCCCGCCAGGGCGCGCAAATCCTCGAACCGCGTCTCGCCGCCCGGCACCAGCTGGGCCGGGTCGTCGACATCGCTGACATCGACCGCGAACACCGCGCGGCCGTCGCGCAAGCCGAGGAACGCCCACGGCCCGCCAGCGACCCGGCATTCCCGGGCTTCGGTGCCGGTGAGGAACACGCCGGCCGGGCTGTCGGCCGCGGTGATCAGCGTCTTGGAGCGCCAGACGACCACGAACACGCTCTGCGGGTCGGCCAGCCGTTCCTCGATCCAGGCGGTGTCGTCCCGCCGAAGGCCGGCCCGGTCCAGCGGGCTGCCCGCATAGGTATTGGTACGGCTTGCGAGGATCATCGACATGGTGCCCGCTTCTCGCACGCGACTCCCGCTTGTGCCACCCATCTTGTCTTCCCCCACCCCCTGCGTGCTATGGAGCGCGTGGGAGGTCGGCGGCGGACGAGCGCCTTGCCAACCCGGTCAGGTCCGGAAGGAAGCAGCCGCAGCGAGTTTACGCTCGGGTCGATGTTCGGCCTCCCACCCCTTTACTGAGGAGACGCCGGCACTGTGATGTCCGGATTGGACGACACACTGCCGGACCCGCCCCAAGAGGGCGGCGGTTTCTTTGGCGACCCCGCTCCAATGCCGGTCGCCGCCGTGCCCTACCGGGTGCTCGCCCGCAAATACCGCCCGAGCAATTTCGACGACCTGATCGGCCAGGAGGCCATGGTCCGCATCCTGCGCCGTGCCTTTGCGCAAGGGCGCATCGCGCATGCCTGGATGCTCACCGGCGTCCGCGGCGTCGGCAAGACCACCACCGCCCGCATCATCGCCCGCGCGCTGAACTGCATCGGGCCGGACGGGCAGGGCGGCCCGACCGCGGACCCGTGCGGCACCTGCCCCAACTGTGTCGCCATCCTGGCGGACCGGCACCCCGACGTCATCGAGATGGACGCCGCCAGCAACACCGGCGTCGACGACGTGCGCGAGGTGATCGACGCCACGCGCTACCGGCCGCTGCAGGCGCG
>CAZTJC010000042.1:0-33845 GCA_964613945.1 uncultured Acetobacteraceae bacterium
GAACATGCGTAGCCGCCGCATGACGGGGCGTATGATAGGCCGCACCACGCCGTATGCGGCCCATTTCAGCGAACGTGTCACGGCAACCGGTTGATGGTGTCGACGCGGGCGGTTCCGTCATCGAATATCGTGACGGTGCTGTGGGAAGCTGGGTCAAGGGCGAACCGGTGCAGGTGGTCGAGCGACATACCCAGGTAATGCGCCAGCACCGATTTCAGAATGTCCTGATGGCTGACCATCACCACATGTCCATACCTGCGGGCTTGCGCGATGGCCTGGAGAGCCCGGTCCTGCGCCGCGGCCATTGTCTCGCCGCCCGGACACCGGGCGACGCTGCGCTGACGGTTCCAGGCTTCCCACTCGGCGCTGCCGTCGAGCGCCGAGAAAGCGGCACCGGTCCATTCGCCGAAGTCAATTTCGTTTAGCCTGGCCTCGGTCTCGACTTCGAGGCCCAGCACCGCGCCGATCGGCGCCGCCGTCTGCCGTGCGCGTTCGATTGGGCTCGACAGCACGGCATCCACGGTCATGCCGCCGAACCGCTCGGCCAGGGCCGCGGCTTGCCTCATGCCCTCGACGCTCAATTCCACTCCCGGCGTGCGCCCCACCAGCACGCGGCCTTGCAGCCCGTGCTGAGCATGGCGGACTAGGTGCAGCGTGGTGACGGTCAGGGGACGTTTGCCTCGTTCCAGAGCTGAACGCCGCCGGTCAACCCGGCCTTGTTGGACACGACGTGAATGTCGGCCGGCAGGTCGAAATTGATCTTTCCGGCGTCGCCGCCGCCGATATAGAGCGTGTCGAAGTTGATCATGACGCGAAGCTGTTCGAGGATACGCTTGACGCGCTTGTTCCAGTGCTTGCGCCCGACCTTCTCCAGCGCGGCGACGCCGACGTACTCGTCATAGGTCTTCTTGCCGTAAGCGATGTGCTGGCTCACCTCCAGATGCGGCGCGAGACGGCCATCCTGATACAGCGCGAAGCCAAACCCCGTTCCCAGCGTGATCACACATTCCAGCCCGTGGCCGCTGATGACGCCCAGACCCTGCACCGTGGCATCGTTCTCGACGCGGACGGGTTTGCCGAGCAGCTCGGTCAGCGTGCCGGCGAGGTCGTAACCGGCCCACTCCTTGGTGCCGAGGTTGGGCGCCGTCAGCACCTTGCCGTCGCGGACCACGCCGGGGAAGCCGACGGAGATGCGGACGAACTTGCCCAGGCTGGTCGCCATGCCGGTCAGCAGCGGCACCACGGCCGAGGGCGGCGACGGGTGTGGCGTGGCGACGCGGAGGTGATCGCCGATGATCTTCCCCGTCGCGTCAAGCAGCCCGGCCTTCAGCCCGGAGCCGCCGATGTCGAGCGCCAGCGTGATCTGCCCGTCGGGTACCGGCGTGGTCGCATCACCGTCGAAGGCTTTGGGTTCCGTCATGTCCGCTCCAGTATGCGAGGGCCACTATCCGTACCGGCGATGATCCGGGTGGCGATGCCGATGAACAAGCCGCTCATCACCACGCCCGGAATGGCATTGAGCTTGGCATCGGTGACGGCCGGGTCGGCGAGGTTGAGATGGCAATCGATGATGTGGTTGCCGTTATCGGTCACGAACGGGGTACCATCCTTCAGGCGCAGCACGCCCTGGGCGCCGGCGTGTTCCAGGTGACGCAGGGTCGCCTGCCAGCCGAAGCGCACGACCTCGACGGGTAGGCGGACGCTGCCCAAGCTCGGCACCAGCTTGCTCTCATCGACGATGACGATCATCTGCCGACTGGCTGCAGCCACGATCTTCTCGCGCACCAGCGCACCGCCAAGGCCCTTGATGAGGTCAAGCGTGCCGGTATGCACCTCGTCGGCGCCGTCGATGGTGAGATCCAGCGCGGGATGGTCGGCGAGTTCGCCCAGTTCGATGCCCAGCGCACGCGCCTGCGTCGCCGTGGCCTCCGAGGTCGGCACGCCCACGATGCGCAGCCCGGCCGCCACGCGGGCGCCAAGCAGGTTCACCGCGATCTTCGCCGTCGACCCGGTGCCGAGGCCGACGACCATGCCGTCCTCGACGGCGGCGACCGCGATCTCCGCCGATTGGCGCTTCAGCTCGTCCTGCGTCATGCCAGTTGTTCCACGATCCGCTCGACGACATCGCGTGCCGGGAGGATCACGTCGACCACCAGGGGGCGCTCGTCGGCGCCCGGCACTTCGAGTGCCTCGAACTGGCTGTGGACCAGGCTGGCGGGCATGTAGTGGTTCAGCCGGGCGGCCTGACGATCCTGGATCAGGGCCTCCTCGCCGCGCAGGTAGACCAGCCGGACGTCATGGCGATCGCCGATCAGCACGTCGCGATACGCGCGCTTGAGCGCCGAACAGGCGAGGATGGCGTGCTGCCCGGTGGAGCGCGTGGCATCGATCCAAGCCGCGATGGAGGCGAGCCAGGGCCAGCGATCATCGTCGGTCAGCGGCGTGCCGCCATGCATCTTGCGGACGTTGGCGGGCGAGTGCCAGTCGTCGGCATCGCCCAGCTCCCAGCCGAGGCGGCCCGCCAACAGCGCGGCCACGGTGGTCTTGCCCGACCCCGACACGCCCATCACGACCAGAACCGACGGCTTATCCATCAGCCGACCCTACTCAGCCCTGCCGGCCGAGCAAACCCCGGCCCACCACGGTGGCCTGGATTTCCGCCGCGCCCTCAAAGATGTTGAGGATACGCGCGTCGCACAGCACGCGGCTGATCGGGTACTCCAGTGCGTAGCCATTGCCGCCGTGGATCTGCAAGGAGGCGTCGGCATTGCTCCAGGCCACGCGCGCGGCCAGCAGCTTGGCCATGCCGGCCTCGATGTCGCAGCGTTCGCCGGCATCCTTGGTGCGGGCGGCGTAATAGGTGATCTGCTGCGCCATGACCGTCTCGACCGCCATCATGGCGATCTTGTCGGAAACTCGGGGGAAGGCCATCAGGGTGCTGCCGAATTGCCGCCGGCCGAGCGCGTACGCCAGCCCGAGATCGAGCGCATTGCGGGCCACGCCGACCGCGCGCGCCGCCGTCTGGATGCGGGCGCCCTCGAAGGTGCGCATCAGTTGCCGGAAACCGGCGCCGCGCTCGCCGCCCAGCAGCCCCTCCGCGTCGACCGCGAAATCGTCGAACGACAGCACGTATTCCTTCATGCCGCGGTAGCCGAGCACCGGGATCTCGCTGCCGGCCAGGCCCTGGTCCGGGAACGGCGCTTCGTCGGTGCCGCGGGTCTTGGCGGCCAGGAACATCGACAGCCCGGCGAAGCCCGCCACATCCGGCTCGCTGCGCGCCAGCACCGTCATCACGTCGCTGCGGGCGGCATGGGTGATCCAGGTCTTGGACCCGGTGATCCGCCACGTGCCGTCCTCGGTCGCCCTGGCGCGGGTGCGGACGGAAGCGAGGTCCGACCCGGTATCCGGCTCGGTGAACACCGCCGTCGGCAGGATGTCGCCGGCGGCGATGCCAGGGAGCCAACGCGCTTTCTGCGCCGCGGTGCCGTTCTGGCCGATCAACTCGCCGGCAATCTCCGAGCGGGTGCCGAGCGAGCCGGCGGCGATCCAGCCGCGGCTCAGCTCCTCGGAGACGACGCACATGGCCAGCTTGCCGAGGCCGAGGCCGCCGAATTCAGGGTCGATGCAGACGCCGAAGACGCCCAGTTCCGCCATCTCCGCGATCAGCGCGTCGGGGATCAAAGTGTCGGCCAGGTGCCATTCCTGCGCGAACGGGGCGACCCGGTCGTCGGTGAACTGGCGGAACTGGCCGCGGACCATGTCCAGCGTTTCGTCACCGAGGGACTCGTCCGGCCGCCAGCCATCGGCCAGCAGGCGGGCCAACTCGGCACGGGCGGCCGGCGTGTTGCCGCGCAGCATGGCGCGGACGGCCGGATCGTGGGCGAGAGTGTCGGCGGCGTCCTCCGTGCCGAGGTCGACGGGGCGGACGATCTCGTTCTGGCCCATCGGCAGGCCGCCGATCAGCTGGGCCAGGTATTCACCCAGGCCGATCTGCACGACCAGGCGCTCGCCCGCCGCCTTGCCGGTGCCCCAGCGGGCGAGCTGTTCCATCGCCTCGACCGTGGTCGCCGCCCAGGCGAAGCCATGCAGCCGCCGCTGCTCGGCCTGCAGCAGCGCCGGGTCCGGCTTGCCGGCGGGTGCTACGGCACTCAGGCAGGCGGTGCGCACGGCGGCCAGGTAACTCCGCGCGGCGTCCAGCGCCGGCCGGGTCATGCCGCTCGGATCGTTGGTCATCTCGTTCATCGCACCGCTCCAGCCACCAGGACGTTCTTATATAAGGGACCGCTCGCGTAGGCTCGCTAGTTGCAGATCAGGCCGCTTGCCGCATCCGTCGCGGTGCCGCTCTGACCGCGCGAGCACAGGTCGAACTCGCGGCCCGGCCGGGTGCCGGGAGCCCGATACAGGTAGGGATGGTTCCAGGGGTCGAGCGGCTGCGCGTCACCCTTGAGGTAGGGTCCGTTCCAGCCCGGCGCCGATGCGGGCTTGGTGCTCAGCGCGGCGAGACCCTCCTCGCTGGTCGGGTAGGAGCCAACATCCAGCTTGTAGAGGTCGAGCACGGAGGCGATCCGTTCGACGGATTGCTTGGCGACGGAGTTGCGCGCGCCGCCGAGCTGCCGCAGCGCGGCCGGGGCCACCAGGAACACCAGCAGCCCGAGGATCGCGACCACCACCAGGATCTCCAGCAGCGTGAAGCCCCGCTGCCGCGCGAACCTAGTCGACTTTGACGAACAACCCGTTGCGGCGCAGCTCGACGGTGTAGCGGACGATGAACGACTCATGGACCGGGGACGCCCCATAGCGATTGGTGTCATAGCCGATGGTGTGCCCCCGGACGGCGCATTGTGCCAGGGGGGGACGATCGAGCGCCTCGTCGGACAAGCGCGATTTGATCTGGTCGGGGTCGGCAGCGATCGAGATCTCGCCCACCGGCGGTGCTTCGAGCACCAGGTTCTGGCCCTGTTTGCGGATGGTCTCGGACACCTGCCGCAGGACGTCCGGCTGTGCACAGACCGGCACCGGCGGCGGCGGCGGGGCGCAGCCTCCCAGCGATCCGCCGATCAAAACCAGTCCGGCCGCTATTCTCCTGATCATGCGCAACACCCCACCGAGCCCGGCATCACCGGCGTCCGCTGTGAGAAACCAGGGCGGCACCGGATGCAAGCCACCGTCATCGTGAATCTTCGATGACCGCTGCGGCCAGCCTTGCCACTGCCGGCCGAACCCGGCACCACTCCGGGCTAATGGCCGCGATTTTCTTCTCCTGGTGGCTCCGGCAGTTGGTTGGCCTGCTTCCGGCGGCTTGGCGCCCGGCCGTGGGCGCAGTTGCCGACGAGACCGGCGACTCCATTATGCTCACGCTGGGAACCGCCGGATCGCCGACGCTCGACGTCGCCCGCCGCCGGGGCAAGCGCTTGTTGCAGCTGGGCCGGTTCACGCTCGACGCCGCCGGGCTCGCCTCCCTGCGTGCGGCCATCGGCGGTGGCCGGGCCGGTTCGTCGCGAGGCCCGATCCGGCTTCTGCTGCCGCCCGCGCTGCTGCTCGAACAGCCGGTCAGCCTGCCGCTGCAGGCCGAGCGCGGGCTGGAAACGGCGCTGCGCTGGGAGATGGATCGGCTCACCCCGTTTCCGGCCGAGGCGGTGTTCTGGACCTGGCGCATCGTGCAGCGTGACCGCGCGCGCAGTCAGTTGGATCTGCGGCTGATGCTGGTGGCCAAGGCGGCGATTCAGGACAGCCTCGACGCCCTTGCGGCGGTCGGCCTGGCGCCAGCACGGTTGGAGGCGGCGGGCGAGCCCGGCCGGGTCATCCCGATATCGGGCCGGCGAGCGGCGCCGCGACGGCCGGCGCTGCTGGCCGGCCTGGCGGTCTGCATCGCCCTCGCCATCGCGGCGGTGGTGGTGCCGTTCGCCAGACAGCAGGCCCAGCTCGATCGGCTGGAGGCGCGTGTGGCCGAGTATCGGCCGCAGGTGGATGTTGCGGACGCGCTGCGGCGACGGATCGCCGACCGGGCGGCGAGCATCGACGTGGTTGCGGCCGAGGCGGCGCGGGTCGGCAACACGTTGCAGGCGCTGGCGGTGCTGACCGATCTGCTGCCGGACGATACGTCGCTCTACGAGTTGGCGATCCGTGACCGCGTGCTGACCTTCACCGGGCAGTCCACGCAGGCGGCGCGGCTCATCGCGGTGCTCGCGGCCGATCCGACCATCCGTAACCCGGTCTTTGCCGCGCCGGTCACGCGCAACGAGCTAACGCGGGCGGAGACGTTCTCGATTCGCGCCGAGATCCGGCCCTGAGCCGTCGCTCAGCGACGGCGGCGGCGCAGACCGACCGTCGCCAATAATCCAGCCCCGAGCAGCAATGCCGATTTCGGCTCCGGCAGGTCAACGCTGGCGATGGCGTAGGCTAGCGAGCTCATGAGCGTCACCGACGAGATCGGCGCGGTCGGGAGGAATGTCACGGCGCCTTCGGGGGCGCCGGAGATCAGATTGGCGAACTCCGTCGTGAACGTCACGGTCTGGCCGGTGTTCGCCCGCACGACCATGGTGGCCGGCACGGTCGCGAACGCTTCCTCGATGCCGAAGGGGATCAGGATGCGATCCATCACCGGGTCGGAGAAGGTGATGGTGAGCGGGTCGCCGACGAAGTTGCCATAGTCGCCGAGGGCGACCGGGAAGGAGTAAAGCCCGACGGGTTGCGCGACCGCGAAGGTGGCGGGGCCGCTGCTTGACGAGAAGGTCGCGGTTTGCGTGCCGTCGGTGATGCTGAAATCGGTGACGGTGTTGAGGTAGCTATCGAAGCGGAACGATGCCGCGACGGCGGACGATGTCGCCCCCAGGATACCAAACGCGACCGCACTCGCCAGCAGCACATTCCGACGCATCAACGCCTCCTTTACCCAAGGCCACCCTGCTTTTGCAGGATAGAGGCATCTGCATATTAACAATGCACCACCTGAGGTTGTGGTCTAATCGGTTTGGTTGCTTTGGCCAAGCGCGAAGACGGCAGAGCGCCATATTTCGGAAAAATCTGACGCTGCTACCGCCCGGGGAAGACCGGTGCGACGTCGCTTCCATGACATTTTTAGGAAAGGGCGAAACGGAGCGGCGAGCGGGGTGAAATCGGAAATTCGTTGGTGCCGAAAGCATGAGACCCCCGTATGTGACAGCACGCGCAGCCCCGGCGAGGAGTTGATGGCAGTCCCGTTTTTGTCCTGCATGGCTCTGGTGGCCCAGATCTACGCCCTGCCGCCGCGGGTGCTGCCGGCCATCCAGCGCGTCGAGGGCGGGCAACCCGGTCTGGTCCGCATCAATACCAATGGCAGCCAGGACCTCGGCATCATGCAGATCAACACGATCTGGCTGCCACACCTGGCGGGATATTCGCGCCTGTCGCAGCCGGAGGTGCGGAACCGGTTGCTGAACAACGCCTGCTACAACATCGCCGCCGCTGGGCTCATCATGCGCACCTATCTCGACGAGACGGCGGGCGACCTGCTGCGGGCGGTCGGCAACTACCATTCGCATACGCCGCAGCTGAACCTGCACTACCAGTCGCAGGTGCTGCGCTCGGCCAGCCTGCTGTTCGAGCGGCGGCCCTAATGGATCTGGTCTGATGGATCTCCCGGCCAGGTCAGACGCGGTCGAGGCGCTCGCCGACCTGTTGGTGGCGGACGGGCATTGCGACTTCCGCACGATCGAGCGCGGGCGCCGGGTCTCGGCCGAGAGCGGGCAGCGGTTGGATCGGGTGCTGATCCAACTCGGCCTCGTGACCGAGCGCGACCTGGCGCGCGCCTATGCCGCGTTGACCGGCCTGCCGACGGCGGCGCCGGCCGACTTCCCTGCCGAGCCGGCGGTCCCGGGTCGGATCGCGCCGCGCTTCCTGCGGCACACGCGGGCATTGCCGCTCGGCATCGAGGCGGGGCGGCTGCGCGTCGCGGTGGCCGATCCGCTCGACCCGTTCACCACCGCGGCGCTGGCGGCGGCGACCGGGCTGCCGGTGGATCTGCTGATCGGGCTGCCGGTGGAGCTCGATGCCGCGCTGGCCCGGCTGTATCCCGACGGCGATGCCGCGGCTGATGCCGACCCGGCGGCCAGCGAGCCGCTCGAGGAGGATGCCGAGCGCCTGAAGGACCTCGCTTCCGAAGCGCCGGTGATCCGCCTGGTCAACGGCCTGATCTCGCGCGCGGTGGAGACGCTCGCGTCGGACATCCATATCGAGCCGTTCGAGGACCGGCTGCGGATTCGCTACCGCTATGACGGCGTGCTGCACGAGGCGGATCAGCCACCCAGCCATCTGACGGCGGCGATCACGTCGCGCATCAAGATCATGGCGCGGCTCGACATCGCCGAGCGGCGGCTGCCGCAGGACGGGCGCATCAAGCTGGCGGTGCGCGGGCAGGAAATCGACTTCCGCGTTTCGACCATTCCGTCGCTGTATGGCGAGACCGTGGTGCTGCGCGTGCTGGACCGCAGCGCCGTGACGTTCGAGTACGAAAAGCTCGGGCTGTCGGCGCCGGTAGTGGCGCGGCTGGACGTGGCGCTGAAGCTGCCGAACGGCATCGTGCTGGTCACCGGGCCGACCGGGTCGGGCAAGACGACGACGCTGTACACGGGGTTGCTGTCGCTCAACTCGGTGGACCGAAAGGTCGTCACCGTCGAGGACCCGATCGAATACCAGCTGCCGGGCGTCAACCAGATCCAGGTCAAGCCGCAGATCGGGCTGAACTTCGCCTCGCTGCTGCGCTCGATCCTGCGGCAGGACCCGGACGTCATCATGGTGGGCGAGATCCGCGACATCGAGACGGCGCAGATCGCGGTGCAGGCGGCGCTGACCGGGCATCTGGTGCTCAGCACGGTGCACACCAACTCGGCGGCGGCCACCATCTCCCGGCTGCGCGACATGGGGCTCGAGGATTATCTGCTCACCGCTGTGCTGCGCGGCATCCTGGCGCAGCGGCTGGTGCGGCGGTTGTGTCATGCCTGCCGCCGGCCGGAGCCGGCGGCGCCGGAGCTGGTGGCGCGCTTCCGGCTCGATCGCGGCGGCGACCCGGCGCCGATGCTGCACCATGCCGTTGGCTGCCCGCAGTGCCGCAACACCGGCTATCGCGGCCGGCTGGCGATCGCGGAGTTCCTGTTGCCCACGCCGGCGATCGAGCGGCTGATCTTCTCGCGCGCCGATCAGTCTGAGATCGAGCGCGCCGCGGTCGAGGGCGGCATGGTGACCATGTTCGACGCCGGGCTGGAGGCGGCGCTGGCGGGCGAGACAACGATCGAGGAAGTCACCCGCAGCATCCGCACCGACGCCTGATGACGGCGTTCCGCTACACCGCACTGGACCCGTCCGGCCGCACGTTGCGCGGCACGATGGAGGCGGCGTCGGAGGCCGAGGTCGCCGCCCGGCTGCAGCGCCAGGGCAGCCTGCCGCTGCGCACGGAGCTTGCGGCCGGCGCTTGGTATCGGGTGTTCGAACGCGAGTTCGGCCGCCGCGGGATGAGCAAGCAGGACGTGACGGATTTCACCCGCGAGCTGTCGACCATGCTCGGTGCCGGGCAGGATCTGGACCGCTCGCTGCGCTTCCTGGTCGAGACCTCGCCCAACAAGCGGGTGCTGGCGACGGTGGAGGCATTGCGGCGCACGGTGCGCGACGGCGGCTCGCTGGCGACGGCGCTGTCGGAGAACTCGGCCAGCTTCCCGCGGCTGTATATCGGCCTGGTCCGGGCCGGCGAGGCCGGTGGAACGCTGGCGCCGACGCTGGAGCACCTGGCGGCCTTGCTGGAGCGGGAGCGCGGCCTGGCGTCCACGGTGAAGTCGGCGATGATCTATCCGGCGCTGCTGGTAGTGGCCGCGATCGGATCCATCGTTCTGTTGCTGACGCAGGTATTGCCGCAATTCGTACCGTTGTTCGAGCAAAGCGGCGCGCAACTGCCGGGGCCGACGCGGGCGCTGCTGCTGCTGGGCGACGTCGTCACCGGCTATGGGCTGTACATCGCGTTGGTTCTGCTGCTGGCACTTTTCCTGGTCAGCCAGGCGCTGAAGCGGCCGGGGCCGCGGCTGCGGGCGGACCTGATGCTGCTGCGGATGCCGGTGATCGGCGGGTTGCAGCGCGAACTGGTCGCCGCGCGCTTCACGCGGACGCTGGGGACGTTGCTGACCAACGGGGTGCCGCTGATCGCGGCGCTCGCCATCGTGCAGGACGCAATCGGCAACCGGGCGGCGACGGGGGCGATCGGGCGGGCGGCGCTGATGGCCAAGGGCGGCGCCGGGCTGGCGCGGCCGCTGGAGGAAAGCAGGCTGTTCCCGGCGCGCACCACGCATCTGCTGCGGCTCGGCGAGGAGACGGCGCAACTGGGCCCGATGTCGCTGCGGGCCGCAGAAATTCACGAGGAGCGCACGCGGTTGGGCGTGCAGCGGTTGGTGGCGCTGCTGGTGCCCGCGATCACCGTGGTCATGGGGGCGGCAATCGCCGGCATCATCGCCGCGCTGCTGCTCGCCATGCTGAGCCTGAACGACCTTGCCGGCACCTGATCCCCGGCCGAATGGCTTCACGCTCATCGAGATGATCGTGGTGTTGGTGATCCTCGGGCTGGTCGGCGGGCTGGTGCTGACGCGGGCGCCGACGCGCGGCGGGACGACCGACCTGCAGGCGGCAAGCTCGCTCGTGGTGGGCACGCTGCGGGTGGCGCGGACGCGGGCGATCGCGGCGAACCGGCCGGTGCCGGTGCGGTTCGACATGGCCGATGCGGCGCTGCAACTCGGGGCCGATCCGGTGCGGCGGTTGCCGCCGGGAATCCGTATCGCGGCCGCAGCGCCGGCTATCCTGTTCCGCCCCGACGGCAGCTCGTCCGGCGGCACGGTTGATCTCGCGGGCCGCGCCAACGGCGCGCGGATCGCGGTCAACTGGTTGACCGGCCGGGTCGCGGCCACTGGTGCCAACGCACCGTGAGGCTTCGCAATGGGTGATCTCCCCGAGGGCGCACGCGGCAAGCTACTCGCCGTCGCGCTGCTGTTCACGGTGTTGGCTGCGGCATGGCTCGGCCTCGTCGTGCCGCTGACGGACTGGTACGGCGAGCGGGCCGAGACGGTCGAGCGACAGACGACGTTGACCCGGCGCATGACGCAGATCGCCGCCGGCCTGCCGAGCCTGCGGGCGCAGGCGGCCAGCACGCAGGCGGCCGCGCCGGTCACGGTGCTGGACGGCACCACCGATGCCGTCGCCGGGGCCGCGCTGCAACAAAGGCTGCAGCAGATCGCGTCAGGCCTGGGCGCCACCTTGACCAGCACCGAGCTGCTGTCCGGCGACCCGGCGGGAGCCTATCGGCGCATCGGCATCCGCATCACCGTCAATTCGACCTGGCCGGTGATCGTGCGCTTGCTCGAGGCGATCGCGGGCGATACGCCGCGGCTGTTGGTCAACGATCTGCAGATCCAGGCGATGCGCGCCTCCCTGACGGACGCGAACCCGACGCTGAACGTAACGCTGGTCGTGTTCGGCTTCCGGGCGGGCAGCGTGCAGCCGGCGGCGCAGCCATGAACGCGCTGGTGGCGCTCGTGGCGTTGGTAGCCGCCGGGCTGGTCGGGATCCTCGGCTACGAGCTGTTGCCGTCGGGGACCGAGGCGGATCCGGCGCCGATGACTGTCAGCGCGCCGAGCGCGGGAAACGCGCCAATTGCGGTGGCGCCGGCTACAATTGCGGCGGTGAGCAACGATGTCCTGCTAACACGGCCCTTGTTCAGTCAGACCCGGCGGCCGCCGGACGTCGCCGGCCCAGCATCGGCGGCTGCCGGCAGCACGGAAGCCTTGCCGCGCATGACCGGCATCCTGATCGACGGGCCGAACCGCCGGGCCATCTTCGCGAGCGGTCACGCCGGCAAGACGGTCACCGTCGTCGAGGGCGGCCGCCTGGGGGCGTTCACCGTCCAGTCGATTGAACCGCGGCAGGTCACGCTGATTGGGCCCGCCGGACCGCAGACGGTGCGGACGACGTTCGATCCAAGCCTGGCGCCCCCGGCGCAAGCACCGATCTCAACCTTCACCTCGCCGCAATTCCCGGGCATCCAGCTGCCGGGCGGCGTTCCGGGCGGCGGGGTGCTGGGCGGGGTCACCCTGCCGTCGGGTGTTCCGCCCAACCCATTCAACACTCAGCCCGCCACGCCAGGCTTCGATGCCGGCAATGGGTCGTTTCCCGGAGCAGCACGATGACGGTTCGCTTTCCTCCCATGCTGCTCGTGCCGGTGCTTCTGCCAGTGCTCTTGATCGGCTGCGATCGCCCACAGACACCGGTGCTGGATTCGCTGCCGGCGGTGTCCGGAGAGGCGGGCGTTGCGGCCCCGCGGGTCAATGGCACGATCGGCAACGCCCAGACCGGCGCGACGCCGATCGTGACGTATGGAACGGTGCGGCCATCGGCGGGAGCGATCGCGGAGGCGACCTCGCCGGGGCCGCCGCAGCCCGGCGACATCTCGCTGGACTTCGTCGATACCGACATTCGCGAGATCGTGGCGCAGACGCTCGGCACCATCCTGCACGTCAACTACACGATCGATCCGTCGATCCGCGGCACGGCGACGCTGCGGACCGTGAACCCGATCCCGCGGTCGCGCGTGCTGCCGTCGTTGCAGGCGGTGCTGGCGCAGAACGGGGCGACGATCCTGGAGAGCGGCGGGCTGTATCGGGTGGCGCCGTCGGCCACGGCGGCGGCGGCGCCGGGCCTGGCCAGCGGCGGGGTAGCGGGCAGCGCGGTGATCCCGCTGCGGTATGCGTCGGCCGATGATCTGGCCAAGGTGCTGCAGCCATATGCGGGCGCCACGGGGCGGGTCACCCCGGACCCGGGCCGCAACGCGTTGCTGCTCAGCGGCGACCCGGCGACGCGGGAGGCGCTGCTCAACCTGGTGCATGCGTTCGACATCGACGTGCTGGCCGGGCAGTCGTACGCGCTGTTCCCGGTGAGCAGCGGCACGGCGCGGGATTTCGGCACCGCGATGACGGAGGCGATGCGCAGCGGGCAGGGCGCGGCGCTGGCCGGGGTGGTGCGGGTGGTGCCGATGGAGCGCATCAACGCCGTGCTGCTGGTGTCGGGGCAGGCGCGGTATATCGACGACGCGCGGCGGATCTATGGCTTGGTGGAGCGGAACCGACGGCAGACGGTGCGGGGCTGGAGCGTGTTCTACCTGCAGAACAGCAAGAGCAACGACGTCGCCTATGTACTGCAGCAGGCGTTCACGCCGAACCGGGTGACGGCGACGCCGAGCGCGCGGGCGGTGGGCGCGACGGCGCGGCGGAGCAGCGGGACGAACAGCTTCAACAGCGGTGGCGGGGCTGGCGGCAGCGGGCGGAGCGCGAGCGCCGGGTCGAGCCTATCGGGGTCGGCCAGTTCGCTCGGCACCGGCGGGGCGGATTCGGGCGGCGTGCCTGGTCTCGGCGGTGGTCAGAGCCCGGCGCAGAACCCGGCCAACCCGCTGCTCGGCGGGCTCGATCCGACCGGCGGGGCCAGTGCCGGTGGTGGCAGTGGCGGCGCTACGGCGGATGCGGACGCCAACTCGATGCGGATCATCCCGAACGCGGAGAACAACGCGCTGCTGCTGTATGCCACGCCGGCGGAGCACGACACGGTGGAGGCGATGCTGCACAAGATCGACATCCTGCCGCTGCAGGTGCGGATCGACGCGGTGATCGCCGAGGTGACGCTGAACGACAACCTCAACTACGGCACGCAGTTCTTCTTCAAGAACGGCGGCATCAACGGGGCGCTGAACTTCAGCCCGGCGGGGACGGCGGCCAATGCGCTGGCGAGCACGTTCCCGGGCTTCCTGCTCACGGGCGCTACCAACAGCACTTTTGCGCTGAGCGCGTTGCAGAGCGTGACAACGGTGAAGGTGCTGTCCTCGCCGCAGCTGATGGTGTTGGACAACGAGTCCGCACGGCTGCAGGTCGGTAACTTGGTGCCGTTTCTGACGACGAGTTCGCAGAGCACGGTGGCCAACTCGGCGGTCATCAACTCGATCGATTATCGCGAGACCGGGGTGATCATGGAGGTGACGCCGCGGGTCAATAGTGGCGGGCTGGTGACGCTGGATATCGCGCAGGAGGTCAGCGACGTGGACAATTCGGCAACGGCGAACTCACAGATCGGGTCGCCGACCTTCCTGGAGCGGAACGTGCGCTCGCGGGTGGTGGTGCAGGATGGGCAGACGGTGGGGCTGGCCGGGTTGATCCGGGATAGCTCGACCAAGGGCAACAGCGGCATCCCGTGGCTGAAGGATGTGCCGCTGCTGGGTTTCTTGGCGGGGCAACAGACGGATGTGCGGGGACGGACGGAGCTGATGGTGTTGATCACGCCGCATGTCATCCACGATCAGCGGGATGCGCGGGCGCTGACGGAGGATCTACGGGACCAGTTGATCAATGCCGCAGCAATCCCGTCCGAGTTGGGACGGTTGCCGCAATCGGGGTCGCCGGACCCGCAGCGGCGGCTGCGGCGCGGGCTTGGGCTAGACCGGTAGGGCGGCGGTCAGCGCTTCGGCTTTGCGGGTGACGGTGGCCCCGTCGTCACCGGGTTTGTAGATGGCCGAACCGATGCCGTAGCCGGCGGCGCCAGCGGCGTGCCAGGCGGGGATGTTGGTGGCGTCGATGCCGCCGACGGGGAGGATGGCGGTGCTGGGGGGTAGGACGGCGCGGACCGCCTTCAGCATGGCCGGGCTACCGGCTTCGGCGGGGAATAGCTTGAGGGCGTCGGCGCCGGCGGCGAGCAGGGCGAAAGCTTCGGCGGGGGTGAAGAAGCCGGGGACGGCGAACAGGCCGGCGGCCTTGGCGGCGCGGACGAGGGCCGGGTCGGCATGCGGCGTGACGATGAGGCGGCCACCGGCTTTGGCGACGCCAGCGACGTCGGCCTCGGTCATGACGGTGCCTGCGCCGATCAGCGCGGTATCGCCGAAGCGGCGGGCGAGGATCTCGATGCTGCGGAATGGGTCGGGCGAGTTGAGCGGCACCTCGATGATCCGCAGCCCGGCCTCGATCAGGGCAGTGCCGACCGCCTCGGCATCAGCGGGCGGCAGGCCGCGGAGGATGGCGACGAGGGGGCAGTGGGCGAGCCAGGTCTTCATGTCCATCGGGCGTGTTCCGCGATGAGGGCCAGGCCGGTGGCGGCGAGGTCCGGAGGTTGAAGGTGGGTCTGGAGGCCGAATTCGGCCAAGGCCAGGGTGTAGAGGCGACACAGGGCGGGCTCGCCGATCAGTTGCACTGGCGAAGTCGGCCCAACGGCGACGATCTCGGTGCCGATCAGCAGGCCCGAGAGGTAGGCGGGAGCCGCGGTGTCGGCGAGTTCGCCGAACAGGCCGAGGGTGCGGACGCCGAACAGGTGGTGCAGCAGGCCGCCCTCGGTCCGGGCACGGGCGACGCCACGGCGGAAGGCGTCATCGTCGTGCGGGCCGTCGGCCATCATGCGGCCGAGGATGGTGTGTCCGCGCAGCGCGGCAAAGATCTCGCCGGTCATGGCGGTGGAGAAGCCGGTGACGATGCCGCGCTGGACGGTGGCCCATTTCGAGTGTGTGCCCGGGAGGCAGAACACGGCGTCCGGAGTGGTGGCGATGGCACCGGCGAGTTGGGTTTCCTCGCCGCGCATGACTTCGGGGATGCCGGCCGTGTCGCGGTGGGTGAGGCCGGGGACGATCGCGAGCTGGATCGTGCCAAACGGGATCTTGGTCAGTGCGGTGGCCAAGGCGGCCGGGTCGGCTGGGCAGGGGAGGTAGGGGGCTTCGATCCAGCCCTGGCGGCTGCCGACCATGCCGGCCATGAGGATGTGGGTCTCGCCGGCGGCGAGCCAGTCGGCGACCAGGCTGCGGAGGGTGTCCGGAAACGCACCGGGCGCGACCTTGGTGATGCCGCTGGGACGGTCCCGGCGGTCGAGCACGATGCGGCCGGCGAGGCGATAGGCGCGGAGGCTGGTGGTGCCCCAGTCGATGCCGATCATGTCACTCGGCGAGATCGCGCATGACGCGGATCAGGTCGGATTTGCCCTCGAAGCCGATGCCGGGAAGGTCGGGCATCAAGATATGGCCGTCCTCGACGCGGACCTGGTCGGGGAAGCCGCCATAAGGCTGGAACAGGTCCGGATAGCTCTCGTTGCCACCGAGGCCGAGGCCGGCGGCGATGTTGAGCGACATCTGGTGACCGCCATGGGGCACGCAGCGGGAGGGCGACCAGCCGGCCTGGTGCAGAACGTCGAGGGTGCGGAGGTATTCGCACAGGCCGTAGGAGAGGGCGCAGTCGAATTGCAGCCAGTCGCGGTCCGGCCGCATGCCGCCGTAGCGCAGCAGGTTGCGGGCGTCCTGGTGAGAGAACAGGTTCTCGCCGGTGGCCATCGGGCCCGGGTAGAATTCCGCCAGCGTGGCTTGCAGCGTGTAGTCGAGCGGATCGCCGGCTTCCTCGTACCAGAATAGCGGGTAGTCGCGCAGCATCTTGGCGTAAGCGATGGCGGTCTCGAGGTCGAAGCGGCCATTGGCGTCGACGGCGAGCTGATTGGGTCCGATCTCGGCCAGCACGGCCTCGATGCGGGCGCGATCCTCGTCGAGGGAGGCGCCGCCGATCTTCATCTTCACCACGGTGTAGCCGCGGTCGATGTAGCTGCGCATTTCGGCCCGGAGCGCCGAGTTGTCCTTGCCGGGGTAGTAGTAACCGCCGGCGGCGTAGACGAAGACGCGGGGGTCGGCGGTGTTCCCATGGCGTTCGGCCAGCAGGCGGAAGAGCGGCTTGCCCTCGAGCTTCGCACGCGCGTCCCACAGCGCCATGTCGAGGGTCCCCACGGCGACGGAGCGCTCGCCGTGACCACCGGGCTTCTCGTTGGTCATCAGCGCGGACCAGGCACGGTGCGGGTCGAGGATGCCGTCTTCGTCCAGTAGGGATTTCGGGTCGGCTTCGAGCAAACGCGGGGCGAAGCGCTCGCGGATGAGCCCGCCCTGACCATAGCGACCGTTGGAGTTAAAGCCGTATCCCACGACCCGGCGGCCATCGCGGACCTCGTCGGTGACCACGGCGACCAGGCTGGTCGTCATCTTGGTGAAGTCGATGTAGGCGTTGCGGATCGGGGAGCTGATCGGCTGAGTTTTTTCTACGACGTCGACAATGCGCATTTTGGCCTTCAGCGACTGGGAGCGAACAGGATGAGGGTGACGGGTCGGCCGCGGGAGTAGTTGTAGCCGCTGACCTCGCCGATCGTCTCGGGGGCGATTCCGCGTTGCTGGGCCGCGATACGGAAGGCGGCAAGGTCGCGGTCGCCGACCAGGAGGGTCTTAACCTCGCCAGAGGCCAGCGCGGCGGCACCCTGTGCAGCGGTGAGGAACTCGGTGTCGGTGCCGGCGAGGAACATCAGGCTGGGCTCGGCAAAGCCGACGGCGCCGAGCCGACCCGGCGGAAGCTGGGCGACGATGCGGGGGGCGAGCCAGAGCGGCGCCAGGCGGGGCAGCTCCCAGCCGAGAACCGTCCAGTAAATCAGCGGCATGCAGATCGTGGCGGACAGGACCGCGCGGCGCTCGATGTCCCAGCGGGCGGAGCCGGGCGGGCGAAGCAGCGGCGTGAACAGTGCGGCCAGGACGCAGGCGGCGAGGATGGCGGGCAGCCCGGTCGAGAGGGAGTCGTGCAGCACGATGGGAAGCGCGCCAAAGGCGGCGGCTAGCGCGAGGGAGACGACGATGGCCAGGACCGTGCCGACGATGCCGATCGGGCGGCGGTCGCGACGCAGGATCCAGGCGGCGGCGAGCAGGCAGATCGCCGGATAGAGCGGCAGCGGATAGTGCGGCAGCTTGGTCGGCACGGCCTCGAACACGATCCAGGACGGGACCAGCCAGGCGAGGAGGAAGCGGGTCACCGGGTCGGTGCGCTCGCGCCAGGCGGCCAGGAGGGTGGCGGGCAGGACGGCAGTCGCGGGAAGGGCGAGGATGGGCAGGAGCAGCAGGTGCAGGCCCGGTGGTCCCCAATGGGCGTCGTCGCCGGAGCTGAGCTTGCGGCCGAGGTCGCCGCCCACGGCGTCGGTGAAGAATTTGCCCTGCGTGGCCAGGCCGATGGCCACGAACCAGGGGGCGATGGCGGCCAGCATCAGCGGCACACCCCAGGCGGGGCGGAGCTGACGCAGCCAGGCCCAGCGCCGGTCGGCGATGCCCAGGGTGAGAACGGTGAGGGCGACGACCATGACGCCGATCGGGCCCTTGAGCAGGATGCCCGCCGCGAGGGCGAGCCAGAACAGCAGCGCGTGGCGGGCGCGGGTGGTGCCGGGGCGGAGATAGGCGCGGGCGAGGACGCTCATGGCGAGCACGACGCTGGCGAGGAGGGCGGCATCGGTCTTGGCGATGTGGGCTTCGACGGAAAGGATCAGCGAACTGGCGAGGAAGCCGGCGCCGAGCAGGGCGGGTTGACGGCCGATCAGCGGGGCCGCCAGTTCAAAGGTGGCGAGGACGGCGATGAGCGCGCCGAGGGCGGAGGGGATGCGGTAGGGCCAGATCGGGTTGCCCTGGGCGATCCCGAGCGTATGGGCGGCGGCTACGAACGGAGTTTGCAGCCAGTAAATGCCGATAGGCTTGCGGTTGCGGGCTTCGAGGCCGTTCTGGATGCGGACGAAGTCGCCGGTTTCCAGCATCTGCTTGGTGGCCTGGGCGAAGCGGCTCTCGTCACGGTCGCCGGGCGGGAGGGAAAAGAAGCCCGGTAGCCAGAGAACAAGGCAGAACAGCGCGAGCAGCAGCCGGGGCCGGGGTGTTTCGAGCGAGAGGAATCCGGAATTGCCATCCCGGCGGGGCACCGCGTCCATCGTGCCTGAAAGCATTTTTGCGAGTGTCTGTCGACGGGGGTAGTGCCGGGTCCAGGCTTTGCATCGCTTGTCGTTCACCTGTGTTAGCTGCCCGCGGGCCTGGAGTTCGGCCAGCAAGATCGGTTGAGGACGGGGCTGGCGGATCGAATCGTAACGGGCCATGAACCCGTCATGACTCGCGACCAAAGCCGTCCTCCGACCAAAGCACCCGTTTCCGCGGACCCGACGCGCGACATCGCGTTCGAGCTGTTGAGCGGAGTGCTGGACCGGCGACGGACGCTCGAGGACGGGCTGGAGCGCGCGGGTGGGGCGGAGCCGCGGGATCGGGCGGCGGCGCATCGGCTGGCGGCCGCGGTGTTGCGGCGGCTGGGGTCGTTGGATGCGGTGTTGGAGCCGCTGCTGACGCGGGCGCCGCCGGACGGGGTGCGGCACATCCTGCGGCTGGGGGCAGCCGGGCTGCTGTTGTTGGAAACGCCGGCGCATGCGGCCGTGGGAACGGCGGTGGATTTGGCGCGCAAGCGAAAGCTGGCGCCGTTCGCCGGGCTGGTGAACGCCGTGCTGCGCCGGGTCGCGGCGCAGGGCGTGGCGGCGCTGGAGGAATTGGACGGGCCGCGGCTGGATACGCCGGCGTGGCTGTGGGCCAGCTGGGGCGCGGATGCGCGGGCGATCGCGGAAGCGCATGAGCAGGAAGCCTCGCTGGACCTGAGCCTGGCGCCGGGGGTGGCGGCACCGGAAGGTGGGACCGTGCTGCCGACAGGATCGGTGCGCTATCCCGCGGGAACGCGGGTGCAGGAGCTGGCCGGCTTCGAGGGCGGTGGATTTTGGGTGCAGGATGCGGCGGCAGCGATGCCGGCGCGGCTGCTGGCAGCACGACCCGGCGAGAAGGTAGCCGATCTGTGCGCGGCGCCGGGGGGCAAGACGGCGCAGTTGGCGGCGGCCGGTGCGGAAGTGTTTGCGGTCGAGCGGGACCCGGCGCGGATCCGGCGCTTGAACGAGAACCTCACCCGGCTGGGGCTGACGGTGGACGTGGCGCAGGCGGACGTCCTGGAGTGGAAGCCGCCGGTGCTGCTGGACGCGGTGCTGCTGGATGCGCCCTGTTCGGCGACGGGCACGATCCGTCGACATCCGGACGTGCAGCGTTTGCGGCGGCCCAAGGACGTCGCGGACCTGGCGGCGGGGCAGGAGAAGATGCTGGCGGCGGCGGCGCGAATGCTGCGGCCGGGCGGGCGACTGATCTATGCGGTGTGTTCGCTGCAGCCGGAGGAGGGGGCGGCCCGGGTGGTCGATCCCGGGCGGTTCGGCTTGCGGGCGGCGCCGTTCGAGCCGGAGGAGATGGCGGCGTTTCCGACTGCGCGAACGCCGGACGGGAATTTGCGGACGCATCCGGGGTTGTGGCGGGAACTGGGCGGGGCGGACGGCTTCTTCGCGGCGCGGTTGGTGCGCGAAGGATAGATGTTCTAAGAACCGCATCGTGAACGACGTCACTGATTGGATGCGAGCGCTGACACCACGGCGGTTGGCGCGGGATGCGCGGCTGGCAATGTCGCGCGTGCCGAGTTTGAGGCTGGGGCGGGTGCCGGAGGCGCCGGCGCTGCCGGTGCGCGACCCATGGCCAGGAGACGCGGCGAACGGAGCGCGGATCCTGAAAGGCGAGTTGGCCTGGAACGGGTCGGTGCGGCGGCTGGCGCCGGGCGGCTGGACGGATAGCAGCGGGCACGAGGCGCTACGGGCCGCGGCGCACGGGTTCACCTGGCTGCGCGACCTGCGGGCGTTGGGCACCGACCCGGCGCGGGCGCGGGCGCGGGCATTGGTCACGGACTGGATCGCAACGCCGGGCCTGGACCGGGTGGCGGAACGGCCGGACGTGATGGGCGCGCGGATCACGGCGTGGTTGGGGCATTACGATTTCTTCGTGGCCTCCGCGGAGGACGGGTTTCGGCAACGGTTCATGTCGCGGCTGATCGGCGACGCGCGGCTATTGGCGGCGAGCCTGCCGGCCGACGAGTTGGACGGGCGGGCGCTGACGGCGATCAAGGGGCTGATCGCGGCGGCGGTGGCGCTGCCGGATCACGCGGCGCACCTGACGCGGGCGCTGCGGTTCCTGCCGCAGGAACTCGCGCGGCAGGTGTTGCCTGACGGCGCGCATGCCGAGCGTAGCCCGTCGGCGCAGCTGGCGGCGTTGCAGGACCTCACGGAGATCCGGGCGCTGCTGCAGGCCTCGCAGACCCAGCCGCCGGCGGCGCTGGGGATGGCGATCGAACGTATGGCGCCGGCACTGCGGGCGCTGCGGCACGGGGATGGCGGGCTGGTGCTGTTCAACGGCAGCAAGGAAGCCAACCCGGTGCTGATCGACCTCGTGCTGACGCAGGCGGGGCGAGGCGGCCGAGCGCCGGCCGGGTTGCCGGAAGGCGGGTTCCATCGGTTGCAGGCAGGGCGGAGCGTGCTGGTGATCGACGCCGGCCCGCCGCCGCCAGCCGGGATCGACCGGCTGGCGCATGCGGGGACGCTGTCGCTGGAGTTCTCGGTGGGCCGCGAGCGGCTGATCGTCAATTGCGGCGGCATGCCGGCCAATGCGGGTGCATGGTCGGACGCGGCGCGTGCGACGGCGGCGCATTCGACGCTGGTGATCGAGGACGTCAACTCGTCGGAGCTGAAGCCCGTCGGGCTCGGACGGCGGCCGGAGGTGGTCGACGTGCAGCGGCAGGAGGCGAACGGGGCGCACCGGCTGGAAGCGATGCATGACGGCTACCGCCGCATCCACGAGGCCGTGCATCGGCGATGCCTCTACCTGGCCGAAAGCGGCGAGGATCTGCGGGGCGAGGACGCGGTCGAGGCAGCGGAGACGGTGGCCTATGTGATACGGTTCCACCTGCACCCGCTGGTGGTGCCGTCGTTGCAGCAGGATGGCGAAACCGTGGTGCTGCGGTTGGCGAGCGGGGCGACGTGGCGGTTCCGGGCGGTGGGCGCGGCGGTCAGTCTCGAGGAAAGCGTGTATCTCGGAGGCGATGCGCCGCGGAGTAGTCAGCAGATCGTGCTGACGGGTGCGCAGGAGGGGGTCCAAGTGGTGAAATGGGCCCTGAGCAAGTTCGGCTAACGATACGGGAGAGACGGCAGATGCGTTTCATGAGTGTTGTTTCGGTGGTTGCCTTGCTTTTGCCGCAGGCGGTTCGGGCGCAGGATGCGCCGTCGCTGACGCTGGAGCTGAACAAGCTGGAGCCGGTCGCGGCGGCGAACGGAGCGGGGCCGGGGTGCCGCGCCTATCTGGTTGCCAATGACCCGGAAGGCGGGCCGAAGCTGGATGCGCTACGGCTCGACCTGGTGCTGTTCGGCACGGACGGGGTGATCGCGCGGCGCATCGCGCTGGATGTCGGGCCGGTGTCACCGGGGCGGACACAGGTGCGGCCGTTCGAACTGCGCGACGTGGCGTGCGACAGCCTGGGGCAGATCCTGGTGAACGACGCGCTGATCTGCAAGGCGGGCGGGGCGGATCAGACGGATTGTCTCGATCGGGTGAAGACGACGTCGCGCGTGTCGACCAAGCTGGTCCGCTAGAGGTCCCAACGCCGGCCTAGGCTGTTCGGGGGCGGCAAGGCTTGCAGCGTAGGCTGCCGGTAACGCTGTAACGTTTTCTGAGACATTTCCTGCGCAGGTCTGGCGTGGGCTAGTTTCATCCGCCACGCGCGCGGTAAAGCAGCGGCATGAACGAACATATTTATGCGCGCGTGCGGTCGGCAGTCTTGGACGTGGTGCGCACGGTGGTGCCGGGATTGCCGGAAGAGGTGCTGGCGCGCGTCGAGGTGAGCCCGGCCAAGGATGCGGCGCATGGCGATATGGCGACCAACGCGGCGATGGTGATCGCCAAGGCGGCGCGGCAGTCGCCCAAGCAGTTGGCGGAGACGATCGCGGCCGGGTTGACGGACGGCGCGGATGTGGAACGGGCAGCGGCGGCGGGACCGGGCTTCGTCAACCTAGCGCTGCGAGTGCCGTCGTTGCTGGCGGTGGTGGGCGACGTACTGCAGGCGGGTGAGCGCTATGGCGACAGCCGGGTCGGTGGCGAACTGGCGGTCAACGTCGAATACGTGTCGGCCAACCCGACGGGGCCGATGCATATCGGGCATTGCCGCGGGGCCGTGGTGGGCGATGCGCTGGCCAACCTGTTGAGCAAGGCCGGGTTCGCGGTCACTAAGGAATACTATGTCAACGATGCCGGGGCACAGGTGGGCGCGCTCGGCTGGGCGGCCTATTGGCGGTATCTGCAGGCGATCGGCAGCCCGGTGACGGAAGAGGAGTTCGCGGCGGCGACGCCGACCGGGCTGCAATACAAGGGCGAGTATCTGGTGCCGGTGGGCGAGGCGCTGGCGGCAAAGTTCGGCCACGCGCTGGCCGGCCCGGGCTTGAGCGTGGGGGCATCGGCCGACTGGTTCGAGACGGTGCGCGATTTCGCGATCGAGCAGATGATGGCGAGCATCCGGACCGATCTGGCGGCGCTCGGGGTGAGCTTCGACGTGTTCACCAGCGAGCGGGCGCTGGTGGCGCGCGGCGAGGCGGACCGGGTCGTGGAGCGGATGAAGGCGGCCGGACTGGTCTATGAAGGCGTGCTGGAGCCGCCGAAGGGCAAGATGCCGGACGATTGGGAGCCGCGGGAGCAGACGCTATTCCGGGCGACGCAGTTCGGCGACGATGTGGACCGAGCGCTGCGCAAATCCGACGGGTCCAACACGTATTTCGCCAACGACATCGCCAACCATGCCGACAAGATGGCGCGCGGCGCCCAATTGATGATCGACGTCTGGGGCGCCGACCACGGCGGCTACGTGTCGCGGATGAAATCGGCCGTCAAGGCGCTGGCGGGGAATGGCGGGCAACGGCTGGAGATCGTGCTGTGCCAGATCGTGCACGTGTTGCGCGACGGGCAGCCGGTGCGGATGAGCAAGCGGGCCGGGACGTACGTGACGCTGGCGGATCTGCTGGAGTGGGTCGGGCGTGATGCGGTGCGGTTCACCATGCTGATGCGCAAGTCGGACGCGCAGATGGAATTCGACCTCGACATGGCCGTGGCGCAGACGCGGGAGAACCCGGTGTTCTACGTGCAGTACGCGCATGCGCGGTGCCGGTCGGTGCTGCGGGCGGCGGTGGAGGCCGGCTACGACGTCAGCCCGGGGGCGCTGGCCGAGGCGTCGCTCCAGAGCGTGTCGGCCGAGGCGGAGCTGGCGTTGGTGCGGCGGCTGGCGAGCTGGCCGCGGACGGTCGAGGGAGCGGCGCTGGCGCAGGAGCCACATAGAATTGCGTTTTACCTCTATGATTTAGCAGGCGATCTTCATATGCTGTGGAACCGCGGACGGGACGATTCGACCTTGCGCTTCTTGCAGGCGGATCATCCGGCGGAGACGCGGGCCAGGCTCGCGTTGGTCGAAGCAACGGCGACGACAATACGGTCCGGGCTGTCTGTCCTGGGCGTCGCGCCGGTCGAGGAGATGCGCTGATCCATGTCTGACGACATCGGCATTCCCCGCGTAGCGGGCGGCTCGAGCGTGGCCGCAGGCGGGTCGTTCACCCATTCGTATCGCGCGCGGCGGACGGGCATGGATGCCTCGACGCGGCTCTTGTTCATGGCCGCGGCCGGGCTGGGGCTCGTGCTGGTGGTCGGCATGGGGGTGTGGTCGTTCAGCGGCCATCGCGTGGCGGGCGTTCCGGTGATCGAGGCCGATACGCGGCCGTTGCGCGTCAAGCCGGAGAATCCCGGCGGGATGACCGTCGTGGGCGCCAGCGACAGCGTCATGAGCGGACACGGAGATGGGGCCGGCGAGGCCCGGGATCTGGCACCCGAGGCGGAGCGGCCCGATCCGCAGGCGCTCCGGGCGCAGCGGCAGGTGGCGACCGTGGTCCCGCCGGTTGCGGAAACAGTTACCTCCCCAGTAGCGGCGCCGACGGTGACCACACCTGTGCCAAGCGAGCCCGTGATTGCGCCTGCCGCTGCGCCGGTTGCTGCGGCGCGAATTGCTCCCGCGCCAATCGCCACAGGAACGACAATGGTGCAGATCGCGGCCGTCGATGCCGAGGCCTTGGCGATGCCGGAGTGGCAGCGTTTGGCTCACAAGGCACCCGAATTGCTGGGCGAGCGGAAGCCCAACATCGTTCGCACCGAAAAGGACGGCAAGGTTTTCTGGCGGCTGCGCACGGGCGGTTTCGCCGATACGGCCAGCGCGGCTGAATTCTGTCGCAAGGTGCGGGTCAAAGGCGTGGGCTGCACGATTACGAGCTGATGCGCGCGGCGATCGTCGGGATCGAAGGACACACTCTCTCGACGGCCGAAGCGGCGCTGATACAGGCCCGAGCGCCGGCCGGCGTCATCTTGTTCGGGCGCAACATCCGCGACCCGGCGCAGGTCCGGGTGCTTTGTTCGGCATTGCGGGCGGTGCTGCCGGCAGGTGCGGTAATCGCGGTGGATCAGGAGGGCGGTCGGGTCGCGCGATTCCGGCCGCCCTTGTGGCGGGGGCACCCGGCAGCAGGAGTGATCGCCGCGTTGTACCCAGCACGAGGGGAGCGGGCCGCATTCCTGACCGGGGCGCTGATCGGATTGGAGTGCGCGGCAGTCGGGGTGGACATGGCGTGCGCGCCGGTGCTGGACCTGCGGGTCAATGGCGCAAGCGATGTTGTCGGCGACCGATCGTACGGCAGCGATCCGGCGCGGGTTGCGGCGTTGGCCGGCGCCATGGCAGCGGGGCTGATGGCGGCGGGGGTGCTGCCGGTGGGCAAGCATGCGCCGGGTCATGGGCGGGCGCTGGTGGATAGTCATCATGCGCTGCCGGTGGTGCCCGCGGACGTGGCGCTGGAGGACGATTTCGAGGCGTTCAGGATTTGTTCAGCTTTACCGTGGATGATGACGGCGCATCTCGTCTATGAAGGGATCGATCCGCGGCGGGCGGGAACGGTGTCCCCGGTGGTGATCGGGGATATCATTCGTGACAAGATCGGGTTCGAGGGTGTGCTGGTGTCGGACGACTTGGCGATGCGAGCGTTGACGGGCACGCCAGGCGCCTTGGCGGCAGCGGCGATCGCGGCGGGCTGCGACGTGGCGCTGCAGTGCACGGGTATCTTGGCCGACAGCGAGGCGGTGTTGGACGCGGTGCCGGAAATGAGCGCCCGCGGTGCGGCGCGGATGGCAGCGGGTCGTGCGATGGTGGCGGGTCGGCGGACGATGTTGGACGAACAGGAATTGGCGGCGGAGCGGGAGATGTTGCTGGCGTGTTGAGTGTGTTGACGACGCTGGCGCTGGCGGCGATCCCGGTGATCGTCGCTATCACGCTCCATGAGGCGGCACACGGCTACGCGGCGTGGGCGCTGGGTGACGACACGGCCAAGCTCGAGGGGCGACTGTCGCTCAATCCGCTGCGGCATGTGGACCGGTTCGGCACGTTGATCCTGCCGGGCCTACTGATCTTGGGGCAGGTGCTGACGATCGGGCGGGTGCTGTTCCTGTTCGGCTGGGCCAAGCCGGTGCCGGTGTCGGCCTGGCGGTTCAAGCACCCGCGGCAGGGCATGGCACTCGTGGCTGCGGCCGGGCCGGCGATGAATTTCGTGCTGGCGTGGCTGGCGGCGCTGGCACTGCATGGCTCGTCGGAGCTGTCGGGTCAGGCCGGCGTGATGACGGATGATGCGCTGACGCTGTTCATGTTGGCCA
This sequence comes from uncultured Acetobacteraceae bacterium, assembly GCA_964613945.1. Classification (GTDB taxonomy): domain Bacteria; phylum Pseudomonadota; class Alphaproteobacteria; order Acetobacterales; family Acetobacteraceae; genus JAVVHH01. The sequence continues at coordinate 26,468 of CAZTJC010000042.1, forward strand.
ATCTGGTGCTGGGCTTGTTCAACCTGTTGCCGATCCCACCGCTCGATGGCGGGCGGATCGTGGTGGGCGTGTTGCCCGAGCGGTTAGCCATGCAATGGGCGCGACTGGAGCGGGCGGGCATTCTCATCGTGCTGCTGGCCGTGTTCCTGGTGCCGCGGGCGCTGGCGAGCATGGGCATCGCATGGGATCCGGTGGGGCGGTTGTTGGGCGACGTGCTGCCGTGGGCGACGATGGTCGTGTATCGGGCGGCAGGATGGGATGCCTGATGATCCGGTCCTCGAGCTGCATCTGGACGGGTTTGCCGGACCGATGGATCTGCTGCTCGACTTAGCGCGGGCACAGAAGGTGGATCTGGCCAGGATTTCGATCCTGGCGCTGGTGGAGCAGTACCTCGCAATCGTGGAAACTGCGCGGGTTCGACTGGATCTGGCGGCAGACTGGCTGGTGATGGCGGCCTGGCTGACCTGGTTGAAGTCGCGCCTGCTCCTTCCAGCTGGGAGCGACGCGTCCGAGGAAGGCGAGGATGCCGCCGAGATGCTGGCGGGCCGGTTGGGCGCATTGCAATCGGTGCGGGATTTGGCAGCCTGGCTGAACGGGCGGCCACAGCTAGGCATCGATGCGTTCGCGCGCGGTGAGCCGGAGGCATTGGTCGCGATCGATCGATCGGGGGTTTCGGCCGATCTGGGCGGGTTGATGCGCGCTTATGCGGGTGCGCGTCGCCGGGCGACGGCGCGGGTGCCGTATCGGCCGCGACGGGGGCCGTTATTCTCGACCCAGGATGCGTTGGAGCGGCTGGGGCGGATGCTGGGCCTGTCGGCGACGGGTGCGCAGTCTCGGCATTGGATGTCGCTGGAAAGGTTTTGGCCGACGATGACAGCCGGACGAGTGGAGCGGCGGGCAGCGGTGGCGAGCGTTCTGCTGGCCGGGCTCGAGTTGGCGCGGATCGGGCAGATCGACCTTCGGCAGGAAGCCAGTTTTGGGCCGATCCTGGTGCGGGTTGCGGGATGAGCGAGGCGGAGGACGCTGGGCTGGACGGAGCGGTGCGGCTGGCAGAAGCGTTGATCTTTGCCAGCGCGGAGCCGGTCGCGGCGACGGCGCTCGCGCGGCTGTTGCCGGTGGACGTCGATGTCGAGCCGGTATTGACGGCACTGCGGGCGCAGTATGCCGGGCGCGGAGTGGAGTTGGTCGAGGCGGGCGGCGGATGGCAGTTCCGCACGGCGGCGGATCTGGCGCCGGTGTTGACGCGCACGGTGCCGCAGAAGCGACGGCTGCCACGCGCAGCGATGGAGACGCTGGCCGTGGTGGCCTACCACCAGCCGGTGACGCGGACGGAGATCGAAGAGATCCGCGGCGCGAGCCTGGGCCAGGCAGTGATGGAGGCGTTGCTGGAATCCGGACTGATCACACCGCTGGGGCGCAAGGAAGTGCCGGGACGGCCGACGCTGTGGGGAACGACGCCGGCCTTCCTGACGCAGTTCGGGTTGCGTGATTTGCGGGAGCTGCCGCGGCGGGAGGACCTGCTGCGAGAGTAGGCTAGCGGCGACGCTGCCGGGTCGATAGGGTCATGGCATGGGAGAAAATGAAGATACCTTCGACTACGTCATTGTAGGCGCGGGGGCGGCCGGATCAGTGCTGGCCAATCGATTAACGGAAACGCCCGGCGTAACGGTGTGTGTGCTCGAGGCGGGCCCGCCGGACAAGAACCCGTGGATCCATATCCCGGCCGGATTCACCAAGACGCTGTTCGACCCGGCATTCACCTGGCAGTTCAAGACCGAACCGACCGAGCAGACGGCCGGGCGCGCGATCGCGACGACGCAGGGGCGGACCCTTGGTGGCTCATCCTCGGTCAACGGCATGGTCTATAACCGGGGGCAGCCGGCCGACCTGAACAACTGGGCGCAGCGCGGCAATCGCGGCTGGGGCTATGACGACGTGCTACCGTACTACAAGAAGAGCGAGCGGCGCATCGGCGACGGCGGCGAGCGTCGCGGTCGGGCTGGTGGCATCCCGGTGACGGACATGGACTGGATCCATCCGCTGTCGGAGGCCTTCATCGCCGGCTGTGTCGGGATGGGGATCCCGCGCAACCCGGACTACAATAGCGGCGACCAGGCGGGGGTCGGGTACTATCAGCGGACCATCCATCGCGGGCGCCGGGTCAGCGCGGCGGTGGCGTTCCTGAGGCCAGCCCTGAAACGTGGGCAGATCGACGTACGGACCAATGCGCGCGCGAACGGAATCATCGTCGACGGCAAGCGAGCGGTGGGGGTCGGCTACCTGACGGAGCGCGGTGGCGAGCGGCACGTGGTGCGGGCGCGGCGCGAGGTGATCGTCTCGTCGGGGACGGTGAATACGGCGCGGCTGCTGCAGATTTCGGGCATCGGACCGGCCGGGCTGCTGGGGGAACTCGGGGTGCCGGTGGTGCACGAGCTGGCGGGGGTCGGGGAGAATTTCCGCGACCATTTCGCGGCGAGGATGGTGATGCGGGCCAAGAAGGGGACCGTGACGCTGAACGAATTGGCGCGGGGACCACGGCTTGTCCAGCAGGTGATGCAGTGGGCGACCGGCAAGCCGAGCATTCTCGCAACGGCGCCGTCGCATGTGCACGTGTTCTGGAAGTCGTGGGCGGGGGCGGATGCGCCGGACCTACAATGCGTGTTCACGCCGGGCAGCTACCAGCAGGGCAAGACGTATATTCTGGACGACTATCCCGGCATGTCGGCGGGAGCGTGGCCGCATCGACCGGAGAGCCGGGGGCATGTGCGGGCGCGTAGCAGCGACCCGTTCGTCGACCCGGTGATTCAGCCCAATTATTTGTCTGACCCCATGGATCAGCGGACGATGCTGGGCGGAATGCGGCTGGTAAGGCAAATGTTGTCGACGCCGGAGTTGGCGCCGTTCGTCGAAGGCGAGACGCTGCCGGGCGGGCAGGCGCAAAGTGATGACGAGTTAATGGCCTTCGCGCGCGAGAACGGAACCACAACTTATCACCTGATCGGGACGGCCAAGATGGGGCCGGCAAGCGACCCCGGCGCAGTGGTGGATGACGAGTTGCGGGTGCACGGAATGCAGGGATTGCGAGTGATCGACGCGTCGATCATGCCCTCAATGCCTTCGGCCAACACCTATGCGACGACGTTGATGATCGCGGAGCGCGGAGCGGATTTGATCCGAGCGGCGGCGTAGCGAGCGGGTTATCGGCGCCAGGTGAGGGTGGAACCCACTGCGTAGTTCCACACCAGGCTCATCGCGGCGCCGACGATGCCGGCAATCCACCAAGTCTGATGCGCGTCGTTGACCATCAGGAACGCCACGTTGAGGTTGGCGATTGCGCCGATCCAACACACGATTGCGAAGATGAGTAGGCCACGAATGCGCCTGGTGCCCTTAAGGCGTCGGTCGCGGAAAGTGACCTCGTTGTTGAGGATGAAGTTGCCGACGATTGCGCATGCCGTGGCGATTGCCTGCGCGGTGGAAAACTGCAGCGATGCCGCCAAGCCGGCGGCAAGGATCAAAAGGTGTCCTGCCAGGCCGAGTACGCCGATGATGGCGAACATGACGAAGCGGACCGGCACATATTTGCCGACCATCTTGTCCAGCAGCAGCAGGCCGAAGTCGAACAGGACGCCCGCATCCAACTTGCTCTCGCCCGCGACACGGGTGCGGAAGGTGTAAGGCAATTCGGTGATCTTCGGCGGCTTCGGTAGAGAAGCGATGACGTCGAGCAGGATCTTGAAGCCGATCGCGGACAAGCGAGGAGCGGCCCGCTCGAAAACGGTGCGGGGCAGCATGAAGAAGCCGCTCATCGGATCGGTGACGTGGGTGCGCAGGACGAGGCGGCTGAGCCGGGTCGCCATATCGGACATGCCGGCGCGGGTCTTGTCCCACTCGCCGAGGCCACCGCCGGCAATGTAGCGGCTGCCGACGACGATCTCGGCCCGACCGGAGCGCAGCTCGTCGAGCATGGCGGGCAGGATGCGTTCGTCGTGCTGCAAGTCCCCGTCCATTGCGGCGACGTAAGGGGCAATACTGGCGCGGACGCCCTCGATGAAAGCCGATGCGAGGCCTTTACGACCGACCCGGTGCAGCAGGCGAACACGGGAATCGAGACTGCCAATCGCGGTTATCGCGTCACGGGTGCCGTCGGTCGACCCGTCATCGACGAAGAGCACTTCCCACTTCAAGCCCGCCAACGTCTCGCGCAATTTATCGACGAGCGGGCCGACGTTGTCCCGCTCATTGAGCACCGGCACAACGACACATAGGTCAGGGGCGGGAACCAAAGTCTCCCGGGCCGGCGCAACGACCGGATCAGCGCTCAGCACAACTTGCATCCAATGTTTCTTTCGGCTCGCGTCGGCAGACTTTAGGCCAGAACTGCTTAAAATAAATTTAAGCGCCTTCATGACCCGACTGGACGATCGCGTCCGTCATAGACCTGGAGCGATCACCGGATCGCTCCAGAAGCCATGTGGTTAGGTGAAGCTGACCTTTTCGTTGCCACCGGGCTCGGGGGCTTCGCCGGTCAGGCGGGCTTTGAGATAGCCGTAGGCGTGGATCATCGTGCTGTTCGGCGCGTCCCAATATTCGGCAGCGTCGATGGCGACTTTCAACAGAGCCACATCGGGATCATCGATGCCCTTGGGGAACCAGGCACGCATGGGCTCGGACCAATGAGCGGTGATGAGGTCACGGTCCTTCACGATCGTGGCCCGGCCGGAGAGGCTGACGTAGTCCTCCTTGCTCGGGTTGGCGAAGGTCAGGCCAACATGATGCTCGGACTTGACCTCGTCGACCTTGTGGCTGCTTTCGCGGGTGAAGAACCATAGATCGGTGGTGAATTCGGTCTGAGCCGGCCGCATGGGACGGGAGCGAAGCTTGCCGCCATCTTCCGTGGTGAGCATTCCCGTGCCGATGTCTTCGATCATCGACCAGAGCTTCTGCTTGATCTCGGCATCCGTGTGTTCGGTCATTCTGAACCCTTCATTATCTTCAACAGAAGCTAAAGCTAATCGGCGTCGACGAGTTGCAGGCCCGGTGTCGGCGGCACCGCACGTGAGATACGTTCGGAGGGGCGAACGAGGTGTTGGTAGGCGCGGACGATGGAGGCGGGGGCAAGTTCCTCGGGGGTGAGGAACAGGCCCCAGCGGCGCAGGATGCGGCCGACGCCGATGCGGCTGGAGATCCAGGCAGTAGGGATGGACAGCAACAGGCCGGCCAAGAGCGGGGCGGACCAGAACAGGAGCGCGTGGCTGGAGCCCGGCAACAGGGCCAACGCGGTGAGCCACACCACACCGACCAGCGTCGGCAGCATCAGCTTGGTGGCGGCTTCGTTCCAGGACAGGCCACGGTCGTCGCGGGACTGGGCGTCCCAACGGACACTGGCACCAGCGAGCAGGGCAGCGATGAAGCGGGTATAGAAGGTGATGAGCACGGCGGAGATAACCAAGGCGCCGAGTTGCTCGACCACCGCACCGGCCAGGAGACGAAGGCGGCCACCGAAGCGGTTGGATTCGGCTGAGCTGACGAGGATAGTGGCGACCGCAGCGATCTTGCCGCCATACAGCAGCGTCGCACCCAGGGCGACCAAAGCGGTCTGGGTCATGCCGGCACCGAGCAACGCATTGGCGAAACCGCCGCCGAGATAGGCATCGAGGGTAGCCAGCGCGAAAAGCGCAATCACGGCAGGGGCGGCAGCGTAATGCAGGATGCCGTAGGCAAGGTGAAACCGGCCGAGCGGGCGCAGGCGGCGATCGGGTAAGACGCCGATATGCTGCAGGTTGCCCTGGCACCAGCGGCGCTCGCGGCCGGTGAAGTCGACCAGGTTGGCGGGCACGGCCTCGAAGCTTTCCAGCGTCTCGGGCAGTACCCAGACATGCCAGCCAGCGGCACGCATCAGGCCGGCTTCGACGACGTCGTGACAGAGGATTTCGCCGCCGAAAGGCTCGCGACCCGGCAGGATCGGAAGGGTGCAGTGTTCCACGAACGGCGCGATGCGGACGATGGCGTTGTGGCCCCAATAATTGCCCTCGCTGCCCTGCCAGAAGTTGAGGCCTTCAATCAGCAAGGGCGTGTAAAGGCGGGCGGAGAATTGCTGAAAACGGGCAAAGGGCGTTTCACGGCCGACAGCGTAAGGAACGGTCTGGATGATGCCGGCGCGGGGGTTGCCGTCCATCAGGCCGATGAGGGTGCCGATGGTTCGGGCGCCCATGAGACTGTCGGCATCGAGGACCAGCATGTAGTCATAGCCGGCACCCCAGCGATCGCAGAAGTCGAGCAGGTTGCCGACCTTGCGACCGGCATTATCGGTGCGCCGACGGTAGAACAGGGCGGGACCGACCGGCAGGCGATGCTGCAGACGGGCAAACTCGGCCTGCTCGGCGCGGGCGATGGCTGGATCCTGGGTATCGGAAAGGATGAACAGGTCGACGCGCTCGAGGCCGGCCTCGAGGATCGCCCGGCCCATGGCTTCCATGGCGGCGAACACGTCGGACGGGTTCTCGTTGTAGATCGGCATCAGCAGGGCGGTGCGGCTGTCGCCGGCGGGGACAGCCTGGACGCGGGTGCGATGCCCGAAGGCATGCAGAAGAAAGCCGAGGATCATGGGCCAGCCGGTCAGCGCCACGTAGAGCAGGTTGACGGCGACGAGGGCGAGCAGGGCCGGACGAAGCAGGCCGGGGGTGCCGGCGGTGGCGACCGTGGCCAGCGCGGTGCCGGCAACGGTGCTGAGAACGATCGGAACGATGAATGCAGCCCGGCGTATCCAGGTCGATCGACCATCGCGCAACGGCGTGACCTCGAACGAGCCGGCAGTCATACGCGCCGGGGCGAAGGAGGAGAGCATGTTCATCGTCGTTCTAGGTCCAGCGAGGATTATACTAAACCCTTATGGCCCTACAATGTGGCTTGGCTATGGCTACGATGCCGCAAGGATCAACTTTCCTGCAAAGCGTTCGCCGCCTTCGCGCGCAGTAAAGGCCGTCAAGGCGGTGGCAACGCCGGCAGGGCCGCCGAATTGAAAGCCGATCTGACTGGCATAAGCGCAGGCGGCGTGGATCTTGCGGTCCAGCGTGGCGTCGATCGGGATGGTCGCGGCGGCAGGGGCATCGACCAGGGCGGGGGCGGCCGGGTCACGGATGGCGTAGGGAGTGTCGCGATACCAGGCGATCGGGATGTCGGTGCCGAGGGATTGAAGGGCACGGATAGTGTGCTGGTGATCGACGTGGTTGCCCAGGCCCTGGGGAGCGAAGATCTGGTCGGGGGCAGTGTCGGCGATGAGGGTGCGGAGGCGCTCGGCCAAGATGATCCAGATGTCGTCCCCGGGATGGACGTCGCCGAAGAGAGCGGGGGCGTCGCCATAGCCGCGGTGCGGGGC
>CAZTJC010000043.1:0-32739 GCA_964613945.1 uncultured Acetobacteraceae bacterium
CGCGGGCGGGGAGCGCGTTCATCAGCACGGAGGAGGGATAGGCCGCCTTGCCGCCAGGGACGTAGAGGCCGACGGCGTCCAGCGGGGACCAGCGCATGCCGAGATGTAGCCCGGCGGTATCGGTGTGTTCTAGGTCGGCCGGCATCTGGGCGCGGTGGAAGGCTTCGATGCGGGTGGCGGCGAGGTCGAGGGATTCGAGCAATGCGGCGGGAACGGTTGCGGCGGCCTGCTCGATCTCGTCCGGGGTGACGCGCAGGGTGTCGGGGGTGAGATCGAGGCGGTCGAAGCGGCTGGTGTAGTCGATCAGGGCGGCGTCGCCGCGGGCGCGCACGTCGGCGATGATGGCAGCGACGGGGGCATCGACGCGGGAGGTGGTGTCACGGCCGTCAGCGACGAGGGCGTGGAAGGCGGCGGGAAAGTCGGCGTCGGTGGTGCTGAGGCGCTTCATTTGGTCTCCAGCGCCGTGCGGAAGCGGGCGATAAGGGCGCTGACGGCCTCGGGGCGGGTCTTCAGCGCGGTGCGGTTGACGATCAGGCGGCTGGTGACCTGGGCGATCACCTCGGTTTCCTTGAGGCCATTGGCCTTCAGGGTGCTGCCGGTCTGGACCAGGTCGACGATCAGGCGGGAGAGGCCGAGGCCCGGGGCCAGTTCCATGGCGCCGTTGAGGTGGACGATCTCGGCCTGGATGCCGCGTGCAGCATAATGCTTGCGGGCAATGTTCGGGTACTTGGTGGCGACGCGGATGCGGGACCAAGTGGCCGGGTCGTCGAGCCCGGCGGTTTCCACGGGTTCGGCGACGCTGACGCGGCAGCCGCCGATGCCGAGGTCGAGCGGGGCGTAGATCTCGGGATAGTCGAACTCCATCAGCACGTCGGCACCGCAGATGCCGACATGGGCGGCGCCGAAGGCGACAAAGGTGGCGACGTCGAAGGGGCGGACGCGGACGACGTCGAGCGACGGGTCATCGGTGGGGAAGCGCAGGCGGCGGCTGTCCTCGTCGAGCAGGTCGGGCGCGGGCACGATGCCAGCGCGGGCCAGCAACGGGCCGCATTCACCGAGGATGCGGCCCTTGGGCAGAGCGAGGATGAGCGGGGTGTCGATCTCCGGCGCCAGGGTGGCGGCCGGAAAGGGGGCAGTCATTTGAGGTCTCTGGGGCGTTGGATGCTGGGGACTAGCACCGAAATGGGGCTGGCGGGAAGCGCGCCACCCTCACCCCAGCCCTCTCCCCGGAGGGAGAGGGAGCAGGTTGCGGACGTTAGCCCGGGATGCGCTCGATCTGGGCTCCGCAGGAGGAGAGTTTGTGTTCCAGCGCTTCGTAGCCACGGTCGAGGTGATAGACGCGGTTGACGACGGTGTCGCCGGAGGCAGCCAGGCCGGCGAGGATCAGCGAGGAGGAGGCGCGCAGGTCGGTGGCCATGACCTGGGCGCCGGACAGGGCGCTGACGCCGCGGATAATGGCCGACGAGCCGTGAACGTTGATGCGGGCGCCCATGCGGTTCAGTTCGGGGACGTGCATGAAGCGGTTCTCGAAGATGGTCTCGGTGACCATCGAGGCGCCCTCGGCGACGGCCATGACGGCCATGAACTGCGCCTGCATGTCGGTCGGGAAGCCGGGATAAGGCTCGGTCATGGCGTCGACGCCGCGCAGGCCGTCGAGGCGGCGGACGTGCAGCGCGCCGTCTTCCTGGGAGATCTCGGCGCCGGCTTCGACCAGGACGGTGGCGACGGAGCCGAGATGGTCGAGCGTGGCGCCCTGGAGGCGGACGTCGCCGCCGGTGATGACGGCGGCGCAGGCATAGGTGCCGATCTCGATGCGGTCGGAGACGATGCGATGCGTGGCGCCGTGCAGCTTCTTGACGCCTTCAATCACCAGGCGGTCGGTGCCGATGCCGGCAATCTGCGCGCCCATGGCGACAAGGCAGTGGGCGAGGTCGGTGATCTCCGGCTCGCGGGCGGCATTGGCCAGGACGGTCTGGCCGTCGGCCAGGGCGGCGGCCATCAGCAGGTTTTCGGTGGCGCCGACGGAAACGAACGGCATGACAATTTTGGCACCGTGCAGCCCGGTGGGGGCCTTGGCGTCGATGTAGCCGCCGCTGAGCGAGATGACCGCGCCCATGGCCTCGAGACCTTTGAGGTGCAGATCAACCGGGCGGGAGCCGATGGCGCAGCCGCCAGGGAGCGAGACGCGGGCTTCGCCGACCCGGGCCAGCAGCGGGCCGAGCACGAGGATGGAGGCGCGCATCTTGCGCACGATGTCGTAGGGCGCCTCGGTGTTGGTGATGGGGCCGCCGATCGACAGCACGCGGTCCTGGCTGGTGGTGCCGTTGTTCAGCTCGCAGGCGACGCCGTGCTGCGAGACCAGCGCCGTCATGGTGCCGATATCGGCCAGCTTGGGCACGTTGGTCAGCGTCAGCCGCTCATCGGTGAGCATGCCGGCGGTCATCAGCGGCAGGGCAGCGTTCTTGGCGCCGCCGATGGCAATGGTGCCCTCGAGCGGACGGCCGCCCCGGATGCGGATACGGTCCATGCCGATTTTCCTTACATTCCCATTCTTTACATGCGGGGCAGAGAGACGCCCCGTTGGTGCATGTATTTGCCCGCCTTGTCCGCGTAGCTCGTCTCGGGCGGACTCGCCCCTTGCAAGAACAAGAACTGACATATTCCCTCGTTGGCGTAGATGCGCGCGGGTAGCGGCGTGGTGTTGCTGATCTCGATGGTGACCTGGCCCTCCCACTCTGGTTCGAGCGGGGTGACGTTCACGATGATGCCGCAGCGGGCGTAGGTGCTCTTACCGAGGCAGATGACCAGCACGTCGCGCGGGATGCGGAAATATTCGATCGTATGGGCCAGCGCGAAGGAGTTGGGTGGGATGATGCAGGACGGACCGGTACGGGTGACGAAGCTGTCCGAACTGAAGTTCTTGGGATCGACGATCGCGCTATCGACATTGGTGAAGACGCGGAATTCGTCGGAGACGCGGGCGTCGTAGCCATAGCTGGAGAGGCCGTAGCTAATGATGCCTTCGCGCTTTTGCGTGCCGACGAACGGCTCGATCATGGCGTGGTCGGTCGCCATTTGGCGAATCCAGTGGTCGGGCATCACAGACATGAGACTGCGTCTAACGCAGGCGGCGAGCGAGAGCCAGCGGGGGGACGCTAGCTTTCGACGACGTCGGTGGTCGGGGTAGGCCGGGCATCGCGAGCTTGGGCCTGCTGCTTGCGGCGCCGCAAGTTGGCGCGCAGCGCCTCGGCCTCCCGCTCGATCATGGTTGGCTTCTTGGGCGCGGGAGCCGGTGTCTTGGCCAAGTCGTCGTCAGGCGGCAAGCCACATCACCAAATGCACGATTCCCCACCAGCCCGCCAAGCCGAGCGTGAAGGCGATAATTAGTTCGGAACCTACCGGCAGCTCGCGGGTGCGGGTGGGTTCATTGATCATGGTCAACGTCAGCCGATTTTGCCGGTGCATGGGGTCGACCTTTTCCAAGCCGTTTATGGGTAAGATGCTAGCCAACCGGTTCGCAAATGTGTCAAACAAAAGGCGTTACATTCACATAAATTTGATAACAGACCAAGTTAGGTCAATCGGCAGCTTGACCTGGGGGCCGCTTGTCCGTAGGGGGTGCGCACGTCGCGCTGCTGTAGCTCAGTGGTAGAGCACTCCCTTGGTAAGGGAGAGGTCGAGAGTTCAATCCCCTCCAGCAGCACCACGACGTTTCAACAGCCCGGCCATCAGAAGCGGAGAACCGCCCTGCCCATGCTGTCAGCACCATCATCACTCTTCGACATGAGCGGCCAGGTCGCGGTGATCACCGGGTCGACCAAAGGTATCGGGCGGGCGATCGCCGAGCGCATGGCGCAACATGGTGCGCGAGTCGTCATCAGCAGCCGGCGGCAGGATGCCTGCGACACGGTAGCGGACGGCATCCGCGCGGGAGGCGGCGAGGCGATCGCGGTGGCGTGCAACATCGGGCGCAAGCCGGAATTGCAGGCGCTGGTCGACCGGACGCTGGCCGAGTGGGGCCGGATCGACACGCTGGTGTGCAACGCCGCGGTCAACCCGTATTTCGGCCCAGGCGCCGACATCCCGGACGATGCATGGGACCGGATCATGGGCAGCAACATTCGCAGCAACCACTGGCTGTCGGCCATGGTGCTGCCGGGGATGGCCGAGCGCGGCGATGGGTCGGTAATCATCGTGTCGTCGATCGCCGGGTTGCGCGGGAATGCGACGATCGGGGCTTATGGCGTGTCAAAAGCTGCTGACATGCAGCTGACGCGCAACCTGGCGGTGGAGTGGGGACCGCGCGGCATCCGGGCCAACTGCATCGCACCGGGCCTGGTGCGGACGGATTTCGCGCGGGCGCTGTGGGAGGACTCCGACAATCTGCGTCGGCGCACGGCCGACACGCCGCTTCAGCGGATCGGTGAGCCGGACGAGATCGCCGGTGCCGCGGTGTTCCTGGCCGCGGCCTCGGGACGGTTCATGACGGGGCAGACCCTGGTCATCGATGGCGGGGTCATGGCGGGGCCGCCGCGTCAGCTTTGAAAGCGTAGCTTCCGGCCGGCTCCCAGGGGCCGCCGCGGTAATGCCAGAGGGACAACCCGGTCGCGGCGATCTCCCACGGAGCAAAGCCTTTCGAGAGCTCGTGCAGCAAGGCCTTGGCGACGGCCGGGTCCACCTTGTTCTGCACAGTGACGTGGGGGCGATAGCCTTGGCTGTCTTGCGCGGTGAGGCGATCGGACCATTTGCGCGCCAGGGTGGCACGCAGCCGCAACAGCGGATCGGCCTCCAACGCCAGGGCAACGCCGCGGCCGAGCGATTGCAGGCGGGCGACGCGAACTGTGAAGCCGGCAGTTTCGGCGGCGGTGCCAGCGAGGTCGGCGGCGATGCGTTCGAGTTCGGCGCCGGGAAGATGGTGGAACATCGTGACATGAGCAGCGAGGAAGTTGCGCTGGGGCGGGAAGTGGGCGGCACGCAGCCGGTCCAGACGCGCCTGGTCGTCGGGGGCGAGGGTGAGGCTGAGGATCAGGGGCGCCGGGTCGCGCGGTGGTTGGCGCTGACCAGGGTCGTGCTGCCGGGAGTCGCTGTCGAGCATCGGTGGCCAATCAGGTTGGATCATTGCTTCATGCGGGTGTTGCTGGACAACGCGGTTGGTGGGGTATGGCACCACACGATCGCCCGGCCGGCAATCAAGCATGCGGATGCGGAAACGCTCGAGCGGGCGATCGGGCTGGGCGAGGGCGCCATGCGAGAACCGTCCCAATTAGCGGTGCTGAACCGACGCAGCCTGGAGTGGCGACGCCTGGCGCGGCAGGGCGCAAATCGGGTATAAGCATCCCTATGACCCTGCGCGCCCGTATCTTCATGCGTCCCAAGACCGCCACCCAATCTGGCCCGGCGACCGCCGGACAATGGACCCTGGATTGGCAGCCTCAGAAAGAGATCACCGAGCCGCTGATGGGATGGTGGGGCAGCGACTTCACCCAGGGCCAGGTGATCCTGAAGTTCGACACCTGCGAGCAGGCAGTGGCGTATGCCGATGCCAACGGGATCGAGTACCAGGTGGAGCAGCCGCCGAAGAAGAATCCGATCAAGCCCAAGGTGTATGCCGACAACTTCAAGTATGGCCGGGCCGAGAACTGGACGCACTGATCCGTTCCCGGCCCGTTTGATCAGGGCTGGCCGTTGCCGCCGGCCGCGCCGTAGACCTGGGTCGTCGCGTAGCTCGCATCGCTGGCTGCGAGTTGCACGTAGATCGAGGCCAGTTCGGCTGGCTGACCCGGACGGCCTAGCGGCGTGTTGCCGCCGAACTTCTCCAGCTTCTCCATCGTCGCGCCGCCGCTGACCTGCAGCGGCGTCCAGATTGGGCCTGGGGCGACGCCATTGACGCGGATACCCTTGGAGGCGAGTTGCTTGCCGAGCGACTTGACGAAATTCATCGTCGCCGCCTTGGTCTGCGCGTAGTCGTAGAGCTCCGGCGTCGGGTCGTAGGCCTGCTCCGAGGTGGTCGCGATGATGGCCGAACCTGGCGGCATATGTGGTACGGCAGCCTTCAGGATCCAGAACGGCGCGTAGATGTTGGTCTTCATCGTGGCGTCGAAGTCCTCGGAGGATAGGTCGAGGAAGGACTGGTGCTGCTGCTGGCGCGCGGCGTTGGAGACGACGATGTCGAGGCCACCAAGCTGGGCGACGGCATCGGCGACCAGCTTCTTGCAGAAGGCTTCGTCGCGGAGGTCGCCCGGTATGGCGAAGCCCTTACGGCCGGCATCGCGGATCAGGGCCATGACGTCCTGCGCATCCGGCTCCTCGGCGGGCAGGTAGTTGATGACGACGTCGGCACCCTCACGGGCGAAGGCGATGGCGGCCGCACGGCCCATGCCGGAATCGCCGCCGGTGATCAGCGCGCGACGACCGGCGAGACGGCCGGAGCCGCGATAGCTGGTCTCGCCGTGATCCGGGCGAGGGTTCATGTCGCGGACGAGGCCAGGGAAGGGCTGCGACTGCTTGGCGAAAGGCGGCTGCGGATACTTGGTGCGCGGGTCGGACAAGGGCTGGCCGGTCGCAGGCGTCGGTGCTGGGGTTTGTGCTGCGGCGGTGTCCGTGACGGCGGCGGCCAGGCCGAGGCCGGCGGCGCTCATCATCAGGCGGCGTGAAAGGGCGGAGCGGTCGTCTTGGGTATTGTCGGTCATTGTAAGCTAACAGTGCGGTTGGCCGCGCGTTGCCGGGCATGGCATCAACGATACGCGACGGTTGGAGTGTGGCGTTGAGGGCGCTAGGCTCGGCGCTCGATTTGGGAGAGACCGAATGCGGTCGATGGCGCTCATTGCCTTGTGCCTTGTGGGAACCATGCCGGCGCGGGCCGAAATGACCTTGGGAGCCGTGTTGTCGCTGACGGGGCCGGGGGCGGGGCTGGGCGTGCCGGAGCGCAACACGATCGAGGTGCTGCCCAAGAAGATCGGTGAGCATGCGGTGCGCTGGATCGTGCTGGACGATGCGACCGATCCGACGGCGGCGGTGCGGGCGGCACGCAAGTTGATCGACGAGGAGCATGTGGACGCGATCCTGGGTCCGTCGACGTCGCCGAACTCGCTGGCGATATTGGACGTGGCGGGATCGTCGGGCACGCCGTTCGTGAGCCTGGCCGGGTCGTCGAGCGCGATCGAGCCGCCGGAAGGCGATCGGCGCTGGGCGTTCAAGCTGATCCCGAGCGAGCGGGTGGCCACGGTGCAGATCGTGGAGCGGCTGGCCAAGGCAGGGGCCAAGCGGCTGGCGCATATCGGCTTCGCGACCGCGCTGGGCGACGGCTACATCAACGCGTTATCGGCGCAGGCGGCCGAGCGCGGGATCGAGAGCGTCATCGACGTGCGGTTCAACGCGGCTGACACCAGTGTCACGCCGCAGGTACTGCGGGTGATCGCCGCCAAGCCGGACGCGGTGTTCGTGGCGGCCTCGGCGACGCCGGCGACGACGCCGATCATCGAGTTGCGCAACCGGGGCTATGCCGGGCCGATTTACACGGTGCAGGGCATCGCCGGGCCGGACGCGCTGCGGGTGGGTGGCAAGGCGTTGGACGGGGTGATGTTCTCGTCCGTGCCGGTGCTGGTGGCCGAGCAGTTGCCGCACGACAACCCGGTGCGGGCGCCAGCGATGACGTTCATCGAGGCGTACGAGGGCAAGTTCGGCAAAGGCAGCCGGTCTTTGTTCGGGGCGACAATGTGGGATTCGTTCATGCTGGTTGCCGCCGGCGCCGAGATGGGCGGGGGCACGGCCGGGACGCCAGCGTTCCGCACCGTGTTGCGGGATGCGATGGAGCATGTGACGGGGATGGCGGGGGCGGAGGCGGTGTTCTCGCTGACACCGACGGATCACAGTGGCGCTAGTGCGACCAGCCAGGTGATGGTCGAGATCCGCGATGGGGGCTACCACCTGCTGCCATGAGTGCAATCGAACATGAAGCGCGCGTGATCCAGCCCGCGCACCAGATCGGCCAGATGGACGTGCGCCAGGTGCGCGAGGTCGCCGACATCGTCTATCTCGAGGAGGGGGAGGGGGTGCCGATCCTGTTCCTGCATGGGATTGGGGGCGGTGCGGCGGTGTTCACGCCGCAGTTGGCGCATTTCGGCACTCGGTATCGCGCGATCGCCTGGGACATGCCGGGTTATGCCAACTCGGCGCCGTTGCCGCTGGTGACGATGGAGGCGCTGGCGGCGTCGCTGGCCGGGTTCATCAAGGCGCTGGAGTTGGACCGGCCGATCCTGGTCGGGCACAGCCTGGGCGGGATGATCGTGCAGCGCCTATTGGCGGCGTCGCCGCATGTGGCGCGCGGCGCGGTGCTGTCGCAAACCAGCCCGGCCTTTGGCGGGCGCGACCCGGCATGGGCGGAGCAGTTCGTCGCGTCCAAACTGGGGCCGCTCGACTCCGGACACAGCATGGAGACGCTGGCAGCCGACGCGATCCGCGAGTCGATCGGCAGAGATCCCGACCCGGCCGGTGTGGCGGCGGCAGAGGCGGCGTTCGGCGCGGTGCCGGAGAGCACGTACCGCGACATGGTGCTGGCGATGCCGGGCTTTGATCAGCGCGAGGCGTTGGCGCGCATCGCGGTGCCGACGCTGGTGGTGGCGGGGAGCCTGGACCAATTGGCGCCGGCGGCCGGCTGCGAGCGGATGGCCGCACGTATCCCGGGGGCGCGATACGTGGTGTTGGAGGGGGCCGGGCATCTGGCGCACGCCGAGCAACCCAGCGCGTTCAACGCCGCCCTGGACGATTTCCTGCCACTCGTCGGCAACTGAACCGAGAAGAAACTGGAGCAACCAATGTCCGCAGCGCTGAAGCCAGACGACGACGTCACGTCCGAGATCGAGCTGACCGACGGCTTCCACCTCGTGATCGACGCGCTGAAGTTGAACGGCGTCGAGACGATCTACGGCGTGCCAGGCATTCCGATCACCGATCTGGGCCGGATGGCGCAGGCAGAAGGCATCCGGGTGATCTCGTTCCGGCACGAGCAGAATGCGGGCAATGCGGCGGCGATCGCCGGGTTCCTGACCAAGGCGCCGGGGATCTGCCTGACGGTATCGGCGCCGGGGTTCCTGAACGGGCTGGTGGCGCTGAGCAATGCCACCACGAACTGCTTTCCGATGATCCTGATCAGCGGGTCGTCGGAGCGGGAGATCGTCGACCTGCAGCAGGGCGATTACGAAGAGATGGATCAGCTCGCCATCGCCAAGCCGCTGTGCAAGGCGGCGTTCCGTGTGCTGCACGCGGCCGATATCGGCATCGGCGTCGCGCGCGCGATCCGGGCGGCGGTGTCGGGGCGGCCGGGGGGCGTGTATCTCGACCTGCCGGCGAAGCTGTTCGGGCAGACGATGGAGGCGGAGGCCGGGCGGCGGTCGCTGGTCAAGGTGATCGACCCGGCGCCGGAGCAACTGCCGTCGCCGGACGCCGTGCAGCGGGCCTTGCATGTGTTGAAGTCGGCGCAGCGGCCGTTGATCGTGCTGGGCAAGGGCGCGGCCTATGCGCAGGCGGACGAGGCGGTGCGGGCGTTGGTCGAGACGTCAGGCATTCCTTATATCCCGATGAGCATGGCCAAGGGGCTGTTGCCAGACACGCATCCGCTCTCGGCCGGGGCAGCACGCTCGACGGTGCTCAAGGAGAGCGACGTGGTGATGCTGGTCGGCGCGCGGCTGAACTGGTTGCTGAGCCACGGCAAGGGCAAGCAGTGGGGGCCGCCGGGCTCCAAGCGGTTCATCCAGATCGACATCGACCCACGCGAGATGGACAGCAACGTCGAGATCGCGGCGCCGCTGGTAGGCGACATCGGCTCCTGCGTGTCGGCGTTGCTGGACGGCATGGGCAGCGACTGGGCACCGCCGCCGACCGCGTGGACCGACGCGATCCGCGAGAAGAAGGACGGCAACATCGCCAAGATGGCGACCAAGCTGGGCAAGAATTCGAGCCCGATGGACTTCCACAGCGCGCTGCGGGTGCTGCGCGACGTGATCAAGGAACGGCCGGACGCGATGCTGGTCAACGAGGGCGCCAACACGCTCGACCTCGCCCGCGGCGTGATCGACATGTACCAGCCGCGCAAGCGGCTCGATGTCGGTACCTGGGGCATCATGGGGATCGGCATGGGGTTCGCGATCGCTGCAGCGGTCGAAACCGGCAAGCCGGTGTTGGCAGTCGAGGGCGACAGCGCGTTCGGCTTCTCCGGCATGGAGGTGGAGACGATCTGCCGCTACGACCTGCCGGTGTGCATCGTCGTGTTCAACAATGACGGCATCTATCGCGGCACCGATCAGGGTGCGCGCGGCGACCCGGCGACCACCGTGTTTGTCAAAGGCGCGCGCTACGACAAGATGATGGAAGCGTTCGGCGGCGTCGGCGTGAACGTCACCACGCCGGATGCGCTGAAGGCGGCGGTGGATGCCGCCATGGATAGCGGGCGGCCGACGCTGATCAACGCCGTCATCGACCCGGCGGCCGGCAGCGAGAGCGGCAATATCGGCAGCCTCAACCCCACCAGCACATTGAAGAAGAAAGCAGGGATCGCAGCATGAAGGCTCTCGACGGCGTCAAAATCCTCGACTTCACCCACGTGCAGTCGGGGCCGACCTGCACCCAACTCCTGGCGTGGTTCGGCGCCGACGTGATCAAGGTCGAGCGGCCCGGCGTGGGCGACATCACCCGCGGGCAGCTGCGCGACGTGAAGGACGCCGACAGCCTGTATTTCACCATGCTGAACAGCAACAAGCGGTCCATCACCATCGACAGCAAGAATCCCGAGGGCAAGAAAGTGCTCGAGGCGCTGATGCTGACCTGCGACGTGATGGTGGAGAACTTCGCGCCGGGCGCGCTGGACCGGATGGGGTTCACCTGGGAGCGGATCCAGGAGATCAATCCGAAGATCATCCTGGCCTCGATCAAAGGCTTCGGGCCGGGGCCGTACGAGGACTGCAAGGTGTACGAGAACATCGCGCAGTGTGCCGGCGGGTCCGCCAGCACCACCGGTTTCGACGACGGCCCGCCGCTGGTGACGGGCGCGCAGATCGGCGATAGCGGCACCGGCTTGCACCTGGCGCTGGGGATCGTGGCGGCGCTGTACCAGCGCAACACGACCGGACGCGGCCAGAAGGTGACGGCGGCGATGCAGGACGGGGTGCTGAATTTGTGCCGGGTCAAGCTGCGCGACCAGCAGCGTCTGGCGCACGGGGCGCTGACCGAATACCCGCAGTATCCGGATGGCGAGTTCGGCGAGAGCGTGCCGCGCGCGGGTAATGCGTCGGGCGGTGGGCAGCCCGGCTGGATCCTGAAGTGCAAGGGCTGGGAGACGGACCCGAACGCCTACATCTATTTCATCACCCAGGCACCGGTGTGGGAGGCGATCTGCGACGTGATCGGCGAGCCCACGTGGAAGACCGATGCGGGCTATGCCAAGCCGGCGGCACGGTTACCGAAGCTGAAGGCGATCTTCGATCGCATCGAACAGTGGACGATGACGAAGACCAAGTTCGAGGCGATGGAGGAGCTGAACAAGCACGATATTCCGTGCGGTCCGATCCTGTCGATGGCCGAGATCGCCACTGATCAGTCGTTGCGTGATACCGGCACGCTGGTGGAAGTGCCGCATCCGGTGCGCGGAACGTATCTGACGGTGGGAAACCCGATCAAGCTGTCGGACAGCCCGACGGAGGTGACCCGGTCGCCGTTGCTGGGCGAGCATACGGACGAGATCTTGCGGGACGTGCTGCAGTTCGACGAGGCGAGGATCGAAGCGATCCGTCAGTCTGGTGCGATCGGAGCGGCGACGCCAAAGCTGGCTGCGGAGTAGCGGGTGGTGGGGTGCGTGATGCACCCCACCGTTTGGCTTTAGCGGTCGCGGTAGGCGGCGCGGAAGCGGCCGAGTTCGACTGAGCGCTCGCTCGGGCGACCGATCAGGTAGCCGATCAGCATGCCGACGGCGGCGACGCCCAGCATGACGGCAACCGGCTCGTTGCGGACGTAGTCGGCGACGGTCTCAGCGGCATACTCGCCGGCTTCATAAACCTGGCCACCGATGTTGGACGCCTGCTCACTGACCTTGTCGGCGACACCGCTGAGCTTCGAGCTCGTCTTGTCGGCGACGTCGTTGAGCGTCGAGCCTGCCTTGTTGGCAACGTCGTTCAGCTTGGAGCCTGCCTTGTCGGCGGCGTCGGACGCGGCGTCCTTGGCATCGCCGAAAGCCTTTTGTGCCTGACCGGCGACCTGGTCGGCCTTGCCCTCGACCTTGCTCTTGTTGTCGCCGGTGACGTTGCCGAATGCGCTCTCGACCTTGCCGCCGATGTTGCGGGCGGTGCCTTCGAATTGGTTGTCTGACATAGTTGCGTTCCTCTTGTTCAACAGCGGCGACTGCCGCCGCGGGTCTTGGACCCGGTCTGTTGGCTCAAAACGACGCGCCCTGGTCCGGGTTTCATCATGTGACGATGTTTTACATGGGCCCGTCGCGCGCGCCCGGGTGTCAACTAGTCGCCCCGATCAATTCGGCTTAGAAGGAGCGGAGCGTGTTCCTATGATCCACTGCGAGGTTAGGCCGGAATGAATATCCACGAGTATCAGGGCAAGGAGTTGCTACGCCGCTACGGCGTCGCCGTGCTCGAAGGTCATGTTGCCTGGACGCCGGAGGAGGCGGAGGCCGCTGCGGCTAAGCTCCCGGGGCCGATCTACGTCGTGAAGTCGCAGATCCATGCCGGCGGACGTGGCGCGGGCAAGTTCCAGGACGATCCGAACGGCAAAGGCGGCGTGCGCCTGGCCAAGAGCGCCGCGGAAACCAAGGAAGCCGCGGCCGCGATGATCGGCAACGTGCTGATCACCAAGCAGACGGGCGAGGCCGGCCGCCGGGTCAGCCGGGTGTACGTGGAGGCCGGCTGCGACATCAAGCGCGAGCTGTACCTGTCGCTGCTGGTGGACCGCGACAGCGGCCGGATCGCGGTGGTGGCCAGCACGGAAGGCGGCATGGAGATCGAGCACGTCGCCGAGCACCAGCCGGAGAAGATCCTCCGCGCGGTGGTGGACCCGGCGAGCGGCATCTCGGGATATCACACCCGCAAGCTGGCGTTCGGGCTCGGGCTCGAAGGCAAGCAGGTCGGCGCGTTCAGCAAGTTCGTGCTGGCCATGTACAAGGCCTTCACCGACCTCGATTGCGAGACGGTCGAGATCAACCCGTTGGTCGTGACCGGCGCCGGCGAGATGGTGGCGCTCGATGCCAAGGTGAGCTTCGACGACAACGCGCTGTATCGGCATCCGGAGCTGGAGAAGCTGCGGGACGAGGCCGAGGAAGACCCGAAGGAGCTCGAGGCCGCCAAGTATAGCCTCAACTACGTGGCGCTCGACGGCACGATCGGCTGCATGGTCAACGGCGCCGGGCTGGCGATGGCGACCATGGACATCATCAAGCTTTATGGCGGCAGCCCGGCCAACTTCCTCGACGTCGGCGGTGGCGCCACCAAGGAACGGGTGACGGCAGCGTTCAAGATCATCCTGTCGGACCCGAACGTCGAAGGCATCCTGGTCAACATCTTCGGCGGCATCATGCGCTGCGACGTGATCGCTGAAGGCGTCGTTGCGGCTGCACGCGAAGTGAGCCTGGGCGTGCCGCTGGTGGTGCGCCTGGAAGGGACCAACGTCGAGTTGGGCAAGGCCATCCTGGCTAAATCCGGCCTGCCGATCGTGTCGGCCGACAACTTGGCCGATGCCGCCGAAAAGGTGGTCCGCGCCGTGAAGGAAGCCGCATAATGGCCGTTCTCGTCGACGCCAACACGATCGTCATCACCCAGGGTTTCACCGGCGCCCAGGGCACGTTCCACTCCGAGCAGGCGATCGCCTACGGCACCAAGGTCGCCGGCGGCGTCACGCCGGGCAAGGGCGGCACAAAGCATCTCGACCTGCCGGTGTTCGACACGGTGGAAGAGGCCGTGAACGCCACCAAAGCCAACGCCACCGCGATCTACGTGCCGCCGCCCTTCGCGGCCGACGCCATCCTGGAGGCGATCGACGCCGAGATCCCGCTGATCATCTGCATCACCGAGGGCATCCCGGTGCAGGACATGATCCGCGTCAAGCGAGCGCTGACCAGCTCCAAGTCGCGGCTGATCGGGCCGAACTGCCCGGGCGTGATCACGCCGGACGCCTGCAAGATCGGCATCATGCCGGGGCACATCCATCGCCGCGGCAGCGTCGGCATCGTCAGCCGTTCCGGGACATTGACCTATGAGGCAGTGTCGCAGACCACGGCAGCCGGGCTGGGGCAGAGCACCTGCGTTGGCATCGGCGGCGACCCGGTCAAGGGGACGGACTTCATCGAAGTGCTGGAGATGTTCTTCGCCGACCCGGAGACGGAGAGCATCATCATGATCGGCGAGATCGGCGGCAACTCCGAGACGTATGCGTCGGAGTTCATCGCGCGCGAGAAGAACCGCAAGCCGGTGGTCGGCTTCATCGCCGGCGCCACGGCCCCGCCAGGGCGCCGCATGGGTCATGCCGGCGCGGTGATCTCGGGTGGCAAGGACACGGCGGAAGCCAAGTTCGAGGCCATGCGCAGGGCCGGCATCCACGTGGCCGACAGCCCGGCCTCGCTCGGCAGCACGATGGTTCGCGCGCTCAAGGGTTAATAGCGCCGAGCCCCTCCAGGAAGAAAGGGGCCGGCAGAGGAGGACAGTATGTCAGCAAGCCTCGCCGGTCCCCGGCCGGATAATAGACGGTGGATCCAGCTCCTGCTCGGCGTCGCGAGCATGGTGCTGATCGCCAATCTGCAATACGGCTGGACGCTGTTCGTCCAGCCGCTCCAGGCGGCGCACGCGGATTGGGCGATCGCCGACATCCAGTTGGCGTTCGCGATTTTTGTGGCGCTGGAAACGTGGTTGACGCCGGCCGGCGGCTGGATGGTCGAGCGGCTCGGAGCCAAGACCGGTCCCAAGGTGACCATCGCGCTGGGTGGCGTCCTGGTCGGGATCGGCTGGGGGCTGAACTCGATCGCCGACACGTTGACGATGCTCTACGTGGGGTCCGCGATCACCGGGATCGGTGGCGGGTTCATCTACGCCACCTGCGTCGGACTAGCGGTGAAGTGGTTCCCGGATCGGCGCGGCTTGGCCGTCGGCGTGATCGCGGCCGGGTTCGGCGCAGGGGCAGCGCTGACGATCATCCCGATCGAGCAGACCATCAAGAGCAGCGGCTACGCGCACACCTTCCTGGTGTTCGGGCTTGGACAGGGCGTGCTGCTGTTTCTCCTGGCTTGGTTCATGCGCTATCCGGCACCGGGCGAGGCACCGGCGGTGCCGTCGCGCAAGGTGGCGCAATCGGTGCGGAACTACTCGTCGCGGGAGATGCTGGCGACACCGGTGTTCTGGCTGCTGTACCTGATGTTCGTGATGGTGTCGGCGTCGGGGTTGATGGCAACGGCGCAGCTCTCGCTGATCGCGAAGGATTTCGGGCTCGACAAGATGCTGCTGCTCGGCGGCAGCACGGTGCTGGCGACGGCGCTGATCGTCGACAGCCTGGCCAACGGCGCAGCGCGGCCGTTCTTCGGCTGGGTGTCGGACCAGATCGGGCGCGAGACGACCATGGCGATCGCCTTCACGTTGGGTGGCATCGCCTACCTACTGCTGGGGCAGTTCGGCTCGAATCCGTGGATGTTCGTGCTGTTCGCGGCGCTGATCTTCTTCACCTGGGGCGAGATCTTCAGCCTGTTCCCCTCGACCTGCACGGATGCGTTCGGGGCAAAATACGCCACCACGAATTCGGCCTTTCTCTACACCGCCAAGGGCGCGTCGGCGTTGCTTGTGCCGTTCGCCAACATGATCAAGCAGGCGACCGGCAGCTGGTGGTCGGTCTTCTTGGTAGCGGCGGCGATGAACTTCGTCGTCGTGTTCCTGGCGCTGGTCGTGCTGAAGCCGATGCGCCGGGCACAGGAGCGACGGCTGGCGTCGGCGGTGGCGGTCTAGTCGTCAGTTGCGGTAGGTCGCACTGAGGGTCCCGATCCCGTCGATGGTGACGTCGACGGTGTTGACCGGTTCCTTCATGACGCCGACGCCGACCGAGGTGCCGCAGCAGATGACGTCGCCGGGCTCGAGCGTCATGTCGCCGGAGATCAGGCTCACCAGCTTGGCGGCGGGGAACACCATGTCGCTGACCGGGTAGTTCTGGCGTTCGGCGCCGTTCAGCACGGTGCGGATTGTCAGGGTCGCCGGGTCGAGCCCGGTGGCGATGGCGGGGCCCATGAGGCCGAAGCCGTCGAAGCTCTTGGCGCGGGTCCACTGGGCGAAGCTGGCGTCGCGATTGAGGATGTCGACGGCGGTGATGTCGTTGATGCAAGTGTGGCCGAAGATCGCGGCGCTGGCCTGGGCCTCGGTGGCGTTGCTGCACCGGGCGCCGATGACGATGCCGAGTTCGCCCTCGAACACGACCTTGCCGTCATAACTGGCGGGCCGGCGAACCTCGGTGCCCGGGCCGGCAAAGGACGACGCGGCCTTCAGAAAGTATAGCGGCTCCGGCGGCGTGGCCTGGCCGAGCTTGGTGGCCAGCGCACGGAAGTTGTTCCACAGCGCGATCATCTTCGACGGCCGGGTCGGCGCGAGAAGCTGGACATCGGCCAGCGGGATGCGCTCGCCGGTCTCGACCGGGTGATCGAACATGTCGCCGGTGTGGACGACGATCGTGTCGCCCTCGAGCTGGCCGAAGCGGTCGGGCTCGAAGCGGACCCAGCGCGCCATCAATAAAGCCCGGCGATGCGGGCGCGCTGCTGCGCCAAGGCGAGCACCACGTCGAGCGTCGGGGTCGGCAGGCCGGTGAGTTGGCCCAATTCCTGAATGACGGTGACCAGCGGGTCGATCTCCATGGCCCGGCCGCGCTCGAGGTCCTGCAGCATGGACGTCTTGTGGGCGCCCACCGCGCCGGCGCCGTTGATGCGGCGCTCCACGTCGACGCGGAACTTGATGCCGAGGCTTTCGGCGATGGCCTGGCCTTCCAGCATCATGGCCTTGGAGACGGCGCGGGTGGCCGGGTCGTTGGTGATCTGCTCGAGCGTGGCATGGGTCAGGGCGCTGATCGGGTTGAAGCAGAGATTGCCCCACAGCTTGAGCCAGATCTCGTCGCGGATGCTGTCCACCACGGGGGCGCGCAGGCCGGCGGACTCCATCAGGGCGCTGAGCGCCTGCACGCGCTCGGTCTTCTCGCCGTTCGGTTCGCCAAGGGGGAATTTGTCGCCGTAGATGTGCTGGATGACGCCGGGTTCGACGACTTCGGTGGCGGGGAAGACGACGCAGCCGATGGCACGTTCGGGACGCAGCTTCTCCCATTGCGCGCCGCCGGGGTCGACGGAGTGCAGCTTGGTGCCGGCGAGGGCGCCGCCGTGCTTGTAGAAGTACCAGTACGGGATGCCGTTGACGGCGGTGACGATGCTGGTGTCGTTGCCGAGCAGGGACGTCATCTGGTCGACGACACCGGGGATCGAGTGCGCCTTGAGTGCCACGAAAACGCTGTCCTGCGGACCCAGTTCGGCCGGGTCGTCGGTGGCGGTGACGCGGGCGACCTTCTCTTCGCCGCCGATGCGCAGGCGCAGACCGTTCTCGCGCATAGCCTTGAGGTGAGGGCCGCGCGCGACGAGGCTGACGTCCGCGCCGGCTAGTGCCAACTGGGCGCCGACATAGCCGCCGATGGCGCCGGCGCCGTAGATACAAATACGCATGGCGTGTTCCGCGTTTATTATTATCGCGGGACACTAACCAGGCGCATCGGCGCCAACAACAAGCAAATTGTTTACACTCGTTTTACAAGGGTCAGCGTCGGCCACGGCCCTTCTTGGCGGCTTTCTTCTCCGGGTCGTAGCCGCCGCCGCCGGGACCGAGCGGTTCCGGCGTGCGGTCCTTCTTGGCCTTGCCACCGAAGCCGGCCGGGGAGACCGGCGGCGGCGGCAGGCCGAGGTCGAGCGCCTCCAGCCGCTTGATCTCGTCGCGCAGGCGGGCGGCGGTTTCGAACTCAAGGTCGGCGGCGGCGACGCGCATCCGCTTCTCCAACTCGGCGATCGACGTCTTGAGGTCCTTGCCGACCATCTCGGTGACGCCGGCATCCTTGACCGGGGCGACGGTGACGTAGTCCGCCTCATAGACCGAGCGCAGCGCCTCGCCGATCTGGCTGCGCACGCTGGTGGGCGTGATGCCGTTGGCCTCGTTCCAGGCGCTCTGCTTGGCCCGGCGGCGCTCGGTTTCCTCGATCGCGTAACGGAGCGATCTGGTCATCAGGTCCGCATACAGGATGACCCGGCCATCCACGTTCCGCGCGGCGCGGCCGATGGTCTGCACCAGGCTGGTCTGGCTGCGCAGGAAGCCTTCCTTGTCGGCGTCCAGGATGGCGACCAGGGCGCATTCGGGGATGTCGAGACCCTCGCGCAGCAGGTTGATGCCGATCAGCACGTCGAATACGCCGAGGCGGAGGTCCCTGATGATCTCGATGCGCTCGAGCGTGTCGACGTCGGAGTGCAGGTAGCGGACCTTGATGCCGTTCTCGGTCATGTAATCGGTGAGGTCTTCGGACATGCGCTTGGTCAGCGTGGTGACCAGGATGCGGCCCCCCTTGCCGATGACGACCCGGCATTCGGCGAGGAGGTCGTCCACCTGTCGCTCGACCGGGCGAACTTCGGTGACCGGGTCGATCAGGCCGGTTGGGCGGATGACCTGCTCGGCGAAGCTGCCGCCGGTGCGCTCCATCTCCCATGTGCCGGGGGTCGCGGAGACGAAGATGGTCTGCGGGCGGAAGTGCTCCCATTCCTCGAAGCGGAGCGGGCGGTTGTCCATGCAGGACGGCAGGCGGAAGCCGAACTCGGACAGCACGCCTTTGCGCGCCGCGTCGCCGCGCGCCATGCCGCCGATCTGCGGCACGGTGACGTGGCTTTCGTCGACGATGAGCATGGCGTTCTCGGGCAGGTATTCGAACAGCGTCGGCGGCGGCTCGCCGGTGCGGCGGCCCGACAGGTAGCGCGAATAGTTCTCGATGGATTTGCAGGAGCCGGTGGTTTCGATCATCTCCATGTCGAAGGTGGTGCGCTGCTGGATGCGTTCGGCCTCCAGCAGCTTGCCTTCGGCAACGAAGGTGTCGATGCGCTCCTTCAGCTCCTGCTTGATGTCCTGGATAGCCTGGTTGAGCGTCGGCTTCGGGGTGACGTAGTGGCTGTTGGCGTAGATGCTGGCCTCGTTCATCGCGCCGGTGACTTCGCCGGTCAGCGGGTCGAACTCGCTGATGCTCTCGATGTCGTCGCCGAACAGGGTAACGCGCCAGGCGCGGTCCTCCAGATGGCTGGGCCAGACGTCGACGGTATCGCCACGCAGGCGGAAGGTGCCGCGCTGGAAGGCGGCATCGTTGCGGCGGTATTGTAGCTCGACAAGGGCGCGGGCGAGCTTGTCGCGGCCGATCTGCCCGCCGGGCTCAAGGCGGACGATCATGTTGCCATAGGTCTCGACCGAGCCGATGCCGTAGATGCAGGAAACGGAGGCGACGATGACAACGTCGCCGCGCTCGAGCAACGCGCGGGTGGCGCTGTGGCGCATGCGCTCGATCTGTTCGTTGATCTGGCTGTCTTTTTCGATATAGGTATCGGTGCGCGGCACGTATGCTTCGGGCTGGTAATAATCGTAGTAACTGACAAAGTATTCGACAGCGTTGTCGGGAAAGAACTGCTTCATCTCGCCGTAGAGCTGGGCGGCGAGGGTTTTGTTCGGGGCGAGGATCAGCGTCGGGCGTTGCGCCGCTTCGATGACCTTGGCCATCGTGAAGGTCTTGCCCGACCCGGTGACGCCGAGCAGCACCTGATCGCGGTCGCCGCTTTGCACGTTGACGGTCAGTTCGCCGATCGCCTGCGGCTGGTCGCCGGCAGGTTCGTAGTGCGAGACCACCCGTAGCGGCGTGGTCATGGCTTTCGCGGGCTGCTTGACCTGCTGGAACGTGACCGGGGGCGCCGGCTCAGCCTTGGATTTCTTCGCCAGTGTCGTTGTCATGAGCCTGAGATGGCATGCGAGGGCGTGTTGCACAACGCTCAGGAGCACGCGCGAAAAATTGAACTCAATACAACTTAACGTTGCATTTTGCGCATCAACACGTTATCTGTAGCTAATGAGCCGTGACGGCAGCACCTTTGACGCGGACTAGTTTTATGCGCCTCAAGAAAATTTTTAACTTATCGTTTACTTGTTTTGGTCTACTGTGCATTAAGGCCACGAGTGTGGTTGCAGCGACGGCGACTGGAACAATCGCAGTGACTGCAACTGTGCTTTCTACCTGCACTGTAGCTGCCCTTCCGCTCGCATTCGGAAACTATGCTTCCATTGCGCTTCCTGCCACAACAACGCTGACCGTTTCTTGTTCTTTGAATACTAGCTATACTATAGGTCTGGATGCTGGCACTGGAAACTCGGCATCTACCGCTTTGCGTAAGATGACAAATGGCGCCAATGTATTGAACTACCAGCTATTCAAAGACGCGGCCCGAACGCAGAATTTCGGCAATACCGCAGGCACCGACACCGTCAGCGGCACCGGTAACGGCTTGGCACAGGTAATCACGGTCTACGGTCAGGTTGTGGCGTCGCAATATCCCGCAGTCGGCATCTATTCGGACCTGGTAACAGCTACACTCACCTATTAGCGACATGCGCGTTATCGCCGCCGCCCTGTTCTTGAGTTTCCTATTGGGCTCGCATGCGCGTGCTCAGATGCTGGAGATTGCGCCGGTATCCATTACTTTCATGCCGGAGCAGCGCACGGCCAGTATGACCGTTACCAACCGGAGCAATGCGCCGGTCGTCATCCAGGTCAGGCCGTTTCTTTGGCGGGAGAACGATGGCGCGTCGACGCTGACCGATACGGCGGCATTAGGGGTCAGTCCGCCTTTTGCGGAAATCGCGCCGGGTCAGGCGCAATCGATCCGATTGGTTCTGCGAACGTCTCCTGGCGCGACGGAGGAGACCTACCGGTTGCTGATCGACCAGCTGCCGCCGCCGAATACCCCGGGCGTCCGCGTCGCGTTGCGCATCTCGCTGCCGGTTTTCATTCAGCCCACCGCGCTGGCCAGTGCCGCGCTTGTCTGGCAGGTCGTGTCAGGCCGTTCGGGCAGCGAGCTTCAAGTGCGCAATCGCGGCAATCGGCATGTGACCGTCATCTCCGCGCAGATGCAGCAGCCAGGCGGCGGACAGGTCGCGATCCGCACGTCGGCGCATCCTTATGTATTGCCGGGCGCCACGTCGCAGTGGCCGATCGGGGCTGCCCGTTTGCCGACTGGCGGCGCCGTTCGGCTGACGGTCACGACCGATGCTGGCGTTCAAGAAGCGACGGCCTCTGTCGTCAACGCTCCGCCGTAACGGGCCGAGCCCGCAGTGCCTCGCCGTCGCGGGACGCCAAGATATGGGCTGATCGCGGCGACATTGCTGCTCATCGGGCTTGCCCGGCCCGCCTCTCCCGCCAATGCGTCGACCGTCTCGACCGCTAAACCACGCGTCGGTCCTCTCCCGAGCCCGCCACCGGTCCCGCCGCCTGTGCCGCCACCCTTTCCGCTCGCTAACTCGCCCGCCAGTTCACCCAGCAACCCTCTTGTCACTCCGCCGGCCACTCCGCCTGCCAGTCCGCCCGCCGCAGCCCCATCCGGTCCGGCCGCGGGAACGCCGATGCTGGCGGGAACCCAAGCGCTCCTCCTCGACGTCATCGTCAACGGCCGCCCTATCGGCAAGATCGGTGACTTCCAATCCAGGAACGGTGTTCTTTTCGCGACCCGGCGCGAGTTGACCGAGTTGGGGCTGCAGACCGGCCCGGGGCCGGCCGAGGAGGTCGTCGCCATTGCCTCGCTGCCCGGTATATCGGCGACGTTGGATCAACCCAACCAGGCTATCGCGTTTACGGCCGCGACACCGTCGCTGCGCCCCGCGGTGCTTGGGCCGGAAACACCCGAGCGGCGCGAGCTGCCGGTCGAGAGCGGGGTTGGCGCGGTGCTGAACTACAACGTCATCGGCGAGTATGCCGCCGGACGCAGCCGGGTGGACACGCTGTTGGATGCGCGGATTTTCTCACCCTGGGGCGTGCTCAGCTCGCAGGCCATCGCGCGCACGGGGGCCGGCACCACGACGGGAATCCGGCTCGATAGCGGATACACCTACTCCGATCCCGAGACGCTGCAGCGGATGCGGGTGGGTGACGTAATCTCGTCCGGCCTGCCGTGGACCCGGCCGCTCCGGCTCGGCGGCGCTCAGATTGCGCGCGATTTCGGCCTGCGCCCCGATCTGATCACCTTCCCGGTGCCGAGCATCGCCGGACAGGTCGCGGTGCCGTCCACGGTCGACGTGCTCATCAACGGAACGCAGTTGCTTTCTACCAAGGCCGATCCGGGGCCGTTCGAGGTGCGGCAATTACCGATCGTCAACGGCGCCAACGACGTGGCGCTCGTGGTCAACAACGCGCTCGGCCAACAAGTGACCACGACGGCGCCGATTTACACTAGCACGGCGATGCTGGCGCCCGGCCTGGATGCCTATTCGGCCGAGGTGGGCGCGGTCCGGCTCGGCTACGGAATCAGCAGCAACGATTACCGCGCCCTGGCCGGCTCGGGATCTTATCGGCGAGGGATGGCCGACTGGCTCACGCTGAGCGGCCATGCCGAAGCCAGCCCGTCCTTCGGCATGGGCGGTGGAGGCGCGACGGTGACGCTGGGATCGCTCGCGGTCGCTTCCGTCGCGGTGGCTGGCAGTAGCGCGCGCGGTAAGAGCGGCATGCTGGTCTACGGCGCCCTCGAGCGGACCACGCGCAAGCTGAGCCTGTCCGTTTCGGCGCAATATACCGATGGCAAATTCCGCGACCTGGCTTCCCTCTACGACGACCCGGTGCCGGACCGGGCGCTCCGTGCGTCGGCCGGCTATTCGTTCGGCGCCTACGGCACGGTCGGCGTCGCCTACACACGGCAGCGGCGAAACTCGGTTCCGCGCGCGCCGCTGACCAGCGGTTATCTCAACACCAGCTTCGGCCGGGTCACGGGCGATCCGCTCAGCGGCCCGACCTTCTACCTGCCGATCCGGACGTCGCTGGTGACGGCGAGCTACTCGGTGGCGCTCGGCTTCGCCGGGGCGAGCCTGTATGCGACGGCGTTCCACGATTTCGACAACCGGTCGGGCAACGGCGCGCTGTTCGGCATCACGATGCCGCTCGGCGAGCGCAACTCGGTCGGCGCCGGGCTCGGGGTTGGGTCCAGTGCCCCGGTCGGTACGCTGCAGGCGAGCCGGTCGGTCGTCGCGGTGGGCGATGCTGGCGGTCAGCTCTACGCATCGGAGGGGGACGGCAGACGGGTGCTCGCGACCGGTCAATACAAGTCGCCCTGGTCGTTGTTCGAGGTCAGCGGCTACCACTCCAGCGGAGGAACGTCCTGGCGCGGCGGCGCGAGCGGCTCGTTGGTTTTCGCCGACAATGATTTCTTTGCGAGTAACGTCATTACGGATAGTTTCGCCATCGTGGATACCGACGGCACTCCCGGCCTGAACGTGCTTTATGAAAACCGTCCGATCGAGAAGACCGGCACGTCCGGCCGCGTCCTCGTGCCCGATCTGAGGTCTTTCGAGCTGAACCACGTGTCGGTGGACCCGAGCGGATTACCGCTGGATATCGAAGCCGAGACGGGAACGCGGGAAGTCCGGCCTGCCGATCGTTCGGGCGTGGTGGTGCATTTCGACATGCGCCGCCGGCAATCTGCGCTCTTGCAGGTGGTCGACGAGGGCGGCCAGCCCCTGCCGATCGGGTCGACGCTGCGGCTGGAGACCGGAGGCGCGCCGCTGCCAGTGGGATATGGCGGACAGGCGTTCGTGCGCGACCTGCCTCCGCACGTCCGCATGCAGGCCGATGTCCCGGGGCGAGGGACCTGCCGATTTGAATTCGATTATCGCCCAAAGGTTGGAGACATCCCGACCATCGGCCCGCTGCGTTGCCGGAAGGCGGCGTGATGCACCGCTGGGTCGGCATACTGGCGTTGATGCTCCTGCCGCTGACCGGCCAGGCGGCGTGGGGACAGACTTGCCTCGTCGCGTCGACCGGAGTGACGTTTGGAACCTATGACCCGTTTTCGCCGACGGCGTCGTCGATCACCGGAACGGTCACGGTCACCTGTCAGGCGCTTGCCGCGCTCAACCTGCCTTATTCAATCCAGGTCGGCACGGGGGGCGGCGGCTCGTTCAGCGGGCGGGTACTGGCCGCGGGGGCGGGACGGCTCGCCTATCAACTCTACACAACTGCGGCGCGGAGCACGATCTGGGGCGATGGGTCAGGTGGAACTGGCGTTGTCAGCGACCTCATCTCCATCACCGTGCTCGGCCCCACGATCAGGCCGTATACGATCTACGGAGCGATTCCTGCACGTCAGATCGCGGCCCCGGGAAGCTATACCGACACGCCGACGGTGATGGTCGTCTACTAAACCCTGCTGCCAGCCGGACGGTTTCTTCACGCCAAAACCATTGCCCAGCTCTGGCGGTTCGGGGATCATGCCTGTCAACACGCCCGCTCAACAGGGTGTCGAGGGAGGAACGCGATGATCAGAATTCTGCTCGTCTTAGTGGGCTCGCTTTGGGTCGGTGCCGCTTCGGCCCAAATGCCATCAGCCGCACCGGCGGCCGGGTCGGCCGGAGGCGGGGCGGTTGGCGCCAGCACGGCCTCGCCAACGCAGCCTTTAGGTAAGACGCCGCCTGGCGCGCCGAGCGCTGCCACGCCGGCGGGTCGCATCGCGCGGGATCGCGCCGGCCAGAACGTGATCGGGCATACAGCGACGACGGGCACGATCCCGGGCAATACCGGCGGTGGATCGACGGGCGCCAAATAGCCGCCGAGTAGCCGACACCACGTCATCGGTGATCCAAGTGGGCCGGGCTGCGTTGGGCGTTCGAACTACGGCGAGCTCCCGATGAACAACCCTGACTTCCCGGCCCCACGCTGGGGCTTGTCCGATGGACGTGGAGCCGCAGTTTGGGCGCCGAGCGTGACCGAGGGGGCGCTCGTGCGGCCTGGTCAGGCTGATATCAAATTGGTGCAGGGGAGCGATGGCTGGCTGACCGCGTCGGATGCCGGGTTGGAGCCAGGCGCGCGCTACGCGTTCCGGATGGGAGGCGAGATCGTGCCGGACCCGGCGTCCCGCTCGCAACCCGACGGGCCCGGTGGTTTGAGCCAAGTCACCGACCCGGCCGCCTATGTCTGGTCGGATGCCGGCTGGGCGGGGCGGCCCTGGCACGAAACGGTGCTGTACGAGCTGCATCTCGGGACGTTCACGTCTGCCGGCACGTTCATGGCGGCGATCGAGCATCTCGAGCATCTGGCCCGGCTCGGCGTGAACATGATCGAGCTGATGCCGGTCGGCGAATTCCCCGGCTCGCGCAACTGGGGCTACGACGGCGTGCTGCCGTTCGCGCCGGATCACAGTTATGGCCAGCCGGACGAGCTGAAGCGCTTCGTCGATGCGGCACACGCCGTCGGCATCGCCGTCGTGCTGGATGTGGTCTACAATCATTTCGGGCCGGACCAGAACAGCATCGCCGACTACGCGCCGGAGTTCTTCACCGAGCGGCATAAGACGCCATGGGGCGGCGCGATCGACTTTTCGCAGCCGGCGGTGCGGACTTATTTCATCGAGAACGCCGTGTACTGGATCGAAGAATTCCACCTGGACGGCCTGCGGCTGGATGCGGTGCAGGCGGTGTTCGACGACGGAAGCCCGCACATCCTGGACGAGATCGCCGAGCGGGTGCGCGCGGCGCAGCCCGGTCGGACGCTGCACCTGACGCTGGAGAACGACAACAACGATGCGCGCTGGCTCGAGCGGCGCGACGGGCGGGTAGCGCATTACGACGCGCAGTGGAACGACGATTTCCACCACGTCATGCGCGTGCTGCTGGCCGGCAGGGTGGACGGGTATTATCGGGACTACGCGGTCGACCCGCTCGCGCGGCTGGGCAAGTCGTTGGCCGAGGGGTTCTCCTATCAGGGCGACCAGGAGTCGATCCATCGACCCGGCCTGATGCGGGGCACGCCGTCGGCGCATCTGCCACCGATGGCGTTTGTGAACTTCCTGCAGAACCACGATCAGGTCGGCAACACGCCGTTCGGCAAACGGTTGGGGGCGTTGGCATCGCCGGCGGCGCTGCGACTGGGTGTGGCGGTGATGCTGCTGGGGCCGGCGGTGCCGATGCTGTTCATGGGCGAGGAGTGGGCGGCGGCCGAGCCGTTCGACTTCTTCTGCGACTACGCGGAACCGTTGGCGTCGGCAGTGCGCAACGGGCGGCGGGAGGAGTTCGCGCACCTGCCGGAGTTCTCGGGCGAGGAAGCGTTGGCCAAGCTGGCCGATCCGAACGCGGCCAGCACGCGGGACGCCTGCGTGTTGGATTGGAGCGCGCCGGGTCGGGCGCCGCATGCGGCGTGGCTGGAGTTCTATCGCTCGCTCATCGAGCTGCGGCGGGAGAAGGTGGTGCCGTTGTTGCCGCGCATCGGCGGCGGTGCCGGGCGATACGAGACCGTGGGCGAGACCGGAATCGCCGTGCATTGGGCGCTGGACGACGGCCGCGTGCTGAGCCTGGCAGCCAATTTTGCCGATGAGTCCCTCGCTTGGACGGCAACTGGCACGGTCTTGTTCACCCTGGGCGAGGCAATGGACGGGTTGGCGCCCTGGGGCCTGCGGCTGACGCTGGTCAACTAAATTGCTGCAGCCGCGTTGGGCTGAAGCAGAGTAGGATGACGCGATGGACGCGGCGTGGTGGCAACGGGGCGTCGTCTATCAGGTGTATCCGCGCTCGCTACAGGATAGCGACGGGGATGGCACGGGTGACCTGAACGGGATCACCCGGCGCCTGGACGATCTTCGGGCGCTGGGGGTCGATGCGGTCTGGTTGTCGCCGATCTATCCGTCGCCGATGACGGATTTCGGCTACGACGTCTCGGATTACTGCGGGATCGATCCGTTGTTTGGCACGATGGCCGAGTTCGACGCCCTGCTGGCGCGGGCTCACGCCCTCGGGTTGAAGCTGATCCTGGACTTCGTGCCCAACCACACGTCGGACCAGCATCCATGGTTCCAGGCCAGCCGGGAGCGGTCGGGCGACAAGGCGGATTGGTATCTCTGGCGCGACGAACCCAACAACTGGATGGCCAATTTCGGCGGCTCCGGCTGGACGTGGGACGAGCGGCGCGGACAATTCTACTATCACTCGTTCCTGCCGACGCAGCCGGACCTGAACTGGCGCAATCCCGCGGTGAAGCGCGCGATGTACGATGCCTTGCGCTTTTGGTTGAACAAGGGCGTCGACGGTTTCCGCGTCGATGTGATCTGGATGATGCTGAAGGATGCCGAGTTCCGCGACAACCCGCCGAACCAGGCGTGGCATCCGGGCGACCGGCCGTTTGAGCAGTTCCTGCCAGTGTATTCCGCCGACCGGCCGGAGGTGCACGAGGTCGTGGCCGAGATGCGCGCGGTATTGGACGAGTATCCGGAGCGCGTGCTGATCGGCGAGATCTACCTGCCCATCGACAAGCTCGTGACCTATTACGGGCGGGACGGGGACGGGGCGCAGCTGCCGTTCAATTTCCACCTGCTGCTGTTGCCGCACTGGACCGCGGGCGCGATCGCGTCGCTGATCAACGACTACCAGGCGGCGTTGCCGGCGGGGGCTTGGCCGAACTGGGTGCTGGGCAACCACGACCGTAGCCGGGTCGCGACCCGGGTCGGGCCGGCGCAGGCACGGGTGGCGGCCATGCTGCTGCTGACTCTGCGGGGCACGCCGACGATCTACATGGGCGACGAGCTCGGGATGCTCGATACGGCCATTCCCACTGCCGACATCCGTGATCCGGCGGAACTGCGCGAGCCCGGGCAGGGACTCGGGCGTGATCCGGAGCGGACGCCGTTCCCATGGGATAGTGGCGCCAATCATGGCTTCACCACCGGGACGCCCTGGTTGCCCATGGGTGACACGGTGCCGCGCAGCATCCAGACCGACGATCCCGCATCGATGTTTTCGCTGCATCGCCGATTGCTCGACCTGCGGCGGGCGCATCCGGCGCTCGCGTTAGGGGAGCTTTCGGCCGCGTCGGCGGAGGGTGGCGTGCTGCGTTACCGCCGCACGCTGAACGGCACGGCGTTCGAGATCGTGCTGAACACCGGCGGCGCCGTGGCCGAAACGGTGATGGATAGGGGCGGCACGGTCGTCGCGGATACGCACGAGGTGGGCGAACGCCCCGTCGAACCCGGCCCCCTGCACTTGAAACCGGATCAGGGCCTCCTGATCCGGACGACGACATGAAGGAAGCACACCCATGACATCGCTCATCCCGGCCGGTCAGCCTGCCGCGACCCCATCGGCGGCACCGGTCAAGCAAGCGCCAGCCTGCACCTTGGTCATCTTCGGGGCCGGCGGCGACCTCACCAAGCGGCTGTTGATGCCGTCGCTCTACGACCTGGCCACGGCCAAGCGACTGGATGACGGGTTCAAGGTGCATGGCGTCGATCTTGCGCAGCAGGACACCGATGCGTGGCGCAAGTCGCTGACCGACACGATGCAGTCCTTCACGACGGACAAGACGGCCGAATTCTACGTTCCAAAGCTCAACGACGAGTCGTGGAAGTGGGTAACGGATCGGCTGAGCTACCAGGTCGGCGATTTCAGCCAGGACGAGACGTTCGCAGGGATCAAGGCGGCGATTGGGGATGGCAATGCCATCTTCTACTGCGCGGTGGCGGCGCGGTTCTTCGGCACGGTCGTCGACGGGCTCGGGAAGGCCGGGTTGCTGCAGCAGACCGATGGCATGTTCCGCCGGGTAGTGATCGAGAAGCCGTTCG
The DNA here is from genome assembly GCA_964613945.1 of uncultured Acetobacteraceae bacterium. Taxonomy (GTDB): domain Bacteria; phylum Pseudomonadota; class Alphaproteobacteria; order Acetobacterales; family Acetobacteraceae; genus JAVVHH01. Next base: position 28,868 of record CAZTJC010000043.1, read on the forward strand.
GGTCGGACCTGCCGTCAGCGCAGGCGCTGAATGCGCGCATCCTGCAGCATGCCGAGGAAAGCCAGTTTTACCGGATCGACCATTTCCTCGGCAAGGACACGGTGCAGAGCATCATGGCCGTGCGGTTCGGCAACGGCATGTTCGAGCCGACCTGGAAGCGCGAGTATATCGACCACATCGAGATCACCGCGGCCGAGACGGTCGGCGTCGAGGGGCGGGGCAAGTTCTACGAGCCGACCGGGGCGCTGCGCGACATGGTGCCGAACCATATGTTCACGCTGCTGTCGATGGTCGCGATGGAGCCGCCGATCGCCTACGACGCCGAGGCGGTGCGGTCGGAGAAGGCCAAGCTGATGCAGGCGATCCGGCCGCTGACGCCAGCGGACGCGGTGCGCGGGCAGTACACGGCAGGTGCCGAGTTCGGCAAGCCGGTGCCGGGATACCGGGAGGAGCCCAACGTGGCGCCGGACAGCCGGACCGAGACGTATGTAGCGCTGCGTCTGCACGTCGACACGTGGCGGTGGGCCGGGGTGCCGTTCTACATCCGCACCGGCAAGCGGCTGTCGGGGCGCAAGACGGAGATCTCGGTGCATTACAAGCCGGCACCGTATCGCGTGTTCGGCGCGGCGCCGACGACGCCGAACGTGTTGCGGCTGCTGATCGACCCGGAGGAGGGGATTGACGTGCAGTTCGCGGCCAAGCGCCCGGGGCCGGAGATGTCGCTGGGCCGGGTCGTGTCGTCGATGCGGTACAAGGACTATTTCGACGAGCGGCCGAACGTCGGCTACGAGACGCTGCTGTACGATTGCATGCTCGGGGACGCTACGCTGTTCCAGCGCGCGGATGCGATCGAGGCGAGTTGGGCGGCGCTGCAACCGGTGCTGGATTCCTGGGCCAAGGGCGAGGGCGAAGTGGAGAATTACGGCGCCGGGTCGAGCGGACCGGCCGGCGCGGATGCATTGTTGGCAACCGATGGGCGGACATGGACCAAGCTGGTCGACTAGGCCCAATGCCGGCCCGCCCACGCATCGTCATCGTCGGCGCCGGGTTCGGCGGCATCAACGCAGCCCGGCGGCTCGCGTCGGTGCCGGCCGACATCGTGCTGTTTGACCGGACCAACCATCACCTGTTCCAGCCGCTGCTGTATCAGGTCGCGACCGCGGCGCTGGCACCGACCGATATCGCGTCGCCGATCCGCTCCATGTTCGCCGGGCAGGCGAACGTCGAGGTACAGATCGGCGAAGTCGACGGGGTCGATCCCGCCGCCCGAACGGTGTCGGTGCGCGGCGTCGGCGCGGTGCCATACGACTACCTGATCCTGGCGACCGGGTCGGAGGCGAGCTGGTTCGGGCATGATGACTGGCGTGCTCACTCGACCGGGCTGAAATCACTGCCCGATGCGACGCGCATCCGGGAGCGATTGCTGGCGGCGTTCGAATGGGCCGAGCGCGAGGTGGATGCGGTCGAGATCACCCGGCTGCTGACATTCGTGGTAGTCGGCGGTGGAGCGAGCGGGGTGGAACTCGCCGGCTCGATCCGCGAGTTGGCGGATGCGACGCTGCGACGCGACTTCCGGCGGATCAAGCCGGCGGAAGCGCGCGTGCTGCTCTACGAGGGTGGGCCGGGGTTGCTGGCCGGGTTCCCGGACGCGTTGTCGCGATACGCACGGGCGCGGCTGGAGCGCATGCGGGTCGAGGTGCACACGGGAGCTTCGGTCGAGGCGGTGGACGCGGTTGGGGTGATGGTCGCGGGACAGCGGATCGAGAGCGCCAACGTGTTCTGGTGCGCCGGCGTTGCGGCGACGCCGGTGGCGGCGTGGCTCGGGATCAACGCGGGCAAGCATGGGGCGGTGCCGGTCGAGGCGGATTGCTCGGTGCCGGGTCATCCGGAGGTGTTCGCGATCGGGGACATCGCGTCGATGACCGGCGCGAACGGCAAGCCGTTGCCGGGCGTGGCGCCAGTTGCCGAGCAGCAGGGGCGGTATGTGGCGGATCTCATCACCGCACGGATCGCGGGGCGAGCATTGGCAGGCAAGTTCCGGTATCGCGACCAGGGCAGCCTGGCGGTGATCGGCCGTTCCGCGGCGGTGGCCAGCCTGCCGTGGGCGAAGCTGACCGGGTTCGTGGCCTGGGTGATGTGGGGCGGGGTACACCTGTTCCTGCTCAACGGGCTGCGCAACCGCCTGCTGGTGTATGTGCAGTGGGTATGGGCGTGGTTGACGTATGGCCGCGGGGCGCGACTGATCGAAGGTGAGCCGCCGGCCGAGCAACGAACGTCATGACACCGTTGACGCAGTCGCTTGCCGTAGCCATCGGCGGTGCGCTGGGCAGTCTCGGGCGGTTCTGGATCGGGATCTGGCTGGCGCCGCTCAGCGGATCGCTACCGGTCGGGACAATCGCGATCAACGTTGTCGGATCGTTCGCCATCAGCTTCTTCGGCACGCTGACGCTGGCGCATGGGAAGTTCGGGGCGCCGGAACTGCTGCGCGTGTTCTTCATGGTCGGCGTCTGCGGCGGTTTCACCACCTTTTCGTCGTTCAGCCTGCAGACGCTGGACCTTTTGCGGACGGGCGCGGCGGGCCGGGCGGCGGTCAATGTCGGGTTATCGGTGGTGTTGTGCATGGCGTCGGTGACGGCCGGACACTTGCTGGCGGGGCAGTTGAACGGCGGGGCGGTTCAGGTCGTGCAGAACAATACTGAAGAAGAGGCGTGAGGAAATGTGCCGTAATGGCAGGGCGTCAACTCCGGTCGTTACATAAATATCGCTGAAATTAACGTGCGATGAAGCTGAGCAACTCCGTCCCGCGACAAGGCTTCTTTGTCCCGATCGGCTGCCAGCCGGCAGTGTTCAAGCGAGGGAAAATCCATGCCGCAGTTTGACGCGACCATTAAGCACATCAAGGACGGCGTTAAGGGCTTCACCGTCGCCGCCGCCACGAAGAACATCGAGGGCTGGGAAGCCACGCTCGAGAAGGTCGAGGCGCCCGGCGTCAAGACGATCATCAAGGATCTCGAAAGCCTCAAGAAGCAGTTGCACGCCAAGGAGCTGAACGGCGAAGCGATCCGCAAGCTCATCGCCAAACTCGGCAAGGAGACGGTTGCGATCGCCGGCAAGACCGAAGGCAAGTCGGCCGAGAAGGTCAAGGCGCTCGGTGAAGCGCTCTCCAGCGCTGCCGAAGAGCACAACGAAGAGTCGGCCGAGAAGGAAGAAGCCAAGTAAGGCTTCTTTCAACCATCAAAGGCGTGTGCCCGCTGCAAAGCGGGGCGCGCCTTTTTTATGTGCCGCCCGTCTTCAGGAGGGTAGCAACTGGCTCAAGGCATCGCCCGACCGGGTGCCACGTGGAATGGTCAACAGCTGACCGGGTGCGGAAGCGTTGACGGCGACGACGGCCTTCTTGGGGCAAAGGCCGAAGCATTTGGTCTCGACGATCCGAACCGCACGGCGCTGCCCCCGCTCGGCGAGTTCGTCCTTCACCGCGGTGCGGAAGCTGTCGTCGCCGTCCGGCCCGAAGCCGCCATCGAGTTTGCGGGAGCACTTGCCGCAGACCAGGATGATCGTGGTCCACGGTGTCGGGCGAGACTGGATGGGGTGGGGCATCAACCCAAGATGGGACCGATCGGGCGGCGTTGAAGCGGAAACCCGAGTTGATACGCCGACTCGGGTGATGCTCGGCGGTTAAGCCGCCCTGCAGCCGGCGAGCACGTCTTCCAGCGTCTGCCGCCATGGGATGCGCGGCTGCCAGTCGAGCAGGCGGTGTGCCAGCGATGCGTCGCCGCAGACTTGAGCGACGTCGGTCGGGCGTAGCTTCGCCGGCTCCGTGCGGATCTCGGCGGTGACGCCGGCGGCGTCGAGCAGGTCCTGCAGGATGTCGC
>CAZTJC010000044.1:0-32202 GCA_964613945.1 uncultured Acetobacteraceae bacterium
ACGCCAAGCGCGTCCTCAGCGTTGCCGTGCACAACCACTACAAGCGGTTGGCGCATGGTGCGAAGAACAACGATGTCGAGATCGCCAAGAGCAACATCCTGCTGGTCGGCCCCACCGGCTCCGGCAAGACGCTGCTGGCCCAGACCCTCGCCCGCATTCTCGACGTGCCGTTCACCATGGCCGACGCGACCACGCTGACGGAAGCCGGCTACGTCGGCGAGGATGTCGAGAACATCATCCTCAAGCTGCTCCAGGCTGCCGATTACAACGTCGAGCGGGCGCAGCGCGGCATCGTCTATATCGACGAAGTCGACAAGATCAGCCGCAAGTCCGACAACCCGAGCATCACCCGTGATGTCTCCGGCGAAGGCGTGCAACAGGCGTTGCTGAAGATCATGGAAGGCACCGTCGCCTCCGTGCCGCCCCAGGGCGGGCGCAAGCATCCGCAGCAGGAATTCCTCCAGGTCGATACCACCAACATCCTGTTCATCTGCGGTGGCGCTTTCTCCGGCCTCGAGAAGATCATCAGCTCCCGCGGCAAGGGTTCTGGTATCGGCTTCGGCGCCGACGTGCAGGATCCGGAGGATCGTCGCATGGGCGCCGTTCTGCGCGAGTGCGAGCCGGAAGACCTATTGAAGTTCGGCCTGATCCCGGAATTCATCGGCCGCCTCCCCGTCGTCGCAACGCTCGAGGATCTCGACGAAGCGGCGTTGATGGAGATCCTGACCAAGCCGAAGAACGCTTTGGTCAAGCAGTACGCGCGGCTGTTCGAGATGGAGGGCGTTAAGCTGTCCTTCACCGACGATGCGCTAAGATCGGTATCGACACGCGCGATCGCCCGCCGGACGGGCGCACGCGGGTTGCGTTCCATCATGGAGTCGATCTTGCTGTCCACCATGTTTGATCTGCCGGGTCTCGACGGTGTCGAGGAAGTCACCATCAACCGTGAGGTCGCGGAAAGCCGCGCCAACCCGCTGTTTACCTACGGCAAGAACCGCGCAGAGGGTGGAGCTTAGCTCCGCCCCTTGTGGCGCGCCTCACGGCTGACGATATCTGCCTGCGGACTGCCGGCAAGACCCGGGGTTTGCATCCATCCGGGTCGGCGCGCGCCAAATGGGCGCGCTGACAAGACGACTGTCCATTTAAAGGAGGTCTTATGACTGACTCGCAGCGGGCGACGAGCCCGCGCTCACCCTCCGCAGAACCGCTTGCCGTGCTGCCATTGCGCGACATCGTGGTTTTCCCACACATGATCGTGCCGCTTTTCGTTGGCCGCGAGAAATCCGTCCGTGCCCTGGAAGCCGTGATGCGTGACGACAAGCAGATCCTGCTCGTTGCGCAGAAGAACGCCACCCAGGACGACCCAGGCGCCGACGACATCTTCCGCGTCGGCACCGTGTCCACGATCCTGCAACTGCTCAAGCTGCCGGACGGCACCGTCAAGGTGCTGGTCGAGGGCGGCCGCCGTGCCGAGATCACCAAGTTCGCTGACACCGACGCCTATTTCGAGGCTTTCGTCCGCGAAATGCCCGATGAGGACGGTGACGCCAAGGAACTAGAGGCGCTCGGCCGCACGGTCGTCAGCCAGTTCGAGCAGTATATTAAGCTCAATAAGAAGATCGCCCCCGAGGTGCTGGTTTCGCTCAACCAGATCGAGGAGCCGAGCAAGCTTGCGGACACCATCTCCGCCCATCTCAATCTCAAGATTGCCGATAAGCAGGAATTGCTAGAGGCCGCAAAGGTCAACGATCGCCTTGAGCGCGTCTTCGCGCACATGGAGAGCGAGATCGGCGTGCTGCAGGTCGAGAAGCGCATCCGCAACCGCGTCAAGCGGCAGATGGAGAAGACCCAGCGCGAGTACTACCTGAACGAGCAGCTCAAGGCGATCCAGAAGGAGCTGGGCGAGGGCGAGGACGGCAAGGACGAGACCGCCGAACTCGAGGACCGCATCAAGAAGACTCGCTTCACCAAGGAAGCGCGTGAAAAGGCCATGGCCGAGCTGAAGAAGCTCCGCACCATGAGCCCGATGTCGGCCGAAGCGACGGTGGTGCGCAACTACCTCGACTGGATGCTGTCCATTCCCTGGAAGAAGCGCAGCAAGGTCAGCAACGACGTCAACGAGGCCGAGAAGATCCTCGACGCCGATCATTACGGCCTGGCCAAGGTGAAGGAGCGCATCCTCGAATACTTGGCGGTCCAGTCGCGTAGCTCGAAGATCAAGGGACCCATCGTCTGCCTCGTCGGCCCTCCCGGTGTCGGCAAGACCAGCCTTGGGCGCAGCATCGCCAAGGCGACCGGCCGTAACTTCGTTCGCATGTCGCTCGGCGGCGTTCGTGACGAGGCCGAGGTCCGTGGTCACCGTCGGACCTACATCGGCTCAATGCCCGGCAAGGTCGTGCAGGGCATGAAAAAGGCCAAGACCAGCAACCCGCTGTTCTTGCTCGACGAGATCGACAAGCTCGGTGCCGATTGGCGCGGCGACCCGTCTTCGGCCCTGTTGGAAGTGCTCGACCCCGAGCAGAACGCCACCTTCGCCGACCATTATCTCGAGGTCGATTACGACCTGTCGGACGTGATGTTCATCACCACGGCTAACAGCCTTAAGATGCCGCAGCCGTTGCTTGACCGGATGGAGATCATCCGCATCCCCGGTTACACGGAGGACGAGAAGGTCGAGATCGCCAAGCGTCACCTCGTCGCCAAGCAGGCCGAAGCCAATGGCCTGAAGAAGGAGGAATGGTCGCTCTCCGAGGAGGCCATCCGTGACCTCGTGCGCTACTACACGCGGGAGGCCGGGGTGCGTAACCTCGAGCGCGAGATCGCCAACGTGGCCCGCAAAGCGGTCAAGGAGATCGTCACCAAGAAGGTCAAGAAGGTTACCATCGGTGCCAAGAACCTGGAGAAGTTCGCTGGCGTCCGGCGCTTCCGCTACGGTGAGACCGAGGAGCAGGACATGGTCGGTGTCGTCACCGGTCTGGCCTGGACCGAAGTCGGCGGCGAGATCCTGACCATCGAAAGCGTGCTGCTGCCCGGCAAGGGCCAGGTCAAGCACACCGGCAAGCTTGGTGACGTCATGCAGGAGAGCGTCTCGGCGGCACTCAGCTACGTGCGCAGCCGCGGCACCAACTTTGGCATCAAGCCGACGTTGTTCGAGAAGAAGGACATCCACGTCCACGTGCCGGAAGGCGCGACGCCCAAGGACGGACCGTCTGCCGGCATCGCGATGGCGACCAGCATCGTGTCGATCATGACGGGCATCCCTGTCCGCCGTGACATCGCGATGACCGGCGAGATCACGCTTCGTGGGCGCGTGTTGCCGATCGGCGGCTTGAAGGAGAAGCTGCTGGCGGCGCTGCGGGCCGGCATCACGACGGTGTTCATTCCGAAGGACAACGAGAAGGACCTGGCCGAGATCGAAGATGGTGTGAAGAAGCACATCAAGATCATCCCCGTCGCCCATGTCGACGAGGTCATCAGCCAGGCTCTGGCCCGTAAGCCCGAGGCGATCGAGTGGGTCGAACCGGCCGAGCCCATCGTCCCGGTGCCGGTGGTTCCGGAAGTATCGTTGCCGCACTAGAGAATGGGAGTTGCTCTGGCCACCTGGTCAGGGCAACTCTCCCAACTTGGGATTGGGCGGTTAGCTCAGCGGTAGAGCGTCTCGTTTACACCGAGAGGGTCGGCGGTTCGAAACCGTCACCGCCCACCAATCCCGACGTGCAACTCACGATTTTCTTGACTCCGAACATCTAAAGAGTATGTCTGCGCCCCACGACCGCGTCCTTGCCATTCCGGCCTGGGCGCGTCGTCGTTTAACCTTGCCCGCACCGCGGGTAGCCGCTTTTGGCCACTGAGCCGACCGCGCACTTCATGGTTCTGTCTTTTCGGCCGGACCATCACAGGAAAAACCGAACCCTATGGCATCTAGCGCCGCCCTCATGGAACCCGGTCGTAACCACGGCATGGAAGATTTCGCCTCCCTTCTCGAAGAGCAACTCGGCCGCGAAGCAGGCTTCGAAGGCTCAGTCGTCACCGGCCGCGTCATTCGCCTCACCGACGAATACGCCATCGTCGACGTCGGCCTGAAGAGCGAAGGGCGCGTCGCCCTCAAGGAATTCGGCGCTGCCGGCGAGAAGGTCGAGGTCAAGCCCGGCGACAACATCGAGCTATACGTCGAACGGTACGAAGACCGCGACGGCTCGATCGTCCTGTCCCGCGAGAAAGCCCGCCGTGAAGAGGCGTGGACCAGCCTGGAGCGCGCCTTCGAAGCGCAGCAGCGCGTCAATGGCACCATCTACGGCCGGGTCAAGGGCGGCTTCACCGTCGACCTCGGCGGCGCCGTGGCCTTCCTGCCGGGCAGCCAGGTCGACATCCGCCCCGTGCGCGATGTCACCCCGCTGATGGGCACGCCGCAGCCGTTCCAGATTCTCAAGATGGATCGCGCCCGCGGCAACATCGTCGTCTCGCGCCGCGCCGTCCTTGAAGAGACCCGCGCCGAGCAGCGCAGCGAGCTGATCCAGGGCCTTAAGGAAGGCATGATCCTCGACGGCATCGTCAAGAACATCACCGATTACGGCGCCTTCGTCGATCTCGGCGGCGTGGACGGCCTCCTGCATGTCACCGACATTGCCTGGCGCCGCATCAACCACCCGAGCGAGGCGCTGCAGATCGGTCAGGCCGTTCGCGTCCAGGTCATCCGCTTCAACAGCGAGACCCAGCGCATCAGCCTCGGCATGAAGCAGCTCGAGGCCGATCCGTGGGATGGCGTTGCCGCCAAGTATCCGCCGGGCGCCAAGTATTCGGGCCGCGTCACGAACATCACCGACTACGGTGCGTTCGTCGAGCTCGAGCCGGGCGTCGAAGGCCTGGTGCACGTCAGCGAGATGAGCTGGACCAAGAAGAACGTCCACCCCGGCAAGATCGTCTCCACCTCGCAAGAGGTCGACGTCATGGTCCTGGACGTGGACAGCTCCAAGCGCCGGATATCGCTCGGCCTCAAGCAGGTCCAGCGCAATCCGTGGGAGCAGTTCCTCGAGGAGCACCCGGTCGGCAGCACCGTCGAAGGCGAGATCCGCAACATCACCGAGTTCGGTCTCTTCATCGGCATCAGCGCCGACATCGACGGCATGGTCCACATGTCCGACCTGTCCTGGGACGAGCCCGGCGAGTTGGCCATCGCCAAGTTCGAGAAGGGTCAGATCGTCTCGGCCAAGGTGCTGGACATCGATGCCGAAAAGGAGCGCATCTCGCTCGGCGTCAAGCAGCTCCAGGACGACCCGGCCGCCGGCGCGCTGTCCAATATCCACAAGAACGACGTGGTCACCTGCATCGTCACCTCGATCCAGTCCAACGGCATCGAAGTGAAAGTCGACGAGATCCTCACCGGCTTCATCCGCCGTGCCGAGCTGTCCCGCGACAAGGGTGAACAGCGTCCCGAGCGTTTCGCCGTCGGCGAGAAGGTCGACGCCAAGGTCACCGCGATCGACCGCGCCGGCCGCAAGCTCGCGCTCACGATCAAGGGCCGCGAGATGGAAGAAGACAAGCAGGCCATTCAGGACTTCGGCACCACCGATAGCGGTGCCTCCTTGGGTGACATCCTGGGTGCAGCGATCCGTCGCCGTAACCAGGCTTCCACCGACGCCTAACTAAGCCGAGCCGACCAAACCCTCTCCCGTTCGCGGGAGAGGGTCTTTTTTTGTCCAAATGGCAGGTGACCCGTGCTCGAAGCTGATCTCCTGGTCGACCGGCGCCGCCTCAAGCGTCGCCTGAACTTCTGGCGCGTTCTGACCGTGCTGGCAGTCGTTCTGGCCGCCGGCAGCCTCGCCGCCCCGCGCCTGCCGCTCGCCGTCGGCGGGCAGCACCTCGTCCGCATCAATATCGGCGGCGTCATCACCGAAGACCGCAAGCTGTCGGACGCCATCGCTGCCCTGGCACGCGACTCGGGCGTGCCCGCTGTCATCGTCTCGGTGGACAGCCCCGGCGGATCCGTCGCCGGCGGCGAGAGCTTGCACGCCGCCCTGCTCCGCCTCGCTGCCGCCAAACCCGTCGTGACCGTCATGCGCGGCACCGCGGCCTCCGCCGGCTACATGGTGTCCCTGCCGGCCGAGCGCATCTTCGCCCGCGGCTCGACGCTCACCGGCTCCATCGGCGTGATCCTCGAAACCGTCGAGGTTTCCGGCCTGCTCGGCAAGCTCGGTGTCGATGCCCAGGCCATCACCTCCGGCCCCCTCAAGGACCAGCCGAGCTTCACCCGTCCCCTTACCCAGCCTGGCCGCGCCTACCTCGACGCCCTGGTGCAGGACATGTTCGACCAATTCGTCCAGATGGTCGCCACCGGCCGGCACATGGACCCCGACGCCGTCCGCAAGCTCGCCGACGGCCGCGCCTATACCGGGCGCCAGGCTAAGGATCTCGGCCTGGTCGACGAGATCGGCGGCGAGATCGAAGCCCGCGCCTGGCTCGCCGCTCATCACGGCATCGCCGAAACCCTCCCCGTCCGCGACCTCGACCTCAGCAGCTTCGTGCAGCGGACATTCGGTTCCGCCATGACCGGCGTGCGAACGATGCTGTTCGGAACGCAGGACGCCGGCGTCTGGGCGATATGGTCCGGCCGATGACCGCCGCCCTGATGACCGCTTCCTTGACGGCCAGCACCTGCTCCGGCATCGTTGGTGCCTGCAATAATCCAGATCGATCTGTCGCCCGATGACCCGTTCCGAGCTGATCGCCGACCTGGCGACCGCCAATCCTCACCTGATGAGCCGCGACGTCGAGCTGATCGTGTCGACGATTTTTGATGAGATCACCGCTGCCCTCTCCCGCGGCGCCCGCGTCGAACTGCGGGGCTTCGGCGCCTTCACCGTCAAGAAGCGTGACGCCCGCACCGGTCGCAACCCGCGCACCGGCGAAGCCGTGCCTGTCGACGAGAAGGTCGTGCCCTTCTTCAAGGCCGGCAAGGAACTGCGCGAACGCATCAACCGCGGCCCCGCGCCGCGCGCTACACGGACACCTGCCTGACCCATGCGCGTTCTTCTTGCCGCCCCGCTCCTGTTCATCCTCGTCCTGTTCGCGCTGTCGAACAAGCAAGCCGTCGACCTGAGCCTGTGGCCCACCGACGTCCAGATCGAGTTGCCCGTCTCCATCGCCGTGCTGGCCATTGCTGGCCTGTTCTTCCTCTTCGGCGCCCTGGTGGCCTGGAGCGGCACGCTCACCGAGCGGACACGGGCCAGGCGTGCCGAAGCCACCGTTCGCCAGCTTGAGGCGCAGCTCGCCTCCAGCCGCGCCAACCGCACCGCGCTGAGCCTGTCCCCGCCGGTCTGATCTGTGGTCCGGGTCAAGATCTGCGGCATCAACACTCCTGAAGCCTTCACCGCCGCTGCCGCCGCCGATTGGATCGGCCTGAATTTTTACTCGAAATCGCCTCGTTTCGTGACGCCGGCCCACGCTGCTTCCTTCAGCGGTGGCCCAACCCGGGTCGGCCTGTTCGTCGACCCCACCGACGATGATCTCACCGCCACCCTGGCCGTGGCATCGCTCGACATCCTGCAGCTCTACGCCACCCCCCACCGCACCAGCGAGGTCCGCCGCCGCTTCGGCCTGCCGGTCTGGCGAGCGGTCGGTATTTCCGACCGGTCGCACCTTCCCGCGGCCGGCGAAGACATCGATGGCTACGTCATCGAGTCCAAGGCCCCGCCCGACGCGACCCGGCCCGGCGGCAACGCGGTCTCCTTCGACTGGTCGATCCTCGGCGGCTGGACCGCACCGCTGCCCTGGCTGCTCGCCGGCGGCCTCGACCCGGTCAACGTCCGCGCCGCCATCGCCGCCTCCGGCGCGCGCGCCGTCGATGTCGCCTCCGGGGTCGAGCGTACCCGCGGCGTCAAGGATGCCCACCTGATCGAAGCCTTCATTGCCGAAGCCCGCGGTCGTTAACTTTTAGTTAGCTTCTTGCTGGCACGATCGTAGCTTCAGCAGGAGGCTGCGATGACGATTACGGCGCCTGTTCAGGGTTTCTCCCTCGCCGCCCTTGCTCGCTTGGTATCGTTACCGTTGCCGAGTGCGGCGCCACCCTCGGCGCAGTCCCGCTCGCCGGACGTCGTCGTGTTCTCCTCCGCCCCGTTCCGCCTGTTGTCGGACCTTGCCGCCACCGGGCTGCGGCAACTCACCACCTTGCTCCCGGCGCTCGAACAGGCCCTGCAGGGGGACAGTGCCGCGCCACTTGGCCATCTCGCCAAGGCGGCCGGCGCCGCTGCCCGCCAGATCACCGAGGGTCATGTCGCGCTGTTGGCTGAAGGCCCTGAACGGGTTGCCGCCTCGCTTCGTGGCGAGCTGTCAGCTCCCGCAACCGACGTGCCGCCCGAAGCGCGCCAACTCCTTCGCACGCTCGCCCGACAGCTCGGCACCCCGTCCGACTCCGAACCCAATCCGGAACCCCGAACGACCGAGACGCTCCGCACGGCCGCGCGGCAGCTCGGCATGGAGGGCCGTCTCGCCACGCCGTCGTCTGCCGGGGCTGAATCCGGCCCCGAGCCTCGCACGACCGAAACACCCCGCACCGTCGCCCGTCAGACCGGCGTGGACGATCGTCTTGCTCCCCCGCGAGGCAGCGAGTCCGGCCCTGACGCTCCAACAAACGAAACACTTCGCACGGTAGCTCGGCAGATCGGCATGGATGGCCGTCTCGCCGCCCCGCGATCTGCCGAGCCGAACGCATCGCCGATCCAGCGCTGGCTTGCCGATGCCGAACTCGTCCTTCGCGGCACCAGCGACGCCCTGGACCGTGCCGAACAGCACCTGGCGGGCCTGCCTCCGGCAGCCACACCGGAGGCACCCTCGGCTTGGGCACTCGCCCAGGTCACCGCCGCCCAGGTCCTGGTCACGGCCGCGTGCGGCAGCCTCGCTCAAAGCTCCCGCGTGTGGCGCGGCACCACCGCCACTGCCACCGCCACCGCACTCGGTGGCTCCTTCGCGATTGGCGCCGACCGCCTCGCAGCTGCGACGACGATGTTCGGCATGCTGATCGTCCTGGTCACGCTCTGGCTTGCCGGCGGGGTCTGGTCGCTCGTCACCGGCTTCGCCGGGCTCCTCGCGGTGGGCGTGTGGGTGCTGCGCATCAGCCGCGCCTCCAAGGGCGTCAGCCTCGACGCGCGCCGATGAAGCGCCGATCCTGCAGCCCCCTTTGCGCAGGACGGCAGAATGAAACAATCGCTTCACACGCTGGAGATCCGCACCGCCGGCAAAAGCCTGGTGCCGATCACCCGCCCGATCGTCGACTGGGTCGCGCAGCAGGGCATCGGCACCGGCCTGCTCACCTTGTGGTGCCGTCATACCTCCGCCTCGCTGACGGTGCAGGAGAATGCCGATCCCGCAGTTCGCCGCGACATCCTCGACTACTTCGAGCGCCTAGTCCCGGAGAACGCCGGCTACGTCCACGATGACGAAGGGCCGGACGACATGCCCGCCCATCTCCGCACCATGCTCACCAGCACGCAGATGAGCATCCCCGTTTCCAACGGTCGCCCCGTCCTCGGCACCTGGCAGGGTCTCTACCTGTTCGAGCACCGCTCCGCCCCGCACCGGCGCGAGATCGTCCTCCATCTGCTCGGCGACTAGGCATCCACCGCATGCCAGAGCGACCCGCCCACCACCATGCTGTCTACCGCGAAGCGCTGCCGTCCCGTCCGGGTCTGCCCGCGAACGTCGGCAAAGGTGAAGTTTCCTTCCTCGATCCGCATGACGGTCACGTCGCCGGTGCTGCCGATGGACAGGTCGCCCAGATCCGGCCGACCCAGCGCCCGCGCCGGCGTCGCCGTCACCGCCCGCACGATCTCCGCCAACGGCATCCCGAGCGCGAGGAATTTGCTCATCGTTTCCATGTTGTCGAATGCCGGCCCGTCGATGCACAGCACATGAACGTCCGAGCTGATGATGTCCGGCGGGAACCCGCCCGCCAGCATCGCCTCCGCCACCTCGAAGTCGAACGACCCGGCGCCATGCCCCACATCGAACAGCACGCCCCGCTCCCGCGCCGCCCAGCACGCCTCGCGCACCTGCCCGTCCGGCGTGCAGGGCGCATTCGGGAACGGCCGAAAGCAATGCGTCAGCGTATCGCCGGGCCGCAACTCGGCCAGCACGTCGACATAGCGCGGCGGCGGGTTGTCGATATGGCACATCACCGGCAGCCCGGCCCGCTCGGCGGCTTCGATCGCGTGATACAGCGGCGCGATCCCGTTGACTCCGCTCGTCCCCGCCCCGACCCGCACCTTGATCCCGCGGATCAGGTCGAGGTTCGCCAGCGCCACCGCCGCGCAATTCGCCGTATCCATCAGCCGCATGTCCAGGCTCTCGCCCAGCATCACCGTCTTCGAGAACGCGAAGATTCCTGCATGACCGACATGGAGGTAAGCCAAGATCCGCGTCTGGCTGTGCTCCATCACATGCGCCCGGAACCCGGCGAAGTTGCCCGGCCCGGCCGACCCGACGTCGAGCCACGTCGTCGTGCCCGACCGCCGCGCCAACATGTCCGCATCCACGCTGATCGACGTCCCGCCCCAATACACATGGGTGTGGAAATCGATGTTCCCCGGCATCACGACCCTGCCAGAAACGTCCCGCTCCTGCGCCCCGCGCAGCCCGGCGCCCACCGCCGCGACCACGCCGCCTGCAAAGGCCACGTCGGCCACTTCGTCCCGCCCGGTCCCCGGATCGACCACCCGGCCACCGCGCAACACTAGATCGTAGCTCATGCTGATCGCCTCAAGGATGCTTATGGATGGGATCGACCCAATGCACCGCCTCCGGCTTTTCCACCGGTTCGATGTCCAGATTGACCACCACGGCCTCGTTGTCGCTGCGCACCAGCACGCATTCCAGCGTCTCCGACGTGCTCGCGTTGATCTCCTGATGCGGCACATAAGGCGGCACGAAGATGAAATCCCCCGGCCCGGCCTCCGCCACGAACTCCAGCTGCTCGCCCCAACGCATCCGCGCCTTGCCGCGCAACACGTAGATCACGCTCTCCAGCGCCCCGTGGTGATGCGCCCCGGTCTTGGCGTCCGGATGGATGTGCACCGTTCCCGCCCACAGTTTCTGCGCCCCGACCCGGGCGAAGTTGATGGCCGCCGCCCGGTCCATCCCGGGACTCTGCGCCGTGTTGCTGTCCAGGCTATTGCCCGGAATCACGCGAACGCCGTTATCTTTCCAGTCGGTCATTTCAACTCCGTCCCTAGATGCTTCCGACCGTGACGGCTCCAGCGGAACCGGGCAAGGTCACCCCCATGCATTCAAGTCTCGACCGATCAGAATCGGAACTCGCCGTCGCCAAGCTGGAGCATCGCGAACACCGCCAGAGTATCGCGCGCATCGTCCTGGCGATCGTGCTGATCGGTCTTGGATGCTACATCCTGCAGAATTTCATCCGTCCCCTGCTCTGGGCCGGCGTGCTCGCCATCGCGGTCGCGCCGTTGTACGAACGGGTGCGCCGCCGGGTCGGGCCGACGCATGAAAGCGTTCTGCTTCCCCTCGCCTTCACCGTCGTGACCACGCTGGTCTTCCTTGTTCCTCTGGTTCTGATCGGTTTCCAACTCGCCCATGAGTCCGGCGCCGTCATCCATTGGCTGCAGGACGTCCGCAACAACGGCCTTCCGCCGCCGGCCTGGCTCGATCGCGCGCCGGTGATGCACGATCAGATCGTTTCCTGGTGGCAGAATAATCTGGCCGATCCCGAAGGTGCCCGCGCCCTGGTCGGCCGTGTCGATCGGTTGAACCCGATGCAGATGGGCCGCCAACTCGGCGCCTCCTTGTTGCGCCGTTCGGTCGATTTCGCCTTCACCGTGGTCACGCTGTTTTTCCTGTTCCGCGAAGGCCCCAGCCTCGGCCCGAAGATGATGTTCGCCGCGCGCCGCCTGTTCGGGCCTCAGGGCGAGCCGGTCGCCAAGCAGATGATCGCCTCCATCCATGGCAGCACTGACGGCCTGGTGCTGGTCGGCCTCGGCGAGGGCATCGTGCTCGGCATCGGCTACGCCTTTGCCGGCGCGCCGCACCCGGCGCTGCTCGGCTTCTTCACCGCCATCGCCGCCGTCATCCCGGGCGCCGCGCCCGTCGTGCTGCTGATCACTGCCGGGCTGGTGGTCGCCGCCGGCAAAACCGTCGCAGGCATCGTGCTGCTGGTCGCCGGCATGGCATTCATCTTCATCGCCGATCACACGGTGCGCCCCACGCTGATCGGCGGCGCCACCAAGCTGCCTTTCCTCTGGGTCCTGCTCGGCATCCTCGGCGGCGTCGAGACGCTCGGCCTGCTCGGCCTCTTCGTCGGCCCGGCCATCATGGCGGTGCTGATCTTGCTGTGGCGTGAATGGACCCGGGATGCCACAAGCGACGCACCCGCTCAGTCAGCGACTTAGGGAAGTAGACCGATGGACTTGCATCAGCCCGATACGTCGCCCGAACCGATTCCCGTGGCGGCGCCCAAGCAGCTCAGCGTTCCGGAGATGCGCGCCCGCATCATCGACAAGCTGCAATACCAGGTCGGCAAGTCGCCCGAGCGCGCCAGCCCGCGCGACTGGTTCATGGCCACCGCTTTCGCCGTCCGCGACAGCGTCGTCGACCGCTGGTTCCAGTCGCGGCAGCGCTCCGTCGATGGCTCCGCCAAGCGCGTCTATTACCTATCGCTCGAATTCCTCATCGGCCGCCTGCTCGCCGACACGATCGGCAATCTCGGCCTGACGGAAACGGTGCGGCAGGCCCTCGCCGAAGAGGGCGTCGACTTCGACGAACTCCGCGAGCGCGAGCCCGACGCCGCCCTGGGCAATGGCGGTCTCGGCCGCCTCGCCGCCTGCTTCATGGAAAGCATGGCGACGCTGGAGATAAACTCCTTCGGTTACGGCATCCGCTACGATCACGGCCTGTTCAAACAAAAGATCACCGACGGCGTGCAGGAGGAACTGCCCGAGGATTGGCTTTCCTTCGGCAACCCATGGGAGTTCGAGCGCTCCGAATTCTCCTACCGCGTCGGCTTCGGCGGCACCGTCGCCGCAACGCCGGACGGCACCGGCAACGTCCGCTACACCTGGCATCCCGGCGAGCAGATCCTCGCCGTCGCCTACGACACGCCCGTCATCGGCGGCGGCGGCCACCATGCCAACGCGCTACGCCTCTGGTCCGCCCGTGCCCTCACCCCGCTGCATCTCGACGCCTTCAACCGTGGCGATCACGAAGGCGCCCAGCGCGACCGCGTCCGCACCGAAGCCGTCAGCCGCGTGCTTTATCCCGGCGATGAGAGCGATGCCGGCCAGGAACTCCGCTTACGCCAAGAGTTCTTCTTCGCCTCGGCCTCGTTGCAGGACCTGATCGGGCGTCACCTCAAGCATTTCAGCGACGTGCGCACCCTGTCCGACAAGGTCGCCATCCAGCTCAACGACACCCATCCGGCCATCGTCGTCATCGAGTTGATGCGCCTGCTGATGGACGAGCACGACCTCGGCTGGGACGAGGCCTGGGCCATCACGCTGGCTTCCGTCTCCTACACCAACCACACACTGCTGCCTGAAGCCCTGGAAACCTGGCCGGTGCACCTCATGGAGCGCCTGCTGCCGCGGCACATGCAGATCATCTATCTGCTGAACGCCCGCCACCTCGCTCATGTCGGCAGCCTGCCCGGCACCGACGATCGCCTGCTGTCCTCCACCTCGCTGATCGAGGAAGGCCATGGCCGCCGGGTCCGCATGGGCCACCTGGCATTCCTCGGCTCGCATGCCATCAACGGCGTCTCGGCGCTGCACACGCACCTGATTAAGCAATCCATCTTCCAGGACCTCGATCACGTCTATGGCGGCCGGATCCAGAACAAGACCAACGGCATCACCTTCCGTCGCTGGCTGCACCGCGCCAACCCGGGCCTGACCTCCTTGCTCGTCGAGGTGCTCGGCGAGCGCGTGCTCACCGATGCCACCGCCCTCGAGGGCCTGAGCGCCTACGCCGGCGACGCCGCGTTTCAGCAGAAATTCGCCAAGCAGCGCCTTGCCCGCAAGCAAGTGCTCGCCCGCGTCATCGCCGAACGCGTCGGCATCACGGTCGACCCGGCGGCTTTGTTCGACGTCCACGTCAAGCGCATCCACGAATACAAGCGCCAGCTGCTCAACATCCTGCACTGCGTCGCGCTCTACGACAGCATCCGCGCCCAGCCGAACCGCGACTGGGTCAAGCGCGTCAAGATCTTCGCCGGCAAGGCCGCACCAGGCTACTTCGTCGCCAAGCAGATCATCCGTCTGGCCCATGACGTCGCGCACGTGGTCAACAACGACCCGTCCGTCGACGGCAAGCTGCAGGTCGTGTTCCTGCCCAACTACAACGTCAGCCTCGCCGAACAGATCATCCCGGCGGCCGACCTCTCCGAACAGATCTCCACCGCCGGCATGGAGGCGTCGGGCACCGGCAACATGAAGCTGGCCCTCAACGGCGCCCTCACCATCGGCACGCTGGACGGCGCCAACGTCGAGATCCGCGACGCCGTCGGCCCCGACAACATCTTCATCTTTGGCCTCACCACCGAGCAGGTCGCCATCCGCAAGCGCGGTGGCCTTAGTGCCCATGGCGACGTCGCCGCCAGCCCGGCTCTCGCCCAGGTCATCGAGTCCATCCGCCGCGGCGCCTTCTCGCCCAGCGAACCCGACCGTTATGCCGGCCTGATCCACAACTTGCTCGACCGTGACACGTTCATGGTCGGTGCAGACTTCGACAGCTACGTCGAAGCCCAGCACTCGGTCGACCGCATGTGGCGCGACCCGGCGCAATGGTGGCGGGCCGCGGTGACCAATACGGCAAGCGTCGCCTGGTTCTCCTCGGACCGGACGATCGCGCAATACGCCAACGAGATCTGGGGGATCCCGATCCCCCGCAAATGACCAAGCCCGAACGGGCAAAAGCGAACAGGGACGGAATGATGGACCAACAACTACCCCGATCTTTCAGCCGGCCAGCCTCCGCCACCCTGTCCCGCAGCGCCATGGCCTACGTCCTGGCCGGCGGCCGCGGCACCCGGCTGCAGGAGCTGACCGACAACCGGGCCAAGCCCGCCGTCTACTTCGGCGGCAAGAGCCGGATCATCGACTTCGCCCTCTCCAATGCCCTGAACTCCGGCATCCGCCGCATCAGCGTCGCCACCCAGTACAAGGCCCACAGTCTCATCCGTCACCTTCAGCGCGGCTGGAACTTCTTCCGTCCCGAGCGCAACGAGAGCTTCGACATCCTGCCCGCCAGCCAGCGCATGGGCGAAGGCGCCGGCGGCTGGTACGCCGGCACCGCCGACGCGGTCTATCAGAACATCGACATCATCGAGGGTTACGCTCCCCGCTTCATCGTCCTGCTCGCCGGTGATCACGTCTACAAGATGGACTACGAGCCGATGCTGCAGCAGCACGTCCAGCTCGGGGCCGACGTCACCGTCGGCTGCATCGAGGTGCCGCGCATGGAAGCCACCGGCTTCGGCGTCATGGCCGTCGACGGGCAGGACAACATCATCTCGTTCCTCGAGAAGCCCAAGGACCCACCCGGCATTCCTGGCGATCCCGATCACGCGCTGGCCAGCATGGGCATTTACGTGTTCGACACCACCTTCCTGATGGACATCCTGCGCGAGGACGCCGCCGACCCGCACTCCTCCCATGATTTCGGCAACGACATCATTCCCCGTATCGTCCGCGACGGCAAAGCGGTCGCCCATCGCTATGCCCAGTCCTGCGTCCGCGCCAACGGTGTCTCGGAATCCTACTGGCGCGACGTCGGCACCGTTGACGCCTACTGGCAGGCCAACATCGACCTCACCGACTTCACCCCCGCGCTCGACCTGTGGGACACCGGTTGGCCGATCTGGACCTACGGCGAGATCACCCCGCCGGCCAAGTTCATCCATAATGAGGATAATCGCCGCGGCATCGCAATCAGCTCGCTCGTCTCCGGCGGCTGCATCATCTCCGGCAGCTCGGCCCATCGCTCCCTACTGTTCACCGGCGTGCACACGCATTCCTATGGCGCCGTCGAGGCCAGCGTGATCCTGCCTTACGCCGACATTGGCAGGCACGCCCGCCTCAGCAACGTCGTCGTTGACCGGGGCGTGCGCATCCCCGACGGCCTCGTCGTCGGCGAGGACCCGGCCCTCGACGCCGCCCGTTTCCGCCGCACCGACCGCGGCATCTGCCTCATCACCCAGGCGATGATCGACAAGCTGCCATGAAAGTCGCCCTCTTCAGCAAGGAATACCCGCCCAACGTCTACGGCGGTGCCGGCGTCCACGTCGAATATCTCAGCCGCGCGCTAGCCAAACGCATGGACGTCGAAGTGCGCGCCTTCGGCGATGACCCGGCTACGTCCGGCAATCCGTCCGTCCGCTACTATCCCGAATGGCCGGAAGCCAAGCGCGACACCGACCCGCGCTTCTTCGGCGCGGTGGACGCCTTCGAGCGCAGCCTGCGCATGGCCAAGGACCGCACCGACGCCGACCTGGTACACTGCCACACCTGGTATACCGACATGGCCGGCATCATCGCCGCCCAGCTCTGGGACATCCCCAGCGTCCTGACCATCCACTCGCTCGAACCCCTCCGTCCCTGGAAGGTGGAGCAACTCGGCCAGGCATATCATCTCAGCGCCTGGATGGAGCGCACCGCGATCGAGCAGGCCAGCGCCATCATCGCTGTCTCCAACGAGACCCGTGACGACGTCCTGCGCCTGTTCGACGTCGCGCCCGATCGCGTCCACGTCATCCACAACGGCATCGACCTCGACGAATACCGCCCCTCCATGCACGCCGACGTGCTGGACCGTCACGGCATCGACCGCACCCGTCCCTATGTGCTCTTCGTCGGCCGCATCACCCGCCAGAAAGGCATCCTGCACCTCCTCGCCGCCATCCCGCATCTCGACCCGGCGCTCCAGGTCGTCCTCTGCGCCGGCGCCCCCGACACGCCGGAGATCGGCCGCGAGATGGCTGAAGGTGTCCAACGCCTGCAGCAGACCCGCCCCGGCATCATCTGGATCCCAGACATGCTGCCCCGTGCGGACGTGATCCAGCTCTACACCCACGCCGCGCTGTTCTGCTGCCCCTCGGTCTACGAGCCGTTCGGCATCATCAACCTCGAAGCCATGGCCTGCCGCACGCCCGTCGTCGCGTCGGCCGTCGGCGGCATCAAGGAAGTCGTGGTGCCCGAGCAGACCGGCATCCTGGTCGATCCCGGCCTCAAGCCCGGCAGCTTCGAACCCGCGGACCCCGCCGCATTCGCCCTGGGTCTTGCCGAGGGGATCAACCGCCTCGCGGAAGACGCCGGGCTCCGCGCCCGGATGGCTGACGCCGGTCTCGCCCGCGTGCGCGACATGTTCACCTGGGATGCCATCGCCACCAAAACGGAAGCCCTCTACCGAGCCATCGTCACCAAAGCCGGATAACGACAGGCAGACCCGCCGACGCCACATTCGCCATACCTCGACGCCATCACCGGGTGTCGCACGTCGACCCACGAAAACGTTACCCACTTTCGCAAGTGTTCTGTAGTTAAAGGATGTGAGGCCAGAGCGCGGCACCCTCCTGCTGCAGCCAGCCTCATCGGTGCGGTCGATACCACCCCCCGGGTGTCGACCGCTCCACTCCCCTTCTCCTGACGGAAATACAGATGCGGATTGGAATTGCCGGCGTATCGGGCCGCATGGGCCGTCTGCTCGCCGAAGAAACTGTGGTCGCGGGTCACACGCTCGTCGGCGGCACCGCCCTGGACGGCACCGGTCCCGACGGCGTGGCACTGATGCCCCTTCCCGACTTGGCCGCCACCGCCGATCTCGTCATCGACTTCACCCACGCCAGCGCCGTGCAATCCACTGCGGCGGTGCTCACTGCCGCCGGCACTGCCTGGATCCTCGGCACCACCGGCCTTTCCGCCGAGGACGAAGCCTGCGTCGACCGTGCCGCCGTGCAGATCCCGATCGTCTACGCTGCCAATTTCGGACCCGGCGTCAACATCCTGCTCGCCCTTGCCCGCAAGCTCGGCGCCGTTCTCCCCGCCGAACAATACGACGCCGAGATCGTTGAGATGCACCACCGCCACAAGGTCGACGCTCCCTCCGGCACCGCCATCGCCCTCGGCCGTGCCGTTGCCGCCGGCCGCGGCGTCGCCCTCCCCGAGGTCATGCAGAGCGGCCGCGATGGTCACACCGGCCCGCGCCCGCCCGGCGCCATCGGTTTTGCCGCCCTGCGCGGTGGCGAAGTGGCCGGCGAGCACACGCTGCTGTTTGCCGCCGCCGGTGAACACATCTCCTTGACCCACCGCGCCATCGACCGCCGGGTCTTCGCCACTGGCGCCGTCCGCGCGGCCGGTTGGCTGCAGACGCGCCCACCCGGCCGATACGACATGGCCGATGTGATGGGCCTGGATGCTTGACCAAGACGGTCCGCTAGGCCAAACACCCCCACGCCAGGCATAAAGCCGGCACCGCGGCTGCCCAGCCACTCCCATACATCACGCGACAAGAGGAGAAATCCATGCGCGACAAGGGCGAATACCTTTTCACGTCCGAGTCGGTTTCGGAAGGTCATCCCGACAAGGTCGCTGACCGCATCAGCGACACCGTGCTCGACACTTTCCTGGCCGCGGACCCGCAGGCCCGCGTCGCATGCGAGACCCTCGTGACCACCAACCGCGTCGTCCTCGCCGGCGAAGTCCGCGGCCCCGACTCCATCACCAGCGACATGCTGATCGAGAAGGCCCGCGAGGCCATCCGCGACATCGGCTACGACCAGTCCGGCTTCAGCTGGAAGAATGCCCAGATCGACTGCCTGCTGCATGCCCAGAGTGCCGACATCGCCGTCGGCGTCGACAGCGCCGGCAACAAGGATGAAGGCGCCGGCGACCAGGGCATCATGTTCGGCTACGCCTGCA
The DNA here is from genome assembly GCA_964613945.1 of uncultured Acetobacteraceae bacterium. Lineage (GTDB taxonomy): Bacteria > Pseudomonadota > Alphaproteobacteria > Acetobacterales > Acetobacteraceae > JAVVHH01. The sequence continues at coordinate 18,915 of CAZTJC010000044.1, forward strand.
CCGAGACCCCCGTGCTAATGCCGGCCCCGCTGCATTACGCGCACCAGATCCTCCGCCGCATCCGCGACGGCCGGGTCGCGGGCGACGCGATCGTCGCCCGCCTGCTGCCGGACGCCAAGAGCCAGGTCACGCTGCGCTACGTCGACGGCAAGCCGGTCGGCGCCACCAGCGTCGTCGTCTCCACCCAGCACGAGGAAGGCCTCGACCAGGCCGAGCTGAAGCAGCGCCTTAAGGGCCTCATCGCCAACACCCTGCCGGAAGGCTGGATGTGTCCGGATGATGAGCTCTACATCAACCCGACCGGCAACTTCGTCATCGGCGGCCCCGACGGCGACTGCGGCCTCACCGGGCGCAAGATCATCGTCGACACCTATGGCGGCGCCTCGCCGCACGGTGGCGGCGCGTTCAGCGGCAAGGACCCCACCAAGGTCGACCGCTCCGCCGCCTATGCCTGCCGCTACCTCGCCAAGAACGTGGTCGCCGCCGGCTTGGCCGAGAAGTGCACCATCCAGATCAGCTACGCGATCGGCGTCGCCAAGCCGTTGTCGGTCTATGTCGACCTCCAGGGCAGCGGCCATGACGTGGACGAGACCAAGCTCGGCGACGTGCTGCAGCAGGTGATGAACCTGAGCCCGCGCGGCATTCGCGAGCATCTGCGCATGAACCGTCCGATTTATGCCGTCACCTCCGCCTACGGCCATTTCGGCCGCGAGCCCGACGATGCGCTCGACACCTTCACCTGGGAACGCACGGACCTTGTCCCTGAGCTCCGCAGCGCGTTCAACCGCTAAGCCCCCAGACGATCGCCTCTACGGCAGGATCCGCGGCCACAAGCTGCGGCCCCGCCAGGAGGCGCTCCTCGACCTGACGCTCCCGCGGCTCGCGTTCAGCGAGTCGCAGGCAGCTTCCCCCCTCGATGCCTTCACGCCCGACCAGACGCAGCTCTGGCTCGAGGTCGGCTTCGGCGGCGGCGAACACGCCCAGGCCCTTGCCGCCGCCAATCCGGCCGCCGGCCTAATCGCCTGCGAGGTGTTCGACAACGGCATCTGCTCGCTGCTTTCCCGCCTCGTCCCCGACGGCGCCGAGGCCACCGGCCCCGTTCCGCCCAACCTCCGCCTCTGGACCGACGACGCCCGCAAGCTGATCCGCGCACTCCCCGACGCCTGCCTCGACAAGCTGTTCCTGATGTTCCCCGACCCCTGGCCGAAAGCCCGCCACACCAAGCGCCGCTTCGTCCACCCCGAGCAGATCGCCCTCGTCGCCCGCATCCTCAAGCCCGGCGCCGAATGGCGCATCGCCTCCGACGACCCGACCTACCAGGCCTGGGTCACTGACACCCTGGCCGCGCAACAAGCCTTCACCGTCCCGCCGCCCGCCACCGACCGCCCCGACGGTTGGCCGCCGACGCGCTACGAAGCCAAGGCCCGCCGCGCCGGCCGCCAGCCGCTCTACTGGTCGCTGACCCGGGTCTAACCCTTCACCTCGCTGCCCCAATCCGCCGGCCGCGGCATGTCGAACATGTCCGTCGTCCGCGTATAGAACCCGCGCCCGTGCATCCGCGCGATCAGCTGCATCTCTTCCGTCTTGATGTGCGGCCGCGCCGGGTCACCCGTCAGCAAGCGCTGCTCGATGTGCATCTGCACCACTTTCCCGACCACCACCGACTGGCTGGTCCCGGTGTCGATCACCTGGATCACCTTGCACTCGAACGCCACCGGGCTTTCCCCGATCCGCGGTGGCGCGACCTTCAGGCTCGGCACCGCCGTCAGCCCGGCCAGCTCCATCTCGCTGACCTCCGGCGGCGCGTTGACCACCGTCGCATTCATCTTCTCGGCCAGGTACTCCGGCACCAGATTGACCACGAACTCACCGGTCTCCTCGATATACGCCGCCGTATCCTTGTGCTTGCGCCCCGGATCGCGGCTGCCCACCAGCCCCAGGATCATCAGCACCGGGTCCGACCCGAACGCATTGAAGAACGAGTGCGGCGCCACGTTCACCACGCCCGACCGCCCCTGCGTCACCGTCCACGCGATCGGCCGCGGCACCACCGTATTGACCGTCAGCCGATACGCCTCCGCCGATGGCAGCGTCTCGAAATCGAACGTCGCAAAATCAACCACCTGGTCACTCCTCATTTCCGCCGGTCCGATAAGGTTCTACGACGGTCCCCATGGAAACCTGGCACAACCTCGACCGCCCCGCGCTCGACCGCGCCTACAACGCCCGCGACAGCGTGCCGGATTTCGCCGCCGAGATGCAGCGCTGGACCAACCTCTCCGCCCTCGCCCGCTTCCAGCTCGCCCCCACCGAAAACATCGTCTTCGACCCCGCCTCCGGCATGGCGCTCGACTGGTTCGCGGGCGCTCCCGGCGGCCCCGTCCTGCTCTGGATCCACGGTGGCTACTGGCGCGCCCTGTCCAAGACCGAGCAAAGCCTCGTCGCCCCTGCCTTCGTCGCCGCCGGCATCCACGTCGCCGTCATCGACTATAGCCTGGCCCCGACCGTCACCCTGGACGAGATCGTCCGCCAGGCCCGCGCCGCCACCGCCTTCGTCGCCGCCACCGCCGCCGCCCACGGTGCCGACCCGGCCCGCATCTTCGCCGCCGGTCACTCGGCCGGCGGCCACCTCACCGGCATGCTCCTCGCCGATCCCGGCCCGCTCCGCGGCGGCATCGCCCTCTCCGGCCTGTTCGATCTCGAGCCGATTCGCAGGAGCTACGTCAACGAGTGGCTCCGCCTCGACGCCCCGGCCGCCCGCCGCCTCAGCCCGCTGCACAATATCCCCGGCTCCGCCCCCGCCCTGCTCGCCAGCTATGGCGGCCTCGAATCCGACGAGTTCCGCTGGCAGTCCGAGACTTACGTCGCCGCCTGGCAAGCCGCCGGCCACCGCGCCACCCTCGCGCCGCAGCCCGCGCGGCACCATTTCGACATCGTCGTCGGCCTCGGTGACCCGGCCGATCCCCTCTGCCGCGCCGTCATCGACTTCATCCAAACGGAGTAGCCTGATGGGTTTGATCGTCCTGGCCGTCCTCGCGGCCCTCGTCGTCCTCACGATCTCGCTTGCCGTCCGCACCGTCCCGCAGGGTCAGACCTGGACCGTGGAACGCTTCGGCGCCTACACCCGCCTGCTGCACCCCGGCCTCAACCTGATGCTGCCCTTCGTCGAGCGCGTCGGTCACAAGATGAACGTACAGGAGATCGTGCTCGACATCCCCGAACAAGCCGTTATTACCCGCGACAACGCCGCCGTCGTGGTGGACGGCCTGATGTATTACCGCGTGCTCGACGCCGCCAAGGCCGCCTACGGCGCCCAGAACCTCGTCCAGGCGCTCACCTCCATCTCCATGACCAACATCCGCAGCGTCATCGGCGCGATGGACCTCGATGGTGCCCTGTCCGGCCGCGAGGAGATCAACGGCCGCCTGCTCGCCACCCTGGATCATGCCACCGACCCCTGGGGCGTGAAGGTCAGCCGCGTGGAGCTTCGCAAGATCGAGCCCCCGGCCAACCTCATCACCGCCATGAACCTGCAGATGACCGCCGAGCGCGAACGCCGCGCCACCGTGGCCCGCGCCATGGGCGAGCGCGAAGCCGCCGTCGCCCGTGCCGAGGGCGAGAAGCAAGCCACCGTGCTGCGCGCCGAAGCCCGCCTGGAAGCCGCCCAGAAGGACGCCGCCGCCCGCGAACGCCTCGCCGAAGCCGAAGCCTACGCCACCACCCAGGTCGCCGCCGCCGCCGCCGGACCCGGTGCCGAAGCCCTGCGCTATTTCATCGCCCAGCGCTACGTCGACGCCGTCGGCAAGCTCGCCGCCAACCCGGCCGGCCACACCCTCGTCATCCCGCTCGAAACCGGCGGCCTCGCCGGCGGCATCGCCCAGGCCGTGGCCGCCATGCAGTTCACCAAGCCGCACGCGCCGTGAGCAATGGCTCCATCTGGCTGATCGCCGGGCTGCTACTGGCGGCGCAGGAGCTGATCCTCCCCGGCGTCTTCCTGCTCTGGATCGGCGCGGCCGCCATCGCCGCCGGCCTGCTGACCGTCGCTATCGGCCTCACCCTGCACTGGCAGATTGGCGCCTTCGTCGCGCTAGCCATCGCCCTGGTCGCGCTGGCCGCCTTGCGCCGCCGCGCCATCCCCGACACACTCAACGGCCCCAGCACCGGCCTGATCGGCACCACCTGCTATGCCCTGGCCTTCGACGCCGGTGAAGGCCGTGTCCGCTACCGCGACGGCACCTGGCAAGCCCGGATGACCGACGGCGCGACCCCGAGCGCGAACGAACCGCTCAGGATCACCGGCCTGGACGGCACGATCCTACTCGTCTCGCGTCCCTAGTTTCCCTCTCGCTCCATCGTCATCCAGCGCCCATCTGCGACCCCGTCCCGAAAACCGAACTGCCGGTAGAGCCCATGCGCGTCCGCCGTGGTCAGCGTCCAGTGCGTGACCGTGGTCAGGTCGGGATGCCCCAGGATCATCGCCACCAGCGCCTTGCTCAGCCCCGATCCGCGCACCGCCGGGCTGATGAACACGTCGCCCAGATGCGCCCGCATTGCGTAATCCGTCAGCAGGCGGGCGAACCCCACCTGCCGCTCCGGCCCGTAGATCCCGAAGCACAGGCAGTTGGCAAAGCTACGCTCCGTCACCGCCCGCGGCCGGTCGGTCGCCCAATACACCGTCGCCAGCGAGGCATGCACGAACTCCATGTCCAGCCGCGCCCGGTCGTCGCTGATCGTATAACCGCTCTCGAGTGTGATCGTGTGCACCATGCCCTGCATCCTACACCGGTTGCCCCGCGTCGAACCCGGTCACATATTCCCCTCATGAGCGACACCCAAGCCGCCCTCCGTATCTCCCTCAACGGCGAGCAGCGCACGATCGCCTCCGGGCAGACCGTCGCGACCCTGCTCACCGACCTCGGCCTCGACCGCCGCAAGGTCGCCGTGGAGCGCAACGAGGCCATCGTCTCGCGCTCCGCCTACGAGACCACCGCAATCGAGCACGGCGACCAATTCGAGATCGTGCATTTTATAGGAGGGGGCTGACCCATGGACGGCTTCACGCAGCAACAAGAAGACACCTGGACCGTCGCGGGCCGCACTTTCCGCTCCCGCCTCGTCGTCGGCACCGGCAAGTACAAGGACCTCGAGGAGACCGCCGCCGCCATCGAGGCGTCCGGCGCCGAGATGGTCACCGTCGCCGTTCGCCGGGTCAACTTGTCCGACCCCGGCGCGCCCATGCTGCAGGATTACGTCGACCCCAAACGCTACACCTACCTGCCCAACACCGCCGGCTGCCACACCGCCAACGACGCCGTGCGCACCCTGCGCCTGGCGCGCGAGGCCGGCGGCTGGAACTTGGTCAAGCTCGAGGTCCTCGGCCCGCCGCCGCACCTGTATCCGGACATGGCCGCAACCCACGAGGCCGCCGAAGCCCTCATCAAGGACGGCTTCGAGGTGATGGTCTACTGCGCCGACGACCCGGTCGCCGCCAAGCGCCTGGAGGACATGGGCTGCGTCGCGGTCATGCCGCTCGGCGCTCCGATCGGCTCCGGCCTCGGCATCCAGAACCCGGCCATGATCTCCATGCTGATCGAGCAGGCCAAGGTGCCCGTGCTGGTCGATGCCGGCGTCGGCACCGCCTCGGACGCCGCCCGCGCCATGGAACTCGGCTGCGACGCCGTGCTGCTCAACTCCGCCATCGCCAACGCCACCCACCCTGTCCAGATGGCCCGCGCGATGAAGGCCGCCATCGAGGCCGGACGCCTCGCCCGCCTCGCGGGACGCATGCCCCGACGCATCGGCGCGGACCCCTCAAGCCCCCTCGCCGGATTAATTCGTTAGTAGTTCTCCTACCAGGGATTCGGTGAAAGGCGTGCCTCTGGCGCGCCTTTTTCGTCTCTGACTCTATTCTACAGCACTACTGAATTCGCCAACAATCCAACCGCTGGCGAGACCCGGCCAACAAGTAGTCTAACTTGATCGTTACAACATGTGAGTTAACGCTTCGACTACGTTTGTTCTACCAAGGATGCCGCTTTTTCCACCTCCAGCACTAACTGACCCAAAGGTCATTTGAGATAGTCTAAAATATAAAGGTTGCATTGAAATCTGTGTTTCGTCATCACGGTTTTCGTGAACAACCCTGCAGGCCTCGTTTGACCGTCAGCGCTCGTCTTCTCACCAGCCTCGCGACCGCATTTCTTCTGACGACGAGCTTCGCCTCGGCCCAGGCGGCGGTCAGCAAGAACTGGGAGGAAAGCGGGCAAGCGTCCTGGTATGGCCCGGGCTTCCACGGTCATCGCTCCAGCAACGGCGAGATTTTCAACGAGCGCGCCCTGACCGCCGCTCATGACAGCCTGCCGCTCGGCACCCGCGTCCTGGTCACCACCCAGGAGACCGGCCGCTCCATCGTCGTCACCATCACCGACCGCATGCCGCCGAAGCGCCTGCGCGTCATCGACGTGTCCAAGGCCGCCGCCGCCCGCCTCGGCCTGCTCGGCAGCGGCGTCGGCATGGTCACGCTATCCAGCGCCGCTAGTGCCGAACCGGTCGAAGTCGCCGAAGCGCCCGAAGATTTCGGTGACGTCGAGTTCAGTCCTCGGCGACGTGGTCCGCAACATACGCACCGCGCTGCCCAAAGGGCTTCGGCGCGCCATTAGTGCTGTCCCGCACCGTCTGTAGCTCCAACTCGGCATTCAGCTCGGCACCCAGCAGCACCACGTAAACCGTCACGAAAAGCCACATCATGAACGCCACCACCGTCCCCAGTGGCCCATAGGCGGCGTCGTAGGTCGAGAACGTCGCCACATACCAGCTGAACAGCGCCGACGCCGCGATCCACAGCACGGTCGCCACCATCGAGCCCGGGGTCACCCAATACCACCGCGGCGCGCTCCGCGACGGCCCGAACCGATACAACAGCGACAGCCCCACCAGCACGCCCCCCAGCAGCAGCGCGAAACTCGCCAGCCGCAGCAGCACCTTCTGGCTCGGCGGAATCCCCACGAACGCCAGGATCGCCGGCAGCACCACCAGCACGCCCAGCCCAATCACCACGCTCAGGATTGCCAGGATCGTGATGGTGAATGCCGTGAGCTGATAGCGGATGAAACTCCGCTGCTCCCGCTCCTCATAGGCCAGGTTCAGCGCCGTGATCACCGACTTGATGCCCGACGCCGAACTCCACAGCGCCACCGCCGTGCTCAGCACCAGCCCGGTCCCCAGCGTCCCCGGCGGCTTGGTCACCAGCATGTGGATGCGGTCCGCGATCAGCGTGTAGGCGGATGGTGGCAGCAGGTCGCGCAACAGGATCAGCTGCGGCTCCACGGTCGCCGGGTCGAACATGAGACCGTAGATCGAGATCAACATCGACATCGTCGGGAACAGCGCCAGCGTGCCGTAGAACGCGCACCCCGCCGCCACCAGCGACACCCGGTCGGTCAGCATCTCCCACAGCGTCCGCCGCAGCACCGCCCGCCACCCCGCCCATGGGATCTCCGACGGCGAGTTGGCCAGCCGTCCCAGCGCCAGAGCGTTGGGCGCCCGCAGCACGCGGTGCAGCTCCGGCCCCTTGCCGGCGGCATCGTCCCGCGGCAACGGGATCTCGGGCGGCGCTTCGGGAATGAAATGCTCGGTCAAAGGCGACTGATCCGCTGGGGTCCCAGGGATTTAGCACAGATCGCCGCACCGCCGAAGCCAGGCGCCCGGTCCCACGACCCCATCGAACTATGCAACGATGGATGTCCCCGGCAGAATGCGCCGATGCCGCTGCCGGACCATTCAACGAGCCCCCGAGCCAGCACACCGGAACAACATCGGTTTCCTCCGCATCGTGCTGGCATCGCTGGTCATCCTCTCCCATTCCGTCGAGTTCACCGACGGCAGCCGCCAACGCGAGCCCTTGAACCGGCTTTTCCACACGGTTTCTCTAGGCGACGCCGCACTGACCGGGTTCTTCATCCTGAGTGGCTACCTGATCAGCCGCCCCTTCGTGAGCGCTCGCACGGCGGGCGACTTCGTTCTGCACCGCATCGCCCGCATCGTCCCGGCCTTCCTGGTCGCCTTTCTCGTCGCCATCCTGATCCAGGCGCCCCTGCTTGGCCTGTCGCCCTGACCGCATCTGCCGGGCCTGACCCTCGACGCCCTATCGCTCCACAGCCCGTGCTCGATGGCGTCCACCTCAATCAGCCTGCCTGGACGATCGCCTTCGAGTTCCGCTGCTACATGCTGACGCTCGTCCTGGGCCTGACCGGCCTGCTCCGACATCGCCGCGTCGTCCTGGCTTTGACCCTACTCGCCTCCGCCGCAGCATTTCTGACCCTGGTGCACCAGGACTCGTGGACCTTGTATCGTCTGGGGACCATTCCGGGGTGGGAGCGCGCGATCGGCGAGGTCCGGCGCGTGTTCCAGTTCGCCACCGCCTACCTGGTGGGCTCGTGCACCTTCCTGTTCTGGGCCGAGATCCGCGCTCGGCTTACGCTGCCGGTCGCGCTGGCGGCGTTCCTTCTCACCCTGCCGCTACTCGCCATCGATCTCCCGATGGCCTACCTGGCGCTGTCATGGCTCGGTGCACCGCCCCTGTTCTGGCTGGCCATGCGCGCCGATCTGGGCCCGCTACAGCGCATCAACGACCGATGGGACATCAGCTACGGCACTTATCTCTATGGCTGGATCATCCAGATGCTGCTCGTCGCCCTGGTTCCATCGCTCGATCCCGTCATGCTGACGGTCTTGGCCATTCCGCTCGCCTGGGCTGCCGGCACGATCGGCTGGATCGTCATCGAGCGGCGCTCGAAAGATTGGTTCAGAGGGCGTAAGACGCTTGCGATCACCCCGTCGGCGACGATCTAACAGCCGTAGCGCCCGACCGTCAGAACCGTAACAGGAACAGCCGCATGCAATCGATCACCATTGACGCGACTGATGGCCATGGCAGCTTCGACGCCATCTTCGTTCCCGCCGCCGGCCCCGATGTCGGCCCCAAGGCAGGGGTCGTGGTCCTCATCCAGGAGATCTTCGGCGTCAACGACTCCATGAAGGAGACCGCCCAGCAAATCGCCGAACAGGGCTACCACGTCCTCGTCCCCGACCTGTTCTGGCGCCTGCAGCCCGGCATCGACCTCACCGACAAATCCGAGGCCGAGTTCAAGCAGGCCCTGGCCTACATGCAGCAATTCAACCAGTCGAAAGGCATTGCCGATCTCAAGGCCACCGTCGCCTACGCCCGTACCATGGAAGGCAGCAACGGCAAGGTCGGCACCATGGGCTACTGCCTGGGCGGCCGCCTTGCCATGATGATGGCCACAGATTCCGACGCCGACGTGAACATCTCCTATTACGGCGTCGGCCTCGACGGCCTGCTCGGCGGCCTCGACCACGTCGCCGCGCCGTTGCTCATTCACATCGCCGACGAGGACGCCTTCTTCCCCGCCGAAGGCCGCGCCAAGGTCGTCGAAGCCGCCAAGGCCCGCCCGCACGTCCACGCCTACACCTACCCGAAGGCCGACCACGCCTTTGCCCGCGTCGGCGGCACCCACTGGCAGGCCCGCGCTGCGACCATCGCCAATGGCCGCTCCGCCGAGGCTCTCGCGGCAGCGCTCGGCTGATGACCCCCGACCAGCTTGCCGCCTTCGTCCCCGACGGGGCCAAGCTGGCGCTGCCGCCTGACAACTCGCTTGCCCCCTGCGCCTTCGCCCGCGCCCTTGTCCGGCGCGGCGTCCGCGGCCTCCGCCTGCTCGGCGTCCCTGTTTCCGGCTTCGCCACCGACCTGCTGATCGGCGCCGGCTGCGTCGCCGAGGTCGAGACCTCCGCCGTCACCCTCGGCGAAGCTGGCCTGGCCCCCCGCTTTACCGCCGCCGTCGCCGCCGGCACGATCCGCGTCCTCGACGCCACCTGCCCCGCCATCCACACCATGCTGCAGGCCGCCGAGAAGGGCGTGCCCTACATGCCCCTCCGCGGCGTGCTCGGCAGCGACCTCGTCGCCCACCGCCCGGACTGGCGCGTCACCCAGAACCCGTTCGCCGACGAGCCCGACGAGATCCTGCTCCTCCCCGCCCTGCAACCCGACATCGCCGCCTTTCACGCCGTGATGGCCGACGAGGCCGGCAACGTCTGGGTCGGCCGCCGCCGCGAACTCGCCACCATCGCCCACGCCTCCAAGCGCGTCCTGGTCACCGTCGAGCGGGTCGTCTCCGGCAACCTGCTCGACGACGAACGCCTCGCTCCCGGCACCATCAGCGCCACCTACGTCGATCAGGTTGCCATCGCCGAGCGCGGCGCCTGGCCCATCGCCCTGCTCGACGAATACGATGCCGACCCGGCCCACATCGCCGCCTACGCCAAAGCCGCCCGCACCGATGCCGGCTTCCAGGCCTACCTCGACGCCCACGTCCTCGACCGGCGAGCCGCCGAATGATCCACCCGCAGGAACGCCTGATCGGCGCCGTCGCTCGCCTGATCCTCGACCCGGCCGCCCCGCCCGCGCGACACATCGCCGTCGGTGCCGCCTCCCCCATCCCCGCCGCCGCCTGCTGGCTGGTCAAGAAGCTCGGTCACGACGTCCGCCTGTCGCTGCTGCACAAGCGCACCGGCAACCCCTTCACCGAAGGCTCCCGCGAACTCTTCGACCTCGCGGGCCAAGGCCGGCTCGACCTGTTCTTCCTTGGTGGCGGCCAGATCGACGGCCAGGCCAACATCAACCTCATCGGCACCGGCGCCTGGCCCGGCCAGACCGCCCGCTTCCCCGGCAGTTTCGGCAGCGCCTTCATGTACATGACGGTCCCGCGCACCATCCTGTTCCGCGAGGAACACAGCCGCCGGGTCCTGGTCGAGAAGGTGGACGCCATCAGCGCCGCCGGTGTCTCACCCCCCGGCCAGTTCCGCCGCGGCACCGCCCAGGCCCTCGTCACCGGCCGCTGCGTCTTCAGCTTCGATGGTAGCGGCTTCACCCTCGCCTCGCGCCACCCCGGCGAGACCGCGGCCGGCATTCGCGCCGAAACCGGCTTCGACTATCGGGAAACCGATGCACCCGAGACCGCGGACCCGACCCCCGACCAGATCGCGCTCCTGCGCGGCCCCGTCCGCGCCGAGATGGCCGAAACCTATCCCGAGTTCTGCGCCCGGGTCTGGCCGCTCTAGTTCGCCTCTTCCTTCGGAATGATCGAAATCTTGCCGTCGCGCTCGACCACCGCGTATTTCATCGCGTCCAACGTCACCATGCCCTGCTGACGCATTGCGGTATGGATGTCGGCCTCCTGCATGCGCAGGTGCCGCATGTCCGGCCCGACGAACTCGCCGTCACGGAACACTACGATCGGCGTCCCATCCACCCGCCGCTCGATCAGCGTGGATTTCAGCTTCAGCCAGCCGACGAAGATGTGCATCAGCCCCACGGTGCACAGCCCGGTCATCGCCGCCGTGAACGACCGATCCTGCCCCATGATCGCCGTCCCGGTCATCGCGCCGAACAGGAACAACACCACGATGTCGAACGGCGCCGACTGGCTCGCCGTCCGGCGGCCGACGACGCGCAACGCGATCAGCGCGATGATGTAGGCCGCCGCGGCCTTCAATACGGTGTCCACGGCTACGGCAACACGAACTGCGACCAGCGCACTTCGGCCCCGTCCTCGCCGCCCAGCCGCGCCCACATACCGATCGGCCCCGCCCCCGCCGGCATGCCGCCGAGCCGGATCACGGCCCGCTTGGCGCCGGGCTGCACCGCCAGTACCAGCTCCACGTCACCGGCCGTGCCGGTCCGCCACTCCTTCGGCTGCGGGAACACCGATTGCAGCCCGAACTGCTCGACCAGGCTCTTCTGCAGCGTGACGACCACCTCGTTCTGGCCGTCCGCCACGTTGGCGTCGATCACCAATCCGGTCGGTGTTCCGAAGCGCACGATCGGGGCATATTCCACCGTCATCGGCCCGTTGTTGACCTTGAACGTCAATAAGCTGACCGGTCCGCCACCGAGCAGCCCCACCATCGTCGCCACGATGATCGCCGCCATGACGATCCGCATGGTCCAGGCGCCAAGGCGCCATTTCCGCTCAAACGCCGGGTAGAACCCGCGCTCCAACTCCTCGGCCATCTTGTTCGCGACACTCATGGTGCACGAACGTGCGCGGCCATCCTTCGTTGCTGGCGCTACTCCGTGTCGAGCGCGTACCCTGCTGCCCGCACTGTCCGCACCACGTCCAGCTCGCCCTCGCCGTTGATGCTCTTGCGCAACCGCCGGATATGCACGTCCACCGTGCGCGGCTCGACATGGATGTCGCGCCCCCACACCGCGTTCAGCAACTCCTCGCGCGAGAATACCCGCCGCGGATGCTGCATCAGGAACTCCAGCAGCCGGTACTCGGTCGGCCCCAGATGCACCGCCCGGCCATTCCGCTGCACCCGGTGCGCCGACTGGTCCATGACGATGTCGTGGAACTCGAGTTGTCCCCGCACCGTCGGCGGCCCGGCCCGGCGCAACAGCGCCCGCATCCGCGCCAGCAGCGCATCCATGTTGAACGGCTTGGTGATGTAGTCGTCCGCGCCGGTGTTCAGCCCGCGCACCGCGTCCTGGTCCTCGCTGCGCGCCGTCACCATGATCACCGGCAGGTCCCGCGTCGCCGGCCGCCGCCTGATCTGCCGGCACACCTCGATGCCCGACATCACCGGCAGCATCCAGTCCAGCAGCACGATGTCAGGCGGCGACTCCGTGATGCGCGAGATCGCCTCCTGGCCATCCACGGCCTCCTCGACCTGGAACCCCTGCTTCTCGAGGTTATAGCGCAGCATCGCCACCAGCGCCGCCTCGTCTTCGACCACGAGAACCATGGGTTTCTGCATCACGCGTCTCCGTGCTGCCGCACCACCGCGTAGGCCGCGGCATCCGTGCCCTTGGGCCGATCCTCGTCCAACGCCTCGCCGGTCGCCGCGTAATAGACGGTCTCGGCGATGTTGGTCGCGTGATCGCCGATGCGCTCGATGTTCTTGGCGATGAACAGCAGGTGCGTGCAGGGCGTGATGTTGCGCGGGTCTTCCATCATGTAGGTGATGAACTCGCGGAAGATCGAGTTGTAGAGGTCGTCGATCGCCTGGTCGGACTGCCACACCTGCAGCGCCTTGGCCGGGTCGTTCTCGCCGACCGCGTCGATCACCAGCCGGAGGTTGTCCTGCGCCAGCCGCGCCATCGTCGCCAGCCCGGTGAGCGTGAACGGCAGGGTGAACTGCCCCAGCACGATGCTCCGCTTGGCGACGTTCTTGGCGTAGTCGCCGATCCGCTCGAGCTGCGCCGAGATCT
>CAZTJC010000045.1:0-13128 GCA_964613945.1 uncultured Acetobacteraceae bacterium
CAGTTCCAGGGCGGGCAGTCCAACCCGACGTTCCATCTCGCCACGCCGGGTCATGATTACGTGCTGCGCAAGAAGCCGCCGGGCACGTTGCTCGCCTCGGCCCATGCCGTGGAGCGCGAGTTCCGCGTCATGCAGGCGCTCGCGGATACCGACGTGCCGGTGCCGCACATGCGGCTGCTCTGCGAGGACCCGGCGGTCATCGGGACCAGCTTCTACGTCATGGATTTCCAGCCGGGCCGCATCTTCGCCGACCGCGCCATGCCCGGCGTCGACCCGGCGCACCGCACCGCCGCCTACACCGACGTCGCCCACGTACTGGCCCGGCTGCATGCGGTCGACCCCGTTGCCGTGGGCCTCGGCGATTTCGGCCGCACCGGCCGCTATGTGGCCCGCCAGATCGACCGCTGGACCCGGCAATACCGCGCCGCCCGCCTCGACGCGGAGCCGGCGATGGACTGGCTGATCGACTGGCTGACCGCGCACCTGCCGCAGGACGACGAGACAACCATCGCGCATGGCGATTATCGCATCGGCAACCTGATCCTGCACCCCACGCAGCCCCGCGTGGTGGCGGTGCTGGACTGGGAGCTGTCGACGCTGGGGCATCCGCTGGCCGATCTCGCCTATTGCTGCATCCCCTGGCGCCTGCCGCCGGAGCAGATGGGCTTGGTCGGCCTCGACGTGCCGGGACTGCCGACGGAGACGGAGTTCGTCTCGGCCTATTGCGTGGCGGTGGGGCGACCGATCCCGGCGACGCTGGAGTATTTCATGGTGTTCTCGCTGTTCCGCTGGGCGGCCATCGTCGCCGGCGTGTATCGCCGGGCGCTGGACGGCAACGCGTCGGACGCCACCCGCGCGCAGGCCGCCGGAACCCGCTTCCGCGCCTTGGCTCAGCGCGCTCAGGCGATCGCGGTGGCGGCATGACGGATTCCCCGCTGCTGGTTGAGCGGTCCGGCCCGGTGTTGACGCTGACGCTCAACCGTCCGGAGAAGCTGAACGCGTTTACCCCTGAGATGCGTGATGCGATGATCTCGGCGTTCGACCGAGCCGATGCCGACGACGCCGTGCGCGCGGTGATCGTGACAGGGGCCGGGCGCGGCTTCTGCGCCGGAGCGGACATGAGCGCGGGCGCCGCCCGGTTTGACGTCGCGTCCCGCGCCGCATCGGCGCACGGCATCCGCGACAGCGGCGGGATGCTGGCGCTGCGCATCTATGCCTGCCTCAAGCCGGTGATCGCCGCGGTGAACGGGGCCGCCGTGGGCGTAGGCGCCACCATGCTGCTGCCGATGGATGTCCGCCTGGCGTCTACCGCGGCCCGGTTCGGCTACCCGTTCACTAAGCGTGGCTTGGTGCCCGAAGCCTGTTCGAGCTGGTTCCTGCCGCGGGCCATCGGCATGCAGCGCGCGATGGAGTGGCTGGCGACCGGGCGGGTGTTCCCGGCGGAGGAGGCGTTGCAGGCCGGGCTGGTGCGCAGCCTGCACGAGCCGGACGACCTGATGCCGGCCGCTCGCGCACTGGCCAAGGAAATCGCCGCCAGCGCCGCCCCCGTCTCGATGGCGCTGACCCGGCAGATGCTGTGGCGCATGCAGGGCGCGGCGCACCCGATGGAGGCGCACCGGCTGGAAAGCCGCATGCTGCTCGAGCGCGGCCGCAGCCCCGATGTCGGGGAGGGCGTCACCGCGTTCCTGGAGAAACGTCCCGCCCAGTTCGCCGGCCGCGTCTCGGCCGACATGCCGGATCTGCCCTGGACCGACCCGAGCTTCGACGAGGAGAACACGAGATGACCGAGCTGAAGATTGTCGCCGAGGGACTGCGCTTTCCGGAAGGGCCGGTGATGCTGGCCGATGGCAGCGTCGCCGTGGTGGAGATCGCGCGCGGCACGATCACGAGGGTTGCGCAGGACGGCACCGTCTCCGTCATCGCGACTCCCGGCGGCGGCCCGAACGGCATGGCGCTCGGGCCGGACGGCGCGCTGCATGTCTGCAACAATGGCGGCTTCGTCTGGCACGAGGAGCCCGGCATGCTCCGGCCGATCGGCACCCCGGACAGCTACACCGGCGGACGCATCGAACGGATCGACGTGGCCTCCGGCACCGTGACGGTGCTGTACGACAACTGCAACGGCGTCGGGCTGAAGGGACCGAACGACATCGTGTTCGATCGGTCCGGCGGCTTCTACTTCACCGATCTCGGCAAAACGCGGCATCGCGACCGTGACCAGGGCGGCGTCTATTACGCCAAAGCGGACGGCAGTTCGATCACCGAGATCGTATTCCCGATGCTGACGCCGAACGGCATCGGCCTGTCGCCGGACGAAAAGACGCTCTACGTCGCGGAAACCGAAGGCGGCCGGCTCTGGGCGTTCGACATCCTCGAGCCCGGCAAGGTCGCGCGCCACCCGTTCCCGTCCCCGAACGGGGGACGGTTCATCTTCAACCAGGCTGGCTATCACCGCTTCGACAGCTTGGCCGTGGATGCCGACGGCAACGTTTGCGTTGCCACGCTGATGAGCGGCGGCATCACCGTCATCGCGCCGGAGGGCGACCTGGTGCGCACGGTGCCGATGCCAGACATCTACACGACCAACATCTGCTTCGGCGGCCCGGACCTGCGGACCGCGTACATCACCTTGTCCGGCGTCGGCCAGCTAGTGGCGATGCCGTGGCCAACGGCCGGGCTGAAGCTGAACTACGCGCTTTAGGTCACCCAGCGACGACGGATGCTGGCGAACCTGCTTGAGATAGGCACAGGATCGTTAGCAGCACGACGCTTAGCAACACCGTCGATTTCACTTGGACGAGGTGCGGCCTGATTTTTTGGCCATCCTGAAGGCAATCATTTTCGGAACTTCGATGCGGCATGCCGGACTCAGGAACGACACAAGGCGCGGATTTGATCGCATACTCCGTTGCAATCAAATAACAATACATGCCTCGGCTTGCTGTCTCACTGCTTGCGTGGTGAACTTTACTAAAAACAATGAGGAGGGCGGACTGATGCGTCGACGCAGCTTTTTTCAAGGGGCGGCAAGCCTGCTTGCCGCGCCGGCGATCGCCCAACCTGCTAAATCAGCCACGTTACGCTTCGTCCCGCAAGCCAACCTCACGTTGCTCGACCCGGTGTTCACTACCGCGACCGTTACCTCTAACCACGGCTACTACGTGTTTGACACGCTGTACTCTAATGGCCCCGATGGCATCCCGCGGCCTCAAATGGCCGAGGGGCACGAAATATCGGACGACAAACGTATCTGGCGCATCCGCCTGCGTGATGGCCTGCGGTTCCATGACGGCGAGCCCGTCCGTGCATCCGACTGTATTGCCAGCATCAAGCGCTGGAGCGTGCGCGACCCGTTCGGTCAACTACTCGCGGCCGCGGTCGATGCGTATGAGGCAATTGGCGATCGTATAATTCTCATTAAGCTGAAGCGCCCGTTCCCGTTGCTAGCGACTGCATTGGGCAAGGCTGATGCGGCGGTGCCGTTTATCTTTCCTGAACGCCTTATCAACGGAACTGGTATCGATAAGCCGATCACCGAGATGATCGGCTCCGGTCCTTATCGGTTCAACGCAGGCGACTACGTGTCGGGAAGCCGGGTTGTTTACGACAGATTTGAAAAGTATGTTTCGCGTCAAGAGCCTCCAGTATGGGCGACTGGGGCGAAGCAGGCATTCTACCCGCGCATCGAATGGAACATCATCCCCGATGGGGCGACCGCGAGTTCAGCGCTGAAGAACAACGAGGTTGATTGGTGGGAGCAGCCGCTGGCCGATCTATTGCCGTTGCTGGCGCGAGACCCAAACATCACTATCCAAATCGATCAACCGTTCGGTCGGATGTCGGAGTTGATCCTCAACCATCTGCAGCCTCCGTTCGACAACGCTCGGGTTCGCCAGGCCGTGCAGATGGGGGTCCGCCAGGAGGATTACATGCGCGCGACGTTCGGCGACGACACGTCGCTGTGGCGGGTCAGTCCGGACGTCTTTCCGTTTGGCACCCCGTATTACTCCGACGCGGATGCTGGGCTGATGAGTGGTGATACCACATTAGCTGCCAAAATGCTGAAGGCCTCCGGCTACAATGGCGAGAAGGTCGTCGTCATTAACCCGACCGACTTTCCCGTCATTCATCCGCTCGGGTTAGTGACGGCCGATGCGCTGACCAAGATCGGCATGAATGTCGATCTGCAAGAGACCGATTGGGGCTCTGTTGTGCAACGCCGGGCGTCGATGCAGCCGGTCGACAAGGGCGGTTGGAGCGTGTTTCACACGTTCTCGTCGGCTGTGGTGCTCAGCTCGCCGGCAACACATCCCTTGCTGAACGGGCGCGGCAAACAGGGCTGGTTTGGATGGTGGTCCAACCCGGAGGCGATGGAGCTAACCGACCAATGGTTGAACGCGGCAGACCCGGCGGCCCAAACCCAGATCGCAAAGGCGTTGGCACATGTGGCGATGGTCGATGCTGGATCAATTCTGATAGGCCAGTACTACGGTAAAACCGCTTATCGCAAGTCGATTACCGGCGTGTTGCAGGGTGTCTCGCCATATCCGTGGAATGTCCGGCCGGTCTAGCTCACGTAAATTGGAACGAGTCTTAACTACGGTCAGCCTAGGACGAGCAACTTTTCGCAAACCGTTGTCATCAATGTCGCCAGACAGGAACGACAACTTGTGAATGAGTTGCTGCCGGTCCTGGGGACACGCACTTAAGCCGACGCTTTGGTCCGCTCGAAATCCAAAGAGTTGAGATAGCCGATGGTCGAGTGGCGTCGACGCGGGTTGTAGAAGCGGTCGCTGTAATCGAACACGTCAGCTCGGGCCTGGTCCCTGGTGCGATATACCTTGCGGGCCGTCCGTTCGGTTTTCAGCGAAGCGAAGAAGTTCTCCATTTCCGCGTTGTCCAAAATACTGCTCGATTGGCTCATGCTGCAGGTGACGCCGTGATCGGTCAGAAGCTTTTGGAACTGCTCACTACTGTATTGGCTTTCCTGATCCAAATAATGCAGCAGCGCGTCCGCTTTGCCTGGGCGCCAAATCGCCATGGTCACGCGTCCATGACAAGTCGGGCCGCTATCGTGGCGCTCATCGATCAGCCGATGACAAGGCGCGAGAACAGGTCGATGACGGCAGCCACGTAGAGCCATCCCTCGGCTGTCCAGAGATGGGTGAAGTCGGCGAACCATATCTAGTTGGGTGCCGTGGCCTCGAACTGCCTATCCAGCACGTTGTCGGCTGCCTCGTTCCGGCTGCCCTTGTCCGAGGGCAGGCCCCTGCGGCGGGGCCGAGCGCGCAAGGTCTAGTCGCGCATCAGCCGCTCGACGCGATGTAGTCCGCATGCGGCACCCTCGGCCAGCACGCCGTGCCAGACCCGGCGAGCGCTATACGTTCGGTCGCTACCGACGAAGCTGGCCTTGACCTGGGCTCTGAGAATTTCATCACCGCGTACCCGGGCGTTGGGCTAGCAAATGAGCCAGGCGTGAAAGCCGCTGCGTGAGAGATCGAGCGCCTCGCAAAGCTATCGCACCGGCCAGATCCCTCGACGTTTCGCAACCAAGCCGAATTGCACAGCGACTCCCTCGATATCCTGCTGCTCCGGCTTGAGCTGAACCTGGCCCGGGAAGGCTTACCCTGGATCCGAGGTGTAATCGGCGACACAGCGCCGCAGCAGGCTCTCGCTAACATCCAGATCCCGGCAAGCTTGTGCTACCGAAACACCCCGGTCTTTGACCAGCCGGAGTACTTCCAGCTTGAACTCCTGACTAAACTGTCGCCGCGTCACCCGCGCTCTCCAATCTCGTGAAACACTCAAATCTCGGTGTCCACCAAATCGGCAGCAGCTCACATGCACTTCTCTGCCGCGGTGGAGGCTTATGGGAAGATGGGCTGATCTCTCAGCGCGTCAGCCGTCGGAAGCGACGCTCTGGTCCACCCCCCGCCCAGTGCAACGATCAAGTTGGCGGTGGACAGCAGAAGGTTCTCTCGGACGGTGAGCGCTGCTTGCTCATCGGTCAGGGCCGTGTTCTGGGCCGTGATCACGGTGGTGTAGGGCTGGGTGCCGGCGCGGTATTGATTCAGGGCGATCTGGACGCTGCGTCGGGCGAGCGCGACAGCCTCGGCTTCGGCGGATGCTTGCTGCTGCAGGATGCGGGTGCTGCTGAGCGCATCCTCGACTTGCTGGAACGCGGTAAGTACGGTCTGGCGATAGGTTGCGACCGCTTGGTCGTAGGCGGCTCGAGCGGCGCGGACGGTTGCCGAGCGCGCGCCGCCATCGAACAACGTTTGCGCGGCTGAGCCGCCAAGCGACCATACGTTGTTGCTGACGGTGAAAAGCTGCGACAGCGGGTTCCCGGCCAGGCCGAGCAGGCCGGACAGCGTCACCTGAGGGTAGTACGCGGCGATCGCCACGCCAATCGCTGCGTTCTGCTGCTCCATCAGGCGCTCGGCTGCGGCAACATCAGGGCGCCGCTCCAGAAGCTCCGACGGAACCCCGGCCGGTAATGGTGGCACGCTGGCCGGCAGGTGGCCCGGGCTGATTGTCACCTCCGACGGCGCGTGACCGACCAGGACGGCGATGGCGTGCTCGAGCGAAGCGCGCTGTACGCCCACATTGATGGCGGCGGCCTGCGCGCCGGCCAGCTGGGTCTGGGCGGTGATCACGTCGCCACGAGCCGCGACGCCCGCATTGTATTGGTTGGTGGTGATCTGCACGGCGCGTTGATAATCGGCCACGGTCCGGTCGAGCAGCGCCTGCAACTCGTCGGCTGCGCGCAGCGTCAGATAGTCGGTCACCAGCGTCGACTGCAGCGACAGCCTTGCATTGGCGAGGTCCGCCGCACTGGCCTGGGCTGCTGCGACGTCGCTCTGCACTTGCCGGCGGATGCGGCCCCAGAGATCAAGTTCCCAGCTCGCGGTGCCCTCGAGTTGATAGATCGTCGACGCCCTACCGCCACTGCCGCCCGATCCCGTCGTCGTAGCCGCGCCCGAGGTCGTCGCCAGTGTGCTGCCGCCGGCGCCGGTTGCGACCGAGTTTACCGCGTCCAGACTGGAGGAAGACAGCACGGTGCTGCCGCCTGAGGTCCCGCGACGCCGACTCACGGACGCGGTGGCGCCCAACGTCGGGAATAGCTGCGCCCGCGCTTCGGCGACCACTGCGACCGCTTGGCGGAACGCGGCGGCGTCGGCAATGAGGGTCTGGTTGTTGACCTGGACCTCGGCGCAGAGCGAATCCAGCAACGGGTCACCGAAGATGGTCCACCACGCGCCGCGATCGGCGAGGTCACGAGGCGTCGCCGGGCGCCAGCCCTCGAGCTCCTTATAGGTGCTGGTCACGCCCACGGCTGGCGGTCGCACGTAATCGGGCCCGACCTCGCATCCAACAAACAGCATGCAGGCAGCCAGGACCAATGGTTTCACTCGCCGGGCTCCGCAACAGTGTCGGGAAAGGCACGGTGCCAATGACTGCGCGACCACAGGCGGAAGCGGTCGAGATAGAGATACAGCACGGGCGTCGTGTAGAGCGTGAGTAGTTGGCTGACGAGTAGGCCGCCGATAATGGCGATGCCGAGCGGCTTGCGGATCTCGCCGCCTTCGCCGAACGAGACGGCCAGCGGCACGGCGCCGAGCAGCGCGGCAAGCGTGGTCATCAGGATCGGCCGGAACCGGGTGACGGCCGCCTGGTAAATCGCATCGCGAGGTGCCTTCTTCTGGTCCCGTTCGGCGTGGAGCGCGAAATCGATCATCAGGATCGCGTTCTTCTTGACGATGCCGATCAGCAATACGAGGCCGATCAGCGCGATGATGCTGAACTCGGTCCCGGTCAGTAACAAGGCAGCGATCGCACCGACGCCGGCACTCGGCAGGGTGGAGAGGATCGTGATCGGATGCACCAAGCTCTCGTAGAGCACGCCCAGCACGATGTAGACCGCGAGCAGGGCTGCGCCGACCAGGACTGGTTCTGAGGCTAGCGAGCTCTGGAAGGCTTGCGCCGTTCCGCTGAACGAGCCGTGCAGGGTGGCGGGCGCCCGCAGCTCGGCCATCGCCTGGTTCGTCGCATCCTCGGCGTCGCTCAGCGACTTACCTGGTGCCAAATTGAACGAGATCGTCGAGGACACGAATTGGCTCTGATGGTTGACGGCCAGGGGGGTCTGCCCGGGCGCCCAGCGGGCGATGCTGGCGAGCGGCACCTCGGTCTCCTGTGCGGTGCTGACGGAGGCGCCGGATGAGGACCCACCGTTGCCGGTCGCGCCGATGCTGTTCTGCGCAAGGTTGCGGGCCGCATTCGACCCGGTCGCCGCAGCCGCCCCGGCCACGGACACCGTGCCGGACGGCGCTCCCGTGGTCTGGGTCCCGCTCGCCGTTCCACCAGCGGTGCTGACCCGGATGAGGTCAAGCGCGGACGGGTCCTGCGAGAAGCGCGGATCGACTTCCATGATGACGTGATACTGATTCATGGCACGGTAGATCGTGCTGACTTGGCGCTGGCCGAACGCATCGTAAAGCGCGTTGTTGACCTGCGCCGAGGTGAGCCCGCGCGCAGCGGCAGCCACGCGGTCCACGATGAGATCGGTCTCGATTCCGCCCTGCAGCTGATCGAGGTTGACGTCCTGCAACACCGGGTTACGGGCGAGAACCGCCTGTAGCTTGGGCCCCCACTCATAGACGGTCTGCGGGTCATCGCCTTGCAGAGTGAATTGGTATTGCGCGTTGGAGGATCGGCCGCCGACCCGGATGTCCTGCACCGATTGGAGGAACAGGCGGGCGCCAGAAACTTGCCCGAGTTGACCGCGCAGTCGGCCGATCACGGCATCGGCGCTGACGCCACGCTCGGCGAGCGGCTTGAGGCTGACGAACACGCTGGCGCTGTTGGTGGAGCCGCCCGGACCGCCACCGCCGCCACCGCCGGTGAACCCGACGACGCTCTGCACGGCCGGGTCCTTCTGCACGATGGCCGTCATCTGCGTCAGCTTCTGGCTCATTGCGGCGAACGAGATGCTTTGGTCGCCCTGGATGTTGCCGATGAGCCGGCCCGTGTCCTGTTGCGGGAAAAAGCCCTTGGGGATGACGTAGAGCAGGGCGGCATTGAGTAGGACTGCAGCGACCAGCGTCAGCGTGACCAGCACCCCGTGATCGAGCGCCCAGGCGAGCGTGCGAGCGTAGCCACGCTCAACCCTGGCCAAGAACGTATCCTTCGGGGTGTGCTGCTGTTCTTGCGGCAGGAACAGGGCGCACATCATGGGCGTAACGGTCAGCGAGACGAGCAGCGAGACCAGGATCGCCATGGACAGCGTGACGGCGAACTCCCGCAGCAGCCGGCCGACGATACCGCCCATCAGCAGGATCGGCAGGAACACGGCGATCAGCGAAAGGCTGATGGACAGGACAGTGAACGCCACCTCGCCGGCGCCGTTCAACGCGGCTCGAAAACGAGGCTCGCCCGCTTCGATATGCCGCGTCACGTTCTCGACGACGACGATTGCGTCATCGACCACGAAACCGGTGGCGATGGTCAGCGCCATCAGCGAGAGATTGTCGAGGCTGTAGCCCAGCATCCACATACAGGCGAACGTGCCCACGATGCTGATCGGCACCGCGATGGCCGGAATCAGCGTCGATCGCCATTCGCGGAGAAAGGCGAACACCACGAGCGTGACCAGCACGACCGCGATGATCAGCGTCATCTCCGTGTCGTGTAGACTGGCGCGGATGGTGGGCGTACGGTCGGCGGCGGGCTGGATTTCGAGGTCGGCGGGCATCACCGCCTTGAGCTGCGGCAAGGCGGCGTTCACACGGGAAACCACGTCGAGGATATTGGCGCCGGGTTCGCGGAAGATGATGACGAGCACTGCCGGCTGGCCGTTGAACAGCCCGGCATTGCGGATGTCCTCAACGGAGTCCTGGACGTCGGCGACGTCGGTCAGGCGAACCGGCCGACCGTTTCGGTAGGCGACGATCAGCGGGCGGTAGTCTTGGGCCGCCCCCGCCTGATCGTTGGTGTCGAGCTGCATGCGCCTGCCGCCGATCTCGACGGTGCCTTTCGGCGCATTGGCGTTGGCCGACGCGAGCGCTGCGCGCACGTCTTCCAGGCCGATGCCGAGATGGTTTAGCGTCAGCGGGTTGAGTTCGACCCGGACAGCGGGCTGCGCGGCGCCGCCGATGACGACCTGCCCGACGCCACTCAGCTGCGACAGCCGTTGCTGCAGCACGTTGGTAGCGGCGTCATACATCTGGCCGCGGGTGAGGGTCTTTGAGGTGAGACCCAGGATCAGCACCGGGGCGTCGGCCGGATTGACCTTGCGATAGGTGGGATTGCTGCGGAGCGCCGTCGGCAGGTCGGCACGGGCGGCATTAATCGCCGCCTGAACGTCTCGGGCGGCGCCGTTGATGTCGCGGTCGAGACCGAACTGCAAGGTGACGCGGGCCGAGCCGACGGAACTCGATGAGGTCATCTCGGTCACATCGGCGATCTGGCCGAGATGACGTTCGAGCGGGCTCGCAACGCTGGTCGCCACTGTCTGCGGCGAGGCGCCGGGGAGGCTCGCCTGCACGCTGATGGTCGGGAAGTCCACCTGCGGCAGCGGCGAAACCGGCAGCCGCGCGTAGGCCAGCAGCCCGGCGAGCACAAGGCCGATTGCCAGCAGCGTCGTCGCCACCGGGCGCCGGATGAAGGGGGCGGCCGGGTTCACTCGGCAACCGGTGCTGCGTCGCCGGCCCGGACCGTCTCCGGATGCCGCTTGCCAAAGCGCACTGCTAGCCGATCAAACAGCAAGTAGATCACCGGCGTGGTGAACAGCGTCAGCACTTGGCTGACGACCAGGCCACCCACGATCGCCAGCCCCAACGGCCGGCGCAGCTCCGCCCCGGTGCCGGTGCTCAGCATCAGCGGCACGGCGCCGAGCAGGGCCGCCATCGTCGTCATCAGGATCGGGCGCAGGCGCAGCATGCTCGCCTGATGGATCGCTTCGCGTGGCGGCTTTCCCTCGTCACGCTCCGCCTCGAGCGCGAAATCGACCATCATGATCGCGTTCTTCTTCACAATCCCGATCAGCAGCACGATGCCGATGATGCCGATGATGTCGAGGTCGTGCCCGGTGACCCACAACAGGATCAGCGCTCCGATCCCCGCCGAGGGCAGTGTGGATAGGATCGTCAGTGGATGGACGAAGCTCTCATACAGCACGCCCAGCACGATGTACATCGTGGCCACGGCCGCGAGCAGCAGGAACAACTCGTTGGAGAGCGAGGCCTGGAAGGCTGCCGCCGCCCCCTGAAACGCGACCACGAAGCTCTTCGGCAAGTCGACGGCGGCTTCCTCACGCTCCACGGCGGCGAGTGCGGCACCCAGTGAGGAGCCCGGCGCGACGTCGAAGCTGACGCTGGCCGCCGGAAATTGACCCAAATGCGAGATGAGCAACGGCCCCGGATGCTCGTCGACATGCACGATCGCCGAAAGCGGCACTTGGCCGTTGGTGGCAACCGCAGAGGGTAGATAGATCGCCGACAACCCGGCTGCGCCCTGCTCGCGCACGCTCGGGTCCGCCTCGAGGATGACCCGGTATTGGTTCTGCTGGGTGTAGATGGTTGAGACGATGCGTTGGCCGAATGCGTCGTAGAGGGCGTTGTCCACGGTTGCCGGCGTGATGCCGAAGCGGGCAGCGGTAGCCCGGTCGATGACAAGAGAAAGAGTTGTCCCGTTCGGAGCAAGGTCGCTCGTCGCATGGACGAGTTCCGGCGCAGCTTGGAGCCGGTCAACCAACTTCGGCACCCAAATGTCGAGTTGCGAAGCGTCGGGATTCTCAAGCACCACCCGGTATTGGCCGCGGCCAACCGTGGCGTCGACCGAGAGGTCCTGCACGGGCTGCAGAAACAATGAGGTGCCCGGTGGCATCTTCGCGGTCTCGGCCTCGATGCGGGCGATCACTGCCTGCACGCCGTCCCGCTCGCCTTGAGGCTTGAGGTTGATGAGGAAGCGGCCGCTGTTCGGGGTTTGATTGGTGCCGTCCACGCCGATGAAGCTGGTCAGGCTGTCGACGGCCGGGTCCTTGAGGATGAGGTCGGCGAGCCGTTGCTGGCGTTCCGAGGTGGCGGCGAACGAGGTGTCCTGTGGCCCGATCGAGATGCCCTGAATGGCGCCGGTATCCTGGACGGGGAAGAAGCCCTTCGGGATCGCCACGTAGAGAAAGGCGGTCACCCCCATCGTGGCAAGAAAGAAGGCGAGCGTCAGCCAGGGGTGATCCAGTACGCGGTCCAGCGCCGCGCCATACTGGTCCGTCATGCGGTCGAACAGGCTTCGGCGTTTCGGCGTCTCGCCTTTTGCCTGCAGTAGCCGGGCGCACATCATCGGCACCAACGTGAGCGAGACGACGGCCGAGATCACGATGGTGACCGCCAGCGTCACCGCGAACTCGTGAAACAATCGGCCGACGACGTCGCCCATGAACAGCAGCGGGATCAACACCGCGAGCAACGACACGGTGAGCGAGATGATGGTGAAGCCGATCTGGGCGGAGCCTTTGAGCGCCGCCTGCATCGGGCGCTCGCCCATTTCGATGAAGCGGGCGATGTTCTCGATCATGACGATCGCATCGTCCACCACGAAGCCGGTGGCGATGGTGAGCGCCATGAGCGACAGATTGTCGAGGCTGAACCCGAGCAGGTACATTGCCGCGAGCGTGCCGACGAGGGATAGCGGTACGGACAGGCTCGGGATGATCGTAGCCGGGACGTTGCGCAGGAATAGAAAGATCACCAGGACTACGAGGGCAACGGCGAGGCCGAGCTCGAACTCGACGTCGCTGACCGAGGCGCGGATCGTGCCGGTCCGGTCGGTCAAGACCTGGACGTCGAGCGCGGCCGGAAGCGTGCTCTGCAAGCGGGGAAGCATGGCTTTGATGCCGTCGACCACCTGGATCACGTTGGCGCCGGGCTGCCGCTGCACGTTGAGAATGACAGCGGGCGTGCGGTTGGCCCAGGCGGCGAGATAGATGTCCTGCGGTGCACGCACGACTCTCCCCACGTCGGAAAGCTTCACCGCGGCGCCGTTTCGGTAGGCGATCACGAGGTTGCCCCATTCCGGCACGGTCGTGATCTGGTCGTTGGCGTTGATCGTGGACGCGCGCTGCGGGCCGTCGAA
>CAZTJC010000045.1:13228-30153 GCA_964613945.1 uncultured Acetobacteraceae bacterium
GCGTTGATGGCCGCCTGCACCTCCTGCTCGGCGATGTCGATGTTGAGGTCGAGGGTGAACTGCAGCGTGATGACGGAGGCGCCAGCGGAGCTGCCGCTCGTCATCTCGTTCAGCCCCGGCATCTGGCCGAACTGCTTCTCGAGCGGCCCGGTGACCGCGGACGCCATCACCTCCGGGCTGGCGCCCGGGTAGAAGGTCTGCACCTGGATCGTCGGGTAGTCGACGACCGGAAGGGCAGAGAGCGGCAGCTTGCCGTAAGCGACGGCGCCGACGAGCAGTATCGCCGCCATCAACAGGGAGGTGCCGACCGGCCGGAGGACGAACAGCCGTGACGGGTTCATTGCCGGTGCCGCTGCCTCGGCTGATCGCTTTTCTCGTTGGCCGCAGTCGGCGCAGCGCCGGGTGGCGGCGGGACCGTCACTTTGGCGCCGTCGCGGAGCCGGTCGGCGCCGTCGGTAACGACCCGGTCGCCCTCATGCAGCCCATCCATGACCGCGACATTGGCGCCGTCCGTGGGACCGAGCGTCACCTTCTGGACGTGCACCTCGTTATCGGGGCCGATCAGATAGACAAAGGTGCCGGGCTCGCCTCGCTGGATGGCGGTCGTCGGAACTGCCAGCTGGTTTTGCAGCGTGTTGACCAGCAGCTTGGCGTTGACGAATTGGTTGGGGAACAGCTTCTCGTCCGGATTGGCGAACATCGACCGCAACTTGACCGTGCCGGTCGTGACATCGACTTGGACATCGACGCTGGCGAGCGCGCCATCCTCGAGTTTATGCTGGTCGGCCCGGTCCCATGCCTCGGTCGGCACTGGCTTGCCGGTGTTGATGGCCTCCTGCACGGCCTGGATCTCGTCCTCCGGCAACGCAAAGACGACGCTGATGGGTTGGATCTGCGCCACCACCACGAGGCCCGTGGCGTCGCCGGGCTGGACGTAATTGCCGAGATCGACCTGACGCAAGCCGACTTTGCCGGTGATCGGGGAGACAATGTGACAGTAGGCAAGGTTGAGCTGCGCGCTGTCGACGGCCGCCTGATCGACCGCGATCGTGCCCTGGTACTGCCGAACCAACGCGGCCTGCGTGTCCACCTGCTGGCGGGCGACGCTGTCCTGGGCGAGCAGGGTGCGGTAGCGGGTGAGGTCGAGTTGCGCATTCTTGAGCTGCGCCTGGTCGCGGGCCAGAGCGCCTTGAGCATTGGAGAGCGCGACCTGGTAGGGTCGCGGGTCAATCTGAAGGAGGAAGTCGCCTTTTTGAACCTTCTGGCCCTCGGTGAATCCGATCTGGACGATCTTGCCCGCAATCTGGGTTTTGACCGTGACGGTCGCGAGCGAGGTCACGGTGCCGAGTGCGTTGAACAGCACACGGATGTTTTGCCGTCCTGCAGTCGCAGCCCCCACGGATTGCGGTGGCGGACCACCGCGACGGGCTGGCTGGTGTGCGCGGTTCCAAGCCTGCCAGCCATACCAGCCGCCGACGGCGAGTAGCCCAAAGAGGAGGAGGCCAAGCAGCGGGCGGATGAACCGTCGACGTGGCCGAACGGCGCCCTGCATGTCGCCGTAAGATCGGCCCGATTGGTCGTCCATGTGTTTTACATCCCAGCCAGCACCTGAACGATGCCAGGCACCATGCAAGCCAGTTACGGTCTTCAGCCGCAAAGCTCACACAGAATCATCGCTAAACGGTTAACGCGCCGGGCTGAGCAGCGCTGATCAAGCCGCTAGGCGTGTAAGTTCACCCGTTCTGGCCTTATCGGGTTTACGCCGGTCTGACCTATCCCGCCTCCAGCATGCTCGCCAACACGCTGGTTATCGATGGCGGCGCTAAGCCTGTCCACCGTTGGGGCGTCGCTGCTCTTTTGCCGGCGTCGAGATTGCCTGCTGCAGCGGTTCCACACCCGGATCTTCCACCGGGCATGTCACCCATCTTCCCTCTTCAGCCAAATTCGCGATCGGGCTAACCCGGCGGCAAACACGTTGTCAGGCCTGGCTAGTTGTAAGTTCTCCCGCAATGTCACGACCCCCGCTATAGGCGCGGCTTCCGTCCAGGATCGGGCGAGGTTTTCATGCATCAGACACAATGCAATGCCCGTTTTCCATCGGCAGGAGCTGCGATCCAGCTCACACGATGCATGCTGCTTGCGCTTTAGGTCGTCTAAGCTGAGCGATCGGTTCGCAGTAGAACACCGTATGACGTTCACACATTGCGATGAGACACACTTCGCATCAGGTCGCGAACACCAAAGGTCCACGGGGCGCAGGCGTCGCTCGGACGCATGGTGTTGACCAGACGCCCGAGCTTGGGGGTGGCGATCTCGACGACGTCACCGGTCCGATGCGTGAAGCCCTGACCGGGCGCGCCACGATCCTTCACCGGGGCGAACATTGTGCCGAGGAACAGCACGGCACCGTCAGGATACTGATGATGCTGGTTCAACATCTGCGCAACAAGGTCGGCAGGATCGCGGCTGATCAGGCGCAGGGACGAGCTGCCCTCCATGGTGAAACCGTCCTCGCCCTTGACCAGCAGCGACACCTCCATCGCCCGCACGTCGTCTAGCGACAGGGTGGCGTCGAACAGCCGGATCAGCGGGCCGATGCTGCAGGAAGCGTTGTTATCCTTGGCCTTGCTGAGCAGCAGCGCCGAGCGGCCCTCGATGTCGCGCAGGTTTACGTCGTTGCCCAGCGTCGCGCCGACGATAGCACCGGTGGACGCCACCACCAGCACCACCTCCGGTTCCGGATTGTTCCACGATGACGACGGATGCAGCCCGGCGTCCATCCCGGTACCCACGGCCGACAGGATCGGTGCCTTGGTGAAGATTTCGGCGTCAGGGCCGATGCCGACCTCGAGATACTGGCTCCACAAACCCTGCTCGACCAGCAGAGCCTTGACCTTGGCGGCCTCGGGCGAGCCGGGCTTGAGTTGCTGCAGGCTGCCGCCAACGACGGCGCCGATCTCGTCACGGATGCCGGCGGCAGCGGCCGGATCGCCCTTGGCCCGCTCCTCGATCACCCGTTCCAGCATGGATAGCGGGAACGTCACGCCGGCCGCCTTGATCACGTGCAGGTCGATCGGCGCCAGCAGCCAGGGCCGCGTGGTGTCCCGGGTGACGGGATCGGTGTTGGCGAGGACGTCATCCAAAGCGCCGAGACGCTCGCCAGGCGTGGCGCGCAGGGCAGCGGCAGGATCGGCGGTCTCGGTCAGGTCCACCATGGTCGGAAAGCTTGCCGACACGTCGAAGACGCCCTGGTCACGGACGGCGACAACGACGGGGCCAGACCGGTCGGGATGCCAGACCCGGCCGGCCAGGGTGCCGGCCGTGCCATCCGATGGCAGGACATGGATGGGGGAGAGCGTCATGGGCATCGGCGTTTCCTGTTTTGCTTCGTCGCGTGGCAAGGCTTCATCGGCCTGGAACTACATAATGCCGGTTTCTGCGAAGATCGCTTCCGTCGTCATGCCCCGGCCCAGCATGGCCCGCACCCGATCCTCGCCCTGCACCTTAGCCGACGCAGCCTGGATGATGTCGGGCACGTGCGCCGCTGGCACCACCAGCACCCCGTCGAGGTCGCCGACGATCAGGTCGCCGCTATCGACCACGGCAGCATTGTCGAACTCCACGCGGCAGCGGTAATCTACCACCCGGCCGCGCAGCCGCTGATCCTGGGCGTAGGCCCCGGTCGAAAACACCGGCAAGCCGAGCCCCAGGATTTCCCGCGTGTCGCGATGGCAGCCTCCCAGCACGGCGCCGGCGGCACTGAGCGCCATGGCGCGGGTGCTCATCAAGCCGCCCCAGAACGCGTAACGCAGCGAGCCGCCGGCCGCCACGTACACCTCGTGCGGGCGCAATTGATCCAGGGCCCGGAACATCAGGCCGAACGGCTCGGCCCGGCCGGAGTGTCCGACCTGCTCGCCAGCACAATCCGCTTCCAGCACCGTCATCGCACGGCCCACCACGACCATGTCCGGCTGCAGCGCCCGAATGGTTTGCGGCAGAAACTGCCGCGTCAGCCCGGCGGCATCCATTACGTCGCCGATCACTGCGGTGAACAATGTTTCCCGTATGAGGCGGAACAACGCTTCGTCATCTACCTGCATCGTCATCTCGGTCACTCTTCCTGCGTCTGGTTCAATCGGTCTAGTGCCCAATCGACGTCGTCGAAATTCTGAGTCATGGCATCGCGCGCTGCCCCCGGGTCACCGGCAGCGATCGCGTCCAGGATGGTGCTGTACAGAAGTTGCACCCGGTCCAGTTCCGCCGGAGCTGCACTGCGGCGCAGCGCGAGGGCAAGGCTCGGGAGCACGGCCTGTTGCGTGTCCGCGACCAGCAAGGGGTAGAGCGGGTTGCTGGTCGCCTGGCCGATCAGGATGTGGAAGCGTATTGCGGCTCTCCGGACCGGACAGTCCGCTTCCGGCCATGTCGGCCAGAGAATGCGTGCAGGTGGCGAAGTGGAGACTTCGCTTAAGGCGTTGGTCGATAGAGCCCGCAAGTACATACCCAGATTGAGGTGTCTGGGAGCTGTCAATGATGTAGGGCAGGGTCCGGCGCCGGCGCTTCACCCTTTGGGAAAGTCGTACAGCTCTGCCGGGTTCTCCACCAGCACGCGATGCCGGGTCGCCTCGTCCGGCACCCATTGCCCTAGCAAATCGAAAAGCACGGCGTCGTCCGGCTTGTTGTCTAGCTTTTCCGTCGGGTGCGGCCAGTCGCTGCCCCACACCACTCGGCTCGGCATCGCCGCAGCGAAGGCGGTCGCCACCGCGCTGCTGTCCTTGTAGCCCGGCGGTCCCGCCTTCGTGTCCGCATAGGCGCCGGACAGCTTCACCCAGGTATTTCCTTGATCCATCATCCGGCGGATCAGCTTGAACGTGTCGCTATTTACTCCTTGCGGCTCCGGGCAATGCGCTAGGTGGTCGAACACCAGCCGTCCCTTGATGCGCAGAAAGGTGTCCGCCGCGGCCACGATTTTGTCGCCGTCTATATTGACTTGGCAGTGCCAGCCCAGCGTATCCACTCGCCGCGACAATGGCTCCAGCATCGCCAGCGTGGTTGCCCCCGCTTGCGCCAGGTTGAACCGAATACCGCGGATACCCAGCCCGTGCAGCCGCTGCAGCTCGAGGTCCGTGACGTCCGTATTCACCACCGCCACACCGCGGAAGTTCGGCCCCAGTGCCGCCATGCCTTCCAGCGTCGGCCGGTTGTCCGTGCCATATAGCGACGGTTGGATCACCACGCCCCGGCTTGTGCCGATCCGCGCCTGCAGCGCCCGATAGTCTTCCGGCAAGGCGTTCGGTGCCGGCAGCCCACCTGGTGCGGGGGGAGTGCGGTTGTCATAGATGTGAAAGTGGCAGTCGGTCGCGTTGGGCGGCGCACGCAGCGTCGCCTTCTCCGTCCCCGTCGAGTACTTGACCGTCTGCGCCTCCGCCGACCCGATCAGCCCGGCCACCGCCACGGCGGCGGAAGCCCCGCCCAGCACGCTTCGCCGAGTGCTCTTTCCGTGTTCCATCGCATCCTCCCTGGCCGTTACCCGGCCTTGGCACCGAGGCTAACCCCTGTCCCAGACTTCTTCCACTCTCAATGTGAGAACCAGTTGACAGATAGCGCCGCAACGCCATTGGCGCCCGTTTCGATTATCGAGGCCGGAGAGTGCCGGCCCCAATCTCGATCCATAACCGTCACGTACCGTCGACGAACATTACGCGCCATAGGGACCGATCCGCCAAAGCGGCTCCTGGCCGGTGAGCAACGGCGGTTCGGTTACCGGCGACCTCACATTCTCCTGGCGCGTGAGGGCGTGCGGCTGAACCACAAGCGGTTGTCTCGGCTCCACCGCGACGAGCGGCTCGGGGGACCCAAGAGAGACGCCCGGGAACGAGCGTTGGGCACGTGATCGCAGCTTGGTCGCCGCACGCCGGATCATCGAAACATGGAGGGTCGATTACAACACCGAACGCCCATACACGAGCCTCGACGGGCTCCCCCCGGAAGCCTTTGCAACCCGCCTCGACCATGGCCGTACGGAGCACGGACGCTGCTTATGAACGAGGGCACGGTGAGGCAGGGTCACAATCTTCGACCAGAACGAAAACTCTTGGGACCAGCGGCAATCGCGCGGAGTTCCCGACCGGCGTCGATGACGACATAGCATGCCACCGTGACATCCCATGCGCGTTGCGACCACTCATCAATGCGTCCCGATGGTGTTGGGAGCCCGTGTCGTCTCGACGACCCAAAGGGTTGCCGGGCTACTGAGCCTTCCGGACATGAGGTGCTCGGAATCCAAGTCACGGACTTGCCAAGTGCTCATCGAACCTGGGATGCATGGCCGGACATGTCGCGACACTCAAGTCGCCCTAGGCTGCCAAGAGGTGAAGGTTTTGTCAGAACTTGAAATCGTATGGACGAAGGTCGACGAGGCTCCCGGGCTCGCGACGTTCTCCCTTTTGCCGATTGTTGAGGCTTTCGTAGGCGCGGCGGGCGTCAAGATGCGGCTGAAAGACATCTCCCTAACCGGCCGCATCATCGCCAACTTCCCGGAGAAGCTATCGAAAGAGCAGCAGATCGGTGACGAACTGGCCGAGCT
This sequence comes from uncultured Acetobacteraceae bacterium, assembly GCA_964613945.1. Classification (GTDB taxonomy): domain Bacteria; phylum Pseudomonadota; class Alphaproteobacteria; order Acetobacterales; family Acetobacteraceae; genus JAVVHH01. Next base: position 19,812 of record CAZTJC010000045.1, read on the forward strand.
GGGCAAGATGACGCTGCAGCCCGAGGCCAACATCATCAAGCTGCCCAACATCTCCGCTTCCATCCCGCAGCTCAAGGCGGCGATCAAGGAACTGCAGGGGAAGGGCTATGACGTGCCCGACTATCCGGACAGTGATGCGACCCCGGCGGACAAGGAAACCCGCGCCCGTTACGGCAAGGTGCTCGGCAGTGCGGTCAACCCGGTTCTGCGTGAAGGCAACTCCGACCGCCGCGCCGCCGGAGCGGTGAAGCAATATGCCCGCAATAATCCGCACAAAATGGGCACCTGGGACGCGGACTCGAAGACCCATGTGGCTTACATGCCGGGGAAGGATTTTTACGGGTCCGAAGTCGCAACCACTGTTGGTTCCGCAACCAACGCCCGCATTGAACTCGTCGGCCGAGACGGCGAGGCCACGGTGCTGAAGGCGAAGGTTCCACTCAAGGCCGGCGAAATCATTGACGCGTCGGCGATGAGCCGCAAGGCGCTGCGAGCCTTCCTCGCCGAACAGATTGATGCTGCGAAGCAGGACGGCGTGCTGTTCTCCCTGCACGTCAAGACGACCATGATGAAGATTTCCGATCCCATCATCTTCGGCCATGCAGTGTCCGTGTTCTTCGAAGACGTCTTCGAGAAGCACGGTGCCACGCTGGCGCGGTTGGGCGTGAACCCCAACAACGGCCTGGGCGACATGCTGACGCGGATCGAGACCCTGCCGGAGGCGGAGAAAGCGGCCATCAAGGCCGACATCGCCGCCACCTACGCGAAGCGCCCGCCCCTTGCCATGGTCAATTCCGACCGCGGCATCACCAACCTGCACGTGCCCAGCGACGTAATCATCGATGCATCGATGCCGGCGATGATCCGTGAATCGGGTCGCATGTGGGGGCCGGATGGCAAGCTGCACGACGTGATCGCGGCGATCCCGGACCGGAGTTACTCCCGGTTGTATCAGGCGGTTATTGAGGACTGCAAAGCGCACGGCGCCTTTGACCCGAAGACAATGGGATCCGTGCCGAACGTCGGCCTTATGGCGCAGCAGGCCGAGGAGTACGGTTCGCACGACAAGACGTTCGAGATCCCCTCGGACGGGACCGTCCGCGTCGTCGCCGAGGACGGCGCAGTGCTACTATCCTTGCCGGTCGAGACCGGCGACATCTTCAGGATGTGCCAGGTAAAAGACGAGCCGATCCGGGACTGGGTGAAACTAGCCGTGCGGCGTGCCCGCCTTTCAGATACCCCGGCTGTATTCTGGCTCGATCGCGACCGGGCGCACGATGCGCAGGTCATTGCCAAGGTCGAGACCTATCTCAAGGACCAGGATACGACAGGGCTCGAGATTCACATCCTGGCATCCGTCGAGGCGATGAAGTTCTCGCTGGCGCGTATCCGCGAAGGCAAGGACACGATTTCGGTCACTGGCAACGTGCTACGCGACTATCTCACCGACTTGTTCCCGATCATGGAGCTTGGCACCTCGGCCAAAATGCTGTCGATCGTTCCGCTCTTGGCGGGCGGCGGGCTATTCGAGACCGGCGCCGGCGGATCGGCGCCCAAGCACGTGGAGCAGTTTCAGCACGAGGGCTACCTGCGCTGGGACTCGCTGGGCGAGTTCCTCGCACTCGGCGCGTCGCTCGAGCACCTGGCGCAGACACACCAGAACGCCGACGTGAAGGTGCTCGCCGAGACGCTCGATGAAGCCAACGGCAAAGTCCTGGAATACAACCGCTCGCCCGCGCGAAAAGTAGGTGAGCTAGATAATCGCGGCACTCACTTTTATCTCGCCCTTTACTGGGCCCAGGCGTTGGCGGCGAGAGACAACAGCTCAGCACTGGCAGCCCGGTTCAGGCCGCTGGCCGAAGAGTTGGCGGCGCAGGAGGCCAAGATCAACGCCGAGCTGATCGCAGCACAAGGTAAACCGATGGATACCGGAGGCTACTACTTACCTGACGATACGAAGACCTCGGCAGCGATGCGGCCGAGCAAGACGCTGAACGCGGCGATCGCCGCGTTCTGACCTAAACTGACGCGGAACCTGCAGAAACGGCGGCATCGTCCCGGGACAGGAAGCAACTGCCCGGGACTGGGATCGGAGCAAGGCTGCCTTGCAATCGAATCTTGAGCCGCCGCCGCTGAAATACATCCACCTCTTGTCCAGACATTAGGCCGCTTCGTAACCTCAACAGTTTCGAAGCGGACCGTCTGGTTTCGGCCATCGATAACGCATCAGACTCTTGCCAAAGGCCGGTATTCGATGAAAGCGGAGCAGCCATCTGCACTGATTAAGGTGGCGGAGATGAATGCCGGCGTAGGTAGGCTGGACCGGAGTAGGGCTTCGCCGCCGCTAATGGCGGCATACCACGTGGTGGTTCAAAGAAGACGCCAAGGACTGGCCAGATGGCCAAGGCGGCAGTTCTGTAGGCGGATGGAACTTAACATCCACCAAACGGTGAAGCCGCGTCAGCGACCTGGGAGGAACTCGGTGCAAACAAATGAACGGAGAGCGTCGTTGCAGGAAATATTTGCCTCAACTAGGCTCCGGAGAGCCGTCGCGAACTAGTTTGACACCACCGACGGTGATCCATACTAAGTTATGGAAGATCATGGCTCCAGCAACCGTTACTTGCCAAGCTGCCGTATCTTTCTGAACTCAATGCTGCAATTGGCAGAGATCGATAGCAAAGAAATGCTACTCATACTGCCGTTTAGCCTTTAGCGTCGGGGCAGCCACATCTCGATCGTACCAGGCTTGAGCCGTTTCGGGCTTACCGTCATGTCCTCGATTTGCCACCCGCCACCTGGTGCCTGCGTGGTTTCCGCTAGTGCGAGGGCGGCAGTTCGGTCTGCGGGAAACTCGTAGCGGATCGTCGGGAACCCCGGCACTGCTGAAACTGGTTCCAGGTCGAGACCGACTACGCGGTCCCGCAGCAACTCGGCCTGTTGCTTGGCGGCCGCAAGATCCCGGTCGGAACCGGCGGCAAAGAACAGCAGGATCCTGGGCTCGCCGGGGATGCGGAAAGCCTGGCCTTCGGTCGGCTCCACTGTTTGACCAGAAGCCTGGGACGAGGAGGCCGTGGCTTGGTGACGGGCAAGATACTCTTGCAACAACGCTGCGCGTTCGGTCGGTGAGAGCCGTTTTCCCATCACGCTGGTGTCTAGGAAGGTCGTGAACTCGCGATACAGTCGAGCTCGGTCAAGCGCCGCCTGCTCCAAGGGCGGCACGGGTGGCTCTGGAATCAGCGGCACTACAGGTAAAACTTGCGGCGAAGCTGGTTCCAGGGCGGGCGTGGGTTCTGCAACTGATTGCACCGCTGGCGGAACTGGTTGCGGTTCGGGCGCCGCCGGCAAAGCCGCCGTGACGGTCTGAGGTGGTTCGCTCGCGATCTTGGGTAAAGGCGCTTGCGTCATTGTTGGTGCGGGCATTGGGCCCAGCGGAACAGTGTCGGGCTGCAATGCGCCATAGGTCAGGAGCAGGATCGAGCCCGCTCCAGCAAGAACAAGGGCGGCCACGAGGAGGCTCTTGGAGCGCGGCCGCCCATTGCGGGAAGCGCCAGGTCGGATCTCCTGGGAGACAACTTTCGATGAATGAATAACGCTTGCCGGCGCGGACTCCGCCGGGTCGTGGATGATGTAGGTGGAGCTATCCGCGAGCCGCGCACCGAGTGCCGAGGATCCCACCAGCGCCACTTGCACCGGCGCCACGCTGGGATCGCTCAGCCCCGGTAAGCCATGTAGAAACTCCAACGCCTCGGGCGTCAGCGTCTCGGCCTGCTCCACGACGACGACGATCTGCCGCCGCATCGTCGATCGGGCGACCAGCGAGCGCCGTACTCGGTCGATGTTGTCCAGCCACACGTCATCGGCATCGTCTCCGGTGATTTGCAGCACGAGTCGGTCCAGCGACAACGGCGAAATAAGCGGGTTACGGACTCGGACGAAGCCGATCTGATCTTCAGCGAGTTGCCGGATCGCACTCTCCACCTCGGCAGGCTGTTTCTGCCCGCGGAGCAACGCGAACATCGGCACGTTGGCCCGGATGGAATCGACGAGGTTTGTAGTCTGCGCAATCGGCTTAGAGTTCATCGCGGTGTCATGGGCTGGATGTCCGACAGGCTCGGCTCGCTGTGGCCGCCGCGTGAGGGAGTGGCCCGGGCGGCGGCAGTGCTGTCTCAACCGGGGCGTCTACGGAGCGTCGGTCCCGCTGCCAAGCATCGAACGCCTGGAACAAGCTGGTCTTTTGGGGCTCGCTGAGCTTGGCCTGAACCGAGGGCTCGCATTGAGTCACTGGCCTGGGTCGCGGACGAGAGTGAGCAGCACTAGTTCGATGCAGCACGATCGGCTTACCCGCTGGCGGGCCGGCGCAGGCCGAGACTGCAAGGGTAAGCCCTACGCACGCGACTTTACAGAGGGTCGAGGTTTTCCGCATGGTCCGTCTTCGGTGTTCATGCCTTTTGCAGGTGAATTACGGCAGCTTGATAGACGAATCGCGATCCGTCAGATCGAATCGTGCAGTGCCGGCGAAATTTTTGGTCTCAAAAGCATAGCTTGGACGCTTGAGCTTGATCAGGTCGAGCCTTTAGCACAGTGATGGTGTTTGTGGCTCCACGATTTCCTAGCTCATGCTGAGCAAAGCACCGGCGATCTCCCCGACGATCCGCTCGCCGTCATGGGGGTTCGACTGGTTCTCACAGAAGATGGCCATGATGGCGGTTCCCCGCTCCGTCACCACGTAGCCGACGTCATTGGTGACGCCTGGTAGACTGCCGGTCTTAGAGCCCCAGCGCGGACGACCCGTCCGAGGTAGGTGGCGGGCGATGCGGCGGTCGTTCTGCTGTGCCTCAAGGAGGTCCAGCATCTTCGCGCAGGACGCGGCCGAGGCGGCGCTGCCATCGAGCAAGGCGGCAATCGCGCGCGTGTAGTCCGCCGGCACTGCCCAGTTCTCCTGCTCGCTTGCCTCCGCTTGCTTGCCGCGCATCCGGCGTCCGAGCGTCGAGCCGGCCATGTCCAGATCCTGCATCGTCGCGTTCACGCGGGCCTGCCCGACATAGTCGATCAGCATGTTGGTCGACGAGTTGTCGCTGATGCTCATCATCAGATAGGCGAGGTCGCCCAGCGTGAGTTCGATCCCGTCATGCAGGTTCGCCACGATACCGCTACCGGTGGCCTTGTCTGCCGGGCGGAGGGTGTGGCGCATCTCGAGCGATAACTGGCCGGCATCGATCTGGCGGAACAGCTCGATCATGATCGCGATCTTGACCGTGCTGGCCGCCACGAAGCGGCGATCGCCATTATGGGAGAACCGCTCGCCAGTCGGCAATATCGCTGACACGCCAATGATGGCGCCCTGTGCTTCCGCCTGAGCGATCACGTCCGATACATCCATGGCCGGCTCCTACTTGTTCAAATTCCAGTAGACGATGACCGGCGATTCCAAGAACCCGGTCACGCTACCGCGCAGCGCCACCGGTTGCTGATACTGGCCCATGACGATGTAGGGCTGCACCGTGGCCAGATATGTGTGGAGTGCGTCGAGCGCGGCTGGTCGCTTGGCATCGTCGGCGTCCAGAAACGCTTGGCGCAACCGCTCTGCTTCCTCGTCACACGGCCAACCCGGGAAATTGCGGCCGTTGCAGGTCATGTTGGTGCCAATGTTGGTGAGTGGCGAATGCATCGTCGGCCCACTCGCTCCGGTCGCGAACAGGTTCCACCCGCCTTTGTCCGGCGCGCCGCGATTGGATTGGCGCCCGGCCGTGGTGCCCCAGTCGCCCCACGCGATCTCAACGTTCAGGCCGGCGCGCTTTAGCTCGTCGGCAACCACTTCTGCCATCTGCCCGATCCAGGCGATCTCGTGCGTCGATGGGAACACCAGCGTTTCGCCCTTGTAGCCTGCTTCTTTCAGCAGCGCCTTGGCACGGGCCAAATCCGGCTTGATCGCCGCCGTACCCGCCAACGTGCCGTTAGGACCGTCGCAGATGAAGTATGACCGGCACTCCGCCCAGTTCTCTTTCTCGCCGAACCCGGCCGCCATGATGTCAGACTGGTCGATGATGTAGGCCAGCGCCAGCCGCGCGCGTGGATCGTTGAACGGCGGATACAACGAGTTCGGGCGCAACATCGTCTGGTTGCTCAGATCGGTCAGCTTCTGCAGCCGAACGCCTGGACTGCGCTTGAGCAGCGGCAGTAATTCCAGTGCCGGCTGCTCGATCACGTCCACCTCGCCCGCCTGCATCGCTGCCACGGCGGTCGACGCATCGGGGATGACCCGCCACTCCACCCGGTCGACCTTGACCCGGCGACCACCCGCCAATCCATCCGGCGGCTCGTCGCGCGGCACGTAATCCGGGTTGCGGTCGAACACGGTCAGAGCGCCGCTGACCCGCAACTCCTTGTTGAAGCGGAACGGGCCGGAGCCGATGGCCGTGGTGATCGGCTTGCTGGGATCACCGGCCAGATCCTGCGCCCGCATGATGATCGGCACCTGGCCGATGCCGGATCCCAAGGAGAACAACATCGCCGGATAGGGCTTGGACAGCTTAATCTCGAAGGTGTCGGCATCGACGGCATCCATGCCCGTCACCGAGGCCGCGAGCTTCTGCCCCACGACGTCACGTTGCATCCATCGCTGCAGCGACGGGATCACGTCGGCGGTGGTGACGCGTTGGCCGTCATGGAATTTAAGACCGGGTCGCAGCGTGAAACGCCAGACCAAGCCATCGCTCGACGTGCTCCAGTCCTGGACCATCTGCGGCTTTGGCTGCAGCTTGCTGTCCCAGGCAAATAACGTCTCGTATACCATCAGCCCGTAGATGCGCGTAATGACAATGCTGGCGAAGCCCGGGTCGAGTTGGGTCAGGTCGGCGCTGGGCACCACGCGTAGCACCTTCGGCAGCGTGGATTGAGCTTGAACCGTGCCGGACAACAAAATACCTGTGAGAAACCAACGAGCAAAGCGCACATGTCTTCCTTTGGCCAATGCATCGAGTGCATCATGGCCAGCCCGGATCGGCAATCAAATCAGTTTCGACGCATCCAGCGTCCGATGCAGCCGGGATCACCCTATCCCATAAAGGCGGCGTCGGATCGCTGTCAGGCCAGATCGCCTCTGAAACACGCACATGGTGTCCCGCTCGCCTGGCCCGCTGCTCGTGATCTATAGGCACTTGGCCAGCACCTACATCAAAGTAGAGGAACTGGCCGGCCGGATCAGCTATGGCTTATTGGTGAAGTCGCTGCCGTCAGCGGCGATGTGGGCAACGCCTTCATTAATCAGACGATGTCGCCGTCGCCACCTCTCGCGTGCACGCTCCATTGCTTATCGTGCGACACCATGGCCGGTCCGAGCCAACGGCCGGACGCGGACCGGCAGACGAACACCGTACCTCAGGCGGGCTCGTAGGCCGGCCTTGACGATGTGGTTGAGCTTGCTGACGGGAAGTCTGTACAGAATGCTCCGTGCCAGGGCCACCTTCTTGCCGGGTCCCCGCAAGCGGAACTGGGTGGCCTGCGCCGGGCCGTAGACGATATGCGTCCAGAGCTTGGGCCGCGTGAAGAAGTAGCGCCAGAGTGGCGGTTGGCAGCCAATGATCCCCGCCAGATCGTCCATGTAGCGGAAGTAGTCCACGAGGCTGCGCAGATGCCGGGCGGTGCTGCCGAACTGATCGATGAAGGCGGCCTCGTCCGCCGCGGCGGCACTGTCCATGTCGGCCTTGTTCGGCAGGCGTTGCTTTCCGGAGAAGACGCGCGCGCAGAGCCGCGACTGCATTTCCATGATGGGAAACTGACTGCCGAAACCGGGGCGCGCCCAGCCGATGAAGGCGAGGGTCGCGCCCACCCCCGAGTGAAACATGTGCTTGTAGAGCGAGCGGGGATCGCAGGCTTGCAGCTCTTCCGGTAGAAACGGCACCCGGTTGGCGTAACCCGTGCAGAACACCACCGCGTCGATGCCGTCCAGCATCTCACCATCAGCGAGCACCAGCGATCGACCGCCGTCGCGGACGTCCGTCACATCGCCCACGACCCGGCAGCCGTGGTGCACGATGGCTTCCGGGAGCGCCAGCGTCTTGGTGCCATACGTGCCCCAGATCCCCTTCGGGTTGGGCAGGCGGCTGTTCAGGTCGGCGAGCACGTCCGACACGGGATCCTTACGGCTCCGCTCGAGTTGGAGAATGATGCTACTGAGCGTTGGACCGAACTCGCGCGGAAGATCCCAGACGCCGCGATGGGTCGAGATGTCGGCCGCGTAGTCGCCTCGCTTGCGTGGCATCACCCAGCCGGTGGCCTCGCGCAGGCTCACCCAGCACTGGGCGGCGACCTTGGAGACCTGCAGCGCGACGTCCGACGCCGACTCGCCGCCGCCGACGACGAGGACACGCTTGCCCTCGAACGCCGCGGCGTTCTTGTAGTCCTTCGAATGATGAACCCCGACTTGCGTGAGCGCGTCGCGCCAGCCCGGAAATCGGGGAACGCTGTTGTTGCCGGTGGCGAGTGCAAGCTGTCTGGTCTGGATAACCTCGCCCGACTCCAGGGTGATCTCCCAGTGGCCGCTCTCGGCTTGGCTCACAGCCGCCACTTTCGCATCAAAGCGGATGCGCGGGGTCACTCCGTAATTGTCGGCATAGGCCTGCCAGTAGCCGACGGCCTCCTCCTTGGACCAGAAATGGTGCCCTTTGCCATCGCCGACCCAGAAGTCGGAGAACATGCTGAACGGGACCGACGACGTGAGCAGCAGGTCGTCGTAGCCGTTGACGAACACGCCGCCCAGCGTGTGCGACTGCTCCAGGCAGACGACGTCGTCGACGCCGTTCTCGAGGAGTTCCTTGGTGCAGGCGATGCCGCCCGGACCGGCACCAATGACGACGGCTTCCAGCATATCAGCGCTCCTTGTGGGCGAGTTCGAGAGTGGATGGGCGTTGGGCGGCATCGGGTTCGCGCCGCGGATGGCGCGACAGCTCAAGTCGGAGCCAGCGTGGCGAAACCATCGGGATCGTCAGCATCGTACTGCCGACGGCCATCAGCAGCAGCGCCGTGAAGGCTTGCGGGGTGATGATGCCGCGATCGAGCAAGATGCTGACGAAGATCAGCATGACCAACGCTTTGGTCTGCAGCAGCCAGCCGATGACGGTCGCCTCGCCCTTGGGCCATTTCAACAGGCGTGCCGCGAGTCCGACCCCGCCGAGCTTGCCCAGGACGGAGGCGACCAGCAGCGCCGCCGCTACCGCCACGACGCCGCCGCCGGCGACCGTCCAACTCGTCCGCAGCCCCGTGCTTAGAAAGAAGACCGGCATAACCGCGATCAGTATCGTCTGGCGAAAGCGATCCATGCGCGCCTGGTCGAACCAGCTGGCGTCGAGCACGGCGCCCGACAGGAAGGCGCCGACCATGAAATGCAGACCAGACCAGTCGGCCAACAAGCCGCTCGCCGCAAGCCAGATCAACCCGACATGCCAGCGGTCCGGCTCCGGGATCCGGCGCATCAGACGTCTTATAGCGACGGAGCACGCGGCGAAGAGCACAAGGAAGCCCAGTTGCAAGCCGATCCGGTCCCAATCGGCCAAGATGACCGCGAGCACGCCCCAGATGGCGATGTCGTCGAAGCTGGCGTAGCGCAAGACGCGTTGCCCGAGTGGATGACGGAGCATCGCCAGCCGCTCCATGAACAGCACCAGGATCGGCAGGGCAGTGACCGCGCACGCCATCCCGATCCCGACGACGAACTGCCACGAGGCTGCTGATGCGCCCTTCCAGCCCGCAAAGCCAAGTAGGCAAGCGGCAACGACGGCCCCGAGGAGGAGCGGCGTGCCTAGTGCGAATGCCGCCGTGACGGTGGTGTCGCGCCACTCGCGCCAGGGATGCGATGTATGCAGCTCGATCCCGGCAGTCCAGACGAAGAGCATCACGCCCCATTGGGCCAGACCGCTCAGAGACGACATGACGCTCGGGCCGAACACCGCGTGGTAAGCCGCCGGAAAATAGGCGCCGAAGACGCCCGGTCCCAGCAGGATGCCCACGACGATCTGGACGACGACGAGCGGCGCATAATGATCGGTCCGCGCGAGCCGCCACACGAGATAGGGGACGCCGGTAATGGCCAGCATGGCGGCGAGAAATGCCTCTGTCGACGTCACACGTTCAGCTCCTGAGACCCGGCTATGGGGCAAGGGTGGTCAGCGCGACGAGTAACCTGTGGCTTGATCGCGGGGGAGCGATAACCGCCGCCTACACAGGATTTCTGCGCGATCTGTAAACGAATTGCGTAATTTGTCCTTCCTTGGCGAAAGCCGCAGCCCACGAAGCCCATTTCTGGAGCCGTGATGTCGGGCATACAGTCTTGCAAGCTGACTAG
>CAZTJC010000046.1:0-21095 GCA_964613945.1 uncultured Acetobacteraceae bacterium
CGGGCACCGCGCCACCTTCATCGCCAGCGCGATGCTGCTCGCCGCCTCAGCCATCGTCGGTGTGCTGGATGCAAGACGCTTCTCATACGACCGGGCCGCGTGACCGGTCTTAGTTCAAATATTTTTTCACATGGGATGAGTGCAATGCCGAGACCTGACCGTTTTACCGACAAGGTCATTTTCGTCACTGGTGCCGCGAACGGGATCGGCCGTGCGGCGGCGATCGCGTTCGCTACCGAGGGCGCCCGGGTCGCTGTTCTCGACCGCACCGAAGACGGTCTGAAGGCGACCGAGGCGGCGGTGCGCGACACCGGCGCTGACGTGCTGGCGATCGTTGCGGACGTTTCGTCGCCCGAGCAGGTCGAGGCTGCGGTCGAGCAGGTGGTCGCGCGGTTCGGCCGACTCGACGTCGCCTTCAACAATGCCGGCGTCGAGAACAAGGCGGCGGCGCTGCATGAGATCGAGCTTGCGGAGTGGGACCGGATCATCGGCGTCAACCTGCGCGGCACGTTCCTGTGCATGAAGCACGAGATCGCGCAGATGGTGCGCCAGGGCGGCGGCGTGGTGGTCAACACCTCGTCGGGCGCGGGGATCTGCGGTGTGGAGGGTGGCGCGTCCTATGCGGCGTCCAAGCACGCGATCATCGGCATGACCAAGTCGGCCGCCCTCGACTACGCCAAGCAGAACATCCGCGTGAACGCCGTGCTGCCGGGCAACATCGAGACGCCGATGATGGACCGCTTTACCGGCGGCGACATCCAGAAGGCGATCAACCTGGAGCCGGTCGGCCGTCTCGGCAAGCCGGAGGAAATCGCGGAATCGGTGCTGTGGATGGCGTCCGATCTCGGCGGTTTCGTGACCGGCTCGGCAATCGTGGTCGACGGCGGCTGGTCGCTCTGACGACCCGGCCACACGCCGGCGCAGCCTGACGTTGTCGCTACGGGCGCCTCTCCATGCGGATGGAGACGAGGCCCGGGCGATCGAAGATCGAGACGTCGCCCGTGACATGGCCGAGCACGATGATCCCCGGCGCGGGAACGCGGCCGCCGCGGTAGTAGATCACGAAGTGGTCCGAACTCCACGAGCCTAGCATCTCGGCAGTGAACTCAAGCTGCCGCCCGATCTCGGGCAGCGGCTGGGGGAGCGTGCCGGTCTTTTCCTGTCGCAGAAGGTCGCTCATGCCGATCGTCACCGGCAGCATGCGCACTAGCGCACGCGATGCCGCGTTATCGGCCAGTTCGGCGGTGACCTCGCCCCACTCGGACGAGATCCGGATGCGCTCCTCCGCTATCGCCGGCGCGGCCAGGGAAAGGCCGGCGATGACGACCGCTTCGGTCATGATATTTCGTATGATTGTCTCCGGGTGCGAGCTCGATAGGTTCATCGGTCGGCCCGCGCGTCCGGCCTGAAACCATGCGCGCGAGCCATGACCGCCGTCACCAGACTGGCCCCGATCAGGGCCGCCATGGCCCAGAACAACCCTGCTAGGCCGGACAGGTTCAGCAGCAGCGCCCCGAGCGCCCCGCCTAGCGCGATCGCCGCGTTCCAAGTGGTCGTGGTCATCGCACTGACGATGTTGACTCCCTCCACGGCCGCATCCGACGCCGCGGTTTGGATCGAAGTGGCGGCCCCGCCGAACGTGATCCCCCAAGCTATGACCGCCGGCCACAGGGTCGCCGGGCTCTGCTGGGCCTGGGACAGCGCCATCGTCGCGAGCGCGAAGAGAGCGAGGCTGCCCAACACATACAGGCGCAACCGGCGGTCGACCATGGCACCGGCGACCCAGATGCCGACAGTGGCCGCCGCGCCAAAGACGGAGAGCAAGAGGCCGACCTGGTCGGGCATGCCGACGCTGCGGGCAAACAGGGCGGCGTAGGTATAGAGCAGATAGTGCGCCGTCATCCAGCAGAAGGCGGTGAACAACACCGGCCGCACGCCCGGCATCGCCAACACCGCACGGACGCGCAAGGGCCGATCAGGCGGCTGGCCCGGAAAGTCGGGCATTCGCAGATGAACGGCGACGAGAAGCAGCGTGGCGATCGCCGACATGGCGATGAACGCGCCGCGCCACCCGATGGCGATGCCGATTTCGGTTCCGAGCGGCGTGCCGATCGACAACGCCACCGGCGTGCCAACCATGGCGAGCGCCACGGCCCGTCCCTTGAGGCGGTCCACCACCATCCGGCGCGCGTAGCCGCCGAGCAATCCCCAGGAGAGGCCGGCCGAGACGCCCGCCATGAAGCGCGCCGCCACGATGAGCGGGTAGGACGCCGTCAGAGCCGTGACGAGATTGAAGACGAGAAACCCGGCGATGGCGATCATCAACATCGGCTTGCGACGCCGCCGCTGCGTCAGGCTGACGATCGGGATAGCCGCGAGCAGCGATCCGACCGCGTAGATCGTTACCATCTGCCCGACTGCAGAGGACGTGACGCCGAGATCGGCGGAGATCTGCGGCAGCAGCCCGGTGGGCATTGTCTCGGTCACGATCGCGGTGAAGCCGGTCAGCGCCAGCAGCAGCAGCGACAGCGTCGGGAGCGCATCGGCCTCGCCGGCGGATGCGTCGGGCGCGGTTTGGGCGGATGGCGTCATTGCTGCGCGTAGAGCGGCAATGCCGGTGCGAACGCGCCGACGTGGAAGATGCTGGCGCCCTGCCCGCGCTCGCCGTCGCTGGCGACGATGAGCAGGTCGTTGCTGCCGGGCCGGAACGCCATGTTGGTGGTCAGCAGATTGTGGCCCTCGTCGCGGCCGGGCAGCAGGATCTGGCCGATGGGTATGCCCATGCCGTTCAGCACCAGAAGCCGGCCCTGGCCATAGAGCGCCACGTAGACGTTGCCGTCGGCGTCGGCGCGCATCGAGTCCGGCGCCGGGCCGGTGAGGTGATACGGGATGGCGGTGCCGAGCGACGTGGCGGTGGTCGCGCTGGCCAACTCGACCCGGTGCAGGCGGTTGCTGCCGAACTCAGTGGCCCAGAGGATCTTGCCATCCGGGCTGAGCGCGACACCGTTCGCCTTGGCGATGCGCGACAGCACCGGCGTGACCGTTTGCCCGTCGGGGGAGAGATAGTAGACGCCGCCGACCGGGTCGGTGGAAGTGCCGCGGAAATCGCTGAAGTAAAGGCCGCCGCTGGCGTCGAAGACCAGATCGTTCGGCAGGTAGCCCGCTTGCGGCGGCACGATGGTCCGCAGGTCCGAACCGTCCGGACGAACGGCGCTGATAGCGCCGCGGCCGCCCGGGATGTCCAGGGCTGCGACGAACAGGCGACCATCCCGGTGGATCGCGATGCCGCCCGGCTTGAGGTCCATCTCGAGCACGGTGGAAACGCGCTGGTCGGGCGAGAGGCGCAGGATGCGCCCGCCCGAGGCATCGCAGAAAAACAGGGTGCCCTCGCGGGCGAAGGCCGGTCCCTCCAACACGATGCCGGCGTCGGAAACCTTGACCCATGGCACGGCGACGACCGTCTGCAGACCGCGTTCGGCCGGCGGGATAGGCGCCGGGCCGCGAGTCAGCCCATCATAGCTGAACCCCGAGACCGGCGTGGCGACTTGTTGCGCCTGAGCGCGCCCAGCGATGACGACCCCCAAGGCGCACGCCAACATGCCGCGCCGGGGCAATTTCGGCCCGGTGTAACAGGCTGGCTCAGGCTGATACGGCATCATCAGGCAACCGCCGGCAGCCCGTCCAGATGCTTGTCCAAGGTGATCGGGTAGGAGCGCACGCGTACGCCGGTGGCGTTGTAGACGGCGTTGGCGATGGCGGGCGCCACGCCGGAGAGGCCTAATTCGCCGACGCCTTTGGCCTTCAGCGGCGACATGGTCGCGTCGACCTCGTCGACGAACACCACGTCGAGATGCGGCACATCGGCATGGACCGGCACCTCGTAGCCGGCCAGGTCGTGGTTGACGAACTGGCCGAGGCGCGTGTCCACCGCCATCTCCTCCATCAGCGCGGCACCGATCCCCATGGTCATGCCGCCGATCACCTGGCTGCGCGCCGTGAGCGGATTGAGGATGCGGCCGGCCCCGCAGACGGCGAGCATGCGACGGAGCCGCACGGCGCCGGTGTAACGGTCGACATGGACCTCGGCGAAATGGGCGCCGAACGATTGCTGGACGTATCGCTTCGAGAGATCGCCGTATTCCATGCTGTCTTCGGCAACCAGTTCGCCATCGCGCGCCGCCGCCGTGAGCTGCGCGGTATGGCCCATCGACCGCACCTCGCCGTCAGCGAAGACCACGTCCTGCGTGTTGAAGCCGAGGCGCTGTGCCACGTTCTTGCGCAGTTTGGTGCAGGCGGCATAGACCGCCGCGGTCGACGAAGCCGCGCCTTGTTGCCCGCCCGAGCCGGGGGTCTCGGGGTAGCTGGAGTTGCCGAGCTTGGCGACGACACGGTCCAGCGGTACGCCCATCATCTCGGCAGCCGTCTGCGCGATAATGGTGTAGCTGCCGGTGCCGAGATCCGTCATGTCGGTCTCCACCGTGACGATGCCGTCGCGGCCAAGGCGCACGCGGGCGCCGGCCTTGGAGATCGGCGCGCCACGAACGGCGCCGGCCATGCCCATGCCGACCAGCCACCGCCCATCCTGCCGACTGGCCGGGGTACGGGGGCGCTGATCCCAGCCGAAGCGGTCCGCGCCGACGCGAAGGCACTCGACGAAGGCGCGGGTGGAGAACGGACGACTGGGCTGCTCGGGATCGGTCTGCGTGTCGTTGGCGATGCGGAGTTGGACCGGGTCCATGCCCAGTTTCTCAGCCAATTCATCCATCGCGATCTCGAGCGCCATCAGGCCAGGCGCCTCGCCGGGGGCGCGCATCGCATTTCCCTCGGCAAGGTCGAGCCTGGTGAGGAACCGCCGTAGCATCCGGTTCTCGCCGCGATACAGCGTCCGGGTCGACAGGGTTGTCGGCTCAGTGCGCCCGCCGGGCAGGTTGCCGGACCAGCTATCGTGCCCGACCGCGATCAGCGTTCCATCGCGCTCGGCCCCGAGCCGGACGCGCTGGATGGTCTTGGGCCGGTGGATCGTGTTGTTGAACATGATCGCCCGTTGCAGCACGAGCTTAACCGGCCGGCCCGCTATGCGCGCGGCCAGCGCGGCTAAAGCGAGGTCGCTCTGCACGGTGCCCTTGCCGCCGAAGCCGCCGCCGATGAAGGCCGACATGATGTGGATGTTCTCGGGGGGAACGTTCAGGATCAGGCCTAGATCGCGCACGCCCCAGTTGAGTTGCTGGATCGCGGTCCAGCAGGTCAACCGATCCCCGTCCCAGCGCGCGATGGTCGAGTGCGGCTCCATCATCGCGTGCGCCTGGTCCGGCACGGTGTAGGTCTCATCCACCGTCACGGGAGCGCGGGCGAAGGCAGCGTCGAAATCGCCGACCCTGACGTCGGTGGGGCCGCCATATTCCTCCTTCGGCGCCACCGGCGCCTCCGCCCGGTCGGCCGCGAGGTCGAACGCGCCGGGCTCGCGCACATAGGTGACGTTGATCAGGGCACTGGCGGCACGGGCCTGCTCGAACGTGTCGGCGACCACGATGGCGACGACCTGGTGGTAGTGATCCACCTCCGGCCCGGCCAACATGCGCTGCGCGTAGAAGTCGCCGGTGCAGAGCGGAACGGCGTTCTGATGCGTGATGACCGCGCACACGCCAGGCGCGGCCTGGGCACGGGCCAGATCGAAGCGGGTGATACGTCCCTTGCCGATCGCCGCGCCCAGCACGTAGCCGTACGCCAGGTCGGTTCCGATGCCGTCATGGTATTCGGCGGCATAGGTCGCGGTGCCCGTCGTCTTGAGGGGACCATCCACACGGGTGTGGGTTTGACCGAGGACGGCCTGGCGGTCGACCGGGTTCGCGCCGGCGGGGCGATCGAACTTCATGCGACCGCCGGCAGCTGCTCGAGATGCTTGTCGAGCGTGATCGGGTAGTCCCGCACGCGCACCCCGGTCGCGTTGTAGATCGCGTTGGCCACCGCCGCGCCGACGCCGCAGAGGCCGAGTTCGCCCACGCCCTTGGCCTTCATCGGGTTGGCCTTGTCGTCGGCCTCCTCAAGGAATACGACGTCCTGGTGCGGAATGTCGGCGTGTACCGGAACTTCGTATCCGGCCAGGTCGTGGTTGACGAACAGGCCGAGCCGCTTATCGACGGCCAGTTCCTCCATCAGCGCTGACCCCACGCCCATCGTCATCGCGCCGATCAGCTGGGAACGGGCCGATTTCGGGTTGATGATGCGCCCCGACGCGCACACCGCCAGCATCCGCCGCACGCGGGTGACGCCGGTAAACGCATCCACCCCGACCTCGACAAAATGCGCGCCGAAAGTGGAGAGCTGGTAGGTCTTGGCCAGGCTGCCGAACTCGATCTTGTCCTCGGCACTCAAATCGCCGGACGCAGCGGCATCCTTCAGCCCGACGGATCGGTTGCCGCTGCTCACCTTGCCGTCGGCGAACACTACGTCGGCCGAGTTGAAGCCGAGCCGGTTGGTCACCGCCTCCCGCAGTTTCACGCAGGCGGCATAGACGCCGGCGGTGGAGTTGGCGGCGCCGAACTGGCCGCCCGACCCGGCCGAGACCGGAAAGGCGGAGTCGCCGAGCTTGACCACCACCTGCTCCATCGGCACGCCCATCATCTCGGCCGCGGTCTGCGCGATGATGGTGTAGGAGCCGGTGCCGATATCGGTCATGTCGGTCTCGACCGTGACCATGCCGTCGCGGCCGAGGCGCACGCGGGCGCCGGACGGGAAGTTGATGTGGTTGCGGAACGCCGACGCGGTGCCCATGCCGACCAGCCAGCGCCCGTCGCGCACCTGGCCCGGCTTGGGGTTGCGCTTCGACCAGCCGAACCGGTCGGCGCCTTCGTTGAAGCAGCGCACGAGCTGTCGCTCGGAGAAGCGGCGTTTGCTGTCCTCGGGGTCGACCTGGGTGTCGTTCTTGGCGCGGAAGGCGATGGGGTCCATGCCCAGCTTCTCGGCCATCTCGTCCATCGCGATCTCGAGCGCCATCAGGCCAGGGGCCTCGCCCGGGGCGCGCATGGCATTGCCTTCCGGCAGGTTCAGCACGGCCAGGCGCATGGCGGTCATCCGGTTGGCGCCGGCGTAGAGCAGCTTGGTCTGCAATACCGCCGTCTCCGGCTGACCGTCGGGCTGATCGCCCGAGCCGCTCTCATGGGCGATGGCGGTGATGGTGCCGTCCGGCGTGGCGCCGATGCGGATGTGCTGCCGGGTCGCGGGACGGTGGGTGGCATTGTTGGTCATGAGCGGGCGGGGGAGTGCCAGCTTAACCGGGCGCCCCGCCGCCTTGGCCCCGAGCGCCGCCATGACGGCGTCGGCGCGCAGGAACAGCTTGCCGCCGAAGCCGCCGCCCACGTAGGGCGACATGAAGCGGATCTTCTCCTTCGGCATGCCCAGCGTGGTGGCCAGGTCGGTGCGTCCCCAGTCGATCATCTGGTTGGACGTCCACAGCGTCAGCTCGTCACCCTTCCAGGAGGCGATGGAAGCGAACGGCTCCATCATCGCATGGCTGTGGTCCGGCGTGGTGAAGCGGGCATCGAGCTTGACCGGGGCGGCGGCGAACGCCTGCTCGAAGTTGCCCACGCGAGCCACTGGCGGCGCGGGGCTGCCCTCGTCGCTGTCGCCGGCTTTCAGGGGCGCTGTCTCGAGGGCGCGGTTGAGGTCGAACTGCCCCTCCGTGCGCACGTAATCGACCCGGACCAGCATGGAGGCGGCGCGCGCCTGCTCGAAGGTCTCGGCGACCACGACCGCGATGGCCTGATGGTAGTGGTCCACATCGGGGCCGCCGAGAAGCTTGACCGTGTTGAACTTGCCCTTGCCGGGCTTGCTGCCGCCGCCGAGCTTGGGCAGGTCGCTGGCGGTGACGATCGCCAGGACGCCGGGCGCAGCTTTCGCGGCGGACAGGTCCATGGACCGGATCCGCCCCTTGGCGATGGCCGAGCCGATGACGAACCCGTAGGCCGGGCTGGTCAGCTCGCGGTGGTGCTCATAGGCATAGGTGGCCGTTCCCGTGGTCTTGGCGGGTCCATCGACCCGGTCGTGCGGCTTGCCGACGGTGGTCATCTTGTCGATCGGGTTGGTCCCGGCGGGTGCGTCGAACTTCATGGCTCAACCCTTGGCTTCAGCGATGACGAAGGCCAGCGCGCGCGTCGCGAGCGGTAGCTTGAAGGCGTTCTCGGCCGTGGGCGTCGCACCCTCGAAAGCGCGCGCCGTCACCGCGGCAGCGCCCTGCGGCAGCAACGCTTCGGCCTCGGCCAGCCGCCACGGCTTGGGCGCCACCCCGCCGAACGCGACCCGGCCGGTGCCGTCCGGCTGAATCACGGCGGCGACCGAGACAAGCGCGTAGGCGTAGGAGGCGCGGTCGCGCACCTTCTCGTAGAAATGCTTGCCGCCGAGCGGCGGCGGCAGCGTCACCGCGGTGATCAGCTCGCCCGGCCGCAGCGTGGTGTCGTTCTCCGGCGTATCGCCCCAGAGGCGATGGAAGTCGGCGATCGGGATGGACCGGCACTGGCCGTCTGCATCCACAGTCTCGATAACGGCGTCCAACACGCGCATCGCCACCGCCATGTCGCCCGGGAACGTCGCAATGCACTTGTCGGAGACACCGATCACCCCGAGCTGGCGCGAGGCGCCGCCGATCGCGGCACATCCTAAGCCGGGCTCGCGCTTATTGCAGGCCATGTTGGTGTCGTAGAAATACGGGCACCGCGTCCGCTGCAGCAGGTTGCCGGCGGTGGACGCCTTGTTGCGCAGCTGGCCGGAGGCGCCTGCCACGATCGAGCGGGAGAGCACGGCGTAGTTCTTCTTCACGCGCGGGTCGGCGGCGAGGTTCGTGTTGGTGACCAGCGCGCCGATGCGCAGCCCGCCGTCGGGCGTGTCTTCGATCTTGTCTAAGCCGAGGTCCTGCACGTCGACCAGATGGGTCGGCGTTTCGACCTGCAGCTTCATCAGGTCGAGTAGGTTGGTGCCGCCGGCGATGAACTTGGCGCCGGGCCGGCTGGCGACGCTGCGGGCAGCGGCGACCGGATCGGTGGCGCGTTCGTAAGTGAAGGCCTTCATGCGCTCTCTCCCGCGACTTCGGCCATCGCTTCGGCGATGTTCGAATAGGCGCCACACCGGCAAATGTTGCCGCTCATCCGCTCACGCATCTCGACGTTGGTGGCACGCGCTGGCTCGTTCAGATCGGCCTGAGCGTGGCTCGGCACGCCGCGCTTGATCTCGTCCAGCACTGCCACAGCCGAACAGATCTGGCCGGGGGTGCAATAGCCGCACTGATAGCCGTCATGCTTGATAAAGGCGGCCTGCATCGGGTGCAGGTGGTCGGGCGTGCCCAGACCTTCGATGGTGGTGATCTTGTCGCCCTGATGCATCACGGCGAGGCTGAGGCAGGAGTTGATGCGGACGCCGTCGACCATCACTGTGCAGGCGCCGCACTGGCCATGGTCGCAGCCCTTCTTGGTGCCGGTCAGGTGGAGATGCTCGCGCAGGGCGTCGAGCAGCGTGGTCCGCGCATCGAGCGTTAGTTCGCGCGCCTGACCGTTCACCTCGAAATGCACGGGAAGCGGCGCGGGATCAGTTTGCATCGGTTGCCTCACTTGCGCTCCGGCCGAAGGGATCGAGGCCATCACGACCGAGGCCGCGCTGGTGGCGAGGATCGTTCGGCGTGAGATCTCCAACTCGGATAGGTCCGGCATGGTCATCGTTCCTTTCTTGGTTCTGCATCCAAGGCGAGGTGCAGACCGTCTCGTCGATGCGACAGATATAGGCCGACGATGGCGCAACCGATCTTGAGCTCACCTTGATGCAACGTTGAGCCAAACTCACCGCCCGCTCCGCACCGATACTCGGGGCGTCTCGTTCAATAGCCAAAACGACACGGGGAGTGCCAACAGAACGGCCCCGGTACTGACCAGGAACGCCGCGCTGATGCCGCCCCCGCTCGCGACCAGGCCGAGCACCGGGCCCGAGACGCCGAGCGCAAGGTCCAGGCAGGCGTGTAGGCCCCCACCGCGACGCCGCGGCTCTCCGGCGGCGCCCGCTGGACGGCCTCGACGCCGAGGCCGGGAAACACGAGCGCATAGCCGAAGCCGACCAGTGCGGCGCCAATTGCGGCCGGAACGGCGGCCGTCGCGATCGCCATCAGGCTCAATCCCGCCACTTCGATCGCAACGCACACCAGCCCCACCTTTGCGCCGCCGATCCGATCTGGCAGGTGGCCGAACAGCAGCCGCGCGACGATCAGCGCCACCGCATAGGCGGTGAAGGCCAACCATACCGGCGTCCATCCCCGCGTCGCGAACAACAACGACCCGAACGTCACGATGACGCTGAAGCCGATGCTGCTCAGCGCGGCGCCGAGACCCGGCAGCCAGATTTTCCGGATCACGGACACCATGCTGGCGCTCCGCTTGCCGTCGGCCTCGGCCGCGCGCAGCGGCCCCACGAGCGCCATGGTCGCAACCGGCGCCAGCACCGTGGCCGCCGCGACGGCACCGAACCCGCCGGCCCCGTACAGCGTGACCCCGAGCGGCGCACCTCCGGCAAACGCCGCGAACATCGCAGTGCCCATCCAGGCGATGACCTTGCCGGCATTCTGCGCGCCGACCCGGGCCATTCTCCAGACGATCGCGCCCGTGATGATGAAGCTCTCCGCAGCGCCCAACACGGCACGGCCCGCCAGCAGCACGGCCACCGACACGCTCGGCGACCCGGCGAACCTCATCGACGCCAGATACAGCAGCCCGGCCCCGTCGCCCCGGCCAGCCCGACCATCACGGCCCGCTTGGGGCCCTAGTCGTCACACATCCGGCCGGACCAGAACCGGGATGCGAGCGATGCCGCGAACTGACTGCCGGTGACCAGGCCGACGATCGCGGTGCCGAACCCCAACCCGTCATGCACGTGCAGCGGCAACACGGGCAACGCCATCCCGATCACCACGAAGGCGATCAAGACCACCAGCATCAGCGGTAGCAGTGCGGCGACGACTGAGGGATCTTCGACGTGCGCCGGACGGAAAGTCTCGACGGCAGCCATGCGGCTATTTCGCCCGAGCGTCGAAGACGCCTTTGGCCACAGTCATGGCCGAGAACGTGTTCGGCCAGCCGGCGTAGAAAGCCATATGCGAGATCGCCTCGGACGCTTGCTCCTGCGTCAGGCCGTTATCCATCGCCCGGCCGAGATGATACGGCATCTGCGCCGCCTGGCCGTTGGCGCTGAGCGAGACAACCGTCACCAGGCTTCGGTCCCGCGGGGCCAGGTCGGGCCGGAGCCATAGATTCCTGAACAGGAACTCGGTCGTGTCCTTAACCAGGTTGGGTGACGCGGCGGCCGGGCTTTTGCCGACGCTGGCCACACGTGCCGCTTCGGTCGCCTCGTCGAGGGGCAAGAGGCTCGGCGACGCCTTGGGCAACTGGTCGAGGACGACACCGCGGCGCGCGAACACTTTGCGCACCGCGTGGGCTGCCTCGGTCGCGTTGGCCCAGCCGGCGTAGAACGCCAGGTGGGTGAGGATCTCGGAGATCTCGGCTGGCGTCACGCCATTATCGAGCGCGAGGTCCACGTAGAACGGCAAGTCGGCCGTTTGGCCGCGGGCGACGAGGGTCGCGACCGTGACGATGCCTCGATCGCGCGGGGAAAGGCCCGGGCGCTTCCAGACTTCGCCCAGCAGCCCCTGTTGCGTGTAGCGGGCCAGGGCCGGCGAGACCGCCTGCACATCGTTGGTCGAGGACGACCCTTGCGCGAAGGCGGCGGTCGTCAAACCCAGCGAGAGCAGGGCGGGGATGGTGGCTTTCATATCGTCGCGTCCCGAAAAGTAGTTATTGCTCGAACTGCTCGTCCGAGACCTTCTCCAGCCAGTCGACGCCCTTGCCGGCGACCAATTCCTGGGTGACGAAATGGCTCATCGCGGTGGTCATGGTTGCGCCGTGCCAATGCTTCACGCCCGCCGGCGTTCAGACGACGTCGCCGGGCTTGATCTCGCGCTTGGGGCCGTTCCATTCCTGCATCCAACCGGCACCGGAACTGACGATCAGGATTTGCCCGGCGGGATGGGTGTGCCAGGCCGACCGGGCTCCCGGCTCGAACGTCACGTGCCCGGCAGAGAGCGGCGTCTGCTCCGGCGCGGCGAACTGGGGATCGACGCGCACTGCGCCCGTGAAGGTCGCTGCCGGCCCGCGCGCGGACGAGCGCGTGCCGTTCGGGAAGATCTTCATGCTTTCCGCCGCGGCGGGACCGGCCAACGCGGCCAGCATCACGGTCGCCGCGACGACCGCACCCAGACGCCCGCTCACTTGCAATACTGCTCGTCGGTGACGTGCTCCATCCAGTCCACGGGGGAGCCGTTCAGCTTCTCCTGCACCGCGATGTGGCTCATGGCCGCTTTGGGCGATGCGCCGTGCCAGTGCTTCTCGCCCGGCTCGAACCAGACGACGTCGCCAGGTCGGATCTCCTCAACCGGGCCGCCTTCGCGTTGCACCCAACCCAGCCCTGTCATCACGATCAACGTCTGGCCCAGCGGATGCGTGTGCCAGGCCGTGCGGGCACCGGGCTCGAAGGTGACAAGGGCGCCGGCGACGCGGGCCGGGTTCGGCGGGCTGAACAGCGGATCAACCCGAACGGTGCCGGTGAACCAATCGGCCGGTCCCTTGCCGGAAGCCTGTGTACCGCTGCGCGTGATGTTCATAGTGAAATCCTTTGTCGATGACGCAGGATGTGGTGGGGCGCGATTATCGGAATAACCTAGGCTGGTCTGCATAGACTCATTAGTGAGGGTTCTGAATGCGAAGAGAGACGGCGAGCGATCTGGTCGCATTCCTGATCGTGGCTCGGGAGCAGAGCTTCACCCGTGCAGCGGCCCAACTCGGGGTGTCGCAGTCGGCGCTGAGTCAGACGATTAGAGGGCTGGAAACGCGCCTCGGCGTGCGGCTCCTGACCCGCACGACACGTCGTGTCTCGCCGACCGATGCCGGGGAGCGCCTGATGAGCACGGTCGGCCCCCGCTTCGAGGAAGTCGACGCCGCATTGGCTGCCGTGACGGAACTGCGCGAGAAGCCCGCCGGCACCATCCGCCTGACCGCCACCGAAAACGCGGCCGAAACGGTCCTCTGGCCGACCTTGGAGCGCTTCCTCCCGCACTACCCGGACATCAATGTCGAAATCGTCATCGACTACGGCCTGACCGACATCGTCGCCCAGCGGTTCGACGCCGGCGTGCGCACCGGCGAGACGGTCGCGGCCGGCATGATCTCGGTGCCGATTGCGCCCGACATGCGCATGGCTGTCGTTGGTGCGCCCGCCTACTTCACGCAACGCACGCCGCCGAAGATACCGCAAGACCTCACGGATCATCGCTGCATCAACTTGCGCCTGCCGACGCATGGCGGCCTCTACGCGTGGGAATTCGAGAAAGCCGGGCGCGAAGTAAACGTCCGTGTCGATGGCCAGCTCGTCTTCGGAACGGCCGCACTCATGCTGACGGCAGCACGCGCCGGGTTCGGGCTCGCCTACCTGACCGAGCAACAAGTACGGGCTGATCTTTCTGAAGAGCGGCTCGTCCGTGTGCTGGCGGATTGGTGTCCGCCTTTCGCAGGCTATCACCTCTATTACCCAAGTCGTCGCCAGCCAACTCAAGCGTTCAATCTTTTGGTCGATGCACTTCGTTATCGCCGACCAATTCGGGCTATGAAGACTTAGGTTTTGCGACAAATTTAGTCGCAAAGGACAATACCTAGGTGGTTGTTAAATATGTTCAAAAATCTAAGACACTAACTCACGATGCTATATAGCTCGATTATCTGGCTTGCTGGTTCAAATACCAACATTTGCGCCGTATCGAATATTACCAATAATGCGACACTTACCTTGCTTGATGCTGTTTCGACGTAAGTCTTTGGACTCTGATAGCGAAGGATACGCCTTTCTTCAACAAATCGAGTTGTGGGAAGTGGTGAGTAGCCGCCCCGATAGATAAAACGACACCATAGATACTGGAGCTTTCGTACATAGTCCGATCAAGACGACTTCTCGCATATAGTTCTGCAAGCATTGGCAAGCCTGACCTGATGCTGAAATTTGCCGAAAGAACAGTGTAGAGCTTTGCTGGGTCACGACCGACGTGTTCTGCCGTGCTTCCAGCTTCCAAAGCCTGCAATTCTTTATCGCTCTCTGTTTTTGAAGCCAGCTCAGTGCTCCAGGATTAAATCGCAGTGACGACGATTGGCGCGATAGCACTCGCAAGCGGCAGCCTCGAGACCAGATCGATCAACAATTGTAACGCAGCCGCTCCGATAGTTGATGAACCCGGCCCGCTGCAGGGCGCCAGCGATCACCGTCACGTTCGGCCGGTAAACACCCAGCATCATGGCGAGGAACTCCTGAGTCAAAAAGAGCTCGGACCCATCCACCTGATCGTGTGCCACCACGTTAAGCAGTGCGAGATCGTAGCCCATCACCGATGACGCGTTTGAAGCGGCTGATGTCGGCTTCCACCAGAGCACGCCAGTTGTAGCCAGAGGCCTTCTGCCAAGCCATGAGGCCGCGTTCGGTGATCATCTGCAGATGCTGATCCCGCATGGTCGGCGCCGTGTCGGCTGTGTCGCTCGGCACGGCGCTGGAGCGTGGCGGAACGATGACGCACGCCTCGGGGTGACGGGCAGCAACTTGGCCGTAGACGCCGTCCTGATCGTAAGCACCATCGGCAGTGAACGACGCGATCGGGCCGTCAACCTGATCGGGCAAGGACCCAACCTGTGACGCATCATATCATGTACGCCACAACCGAGCCGAACAGCATCAGAAACAGCCAATTTAGCAGGCCTGGATGTCCAATGCATCGCGGAGAACATTCGCAGCGCCGGGTTCGACAGCTACCGCGATGACTACCAGCATCGCTTCCCCGGCAGCCATCGTCGTGTCGGCGAGCGTCCTCGCCGGCTTAGTCTTGCATGGCGCGCTCAGGACAGGGCTTCTTCACCCGCCGCCTTGGTGGTGGTGGTGGTGGCAGCGAGATTGACTGCCAACCGGCGATGGTTTGCGCGCAGGTTCGCGTGTGCCCGTTATCAGTCAGTAGGGGAAATTGCCGGCGCAACTCCACGATGGCTGCGAGTTTGCCATCGTCATTGAAGGCCTGATGGATTGCGTCGGCGGCGGCAGTGTCAACGACGAACGTGTTGGCATCCTCCAGCAATCAAAATCGGAGTGAACCGAGCCACATCTGCACTGCACCGTGCGCCGCGCCATGCACTGTCCGCAATAAGCATAGGCGTGTGCAGCGGCTCCGGCGCAGGATTGTGCTTGGCGCTGGTGCACGGACCGGAGCGGAGAGCGTTGGGCCCTCCTGGGGTCATAGTGCATCGATCAGCGGCGGATTGTGACAAGTTTGGCGGCGTGGATCATGCGGTTGAGCACCTGGGCCGCCAGGGCAACCTCGCCCTGCTGGCTTGACCAGGATCTGGCCCGCAGCTTGGGCCCGATCAAATGCTTGTAGCGCGATATGGTGGTCGCCGCGTGATTGCGCCTGCCGTATCCGGTTGTACGCTGCCAGCCCATGCGGCCCCGCTCGGCTAGGAGTTGGATGTGACGGTCACGCGTGATCCACTGGTTCGGATCGGTCGTGCTCAGCACAGCGTCGGCCCGTGGTGGCATCGGCGCCAATGTGCAATTTGAGCCAGCGCCGGCGCAGGCGGCCTTGCTTGGCCGCACACCACTCGCTTTGGCGGAACAGCTCAAAACCCGTGCTGTCCATCGCCAGGTGGATCGGCCCGGTGCCCGTCCGTGGGCATCGTGGGCGTTTAGAAAAAGCCCGACCACGCCGGTTCAGGGTTGTATGGTCCGGCACGGCCAAATGGAGGCCAAGCAGCGCGAGCACGCTGCGGGCGAACCCTTCCGCCTGGTGCAGGGCTAGGTGGAACACCAGTCGCAGGGTAAGCACCAGCTCGATTGCCAACTCCGAGTAACGCGGCTGTCCGCTCGGCGTGATACGCCGGGCGGGTGCGAGCCGGCCAGAGCTGCTTCGTCGACCCAAAACCTCAGCTCACCCCGTCGGCGCAGTCCCGCCTCGTAGGTAGGCCAGTCGGTGACCTTGTAGCGCGCCCAAGGAATGCGATGACGGCGCGCGGCGTTGTGCTTGAACGGCATTGGAGGAACTACCTGCCCCAACCAGCATCAGGCTACGCCGGCATTTCTGCACCAAAGCTTCGCACTGGGGATTTTTGCAACAGAGCCGCCATTGCGGAGCAGATGGCAGATCGGCTCAGATAGGGCACACCGACAGGAGCCCGTCATGAAGCGCCGCACCCTGCTTGCCGCTGCCTCCGCGAGCCTGGCTCTCCCGTCGATCGGGCGAGCGGCAGGGGCCTCGACACTGAAATTCATTCCGCAGATCGACCTGGCGTTCCTCGACCCGCACTGGACGACGGCGAACGTCACGCGCGGGCATGGCTACTTGGTGTTCGACACACTGTATGGGCAGGACGGCACGTTCACCTCGTCGCCGCAGATGCTCGAGGGGCACGTCGTCGAGAGTGATGGCAAGCTCTGGAAGCTGACGCTGCGGTCAGGCCTGATATGGCATGACGGAGAGCGGGTGACGGCGCGGGATTGCGTGGCCAGCATCAAGCGGTGGGCGGCGCGGGACGCGTTTGGATCAGCGCTGATGGCGGCGACCGACGAGCTGTCGGCGCCGGACGACCGCACGATCCAGTTCAAGCTGAACAAGCCGTTTCCGCTGCTGCCGCAGGCGCTGGGCAAGCCGACCACGCCGAACCCGGTGATGATGCCGGAGCGGCTGGCCAAGACCGACCCGTTCACGCAGATTACCGAGATGGTCGGCAGCGGGCCCTATCGGTTCGTCGCCAACGAGCGGGTGCCGGGCGCGCGCAACGTCTACCAAAAATTCGACAAGTATCAGCCGCGCCAGGGCGGGACACCGACATGGACCGCCGGTCCGAAGGTGGCGTATTTCGACCGTGTCGAGTGGACCACGATTCCGGACGACAGCACCAAGTTGGCGTCGATGCAGTCCGGCGAGCAGGATTGGTGGGAGAACCCGACTGCGGATCTGGTGCCGTTGCTGAGCAAGGCGCGCGGCGTGAAGGTGGTGACCACCAACCCGACCGGTAACGTCACCATGATGCGGCCGAACCATCTGCAGCCGCCATTCGATAATCCCAAGATCCTGCAAGCGCTGCTGTATGCGATCGATCAGCAAGCCTGCATGCAGGCGGTCGTCGGCACCGATCCGGCGATGTATACCACGCCTCACGGCGTCTTCTGCCCCAATACCCCGATGGCGAGTTCCGCCGGGCTCGATCCGCTGACGGGACCGCGCGACTACGCCAAGGCGAAAGCGATGATGAAGGCGGCCGGCTACGCGGGCGAGAAGGTCACCATGCTGGTCGCCACCGACTACGCCCAGTTCAAGGCGATCGCCGACGTCATCGCCGACGGCATGACCCAGGCCGGCATGAACGTGGACTACGTCGCCACCGATTGGGGCACCATGCTGCAGCGGCGCAACAACCGGGGCCCGGTGGCGCAAGGCGGTTGGAACTGCTTCTTCACCGGCTGGGAGGGCGAGGACCACCTCAACCCGTCCAACCATTACGCCATGCGCGGCAACGGCAACGAACCGGCCGGGTGGCCCGGCTGGTGCGTCAGCCCCAAGCTCGAGGCATTGCGCAACGCCTGGTTCGATGCCCCCGACGAGGCGACCCAGAAACAGGTCTGCACCGACCTGCAACGCCAGGCGATGCTCGACGTGCCGAGCATACCGCTCGGCCAGTTCCAGACGCCGACCGCCTACAACACTCGCATCACCGGCGTATTGCCGGGGTTCGCGACGTTTTGGAACGTGCGGCCTTCGTGATGGTGGGCTGAAGCCCACCATCACGAAATGCGCGCTTAGCCCACCTCGCGCACGCCACACCACTCGGTGACGAAGCAGGCGATTGCGAGCGTGACTTGTTGCAGCGTTGGGAGGTGGGCGGCTTCGTCGAAGCCGTGGACGTTGATGCCGCGGGGGCCGTAACAGAGCGCTGGCATGTGGTGATAGAGCCCGTAGAAGCGGGTGTCGTTCACCGCGGTCGAGCGCCGCTCCTCCATCGGGGCGCCGAACACGGCCTGGTGCGCCTCGGCCAGCACGCGCTCGGCGTCGCTGCCGGGCTCGAGCACGTACCCGTCGGCTTGGAAGCCGTTCCAGATGATGTCGGGCGGGTTGTTTGCCATGAAGCCGTCGGCCCGCGCGGCCTCGGCGACGCAGCGCTCGACGCCCCGGCGCGCATCCTCGAGCGTGCTGCCGGGAAGGAGACCGATGCGGCAATCGACCTCGCACCAGGCGGGCGTGCTGCTGGCCCAGTCGCCGCCGCGGATGACGCCCGGGTTGAATTTGAGCGGATCGGGGATGCCGCCGAACCAGGGGTCCTGCCGGGCTGCGGCGTTGAGCTGCTCGGTATGGCGCTGCAGCGCCAGGATGAGCTGATAAGCCGACATGATCGCGTTGGAGCCGGCCTGGGCGCGGGCGACATGGACCGGCACACCGCGCACGCGCAGGCGGAACCACATGACGCCGACATGAGCGCGGGTGATGGTGGCGTCGGTCGGTTCGGGGATCAGCACGGCGTCGGCGCGGTAGCCGCGGGCCAGGGTGGAGAGCGCGCCGTTGCCAGTGCATTCCTCCTCGGTCACGGTCTGCACATGGATGTCTGCCGTCAGCTCCAGCCCGGCGGCACGGATGGCGTCGAGTGCGAACACCATCGCCGACACGCCCTGCTTCATGTCGCCGGCGCCGCGACCGTGCAACCATTCTCCCTTGGCATCGCCGCTGAAGGGCGGGGCCGACCACAGGGCGGTGGGCCCGGTCGGAACGACGTCGACGTGGCCCTGGATGATGAGGCTGCGGCCGGTCGGCGCGGCAGCCCGGCGGGTGCCGACGACCTGCACGGCGCGGGAGTAGTCGGTATCCAGCACCGGGCTGAAGCCGGGAAGATGGCTCATGTCGAGATCGCCGAGCACGTAGCGGTCGACGCTGTAGCCGCGGGCGGCGAGTTGACGCGCCATCCAGTCCTGCAGCGGCGCCTCCTCACCGCGGGTGGAAGGGAATTTTACCAATTCAGTCAGGAACGCGGTTTGCTGGGCGAAGCCGGCGTCAACCGCCTGGCGAAGACGATCGAGCATCATATTGCAAGCTCCTTGGCGGCGTCGCGCCAGATCGCGACCGTTTCGGCAACGTCGCGCTCATCGTGGGCGCAGGAAAGGTAGTATTTCGACTCGCCCTTGAGGATGCCGCGCTCGCGCAGCAGGGTGTTGAACCGGGCCTGCATTGCGGTGTCGCCGCGCGCCATGCCGCGGTAGTCGCGGATCTCGCCGGCGGTGAAGATGGCGTCGAAACAGGCGGGTTCGCCGATCACCTGGGCGGCGATGCCGACGTCGTCGAGCGCCGCCTGGAGCTGGGTCATCAGTTCGCGGCCGGTCGCGGCCAGACGCTCGTAGGTGCCGGGCTCGCTCAGAGCCTTGAGCGTCGCCAGCCCGGCGGCAGCAGCCACCGGGTTGCCGGACAGGGTGCCGATCTGCTTGACGAATTTGTCGGCGCCAACGCTGGCGGCGTCGAAATGCGCCATGATGTCGGCGCGGCCGGCGATGGCGGCCAGCGGATAGCCGCCGCCGATCACTTTTCCTAACGTGCACAGATCGGGCGTCACGCCGTACAGCTCCTGTCCGCCGCCCCACGCTAGCCGGAACCCGGTCACCACCTCGTCGAAAATCAACGGGATGTCGGCCTGCGCGGTCAGCCGCCGCAGCCCGGCCAGGAAGCCCGGCGCCGGCGGGATCAGGCGCTGCATCGGCTCGACGATGACGCCGGCGATCTCGTCGCCATGGGCGCGAATCAGGCTCTCGACCGCGTCGAGATTGTTGAACGGCGCGACCAGCACGGTGTCGGCAACCGCTTTCGGGATGCCGGCGGAATCCGGGATGGCTTCCCACGAATTGGCGTCCCGGCGCGGCGACGTGCTCATCAAGCCGTAATCGCTCATGCCGTGATAGCCGCCCTCGAATTTGAGGATCTTGTCGCGGCCGCGGAACGCGCGAACCAGACGGATCGCGTAGGCGTCGGCCTCGCTGCCGGTCGAGACGTATCGGACCTGCTCGGCGCACGGCACGGCGGCGACGATGGCCTCGGCCAGTTCGATGCCGAGGCGGTTGTTCATGAAGAACGTCGTTCCGAGCGCGACCTGGGCCTGCACCGCTGCCGTCACCGCCGGATGTGCGTGGCCCAGCAGCATCGGGCCGGAGCCGATCAGGAAGTCGATGTATTCGCGCCCGGCCTCGTCCCAGACCCGGCCGCCGCGGCCTTGGCGGATGACGAGGTCGCTCGCCATGTTGCCGAAAGTCCCGCCCGGCAATACGCGGTGTGCCCGTTCCAGCAACGTCGATTCCATGGGTGGTTCTCCGGTTACGGCGTGAGCGTGGCGATCAGGCCGGCCAGCGGACGGCCGCGCGAGATCAGGCTGTCGACCAGCAGATGTTCCTCGAGCGTGTGGCCGCCGGCGCCAAGCACGCCCAGGCCGTCGAGCGTCGGGATGCCGGCGGCGCCGGTGAAATTGCCGTCAGAGCCGCTGCCGGCGTTGCGGTAGGGCAGGGGAGTGCCGATCTGCTTTGCCAGTGCTTCGGCCTGCGCGTAGACCGCGAGGGTGCGCGTGTCGGGCTCCCACACGGGCCAGGTCACGGTACGGATGACGTCGAAGCGGACGTCGTTCGCCTGGCCGGCAAACGCCAGCATGCGTTCGACGCTGCGGTCGAAGTCGGCTTGGCGCTTGATCATGCCGAGCACTTGTGCGGCGCAGGTGGTGGCGACGCAGTTGACCCACTCGCCGCCACGGATGACGCCGACACTGAAGGTGCAGTCTTCGGTTATCATGTCCTAAATCTCGGCAATATGGCTTGCCGTGGCGGGAATGGCGGAGCGGTCGTCTGCGAGACGGGCGCTGGCGTGGTTGGGGTTGCCGGGCTCGATGCCGTAGCCCATGCGGCCGGAGATGCGTTCGACGGTGGCGGCATCGTGGATGGAGCTTCCACCTTCGACCCAGGGTCGCAGGTCG
>CAZTJC010000046.1:21195-28808 GCA_964613945.1 uncultured Acetobacteraceae bacterium
GACGGTGGCGGCATCGTGGATGGAGCTTCCACCTTCGACCCAGGGTCGCAGGTCGGCGAGCATTCGATCGGGATCGAACGGCAGTTGGATCGGATCCATGCGCTATCTCAGGACCGCATCGCAACTCCGTCAACTGTCTTGCGCCTCGACCAGACGAGCCAACAGGATCTAAGTGCCAACATCAGCGATCGAGGGCTCTTGTTGGGGCGGATGACCTTGCGGATGTAAGGTCCACTGACGGCGTTGGTACCGCCTTGGCGGATGGTGATGTGGTTGACCCGGAACCGTACCAGCGCTTGCTGAACGGCGTGTCAGTGCTCAGCGACCGCCGGGTCTGTGCCATCGCGTCGGCTGGGAATAGCGGGCGGACCAAGTCACCCAGACGTTGGAGTCAGCACCGCCTGAGGAACGTCGTAGGCGCAGAAGCTGGTCCAGTGGCGGTCGAGATCGGCCTGGAAAAGGCCGCGGGTGAGGCCGTTGACCAGTTTGGGTACGGCGGAGGTCATGGCGTTGATGCTGGAGCCGGACGGGCCGAAGCTCATCGTCGAGGCGATCGAGAAGACGTGGATGTCGGCCAGTTCGGGCGCGGTGCCGGGCACCCGCTCGGTGAGGCTGTAGTCGGGTGCGAGATAGGGGTAGCGGCCGAGCCGGTCGTCGCGGAACTCGGCGGGCGGCGTATAGCGGTCGGACCAGGCGGCGATGTGCGGTGCGATGCCGGCGAGTTCCGGGCGGTGCGCAGGATCGATGTCCATGCCGGTGCCGGAGATGACGTAATCGACTTGGACCGGATTGCCGGCGATGGTGAGCTCCACACCGTCGCCGGACGGGCGGGCGTTCTCGATCGGCGAGCCGGTATGCAGGCTGAAATTGGGCCAGCGGGCGCAACGGTCCCAGGTCGGCTGCGGGAAGCCCTCGCGGCGGCCGAGGACCTGCGACATGAAGCGCCAGCGCCAGGCATCGTCCAGATCGCCGAGATGACGCAGGAACCCGGCGAAGGTCAGCCAGCGATAGCTCTGGATCAGTTGCGGTTCCCGCCGGCGGCAGAACACATGCACCGACGCGGCCCCGGCCTCGAGCGCCGATGCAGCGTTGTCGAGCGCGGAGGCGCCGAGGCCGATGATGGCGACGGTCTTGCCCGCGAGCGCCGCGAAGTCGATGCGGTCGGCGGCATGGGCGCGCAACGGTGCCGGCAGCCGCTCGAGGCACTCCGGCATCCACCATCGGCCCAAACCGTCCTGCCCGGTGGCCAGCACGAGCTTGCGGGTATACAGCACCGAACGATGCCGGTTCTCCTCGACGTCAACGGCGAGCAGACCGGGTCCCGCGGCGGACACACCCGTCATGCGCACGCCGTTGCGGACCGGCACGCCGGTGACGTCGCGAACCCAAAGCAAGTAATCGGCCCAGCATTCGCGCGGGATCAGGCCGAGCGCGTCCCAGTCGTCGGTGCCGAACTTGGCCTCATGCCAGGAGCGATAGGTCAGGCTCGGGATGTCGAGGTCGGGGCCGGTGTAGTCCTTCGGGCTGCGCAGCGTGCCCATGCGAGCGAAGCTGCGCCAGGGGCCCTCCTGACCGCGGGCGGCGCCGTCGATGACCAAGATGTTGTCGACCTTGGCGCGTAGCAGGCCGAAGCCGATCGCCACGCCGGACTGGCCGCCGCCGACGATTAGCACGTCAAGGGCTTCGGTGCCGTCGGGCGCGATGCGCCGCTCGAGCCACGGCATCGCGGGATGGTCAATCCGCTCGAGGTCGCGGACAATTTGGGCTTCGAGGGCGGAAAGGCTCATGCCGCGTGTCCGTAGCCGCCGCCGCCACAGGTCTCGATGGTGACGAGGTCGCCTTGCTGGAGGAAGAAATTGGCCTTGCCGTTCAGCGCCATGGTGCTGCCGTCCCGGTCCAGCGTGATGCGGAAGGTGGCGCCCGGCTGGCCGCCCTGCAGGCCATAGGGCGGGACCTGCATGCGCTCAACGCAGGTGGTCAGCAGCATCTTCGGCGCCAGCACACGGTAGGACCGGATCACGCCGTCGCCGCCGCGATGCAGTCCAGCTCCACCGGTGCCGCGGCGGATCGCCTGGCGCTCGACCGTGATGGCGTAGGTGCTCTCGATCATCTCGGCCGGCGTGTTGGAGGTGTTGGTCATGTGCACGCGGGTGGCCGGGCTGCCGTCGCGGTCGTGTCGGGCGCCCTCGCCACCGCCATGCACCTCGTACAGAAGGCGCCAAGCCCCGCCCGGCATCGGTTCGGCAAACGCCAGCAGGCCGGACGTGGTGGGGCCGCCGGCGGCAAGGCGATGCGGGATGACGTGCTCCATCGCGTTGATCACGGCGTCGACGATGCGCATAGAGGTCTCGTGGTTGCCGGCGGCAATCGGGGCATCCCAGCCGGGCTCGCAGACGGAGCCGGGGCGGGTGACGATCGTCAGCGGACGCAGCGCGCCGGCATTCTGCTGCATATCGCGGCCGTTGAGCAGGCGGGCCGAGTAGATGATCGCCGAGGCGGCGATGAACGGCGTCGTATTGCAGAAATTGGGTAGTCGGTCGCAGCAGCCGGAGAGGTCGAATGTGGCGTGATCGCCGGCGATGGTGATGCGGACATGGATGCGGGGCGGGGCGTCGCCGGGCGCGATCGGGTCGAGCGTGTCCTCGCCTTCGTAGACGCCGTCGGGCAGCGCCGTGATCGCCTCGCGCATCTCGGCTTCGGAAAGGTCGTGCAGGCGATCGAGCGTGCGGAGAAAGATGTCGGTGCCGTGAGTGCGGCAGAGGTCCTGCAGGCGCCGGGCTGCGATGGCGGTGGCGGCGATCTGGCCGAGCAGGTCGCCCTCGGCGGAGACGGGGTCGCGGACATTGACCTTGATCATGTCGATCACGGCCTGGTTGACGCCGGCGGCTGATGCAATCGGCACCGGCGGGATGCGGATGGCCTCCTGGAAGGTGTCGGTGGCAGCGGCGTAGTAGCTCATCGGCCAGGTGCCGCCGACGTCGGGCCAGTGCGCCAGGCTGAGCGCGAAGGCGATCACGGCGCCGCCGACGAAGACGGGGCGGACGACCTTGACGTCGTTGAGGTGGTTACCGCCCAGGGCGCCCATGTTGTAGATCAGCGCGTCACCCTCGGTAAACCGCTCGAGCGGGTGGACCTTCAGCAGCTCGCGGATCGTGTAGGCCATGGCGCCAAGATGGACGGGGATGTCGCGGCCCTGCGCGACCAGGTCGCCCCGTGCATCGGTGATGGTGGACGACAGATCGCCGGCTTCGCGCAGCAGCGGCGAGCGCGCCGATCGCATTAGGACGAGGCTCATCTCCTCGGCCGCCGCGGAGAGGCCGTGGCGGATCACTTCGACGGTGAAGGGGTCAAGCGGGGTCATGCTGCGCTCCGGGTCATGCGGAGGTGACCGCCCTCGGCAGGGGCGGCTTGCCAACCCGGCGGCACCACGATGGTGGACCAGGCATCGGCGATGATGGCCGGGCCGGCGACGACGCGGTCGAGGCCGTCGCGGGCGATGATCGCGGTTGGGATGCCAATGGCACCCGGGAAGCTGCAGATGCGGCTGCCATCCGGTTGGCCGGCGCCGGCGCGCGGCTGGGCCACCTGGGTGGTCGAGGGCACGCGGGCTTGGACGCGGACGCCCTCGATGATGCTGGGCTCGGCGGTCGAGTAGCCGTAGAGCTGATGGTGCTGCGCCTGGAAGTCGGCGCGCAGGGTGGCGAGGTCGATCGGCAGGGTGAAGGGGATCGCGGTGGTGTCGCTCTGCGCCTCGTAGCGCTTGAGGGCGACGTAGCTGAGCTCGATATCCGCCTCGGCGAGGCCGGCGTCGAGCAGTGGCGCAATGGCGATGCGGCGGAGCTCGACCAGGCGTTGCTCCAGATCGGTCGCGTCGAGCCCGTCGAGCTTCAGGCGGACGGATTGCTGGTGCAGGAAGCTCTGGTCGGCGGTGAGGCATCCCAGCGCGGAGAACGCGCTCGAAGCGGCCGGCACGATGATCTCGTCGAGGCCGTAGATGTCCGCCAACCCGGCCGCATGCATCGGCCCGCCGCCGCCGAAGGCGAGCAGCGCGCAATCCCGCCCATCGACGCCGCGCTCCACCGTGACCCGGCGCAGCGCGCGCGCCATCGTCGCGTTGGCGACCTGGATGATGCCGAGCGCTGTCTGCACGATGTCGAGGCTGAGCGCTGCCGCGATGGGTGCGATGGCAATGCGGGCGGCGTCGACGTCGATGCGGATCTCGCTGCCGAGCCGCGCCTCAGGGTCGAGATAGCCGAGGACGGCGTTAGCGTCCGTGATGGTCGGGAGCGTACCGCCGCTGCCGTAGCAGGCCGGGCCGGGCTGCACGCCGGCGCTCTGCGGGCCGACGCCGAGGCCGCCGGCGCCCTGGTGCACGATCGAGCCGCCGCCGGCGCCGATGGATTGCACGGCCAACATCGGTGTACGCAGCGGGCGGTCGCCCTTCTGGCTGGTGTCGGTCATGGCGGCGTCGCCGTCGACGATCAGGCAAACGTCGGTGGTGGTGCCGCCCATGTCGAAGGTCAGCACGCGCGGAAGGTCGAGCAGGCGGGCGATCTGGACCGAGGCGGCGACGCCGGCGGCGGGGCCGGACATCGCCATGACGATCGGGCGCTGCTTGGCGGTCGCGGTGGAGACCATGCCGCCGGCGGAGTGGAACACTTGCAGACCCGGCCCGAGCGGCAGGCGCTCCTCGAGTTCCCGAAGGTAGCCGGCGGCGATCGGCATGGCGGCGGCATTGATGGTGGTCGACGAGGTCCGCTCGTATTCGCGGGCTTCCGGGTTGATCTCGTGGCTGAGGGAGACGTAGGGCACGATCCCGCGCAGCCGCTCGGCGACCAGGACTTCGTGGGCCGGGTTGGCGTAGGCGTGCAGCAGGCTGACGGCGACGGATCGCACGCCGGAGGCCGCGACCCATTCGGCCATGCGGTCCAGTTCGGCATCGTTGGGCGCGAGCATTACGGTGCCGGTCTGGTCCAAGCGCTCGGCCAGACCGAAGCAACGCTGGTGCGGCACCAGCGGCGGCGCTTTCGGGGCGATGTCGAGATTATAGAGATCGCGGCGGCGATAACGGCCGATTTCGAGCACGTCCTCGAACCCGGCGGTCGCGATCAGCGCGATCGGCGGCAGGCGGTCCTGTACAATCGCGTTGGTGACGCGGGTGGTGCCATGCACGAAACGCGCGACATCGGACTTCCGCAGGCCAACCGCTTCGATCGCGTCGAGCATGGCGTCGACCGGCGCGTCCGGGCGGGATGGCGCCTTGGCCAGCCGCGTTTCACCGGTTCCGGGCTCGACCGCCACGATGTCGGTGAAGGTGCCGCCAATATCGGTGCCGACGAGCCAAGTCATGGTGCGGGCTCCGTTACGCGATTGATCTTGAAATAGGGAGTCGAGGCGAGCAACCGCCCCGCGCGCGTCAGGATGCCGAACAGCATCGAATCACGTCCGGGTCAGCACCCGGAAGTCGACCTGGCGATAGAACTCGTAGGTATAGTTCTCCAGCATTTGGCCCATTACCGCGTCCTGGTTCGGCTGCCACAGCATGATCAGCGGGATCTGGTCGACGAACAGGTCGATCATCTTGACGCAATCGGCATCGTATTGGGCCTGATCGGTCTGATACCGCGCGTCGAGCGTGAGTTGCTCCATCTCCGCGCTCTTGAACGAGGAGAAGTTCCAGCGCTGGTCGCGGGTGAAGTAGAGATAAAAGAAGTAATAAGTGTAGGGCAGCCACGCCGTGGCCGCGTCAGTGAAGAACGGCATCGTCTTGTCGGCTTCGAGCGTGTTGAACTCGGCATCCGGCTTCTTCTGGATGTCGACCTTGATGCCGAGTTTGCCGAGCGCCTCCTTGACCAAGGCGGCCATCGGCTCGGCGGTCGCGGCCTGGCCGGTGCTGAACGCGAAGGTGGTGGAGAAGCCATCCGGGTAGCCGGCTTCCGTTAGAAGCTTCTTTGCGGCCGCCAGATCGGTCCGGTTCGGCATCGCCTGTGGGAAGCTCGCATCCGGCGTCTTGGTCCAGCTCGCGCCATACAGCTTCTTGCCGCGTCCGAAGATGCTCCCCTGGAACATGTCGTCGTAAGGCAATGCGGCGGCGATCGCCTTGCGCACCCTGACATCATCGAACGGCTTCATCTGAGTGTTCATGGTGATGTGCGTGAACCCGTTAGTCTGCGGGATCGACTGCACCTTCGCCTTGGCTGATTTCTCGATGCTCGGCATGTCGGACGCTGCCAAGTCGATCGCCAGATCGGCGTCGCCGCGATCGATCAGGTTCGCCCGGGTCGCGGCTTCCGGCACGGTCTGGATGATGATGCGCTTGAGCGCGGGCAACGTGCCACTCTTCCATGTCTCGTTGCGCCGAAGGATGGTGCTCTCGCCGGGCTTGTGGCTGTCGATGGTGTAGGCGCCACCGGCCGCGGTGTTGGTCTTCATCCACTCCTGCGCCCAAGGATCGGTCTCGGTCGCGTGCTGCTTGGCGAGCTTGCTGTTGATCATGATGGCGTAGCAGACGCAAAGATTGGCCAGCGCCAGCCGATCCGGCTTGTCGAGTGTCAGCGTCACCGTATGCGGATCGACGATCTTGAATTGGTCGGCCGACGTGATCGAGCCGGTCTGCAACTGCGGCCCGGCCAGCGACTTGGACGTCACATGCCGATCGAGCGACCACTTGATGTCTTCGGCGGTGACCGGGCTGCCGTCGTGCCAGACTGCGTCGGGGCGCAGCTTGATGGTGATGACCTTCTTGTCGGGGCTGAGCTCGTAGCCCTGGGCCAACTCTCCGGCGATCGTTTCGGCGTCGAACACCCAGAACTGGTCGAGCTTCTTGCGACCGAAACGGAACAGCCGATCGTACACGTTCATCGACAGGCCGAACGACTCACGGGTCGATCCCGGTTGCGTTAGATCGAGCGTGTTGATGGTGGCGCCCGTGACGTAGCGGAGCGTTTCCGCCCGGGTCTGCGCCATGGCCCGCACCGGCCAGTGTCCCAGGGCGGCGGCCAGGGTGGCTCCCTGCAATAAAACGCGCCGTTCAATCGTCATGCACACACCACTCACTGCCTGAAAGCGTGGCGTCTCATCCCAAAATTGATTTTCATGATGGTAGGATGCACGCTCACTCGACGCAATTGCCTGTTTTCATGCCGCCATAAAGCCACCGTTGATCAAGAGGTCGGCGCCGGTCGGCTTTGGTGCACGGATCCCGAAAGCGCCTACCAGCTTCTTGGCGTGAATCGGTCCGATGCCACAGATTATCCCGGAGCCAATGTAACGCTTGATGCCGTCCAGCGTCGTGGGTGGGCTCGCCTTCAGGAAGGCAGCCTTGAACTGCAGGCCATACCGGCAGAGCAAATACACGAACAACAGCGTCGAGATGTCACACCAATCGAAGCGACGGTGAGAACGGCAGATGCAGCGCTTCAAGTCAGCCCGCCATGCCCAGCGCTTCTTGTTCACCCACGTCTGCATCCACAACCACTCCAATTCCACCACCACCGCATCACCGCCGCCGAGCACCGCGCGGCTCGCGATACTGCCCTCAATGGCTGACGAGTTGTGACAGGACCACGATCGGCCGGTGATCCAAGCTGCTATCCTCAGTCCGCTACCGATCG
>CAZTJC010000047.1:0-5465 GCA_964613945.1 uncultured Acetobacteraceae bacterium
CTAGCGCATCTAATTTGTCCATGCGCATCGACCTGCCGGCCGCCAAAACCTTTCTGGGTTGGCTAGTGAGGGCTCGTTCCGCTGCGCTGCCTCACATACCCACGCGACAGTCCAGGGAACGACCGCGGTTGACCATCATAGGGTATGAAGTAGATCTCGGTTCCACTGTTGACGTGGTCGCGTGACTCGATCGGCACGAACCACGCTGTCCGCGTATCATAGCCTCGCGGATCGCTTCCGCGTCGGCGGCGTTGGTCCTGCAGCATGACGGAAGAGCAGGACCTGCTCCATTCACATCAAGATCCATCCCGCGCGCGAAGCGCTTTCTTGTCGATCTTGCCATTGAATAGCCGCGGCAATTCATCGGTGAATGCCACCAAGCGCGGCTTCTTGTAGCTGGCGATCATGCCTCGGCAATGCTCGATCAGCACAGCGGGATCGGGGGTATGGCCCTCGCGAAGAACCACCCAGGCCTTCACGCTCTCGCCCCATTCCGTGTCTGGAACCGCCGTCACCGCCGCCTCGTGAACGGCTGGGTGACTCATCAAGGCGTCTTCGACCTCTCGTGAGTAGATGTTCTCGCCACCCGAGATGATCATGTCCTTCAATCGGTCGGCGACGAATAGGAAGCCCGCCGCGTCCAGGAAGCCGATGTCCCCCGTCCGGAACCAGCCGTTCCGCACGGCGGACAGCGTCAGGGCGGAGCGGCTCCAGTAGCCTGACATCAATCCGAGGCCCCGCACCAGGATCTCACCCAGCTCCTCGGCGTCGCAGTCGGAGCCGTCCGGACGGACCGTGCGGACATCCACGCCAAAGAAGGGCTGCCCCGCGGAGCTGAGCCGCCGCGCTTCGGCGACCGAGCCATCCGGACGGTGCTGCCCGGCCTTCAAGACGGTGACCGAGATGCATTCGGTCATGCCGTATACCTGCAGGAACACCGACCCGAAGGCGTCGAGCGCTCGACGCAGCAGCGGCAGTGCCATGGGAGCCGAGGCATAGTGCACGCATCGCAGCATCGAGGTATCGGCCGAGGATAGGTCGGGATGGTCGAGCAGCCGGGCGATCATCGTGGGCGCCAGGTGCGCAGCCGTCACGCGGTGCGTCGAGAGCGAGCCGAGCACCGCCGCGGCGTCGAAGCTGCGATGCAGGATCGTGACGGCTCCGAGTAGCCAGAAGGCCATCTGCTCGATCTTGCCGCCGATGTGGAACAACGGCATCACGATCAGCAGCCGATCCTCAGTCCGGGCATCACCTTCCCAGGCGATCGCCGTCGCCGCGCCTAGAAGGGCGCGATGGCTCAGCATGACGCCTTTAGCCAGGCCGGTGGTGCCGCTCGTATAGACCAGGCACTCGATGTCCTCGGGCGCCACTTCAACGGGGGGACGGCTCACAGGCCGAGCCGCGATGAGCGCCGCGTAGGAGCCGGGATCATCCCCGGATGCGTCGAGCGCGATGCAGTGTGGAATGGCGAAGCCGTCGCGAAGGCGTTGTGCCGCCTCTCGGGACGGCTCGTCGAAGATCAGTACCGTGGGCTCGCAGTCCACCAAAATCCGGAGCAGCTCAGGCACGGCCAGGCGCCAGTTCAAATTGACCGTGATCAGCCCGGCCGCCCCACAGGCGGCGAATACCTCGAAATACTCCGGTCGGTTCTGCGACAGGATCGCGACACGGGACTGCCGGGGCAGGCCGAGACTGAGCAGGGCGTGGGACAGAGCGAAGGAACGGGCGGCGAACTCGGCATGCGTGCGCACCGCGCCCTCGAATTCGAAGGCCGGGTCGGCACCGCGAAGCCGGGCATTGCGCTCCAGCACGTCCGCCGTGGTGCGGATGCCCATGGCGGAGGTCAAGCGACGCCTCCCTGCGGCAGGCGAAGCATGGCCGTGGCGATTCCGTCCTGGACCACGGTGCCGTCATGCCGCACCAGACTCAGCCGGCGGTCGACTAGGTAACGCGCACGGTCCGAGGTGATGCGGATCGAGAGGAATTCGACCTCAACATGCACGGTATCGCCGATGAACATCGGCTTGCGAAACTGCCAGTCCTGCAGCGAAAGCGCGCCGATCATCTCGTCAGCGAACTCCACGGCTGCCGACTGCATACCCATCGCAAGCGCAATGCCAAGCGTCCCGTGCATCAGCCGCTGCCCCGCCGGTGTTGCCCGGGCATATTCGGCGTCGGCATGGATCGGGTGCCAGTCGCCGCACAGCATCATGAACATTCCATGGTCCGCCTCGGTGAGGGTGCGGCCGGGACTGCGGTACCGGGCACCCGGCACAAGGTCGGTGAAACTGACGGCGGCGGCCATGGCTCAGCCCTTCCCGTGTGCGGCAAGCATCTCCGGCAGCAGCGGACAGGCGCCGTCTGCCATTGAGCGGAAGGCGACGTCGCCGGGAATGGTGCTGACGAGGTCGTAGTAGTCCCACGGACCCTTCGACGCTTCGGGCGCTTTTACCCTGAAGACGTAATTGTCGTGGATGCCGCGGCCGTCGGCGCGAACGGATCCTTCGCCGAAGGCATCGTCGTCGCTCGGCATGGCCTTCATCCGTCGCACGACTTGCAGTCCGCTGCTGGCGGAGCCCACGTCGTGAACGGCCCGGAGGTAGTCAAGCACCACGCCGTAGACGCCGGCCTGCATCATGGTCGGCTCCCGCCCGGCATTACGTGCGGACCACTTCGAAGCGAAGCGCCGGGTGCGGTCGTTCAGATTCCAGTAGAACGTCTCGGTCACCAGCAGACCCTGCGCGGCATCGAGCCCTATCGCATGGATGTCGGTGATCAGCATCGCCAGCCCGGCAAGCGTCTGCTTCGGCGTCAGGCCGAACTCATGCGCCTGCTTGGCGCACCGCCCGGTGTCGTCACCACCATTTGCAAACGCGACGACGGCAGCGTCGGACGCCTGGGCGGTGAGAAGGTAGGACGAGAAGTCGACCGTGTTCAACGGATGCCGGACCGAGCCCAGCACCTTGCCGCCGAGCCGTTCGAGACTGCGGGTCATCTCATCCTGCAGGCTCTGGCCGAAGGC
The DNA here is from genome assembly GCA_964613945.1 of uncultured Acetobacteraceae bacterium. Lineage (GTDB taxonomy): Bacteria > Pseudomonadota > Alphaproteobacteria > Acetobacterales > Acetobacteraceae > JAVVHH01. The sequence continues at coordinate 3,023 of CAZTJC010000047.1, forward strand.
GTAGTCTGCCGTGATGAAAAAACACGAGGTCTTGCCGGCCTGAACCAGGGATTTGGTGAGCGCGGTAGTCTGTGCATAGGTGTCGTACGTCCACTGGACGGTGTTGGGCGAGCACTGCGCGCCCGTGAGTAGAGTGGTGCCGCCCGCCGAAACCAGGCACACCTTGTCCTTTTCGCGTGCCAAGGTGCTCACTGCGAGGGCAACCGCAGAGTTGCCCAGATCGACCGTGGCATCGACCCCGCCCCGGTCGAACCAGTCGCGGGCGATGCCGACGCCCACGTCGGGCTTGTTCTGGTGGTCGGCGGAGATGACCTCGACCGGCCGGCCCGTCGCGGCGGTGAACTCCTCGGCAGCGATCTGCGCCGCCCGGCTAGAGCCAGGGCCGCTGCTGTCGGAAAATACGCTGCTTTGGTCGTTCAACACTCCAATGCGGACCGGCTTGACGACTTGGCCTCGTCCGGTCCCGACCACGGCGGTGGCCAGCGGCAGCGACAACGCCAGGCGGCGCGTGAGCTTGAACATCCGTGTTCCCCTCTTGCGGCCTCGTGGGCCTGCGCCGGTTTGCCCGGCTTGATCGTTCAGTTGGCCTGGATGATTTCAGCGAGCGGCGTCGTGGCTTTCCAGGCCGGGCTTGAATTTGCCCTGCAGGAAGTCGCCGATCCCCTCCTTTTTGAAGGCGTCGCCCTGCTTGTTGATGAGTTCCTGCTCCTTGGCGAAGGAGTAGGCCATGGCAGCGTCCCAGCTCATCTCGAGGGAAAGGTGGTAGGCCTCCTTGGTGGCGGCCATGGCGTGCGGGTCCTTGGCGGCGAGCTCGCGCGCCAATGCCATGGTCTCGACCTTCAGATCTGCCTTGGGCACGGCGAGGTTGATCAGGCCGATCTTCGCCGCCGTGCTACCGTCGAACGGACGGCCCGTCATGCCATACCAGAGGGCGTCGCGGGGGCGCAGCAGGTTGGCCAGGCTTTTGCTGACGGGCCCGCCGGGGAACAGCTTGAAGTTTATTTCCGAGAGGCCGAACGTCACGTCCTCGCCGGCGATCGCTAGATCACAGCCCTCCACAATCGAAAAGGCGCCGCCGAAGCAGAAGCCGTTGATCATCGCGATGGTCGGCTTAGGATAGTGCCGCAGGGTTCGGGCGCGCCATTCGACCGCCATGCGCCAGGCCTTCTCGTACTCGAGCGGCGTGTCCTTCAGGGCGATGAAGAACTCCTTCAGATCCATGCCGGCGCAGAAATAATCCCCAGCCCCGGTAATCACTACGCAACGGACGTCATCGTCATTGCGCAGCCGGGCCAATACATCGGTCATCTCGCGATGCACGGTGGGGCTCATCGCGTTGCGCTTGGCCGGGCGGTTCAACGTGATCGTGGCCACCTTATCGGCAATCTCGACCAGCAGGGTCTCGTAGTCTGCGCGTTGCGCTGGCATGTCGTGTGGCATGTCGCCCTCCCGATACGACCGGTCTTGTGTGCCGGCCACGAGAAGACTTTGGGCGGCGGCGGCCCGATAGGCTAATCAGTTCCAGTGATAGTCGGTATTCGTCAGATGGATGCAGAAAAGCTGGACCTGAACCTGCTCCGAGTGATGCAGGCCATCGACCAGGAAGGCAGCGTTACTCGCGCGGCGCAGCGCCTCGGCCTGTCACAACCGGCGGTGAGCAATGCGCTGGGCCGGTTGCGCGCCATGCTGGGCGACCCGCTGTTCGTGCGCAGCAATAGTGGCGTAAAGCCCACCCCGCGGGCGCGCCGGGTCCTGGCAGCACTAGACGGGGCCATGGGACTGATCCGGCAAGGCCTGCGTGACGGAGTGGATTTCGAGCCCGGCACCGCGCGGCAATCCTTCGCACTGTTGGTCTCGGATCTAGGCGAGATGGTGTTCTTGCCGCGGCTGATGCAGCGCGTCCGTCAGGACGCTCCGGGCGTGTCGGTCAACGTGGCCCAGCTGGCGCGGGTCGGCTACGCGGAGGCCCTCGAGGCCGGCCTTGCGGACCTCGCGGTCGGCTATCTGCCAGCCCCTCGCAGCAGTCTCCGGTCGCGGCGGCTATTCTCCGACACATTCGTCTGCATGATGCGGGCCGACCATCCCGCGACCGCCCTGCCACTGACCTTGGCGGATTACTTGGCGCTGTCCCACGTCGCAGTCGCGCGCCGAGGCGGACAGGAGGGGAAGATCGCGGCGGCGCTGAACGTGCTGGGCGTCGAACGGGATGTTGCGCTAACTATCCCGCATTTCGCGGCCGCCCCGGGCGTCGTTGCAGCGTCGGACTTGGTCGTGACGGTGCCGCGCAGGATGGTGGAGATATATGCCCACCAGGGAATGGTGGGGGTGGCGATCCCGTTCGATGTCCCCGGGTTGGAACTGGCGCTATACTGGCATGAGCGGTCCCAGGAGGATCCGGCAAACCGTTGGCTGCGCAACGTGTTCGTCGAGCTGTTCTCAAATC
>CAZTJC010000047.1:5565-26724 GCA_964613945.1 uncultured Acetobacteraceae bacterium
GCAACATACTGATCCGGTCGTATGATCACCACGCATCCAGTGTTTCTATCGATGCCACGCTCGTCGAACACATCGCCGGCTCTGAAATCGGGGCAGAACACCTTCTCGTAGTCGACAAGGCCGAAGCGTCCCTTTTTGGGTCGAAGCAAAACCGGAACAGCGCCCGACGGAACATCTTGGTGCCGCGCCTGCAGAATCGCCCGCACATCGATGACGGAATCGATGTCCATCCCGGGCCGCGTGTACGCGGCCACGGGTCCTCGTGCCAGATCGGAGCACAGCGAATGGAGGGGCCCTGACGGATCAATCGGGTCGCTCGCGTCGGCGAAGATGAACACACGCCAACGGCCGTCGGCCTTGACAGTATGGCCCAGCTGAACCGGCTTGGCGTCCGCGAGACGGATGACAGGTGCCGAATGAAACCGCATCCCGATCGGGAAGCCGCTGGCAAGCGCTTGGTATTGCGGTTCGGCCGAGATGATCGAGGGTGCGTAGCGAGTGGCGACTCCAGCCGTGAAACGCCCTTGCTGGACAAAATAACGTTGGAACTCCGCCGGCTCGATGCCGCCATCGAACCCGGCCCGCTTGGGCGCAGCGCTAAACATCGCAGCCCATTCACGGTCGAAATCGATCAACTCAGCCGCTATGGCATAACGTTCGGCGGAGTAGGTGTGCAAGATCGCGGGGTCGTTGCGGCCGGCCAGTACGGCCGCAAGTTTCCATCCAAGATTGAAACCGTCCTGCATGGAGACGTTCATGCCTTGGCCCGCTTTGGGACTATGCGTGTGGCAGGCATCGCCCGCGATGAACACGGAGGGAAGCCGATCCTCGCCGTCGGCAACGTCGTCGAACTTTGCGCATAGACGCTGGCCGATCTCATAGACCGACCACCAGGCGACCTCTTTCACCTCGAGCGTGAACGGGCGCAGAATGCGGCCGGCGGCAGCGATCAGGCGGTCGATGGTGATGGCGCGATCGGCGATGCGCTCCTGTTCGCCGAGCTTGTCGAGCTCGATGTACATGCGCACGAGATAGCCGCCCTCGCGCGGGATGATCAGCAGACTTCCCTCGTGGGCGGAGTGGATCGCGGTCTTGAGGCGGATGTCGGGAAAGTCGGTGACCGCGAGGACATCCATCACGCCCCAGGCCTGATTGGCGGACTCACCGGTCAATCGGCGCCCGAGCGCTTTGCGCACCTGGCTGCGTGCCCCATCGCAGCCGACGACAAACCTGGCCCGCACCGTCTCGATCTCGCCCTTGCGGGTGTCGTCGAGACACTCGAGCCGCACGGTCACCGGGTCGCCCGGCTGCTGCGGTAAGTCGAGGCCTGCGAAGCCCAACGCGTAGTCGGGCTCGAGATGCGTCGGGGCGTTGCGCATGGTGTCGAGCAGGAAGTCGTGGATACGCGCCTGGTTGAGGATGACGTGCGGGAACTCGGAGAGGCCGTCCTCGGTATCCTGGACGCGGCCGCCGCGGACGATCGTGCCATCGCCACCGGGTTTCCAGAACGAGGTTTCGTTCACCCAGTAGGCCTCGCGCAGCACCCGCTCGCTGAAGCCGAATGCCTCGAACATCTCCATCGTGCGGCACGCGATACCGTCGGCCTGACCAACCAGAAGCGGACCGGGTTTCTGGTCGATGATGCGCGTCCGGATCGCCGGGAACGCGGCGAGTTGGGCGGCGAGCGTCAAGCCGGCCGGTCCACACCCGACGATCAGCACGTCGACATCCCGGCCGCCGTCAGACGCCGGGCGCGGCTCGGCGACCGCCGGGTCGCCGGGGCGGTAGCCATCTAAGTGGAACTGCATGTCAGGGAGCCCGGCGCTTGGCCGCCTCTGCCTTCCAGAACTCCCACGGGCGCTGCACCTGTCCCTCGACGCGCTTGGTGCAGGCAAGGCCCTCGGCCGCCGTCAGATAGGTGATGTCACCGAGATGGCTCGCCTGCAGTTGGTAGCGCGCATTCAGTTCGGCGTACACGGCTCGATAGACAGCGAGCTGGATCGAGTTAGCCACGACCGTGGACCCATGGCCGCGCATCAGCGCGATGTCCGACCCGGCGAACGTCGCGGCCAGGGCGGCGCCGAGCCGGTTGTCGGTGATGAGCAAGTCGGTGTCGTCGCCGCCGGCGTCGCGTATTTCGAACACGGGCGCGGCCTCGCCGATGAAGCCAGCCATATGGAAAATCGCGCGCAATGGAGCGCTCTTGACGGTGCTGAGCGGAACGATGTTGTGGGAATGGGAATGCACCACGGACATGACATCGGGCCGGGCACGGAATAGTTCGCCGTGGATGAAGCGTTCCAGATACACCTTGCGTCCGCCGGCATCGATCGCGTTTCCATCGAGGTCGAACTCGAGAATGTCGTCGGCGGTGACGTTGCCGGGCGCCATGTTGCGGGCCAGCAGGAAGCGGTCGGGACGCTCGTTGTGGCGGACACTGATGTGGCCGAACGCATCGACGACGCCCTGATCGAACAGGATGTGGTTAGCGGCGACCAGGTCAGCGATCAACTCGGGGGATGCGGACAATGTTTCTCTCCTAAATCGGCCCGTTCGGGCTTTCGTTCTTTGAGCCGGCAAGTTGCTGCAGGATGCGGATGAACGTGCTGCGGTCAGCCCGGTCGAGTGGCGCTAAAATGCGCTCCTGCACGCGATGGACCGCCGGGCCAACCCTGCGCAACAGTGCCGCCCCTTCAGACGACAGCTCGATCAGCTTGATCCGGCGATCGCCTGGCGCCGCCTTGCGGGTGATCCATCCCTTCTGTTCCATCCGGTCGAGGACATCGCCGATCGTCGACCGGTCAAACGCGATCAGGGCGGACAGCCGGGTCGCATCGACGTCGCGGTGCAGCGCGATCGATTGCAGCGCGGCGAACTGGACCGACGTCATGTCGAACTCGCCGCACTCCTCGATGAACAACGCCGTCGACAATTGCTTAACCCGACGGATGAGGTGCCCAGGCATATCGAGAATGTTTTCGGTTGCGACAGTATCCATGACAGATCACCGGCCTGCGTTCAGCACGTTTCTTCACCGTTTCTCGTTGGCATTGACGATAGGACGATCGGGGGTATACGGTCAATCCAAGCAATACGGCCACATGGCCGAAATAACGGGGGAATCGGGCGAGATGAACGTCATGCCGAACCAAGTGCTGCTGCCTGAATCCCGTGGCCTCTACTATGGCGGCGGGTGGCATGAGGCCGTGCAGGGCAACCGTGTAGACGTCATCAGCCCGGCCACCGGCAGCGTCATCTGCAGCATCGCCGATGGTGGCGCGGCCGACGTGGATCGTGCGGTCATCGCGGCGCAGGCCGGCTTCCAGGTCTGGCGCGCGGTCGCGCCGCTGGAGCGCGGCAAGATCCTGCGGGAGGCGGCGGCAATACTGCGTCGCAACGGGCGCGAGCTCGCCGCCCTCGATGCGCTCGACGGCGGCAACCCGGTGACCGAGATGGCCGGCGACGTGGCAATCGCGGCGGCGCAGATGGAGTTCTTCGCCGGGCTAGTGACGGAGATGAAGGGGCAGTCCATCCCGATGGGCCCCGAGGTGATGAACTTCTCCGTGCGGGAGCCCCGCGGCGTGGTGGCCCGGATCATTCCGTTCAATCACCCGTTCATGTTCTGCGCCGGCAAGTCCGCCGCGCCACTGGCCGCGGGCAACAGTGTCATCGTCAAGCCGCCCGAGCAGGCGCCGTTATCAGCGTTGCGGTTGGCGGAATTGCTCGGACCGTTGCTGCCACCCGGCGTGTTCAGCGTCATCCCTGGCGGACGGGAAGCGGGCGCTCGGCTGGCGGAACACCCGGATGTCGCCATGGTCGCGCTGATCGGCTCGGTCGCGACCGGGCGGGCCGTCATGCGAGCGGCCGCGGAGACCATCAAGCCGGTGCTGCTCGAGTTGGGCGGCAAGAACGCGCTGATCGCCTTCGCGGATGCCGACCCGGATCTAGTGGCCAACGCCGCCATCTCGGGCATGAACTTCACGTGGTGCGGCCAGTCCTGCGGCTCCACCAGCCGTGCCTTCATCCATGCCGACATCCACGACGCCGTGGTCGACCGGATGGCCACCAAGGCGGCGCGGTTCCGCCCGGGCCTGCCTACCGATCCGGCCACCACAATGGGTGCCCTGGCCAGCCGCGGACAACACGACAAGACACTACGCTACATCGAAACCGCCAGAGCCGAGGGTGCGCGCCTCGTGTGCGGCGGCGCACCGCCCGACGACGCCGCGCTGCAGGGTGGTTTCTTCATCCAGCCGACCATCTTCGCCGACGTCACCCCGGAGATGACAATCGCGCGCGAAGAGATCTTCGGCCCGGTCCTGGCGGTTCTGAAGTGGTCCGACGAGACCACCATGATCGAGCAGGTCAACCGACCGGAATACGGGCTCACCTGTTCGATCTGGACCAACGATCTGCATCGGGCGCATCGGACCGCGGCGGCTGTGCAAGCCGGCTTTGTCTGGGTCAACGAAGTGTCCAAGCACTTTCTCGGCACGCCGTTCGGTGGCTTCAAGCAATCGGGTCTCGGCCGAGAGGAATGCCTCGAGGAACTCCTCGCGTTCACGCAGGAGAAGAATATCCACATCCGGTTCAAGCCGGCCTGACGACGTTCAATCGAGGCGCCGCAGACGCGCTCTGGGGAGGGAAAATGCCAGACACCATGATTCCGGCTGCCGGCCAGGATGATCCGGCGGCGAGGCTGGAGCGGCCTGCCGGATCGCCGGCCGGCAACCAGCTGTTCGGCAGCGACGCCATCGCCGAGGCGCTGCGCGACCTGAACATTCCCTACGTCGCGCTCAACCCCGGTGCCTCCTACCGCGGCCTGCACGACAGCCTGGTCAACCATCTCGGCAACGCGGCACCGCAGATGCTGCTGTGCCTGCATGAGGAGCATGCGGTCGCGATCGCGCAGGGTTGGGCCAAGGTCACCGGCACCCCGATGCTGGCCGCGGTACACTCCAATGTCGGGCTGTTCCACGCCACGATGGCGATCTTCAACGCTTGGTGCGACCGGATGCCGGTCATCATCCTCGGCGCGACCGGCCCGGTCGACGCGGCCAAGCGGCGCCCCTGGATCGACTGGATCCACACCGCGCAGGATCAGGGGGCGATCGTCCGCCCCTATGTGAAATGGGACGCGCAACCGGCCTCGCCGGCCGCCGCGCGAGAAGCCCTGTTCCGCGCTGCTTGGCTGGCCCGGACGGCGCCTTGCGGCCCGGTCTACATCAATCTCGACGCCGCGATGCAGGAGGCGCCGCTCGCCGAGCCGTTGCCGACGCTCGATCCGGCACGATTCATGCCCCGGATGCAGGCCGGGCTGGATGCGGCGTTGGCCGAGCAGGCATCGACGATGCTGCGCCAAGCCGCCCGGCCGGTCATACTGGCGGGACGCGTCGGGCGTGGCGAGGCCGCATGGGACCAGCGGATCCGGCTGGCCGAAGCCATCGGCGCGCGGGTCGCGACCGACCTGAAGGTTGGCGCGGCGTTCCCCACCGACCATCCCCTCCATGTCGGCAAGCCCGGCGTGTTTCCGGCCAGCGAGGTGGCCGCGGCGCTACGCGAGGCGGACGTCATCCTGTCGCTGGACTGGGTGGATCTGGGCGGCACGCTCAAGGCGGCGTTCGGCGGCGCCGAACCCGGCGCGCGCGTTATCCAGGTCTCGCTCGACCACGTTCTGCACAACGGCTGGAGCGCCGATCACCAGGGCTTGCCGCCAGTCGACCTGTTCGTCGCAGCCGATCCCGACCTTGCCGTCGCGTCGTTGCTCGAGACGATGCCGACCGGAGACGGTGCGCCGCGACACTGGGACGCGCCGCAGCCGGATCCGGGCGTGGCGCTCGCCGTGCCGCACTTGGCGGCGGCCTTGTTCGAGGCGGTCGGCCAACGCCGGGTCTCGCTGCTGCATCTGCCGCTGTCCTGGGACGGCGCGTTCTGGCCGTTTCGGCACCCGTTGGACTTTCTCGGCTCGGATGGCGGCGGCGGCATCGGCGGCGGTCCCGGCATCTCGGTCGGCGCCGCTCTCGCCCTCCGCGGCTCCGGCCGCTTGCCCGTGTCCATCTGCGGCGACGGCGACTTCCTCATGGGTGTCACCGCGCTGTGGACGGCCGCGCATTACCGCATTCCGCTGCTGATCGTGGTCGCGAACAACCAATCCTTCTTCAACGACGAGGTGCACCAGGAGCGCATGGCGCGCGAACGGGGCCGGCCAGTCGAGAACAAATGGATCGGCCAGCGCATGACCGATCCGGAGTTGGACATCGCCGGGCTCGCCCGCGCGCAGGGTGCGCAGGGCTTCGGGCCAATCAAAGATGTCGCTGAATTGGCCAAGGTGTTTGCCGAGGCAATTGCCGCGGTCGAGGCCGGGGCAGTTGCCGTCGTCGACGTACGGGTGGCGCCGGGCTATACGCCGGCGATGGCGTCCGCCCTGGTCCGGCACGACAAGTGAGCGCGGCCCTGGTCGATATCGCGCCAGCGACATCGACGGATGTGGCGATGCTGTCGGTAGCCGGGCTGACCAAGCGCTTCGGCTCGCAGGCCGACGGCGTCACCGCGGTCGACGACGTGTCGTTCGACATCCAGCCCGGCGAGTTCGTTTCGGTGATCGGCCCGTCCGGTTGCGGCAAGTCGACGCTGTTCAACATCATCGCCGGCCTGCAGACGCCCACCAGCGGCCAAGTCAGCGTCGAGGGACAGCCGGTGCGCGGCCCGCACCCGGCGGTCGGCACGGTGTTCCAGGAGGAATCCTGCTTCCCGTGGCGGACCGTGATCGACAACGTCGCGTTTCCGCTCGAACTGGCCGGGCTCGCGAAGGCCCAACGCCACGAGCAAGCCAAGCAGTTCATCGACATGGTCGGCCTCCGCGGCTTCGAGCGCCGCATGCCGTCCGAGCTTTCCGGCGGCATGCGCCAACGCGTCTGCATCGCGCGCACGCTGGCTGCCAAGCCGCGGCTGCTGCTGATGGACGAGCCATTCGCCGCCCTCGACGAACAGACTCGGCTGCTGCTCGGCGACAAGGTGCTGCAGATCCAACAGGAACTCCGCCAGACCACGCTGCTGATCACCCACAGCATTACCGAAGCGGTGCAACTGTCCGACCGGGTCCTGGTCATGACCTACCGGCCGGGCCGGCTCAAGCGCTTCGTCACCATCGAGCTGCCGCGGCCCCGCAGCAGCGACGCCGTCACCAGCCCGGCCTTCGGTGCCGCCGTGGCGTCGCTCTGGGCCGACCTGCGGGAAGAGGCCTCCCGCGGCATGCAGGAGGCCGGTGGGTGAGGCAGACCGCGGCGCCGTTGTTGGGCATCGGCCTGGTGGTGTCGCTGGTCCTGCTCCTGCAATGGGCGATCGGCGTCGGCTTGGTCGACGAATACACGGTGCCGCGCCCAAGCGAGATCGCGGCTGCCCTGCCGCGGCTCGTGACGGAAGAGCATGTCGCGTCCCGGTTCATGGTGACGGTGGGCGAGACGTTCGCGGCCGGCGCGCTGGCGACGCTGGTCGGGACGGCGCTCGGTGCGGCGCTGTATCGATGGCCGCTGATGCGGCGCTCCTTCGAGCCCTGGGTTGCCGTGCTGGCAGCGGCGCCGCTGGTGTTGGCTTATCCGTTGTTCCTGGTGCTGTTCGGGCGGTCGTCGCTGACGGTGGTGGTGATCGCCTTTGCCTCCGCGCTGCCGCCGGTGGTGTTGCAGACGGTGACCGGCTTCGCGGCGGTACGGCCGGTGCTGCTCGCGGTCGGGCGCTCGCTCGGGATGGGACGGGCGGCCGAGTTCCGCCGGATATTGCTGCCGGCCGCCTTGCCGAGCGTGTTCACCGGGCTGCGGCTGGCGCTGATGTTCGGGCTGATAAACGTGGTCGGCGTGGAGTTCCTGATCAATCTCGGCGGCCTCGGCGCGCTGATCAACGACCTGTCGGAGCGCTACGACCTGCCCGGGACCTGGGCGGCGATCGGCGTCGTGGTGCTGGTCAGCGTCTGCTTCTTCGCGACGCTCGACGGGGGCGAACGATGGCTGCGGCGGCGGGGCTGATGCGGTCCGGCACGCTGCTGCCGCGGCTGGCCGCGTCCGTGCTGCTTCTGGCAGCCTGGCAGGCGCTGGCACTGTCGGGCCTGCTGTTCAGGGACGTGGTGCCGCCGCTGGGAGCCTTGGCGGCCGGACTCTGGGGCGTGCTCGCCGACCCGGGCTTCTGGGGCAACGCGCTGGTCACCGGGGGCGAGCTCGCCGCCGCGCTGGCGATCGGCGGCGCGCTCGGCATCGCGGCGGGCCTGGTGTTCGGGGCGTCGGCCTTCATCGCCGCGGCGCTCGAGCGCTGGATGACGTGGCTGGCGCCGACTCCGAAGATCATCCTGTTCCCGGTGCTGATCCTGTTCTGCGGCGTCGGGCCCGGATCGAAGATCGCCATGGGCGCAGTCTCCTGCTTCTTCCCGGTGCTGCTGAGCACGGCTGCCGCTGTTCGGGGCGTCGACCCCGTGCTGCTGCGGGTCGCCCGCTCGTTCCGCGCCCGCGCCGATCAGATACTGGTAAAAGTCTACCTGCCGGCTGCGGTGGCGCCGATGCTGAATGGAGTGCGGCTCGGCTTCGGGGTGGCGCTGATCGGCGTGCTGCTAGCGGAGACCAAGTTGTCGAACCAGGGCGTCGGCTTCCTCGTCATGCAGGCCTACGCCCGGTTCGACATGCCACGCATGTATGGCCTGCTCATCGTCGTCGTCTGCTTTGCCGCGGCGATCAATGTCGCCATCGGACACGCCGCGCGCCGAGCTGCCGCCGGCCCGATCGCCAGGGAGAACTAAGACCATGCGCCGTCGCCACCTGCTCGCTACCCTCTCGTTGCTAGCCTTGCTCGACGCGCCCGCCCGAGCTGACGACTTGCTCAAGGTCGCCATTGGGCAGCGGGGCAACTGGGAGAACAGCGTCTCCGAACTCGGCCAGGATGCCGGTTTCTTCAAGAAGCAGGGCCTGACGCTCGAGATCCTCTATACCGAGGGCGGCGGACAGACCCAGCAAGCCGTCATCTCTGGCAGCGTCGACATCGGGATCGGCGTCGGGACCTACGGCGTGCTTGGTGCCTTCGGCAAGGGCGCGCCGGTCCGCATCATCGGCAACTCGATGATCGGCGCGCGTGACCTCTACTGGTATGTGCCCGCCGCCTCACCGGTTCAGTCGATCAAGGAGGCCGGCGGCAAGAGCATCGCCTACTCCACCACGGGCTCCTCGACCGACCTGGTCGTGCGCGGCTTCCAGCGCGTGTTCGACATCAAGCTTAACCCCGTCGCTGCCGGCAGCCCGGCCTCCACCTTCACCCAGACGATGTCCGGCCAGATCGACATCGGCTGGGCCTCGCCCCCCTTCGGCGTCGAGGCCGCGCAGTCCGGGCGCACCCGCATCGTCGGCCGCGGCAGCGACGTGCCGGACTTCGCCGACCAATCCGTCCGCGTCATGATCGCCAATGCCGGCGCCGTCGCGCGCAAGGCCGATGCGATCGACCGCTACATGGCCGCCTACCGCGAAACACTGGCCTGGCTCTACGCCGACCCGGCGGCGCTCGACGCCTACGCGAAATGGGCTGGCGTCTCCCCGGCACTGGCCTTGCAGGTGCGCGACGAATTCTACCCGCGCGCCAACATGGAGCCGGACCGGATCCGCGGCCTCGACGGCTTGTCGCAGGAGGCCGTCGGCCTGAAGTTCCTGGCGGCTCCCTTGCGCCCGGACCAGATCACGACGCTGGTGCAGAACAAGCAGGCGGCGCAGTGATCATGCGGCGGCTCTGGATCGGCGCCCTGCTCGCGCTGCTCTCGGCCGGGGCCGACGCCGAGACGCTGAAACTGGCGGTCGGGCAGCGCGGCAATTGGGATACCTCGGTGGCCGAACTCGGCCAGCGCGCCGGCATCTTCAAGCGGCACGATCTCGAGCTCGAGATCCTCTACACCTCGGGTGGCGGCGAGACGCAGCAGGCGGTGCTGTCCCGCTCCGTCGATATCGGGGTGGCCGCCGGCACGCTGGGCGTGCTCGGCGCCGCGTCCAAGGGCGCGCCTGTCCGCATCATCGGCGCGGAGACCACCGGCGCGGCCGACCTCTACTGGTACGTCCCGGCCGGCTCGCCGCTCGAGACCTTCGCCGACCTGGACGGCAAGACCGTCGCCTTTTCCACCAACGGCTCCTCGACCGACACGGTCGGCCGGATGGCGCTCGCCCAATTCGGCGTGCCATTCAGGATGGTGGCCACCGGCAGCCCGCCGGCGACCTATACCCAGACGATGTCGGGCCAGATCGACGTCGGCTGGGCCGCCGCCCCGTTCGGGGTCGAGGCGCTGCGCGACGGCAAGATCCGCTCGATCTTCGACGGGGGCCAGATCAAGGCCGCCCAGGGCCAGACGATCCGCGTGCTGATCACCCATGCCGCGGTGCTGGCGCAGAAGACGGCGCCGTTGACGCGGTTCATGCAGGCCTATCGCGAGACGATCGACGCCATGTATGCCGACGACGCCGTGTTGAAGGACTACGCGGCCTTCGCCGGCGTGCCCGAAGCGGTGGCGCGCGACACGCGGGACAAGTTCTTCCCCAAGGCCGCCATTGCGCCCGACCAGATCAGCGGCCTGCAATCGGTGATGGACGACGCGGTCCGCTTCAAGTTCATGGCCGCGCCGCTGACTGCCGAGCAGTTGAGCCAGGTCGTCGTTCTCGACCGGCTCAAGTAGAGATCAGATCCGGTGCGCCTCGAGCGCGGCCGGGTGGAACAGCTCCTCGGCCGATAGCAGCCGCGACGATAGTCCCTCGGCGTGATGCTGGCGGAGGAAGCGGTCGAGCACGTGGCGATTGGGCTCAAGGCCGTAGGACCAGAAATCGTCGCCCATCAGGGCACGCGCCGCCTCCAGCTGCTCCTCGACGAAGGGCAGCGTGACCTTGGTCGCCGAGGTGTCGCCGAGCTTGGCGAGCGCCACCTGCTTGGACTGTTCGAACGCCTTGACCACGGCATAGGGCAGCCACGGATGCGCCTCGGCCAGGCTGCGGCGGATGCCGAGCAGATGCATGATCGGGAAGATCTGCGTGCGCCGATACCAGTCGGCGGCTTCCCGCTGCGGGTCGGCGAACAGGTAACCCACGTTCGGGTGGCGCGCGCGGAAGCAGGACGGCGCACGCGGGCCGATCACCGCATCGAGCTCGCCCGACGCCAACATGCCGGAAATGGTGGCGCCCTCCGGGACCGATTCCAGGCGGACATCGGCCGGCAAGGACAGGCTGATCTTCTCGACCCGGCCGGGCTGCTCATAGCCACCGCGGACCCAGGTGACGTCCGACGGCCGCACCCCGTAATCCTCCTCGAGAAACAGGCGGACCCAAACGTTGGCGGTGAGCTGGTATTCCGGCACGCCGACGCGCTTGCCCTTCAAGTTGGCGGGCGACTTGATCCGATCGGTGCGGACGTAGATCGACGTGTGGCGGAAGGCGCGGGACGGGAACACGGGAACCGCGATGTAGGGTGAGGTGCCGGCGGCCGTCTTGACGCTGTAGCTGCTCATGGACAGTTCGGTGATGTCGAAATCGGCCTGCCGGAACGCTCGGAAGAAGATCTCCTCGGGATCCAGCAGCATGAACTGCGGATCGACGGCGTCGATCTGCACCGCGCCGTCGACCAGCGGGCGCATGCGGTCGTAGTCGCCGATGGCGACGGAGAGGCGAAGCTTGGACATTGTGGTGATCCCTAGTCGAGCGGCTTACCGCGGGGGTGGCTGACGATCCGCCACTGGTTCGCGGCACGGTCCCACCGGGTGACCACGACGTTGCTGTCGTCCAGCCCGCGCTGCGGCACCTTGGCGAAATTGTAGATGCCGTTGATGCCGGCGAAGCCGGTCAGCTTGGACAGGTGATCCCGGACCTGCTCGGGCGTGGCGTCCGGCCCGATCGCGCGCAGGGCGGCGACGGCCAGCAGCGCCGGATCCCACGCGAAGGAGGACGCCGCGTCCGGCGCCGTGCCGCCCTCGAAGGCGGAGAAGAACAGCTCCTTAGCCGCCTTCACCGGCGGCGGGGTCTCGTCCCGGTCGGTTTTGGGCCATTCCGGCGACGGAATATAGAGCTCCGCCGGCAGCACATCGGCGAACTGCTTCATAGTGGCGTACGTCATGTTTCCATCGGTGGTCGCGACGGGAACGCTGATGCCGGCATCCTGGATCGCCTTGAACACCGTCCCGATCGCCGAGCCCGTGGACCACGCGATGATAGCCTGCGGATCCGATCCCTTGATCCGCTGGATCTGCGCCGACGCACTGACGTCGGTGGGGTTGAAGCTGGTTTCGTTGACTACCGTGATCGCCTTATTGGCCGGGTCGGCCACAACCTCGCGCAACTGGCGCTGCGCGTCCTGGCCACTGGCGTCGGTGCTGGTGATGACCGCGATGCGGGTCAGTCCCCGGGCGGCGAAGTAGCGCAGCAGGGCTGAGGCGAGGTCGCGGGTGGAGTTGCTGGAGCTGAACGTGAAGCTGCCGGCCGCCGGGTAGATGCCGGGCGACAGGCAGAACAGCACGGGGCCGCGCCGGTAGAGCGGCGCCATCGCGTTGCACATGGCGACGGTGGCGGAGCCGAGGACGATGGCGGGCTTGCCGGCATTGATCTGGTTGGCCAGCTGCACCGCGATCTGGGGGCTGGTCTGGTCGTCATGGAACACGAAGCGCACGGCGCGGCCGCCGATGCCGCCATCCCGGCTGAGCACGGGCTCCGCCCGCTGCAGCGCCGCCTGCTCGCTGGTGCCGAGGAACGCTGCCGCCCCCGTGAGCGGCAGCACCACGTGGATGTCGAACGGCTCGGCCGCCCGGGCCGCCGGCGCCATCAGCAGGGCGGCGAGGAAGAACGCGCGGAACGACATGGCCGCTATTCCGCCGCGGCCAGGGCCATCTCGCGGTCCGTCTCGTCCTCCTCCATGCCTTGCAGGTAGGCGATCTCCTCGGCTTCGGCGCCCAGCAGGCGCCAGTTCTCGGTCTTCGGCACGATGCCCTGGTAGGAGCGGAGCTTGGCCTGCGGCAGATGCGGCTGCACCTGGCCGACGGTGCCGGCCCCCTGTTGGAACCGCGCCACCGCATTCAGCATGACCCGGCGGAACTGGATCACTGCGATGTCGCTGGCGCCCAGGCGTTCCGCGCTGCGGTCGGCGATGGCGCCCATCGACTCCCACATGGCGATGTCCTGGTTGGGGATGCCGGGCAGGCCGGTGAAGTCCCCATCCTTCATCGCCTGCCGATCCTGCATGTAGTTGTTGGCGGCATTGCGGAACAGCGGGCGGAACTGGTCGTCCACGTCGATGCCGGGCTGCATAACGCAGAACCGGCGCCAGGCATCCTGGGCGATCACGGTGTCGCCATAGCCCCAGGCGATGAAGTGGAAATAGCAGCTGGTGTCGTCGCGCGGCACGATCACGCTGGCCACGTTGTAGGAGCTGTTGGGCGGGATCAGCGCCGTGAACGGGGCGACGAAGGTGGTGATGCGGACGTAATCGGTCTCGCGCGCGTTCATGATCGGCCGGCGGATGGCGGCGTAGCGCATGCCGTAATTGGTGACCTGCACCTGGATGCGCGGGTTCTTGTCGGTGGACGGCCGGGTCCAGTGCGAGTCGTTGGCGCCCGCGGTGGCGACACGGGCCGGCTTCATGTCGGACGAATGCAGGCTCGAGCTGTGGGCCGAGTCGATCTGCCCTTCCATCACCTGCGCCCAGTTGCAGGGGAGCTGCACCTTGACGATCGACACCTTCGCATCCGGCGTGGGTGCCCAGGCCGGGGCCTCAAAGTCCGGCATCTCGTCGGCCGGGCCCATGAAAGTCCACACGAAGCCGCCGGCCTCGCGGGTCGGGTACGCCTTATGCTTCACCTTCTCGGCAAAACCGCTTTCCTTCGGCTCGGACGGCATCTCGACCACGTTGCCGTCCACGTCGAACTTCCAGCCGTGGTAGAGGCAGCGCAGGCCGCATTCCTCGTTGCGGCCGAACACCAGCGACGCCTTACGGTGCGTGCAGAACTCGCCGAGCATGCCCAGGCGCCCGTCGGTGTCGCGGAACGCGACCAGCTCCTCGCCCAGCAGCTTCACCCGCACCGGCGCGCCGTCCCGCTCCGCCACCTGTTCTGACAGCAGGGCCGGGATCCAGTGCCGGCGCATCATCTGCCCCATGGGCGCATCGCCCTCGACCCGGCACAGGCGGTCGTTCTCTTGCGCGGTCAGCATCGGTGTTTCCTCCACGTGCGTCTTGCGCCAACGAATAATGCTTAGGCTCCACAGTGTCCATAGGCGTGTCCTGCGTGAGCGGATGACCAGTCATGACCCTGTTTGACACCAGTCAAGCTTGAGCGAATTTACTTAGGGCACTAACATATTCGACAAAGCGGGAGGACGGCATGGTCGAAATCGGGGATGGCGGGACGCTCGAGTTGGTGGTGGCGCGAGCCGCGACGGCAGCGGACGGTATCCATCTGTTCGAGTTCCGCGACCCGGCCGGTGCAGACTTGCCGGCCTGGGCGCCCGGGTCGCATCTGGCCATCAAGGTGCCGAGCGGGGCGATGCGGAACTACTCTCTCTGTAACGATCCGCACGAGCGCGACCGCTACGTCGTCGCCGTCAAGCGCGAGACGGGCGGCCGCGGCGGCTCGGTCAGCCTGATCGACGGCGTCAAGCCCGGCGACAGGTTGCAGGTCATGGCCCCGCGCAACCTGTTTGAGCTGGTGACGTCGGCCCCCAGCTACATCTTCGTCGCCGGCGGCATCGGCATCACGCCGGTGCTGTCCATGATCCGCTACCTGACCGCCACCGGCGACAAGCCCTTCCACCTCTACTACCTGACCCGCAGCGCCGCCGGCACCGCGTTCCTGCCGGAGCTGGCCGCGTTCGGGGACCGGGTGACGGTGCACCACGACGAGGGAGACCCGGATCGCGCCTTCGACCTGTGGCCGGTGTTCGAGGAGCCGAGCCGGGCCTACATCTACTGCTGCGGCCCTCGCCCGCTGATGGACGCGGTGCGCGACATGACCGGGCACTGGCCGGAGAGTGCGGTGCATTTCGAGGATTTCGGCTCCGACCTAGTGCGGCCGCGCGCGGACGACACGCCGTTCACCGTGCAGCTCGGCGCCGGGGGCGCGCGGCTGGAGGTTCCCGTCGGCACCACTATCCTGGAGACCATTCGCGCGCATGGCCGGGTCACGCCCAGCAGCTGCGAGAGCGGCACCTGCGGCACCTGCCGCACCCGGGTGCTCGAGGGCGAACCCGATCACCGGGACCTGGTATTGGACGAAGCTGGCAAGCGGACGAGCATGATGATCTGCGTGTCGCGCGCCAAGAGCCCCGTCCTGGTGCTCGACTTGTGAGCGGGGCGTGACGGTGCTGCGGCTGGGCGTGGCCGGGCTGGGCCGCGCCTTCATGCTGATGCTCCCGACGCTGGTGCGGCATCCCCGCATCTGCCTGACCGGCGCCGCCGATCCGCGAGCCGACGCGCGGGACTGCTTCTCCCGCGACTTCGGCGCACCGGCCTATGCCGACGTAGCCTCGCTCTGCGCGGACCCCGGGGTGGACGCCGTCTACATCGCCACCCCGCACCAGTTCCACGTGGAGCACGTCCGCCTCGCGGCAGCGCACGGCAAGCACGTGCTGGTCGAAAAGCCCATGGCCCTCACGATCGAGGACTGCCGCGCGATGGTGGAGGCGGCGCGGGACGGGCGCATCCATCTCCTGGTCGGCCATAGCCACAGCTACGACCTGCCCTACCTCCGCACCCGTGAGCTACTCGACACCGGAGCGTTCGGCGCGGTGCGTATGATCACGGCGCTGAACTTCACGGACTACCTCTACCGCCCGCGGCGGCCGGAGGAGCTGGACACCGCGCAGGGTGGCGGCGCCATCTTCAGCCAGGCGCCGCACCAAGTGGAGATCGTGCGCCTGCTCGCCGGCAGCCCGGCGACCAGCGTCCGGGCGTCGTCCGGCATCTGGGACCCGGCGCGGCGAACCGAAGGCGCCTACGCCGCCCATCTCAGCTTCGCCAGCGGCGCTTTCGCGAGCCTCACCTATAACGGGCATGCCCATTTCGACAGCGACGCGCTGCAGGGCTGGATCGGTGAGATGGGGCAGCAACGCGATGGCGCCGGCTATGGCGACGCCCGCCGCAAACTCCGCGGCCTAGACCCGGCGCAGGAAGCGGCGCTGAAGAACCGCCGCGCCTACGGCACCACGGTCTCCGCGGCGGAGATGCGGACCGCGCCGCCGCCGCCCGCCTACAATCATTTCGGCTTCGTCGTGGCATCCTGCGAGCGAGGCGACCTGCGGCCCATGCCGAACGGCGTGGAAGTGTTCGGCGACGCGGAACGCTCCTTCGAGCCGCTACCGCCGCCCGACGTGCCCCGGGCGGAGGTGATCGACGAGTTGGCCGCCGCCGTGCTGGATGGCCGCCCGCCGCTGCACAACGGCACCTGGGGCATGGCCACCGCCGAGATCTGCCTCGCCATCCTTCAATCCAGCACCACGGGCCAAGAGATCCCGCTGCACCACCAGGAGACACCAGCATGAGCCTCATCCGCATCGAACCCGTGCTCGATCCCGCGTCCAACAAGTTCTTCCTAGAGATCTACAACCCGCACGATGCTGAGCAGCCCTTCGTGACCACCCAGCCCCGCTACCAGAGCAAGGCGGCGGCCGAGACGGACGTGGTGGCCATCATCGCCGCGGCGGCCAGCAGCGGCACCGCGGGCTGAGCCCGCCCTTCACTCCTGCAGGTTCGCCTGCATCGCCTTCAGCAGGGCGATTAGCATGGTCTTCTCCCGGTCCGTGAGCCCTGCGGAGGCGGCGGCGATGACGGCGTGCGCCGTCGGCAGCAACTGGTTTCGCAGGGCGCGGCCCTCGTCCGTCATGTAGATGTTGATTTTCCGCCGGTCGTCCGGGTGCGGCGCGCGACGCACCAACCCTTTGCGCTCCATGTCGCGGATGGCGGACAGGGTGGTCGGTTCCATGGTGCCCACGCGCTGCGACAGCTCGCTTTGGGTGATGCCGTCTTCCGACCATAGAACGCGCAGGAAATACCACATCCCGAGCGTGACGCCCGACCGCTCGATCTCGAGCTGCAAGGCGCGCTGGAACAGTCGGTGGGTGGTGCGAATCTGGTAGCCGAGGCTGTCCGCGAGCGGGAGCTCGACAGCGGCGGAGTGGATGTCGGGAGCATCGGGCATGAGGCCTGAGCTTAGCCGCAAGACAGCCCGCATGCGACACGGTGCGGAGAAGCTTAACCGACTAACCTAAACTTTCTGCTCGATCCCCCGCAACATGGCTTTCCAGGACACAACCGCACGAGCTTCCGCCCGTTTGGCTGGACAATATTACTAAGCTCTCTTAGCAAATGACCAAAGACGGGGAGAAGCGGCCATGCGGAACATCGCGGGCAAACGGGGCAGCCGGCCTGGGGATTTGACGTGACGGAGCTGATCCAGATCGCACTCGGCGGCCTGCTGCAGGGCTGCGTCTACGCGCTGCTCGCGGTCGGCTTCGGCCTGGTCTATCGCGTCACCGGGGTGATCAACCTGGCGCAAGGCGGCTTCTGCATCCTGGGCGCCCTGCTGACCTACAGCCTGCGCGAGCGGTGGGGCTGGCCCTTGGCGTTGGCGGCCACGGGCGGGGTGCTGGGCACCACGCTGGCAGGCGCGACTCTCGGCGCCGTCGCCTTCGTGCCCGGCATGCGGCGCGTGTCGAACAGCAACATGCTGATGCTGACCGCCGGGCTGCTGGCGGTGCTCGGCGGCGGGATGCTGGTGGGCTGGGGCAGCCAGCCCTACGTGATGCCGCCCTTCTCCGGAGACCGGCCGGTCTCCATCGCCGGGATCCTGGTTCCCACCCAGGATTTCTGGGTATTCGGCACCACGGTGCTGCTGGTGGCGGCCTTGTGGTTCCTGCTGCAGCGCACCGGCTTGGGCCGGGCCTTGCGCGCCTGCGCCGAAAACCCGGCCGCGGCGCGCCTGATGGGGATCAGCGTTCCGGGCATGACGCTGTTCGCCTATTCGCTGTCGGCCGCGATCGGCGCGGTCGCCGGCATCGTGGTGGCACCCGCCACCTCGCTGCAGTTCGACACGGGAACCCTGTTCACCATCTTCGGCTTCATCGCGGTCGCCGTCGGCGGCGTCGGCTCCTTTCCGGGCGCCGTGGCCGGCGGGCTGCTGCTGGGCCTGGCGAGCCAATTCGCCACCGCCTACGTCTCGTCCCTGTTCAGCAACGCGCTCGCGCTCGGCCTGCTGCTCGTGGTGCTGCTCTGGCGGCCCAGCGGACTGTTCGCGCCGCGCCAAGCCCGGCGGACCGACGTGCGGGACGAGCCGCGGGTGCACAAGGGCATCATCCGGCTGCGTCGCGGCACGGTTCGCCTGTCCTGGGTGCTCGGGCTCGGTGCGGCAGCCGCGCTGCCCTGGCTGCTGCCGGCGGGCGGGCTGCTGGGGTCCACCGTCATCACGCTGATCCTGTTCGTCGCCCTGCTCGGGCTCAACGTGCTGATGGGCTATGCGGGACAGGTCAGCCTGGGGCAGGCCGGGTTCATGGCGATCGGCGGCTACACCGCGGGATGGCTCGCGGTGGCCTACGACGTCCCGCCCTTGCTCGGCACGCTGGCCGGGATCGGCGTGTCGCTGGCGTGCGCCCTCGGCTTGGCGCTGATCACCATGCGGTTGCGCGGACTATACCTCGCCCTCGCCACCCTCGCATTTGGGCTGCTGGTCGACTCATTGGCGATTGGGCTGGACGGCATCACCGGCGGTCCATCGGGCCTGGTCGGCATCCCGCCGTTCCGGATCGGCGACTACGAGTTCGATAGCCCGATGCGCATGTATTACCTGGTGCTGGCCGTCGTCGTGGTCTCGCTGGCGCTGCTGTCCGGCGCGATGCGCTCGGATTTCGGCCGCACGCTGCAGGCGATCCGCACGGACCAGATGGCCGCGGCGGCGCTGGGCATCAACGTGCCGCTGTACAAGCTGGCCGCCTTCGCCATCAGCGCGGTGTTCGCGTCCCTGGCCGGCAGCCTCTACGCGTTCGACTTCAACTTCCTGGCCCCGGAGATGGTGGGCACCACCCGGTCGCTCGAACTGGTCACCATGATGATCATCGGCGGCGAGGGCACGCTGCTCGGCCCCGTGTTCGGCGCCGCGCTGCTGACGGTGCTGCCGACCATGATCCAGGCGCTCTCGGTGTATAAGACCTTCGCCAACGGCGCGATGCTGGTGGCGGCCTTCCTGTATCTGCCGCAGGGCATCTTCGGCGGCCTGGTACACCTGTTCGGCGCCGTACCGCGCCGGGTCGCGGGCCGGCGCGGGTCGCCGCAGCTGGTGCGGGGCGCCTGAGATGAGCGTCCCCCTGCTCGCGGTGAGTCATCTGGACAAGCATTTCGGCGGCCTGCACGCCACCTGCGACGTCTCGTTCGAGGTGCCGGAAGGGCGGCTGGTGGCCATGATCGGCCCCAACGGCGCCGGCAAGACCACGGTCTTCAACCTGATCACCAACCTGTTCCCCGCCACCTCCGGCGACGTGAAGCTGGCGGGGCGCTCCATCGCCGGCCTATCGGCCATGCGGATCGCGTCGCTCGGGCTGATCCGCACCTTCCAGACCGCGCGCGTGTTTCCCGGCATGACCGTACTGGAGAACGCGCTGGTCGGCCGGCACCGCCTGCTCCGCGCCGGGTTGCTGCCGCAGATGCTGTCCCTGCCGCACCAGCGGCGGGAAGAGCGCGACGCGACCCGGCGCGCCGAAGGCTTGCTCGAGATGGTCGGCCTCGCACGCTTCCGCGACACGCATGCGGCCGACCTGCCGATGGGCGCGCAAAAGCTGCTGGAGGTGGTGCGCGCGCTCATGGCCCGGCCCCGCCTGCTGTTGCTGGACGAGCCCGCGGCCGGTCTGAACGACAGCGAGACGGCCGAGCTGGCCACCTTCCTGCGCGCCATCCGCGACAGCGGCATCACGCTGATGCTGGTGGAGCACAACATGCCGCTGGTGATGGGCATCGCCGACGAGGTGCTGGTGCTGGAAGCCGGGCGCCTCATCATGGCGGGCCCGCCGGCCCTGGTGCAACGCGACCCCCGCGTGATCGCGGCCTATCTCGGCACCGACATCCAGGCAGCGGCGTGATGCTGGAGCTTCGGGGTGTGTCTGCAGGGTACGGCACCGGGCCGGTGGTGTGGGATCTGGACTTGTTGGTCCGGCGCGGCGAGATCGTCACGCTGATCGGGGCTAACGGAGCCGGCAAGTCCACCCTGGTGAAAACCGTGTCCGGCCTACTGCCGCCCATGTCCGGGCAGGTGATTATGGACGGGCAGCGGATCGACACGATGTCGACCGGCGCGCGGGTCCGGCTCGGGGTCGCGCACGTGCCGGAGGGACGGCAAGTGTTCGCCGGGCTGACGGTGGCAGAGAACTTGCGGCTGGGCGCATACGCGCGACGCAGAACGGAGGACCGGGCGGCGATCGAGGCGCGCATCGGAGCGGTGTGCGAGCGCTTTCCCGTGCTGGCGGACCGCATGGACGAGGTGGTCGGCAATTTCTCCGGCGGGCAGCAGCAGATGCTGGCGATCGCCCGCGGGCTGATGTCGAACCCCTCCCTGCTGATCCTGGACGAACCGTCTTTGGGCCTGTCGCCGCTCTTGGTGCAGAAGGTGTTCGGCCTGATCGCCGGGCTGCGCGCCCAGGGGATCTCCATCCTGCTGTCCGAGCAGAATGCGCGGTCGGCCCTCGCCATATCCGACCGGGGCTACGTGATCGAGAGCGGGCGCGTGGTGATGAGCGGCCCGGCCGCCGAGATGCTGCGCTCTCCCGAAGTGGCGGAGCGCTATCTCGGGACCGGCGTGGTGCCTGCTGCGCGCCAGGACCACCAGAGCATGGCGAAATCGATCCTTGGGTTCGTCGGCGCTTGAACCTAAGTAGTCGTCCAGGCAACTCGCGTCATGGGCCGCGCTCTTCCGAAATTCGCACCTTTGGCCGATGGACGAACCCGCTAGCGCGGGAATTGAGCATCTGGCACATGACGATCTTCGGTATTTCGTGACGTCTATGGATTGAGATTGAGCGGGCGACGGCCGGCTCCAACGATGAGGGCTCCTTCAACCCGAGGAGCTCTCTATGATCGTTCTCTCTCCCGTTCCGTCTGCCGGCACTCTGCGCGAGCGCTTCATCGCTGACATGACCGTGCGCG
>CAZTJC010000048.1:0-26281 GCA_964613945.1 uncultured Acetobacteraceae bacterium
TGAGCGATCAGGCAGCGTGGGTCACCGGGCAAATCATCAGCGTCGACGGCGGAAAGTGACGCTGGAGGACGCCGAACTTTTATCGTCGAACTACGGCCCGCTCCGTTCATCTTTGTTGATCCCGGACTGAAAGAACACCGTGCCGCCGAGTGCTTGGGTCGCCTGCGCTGCCATCGCCTGTACCCGCCCCGTCATATGCTGCACGAACGACATCTCGAAACGTGAACTCGGGCCCACCACCGCGAGAGCGCCGATCAGGCAGGCGTTGGCCCCGAATACCGGGGCTGCGATGCCTGCGATATTCGGATCGCGTTCGCCACTGGCGGCATAGACTCCAGTGCGGCGGATGGTCTCGAACGGTTCGCCTTTTTGTCCGGAAAACGCCAACAGCACGAGGCCAGGGGTGCCAGCGTTCATCGGGAGCAACTCGCCCTCCCGTACGTGATACCGAACTGCGTGCTGCGGACTCTCGACACGGTAAAGACAAGTGCGCATCCTCTCGCCCGCGCGGACGTAGAAAACGACGCTTTCACCGCTTTCCTTCGATAAATGGCGCATGATCGGCAGGATCACCGTATCTGGCGTGGTGCTCTGCCGGTAGAGCTCGCCGAGCCGGAACGGAGTTGGACCGATCCGATAGCGTCCATCGGCGAGACGTTCCAGAAAACCACCGCCGAGCAGCGAGTTTATCAGCCGCAGGATCGTGCTCTTGTAGAGCCCGGTGTCAATCGCGAGTTCGGACAACGTCATCTCAGGCCGGTCAGCCTTGAACGCCTGCAACACCGCCAAGGCGCGATCAACCGCGGCCACTCCATCCGATGTGGTTTGTGCGGCGGTTCCCACCACTGGCTCTCGTCTCAGCTTAGGCATCGCTCCTCCAGAATGATCCCAACGCGACCATCATCAGGTTATATGGTTCTGTACAACAGAACCATGTTCTTATTGACGGAACGACATTGCAGCGTTACGCCTTTTGAGGTTGATGGACCTCATAAAGAGCGGTGCCACGAAGCATTGCCGCCTGGGAACGTTTTACCTGATGACCAAGACACACATCCTTGACAGGTCAAACGCATGGGCCCGGTCAGTGTTCGACTGTCAGTCCTGCTCCGGGGCGGGTCTTGCTGCATTCCACAAGTCAGAGAGAGTCATCTGTCTGAGGCTGCGGAGTAGCGCTGGAACGCGCAATGCGTTCGATGCGTCGGACCGGTGATGGTGGACTGGGTCAAGGTCGGTATTGCTTGGGGTCGCGACAAAGGCCACGATTTTGAAACGCATCGCTCGCCCAGCCTGAGAGGTCGCGGACGGCGATGTGACGATCATCGGAGTTGACCCGGTGCGTCGCCGCAAGAACCCTGCTCGCACCAGATTAGCCCAACAAAAATGGTCGCCTCGGCGATCCAATGAGCTTGGTCAGGTTTCGCAGCAGCGGTTGAAGCAAGGACATAAAGCATGAGCAACCTGCCTGACCGGATCGACATCTTTGAGGAAGGGCCGCGGGAAGGCTTTCAGATCGAGCCGGGCCCGATCCCGACCGCCGACAAAATCCGCCTGATCGAGATGCTTGCGGAAACCGGGCTCCGGCACATCCAGGCTTGCTCCTTCGTCAACCCGAGGGTGGTTCCAGGCTGGGCCGATGCCGAGACTGTCATTACCGGGTTTCAGGTCAAGCCGGGTGTCGAGTACACGGCTCTGTGGTTCAACGCGAAAGGCCTCGAGCGCGCGTTGATGTTTCGCGACAAGCTGCGCTTGTCCGGTTCAATCTCGCTGTGTGCGTCCGATGCGTTCACGCGGAAGAACCTCAATCGCAGCCATCAAGAGAACCTCGCCGCGATGCGCGTGGTGACGCAAACTCATCTGGACAGGGGCGTCGCAGTTCGGCGGCTTGGCGTGATGGCGGCGTTTGGCTGCAACTACCAAGGTGATATCGCTCCGGCCCAGGTAGTGCGCACGATCAATGACGGCCTGACGATCGCGTCCGAGTTCGGGGTGGTGATCAGCGACCTTTCCCTGGCCGACACGATGGGATGGGCCGCGCCGCATCGTGTCGAGCGGGTGTTGGGCGATGTGCGCGACCACTGGCCGGACCTCGGCATCCGGCTACACCTGCATGACACGCGGGGCCTTGCCGTCGCCAATGCGCTGGCGGGCCTGCACATGGGTGTGTCTCGCTTCGACACCACCGTGGGTGGCCTCGGCGGCTGCCCCTTCGCCGGCCAGAAGGGTGCGGCCGGGAACATCTGCACGGAGGAGTTGGTCTTGCTCTGCGAGGAGATGGGCATCGCCACCGGCGTGGATCTCGACGCGCTGATCGAAGTGGGACGTGCGGCCGAACGGATCGTGGGACACCCTCTGCCGAGCGAGTTGATCCATGCTGGTGGCCTCCAAAGCTTGCGTCGGGTTGCTGCCTGATGTCGGCGAAACCCCTGGCCGGGCTGCGGGT
This sequence comes from uncultured Acetobacteraceae bacterium, assembly GCA_964613945.1. Classification (GTDB taxonomy): domain Bacteria; phylum Pseudomonadota; class Alphaproteobacteria; order Acetobacterales; family Acetobacteraceae; genus JAVVHH01. The sequence goes on from CAZTJC010000048.1 coordinate 2,444, forward strand.
GCTGGAATTCAGCCACACCGTGATGGGCCCCACTGCAGGGTTGCTGCTCGCCGACCTGGGAGCGGACGTCATCAAGATCGAGCCCACGCCGGCGGGCGACCACACCAGGGGACTGAGCGGCTTTGCGGCCGGGTTCTTCGCCGCGCTCAACCGAAACAAGCGTAGCCTTGCGCTCGATCTGAAAAGCGACGAGGGCCAGGCGGTGCTGCGCCGGCTGGTTTCCGATGTCGACGTGCTGATCGAGAATTACGGGCCCGGCACGATGGAACGGCTCGGCTGCGGATACGAGCAGCTCGCGCCCTTGAACGACCGACTCGTCTACCTGGCGCTGAAAGGCTACCTCGCTGGTCCCTACGAGCACCGGCCTGCGCTGGACGAGGTGGTGCAGTTCCATACCGGCCTCGCCTACATGACGGGGCCACCCGGGCAGCCGCTGCGAGCGGGCGCTTCCGTGATCGACATGATGGGCGCGATGTTCGGGGTGATCGCCGTGCAGGCGGCGCTCGCCGAACGGGAGCGGACCGGGAAGGGGCAGCGCGTCGGCAGCGCCTTGTTCGAAAGTGCGGCCTTTCTGATGTCCACGCACATGGCGGGCATGGCGGCGACCGGTGAGGAGGTTCCCCCAATGCCGGCACGGCGCGGCGCCTGGGCGATATACCAGGTGTTCGAGACTGCGGACGGCGAGCAGTTGTTCATCGGCGTGACCAGCGACCCGCAATGGCGGCGTTTCGTTGCCGAGTTCGGGCTTATCGAGCTCGGCGACGACCCAAGGCTCGCCACCAACGGCCTGCGCGTCAAGGAAAGGGACTGGTTGATCCCGGCGTTGGAGGCGGTGATCGCCAGGATGACCGTGGAAGAAGCAAGGGAGCGCTGTGAACGCGCGAACATCTCCTGGGCCCCGGTCGGTAAGCCGGTAGACCTGTTCACCGATCCACATCTGCTGGCGTCGGCAGGGTTGGTAGACGTTTTCATGGCGCGTGCCGGGCAGATGGAAGACGTCACGGTCAAGTTGCCCGCCCTGCCGGTCGAGTTCGGGTGGCCACGGCAGCGCCCGGGCCTCTCCAGCCAGCCGCCGCGGATCGGTGAACAAAGCCGCACCATCTTGGATCAAGCGGGCCTCACACGGTCGGAGATTGATGCCCTGATCGAACGCAAGGTGGTCATCGCCACCGATTGAGAGCTGCATCTCTTGCTGGTGGTCCGGTCACACCAGCGGCAGCCGATGGCTGGACCGGATAACTTGTCAAAGAACAAGGCAACAGAATCATGGCATCCCAAAAGCAGATTTCTGGGGGATCTATCCCCGCGCTGAAGCGCCGGACCGTATTGGCGGGGGTGGGCGCGACCGTGTTGGCCGCGCCCACCCTGGTCAAGGCGGAGGCTGAACGGACCCTGCGCTTCGTGCCGTTCGTGGACCTGTCGGTCATCGATCCGGTGGCGACGGTCGCCACGCCGGCCCGGAATCATGGCTTCCTGGTTTTCGACACCTTGTACGGCATCGACGCAAACTATCGGCCGCTCCCTCAGATGGTGCAGGGGCATGTGGTCGAAGAGGACGGCCTGCAGTGGCGCCTCGTCTTGCGCGACGGCTTGCGCTTCCATGACGGCACGCCTGTGCTGGCGCGCGACTGCGTTGCCAGCATTCGCCGCTGGATGGTGCTTGATACATTCGGACAAGCCTTGAGCGATGCCACCGCCGAACTCGCCGCTCCGGATGACAGGACCATCCGATTCCGGCTCCGGTACAAGTTTCCCCTGCTGCCGGACGCGCTGGCGAAGGCTTCGCCCAGCCTGTGCGCCATCATGCCGGAGCGATTGGCTTCCACCAGCGCCAGCAAGCCGCTGACCGAGATGGTCGGCAGCGGGCCATACCGCTTCGCCGCCGACGAGTACATGCCGGGAGCAAAGGTCGTCTACACCCGCTTCGACGGTTATCTGCCGCGGGCAGATGGAACGGTCTCAGGCACGGCTGGGCCCAAGATCGCGCATTTCGACCGAGTGCAGTGGCTCACGCTGCCCGATCCGTCCACCGCGGCGGCGGCACTGCGCACGGGCGAGGTCGACTGGTGGGAAACCCCGTCCCCCGACCTTTTGCCCGTCCTACGAAAGGACCGAAACCTGGTTGCCGAGTTGAAGGACGCCGCCGGCCTGACGCCGACGATCCGCTTCAATTGCATCCAGCCGCCATTCGACAATCCGGCCATCCGCCGCGCGGTGCTGCAAGCGACCGACCAGACCACCATGATGCAGGCCTACAGCGACGACCCGGCGCTTTGGCACGTCAAGCTCGGTGTATTCTGCCCCGGCACGCCGATGGCCAACGATGCTGGGCTCCAAGGGTTGTTCGGCCCGACCGACCTGCCGCGCGCCAGACAGGCGCTGAAGGATGCAGGATACGCCGGGCAGCCCGCGGTGATCCTGTTACCGACCGATCACCCGGTTCTGGCACCTCTCACGCAGGTTGCAGCGGACCTGCTTCGGCAGATCGGCGTCAATGTCGATCTACAGAGCATGGACACCGGAACCCTGTATCAGCGCCGTGCGTCTCGCGAGCCGGTGGAAAAGGGAGGGTGGAGCTGCTACCCCTCGATGGTTTCGGGTCTCAACGTCATCAACCCGGGCGTCCACGCGGCGCTGCGCGGCAACGGCCTGAAAGGGCTGCCAGGTTGGCTGACGAGCCCACGCATCGAGCAGCTGCACGAAGCATGGCTGATCGAGGAAGACCCGGTGAAGCAGCGACGCCTATGCGAGGAGATGCAGGTCCAGGCCTGGGCGGACGCGTCGTTCATTCCGAGTGGTCAGATCCTGCAACCAACGGCGTGGCGTCGCGATCTTTCAGGAATTCTGGATGGCTTTGCCAAGTTCTGGAACGTCCGACGAACTTGAACGTGATCGCTGTCAAAAAAGCGACTTCGTTTAGACCGCCCTGCAATCTTATGGCGACTACCCTGAGACCATCACCTTCGGCATGTTCGAGGTTTTTAACGGCCTGCGATCATTGCGCTACAGGTGCCTACGACGGTGCGGCGCGACTTGCTTACTTGCGATGGTCCCGTCGTTCGGCAGTTCTGCTGGGCTTCTCCCATATCGCTGCGCATAAAGTTTGCTGAACCGCCCGGGATGGCTAAAGCCGTATCGCCGCGCCACGGTCGTGACCGTTTCCCTGTTTAGCCGAAGATCCGCTTCTGCCAGTTCCAGCCGGATCCGCTGAAGCGCCTTGTGCGGCGTCGTCTCGCGGAAGTTTCGGAACGCGTTCTGCAAGCTGCGCGCGCTGCATCCCGCTGCCGCGGCGATGTCGGCCAGTTGAATGGGCCGGGCTGCCTCGGCGTGCATGAACGCCTCCGCCCGCCGCAAGTGCCGCGGCCCAACGCTTGCGGTTCGGTTCAGGAGCCGCTCGCGGTAGTTGTGCGGCAGACTGTTCAGAACGGTATGTGCGAACAGGTCGCTGAATGCCGATAATCCTATCGGTTCGCTCGCCAGCCCGGCGGCCGACTCAAATTCCGCGGCCGCATGCTCAAGCAGGCGCTGGACGGCACCGCCCGCCGGCGTACGCCAGTCGATCTCCGGCCGGAACACCACCGGCCGCAGCGGAGCTGCGCCTAGGCTTGCCGCCAGCGCTGCCTCGAGCCGTTCGCTCGAGATCCATAGATTGGTTCGCGTCGTGCCGTCCAGCGTCAGCGCGCTGGTTCCGCTTTGCCCTTGATGGATCAGCCCGAAATCGAGGGTGCCACGCGCTGTGTCCTGCCACTCCGGCAGTGTCAGCGCCATTTCGCCGGCCCGGATGGTGCTGAAGCAGTATGCCGGAATGCCGGGCTCCACGATCCTCACCTGCGTGCCAAGTCGCTCCGTTACCCAGCTTACCTGGAGGTCGCCGGCCGCGCGCAACGCGTGTCGACACAGTAACTGGGAGGGAGAGTGCGCTGCAGCCGGGTTACGCAGGCGGTAGCGATGCCGGCAGTTCTCGTTCGGCAGGTGTTCCGCCAGTTTATCAATTCCGGCTGCATCGAACGTTTCGACGAATACGGTTTGTGTCGCACGATTTGGTTCGTTAGCCATGCCCATCCCCGTCCGCGTGCTTGGAAACTTAAAAGTTAGAACATAGGCAGATCCGGTTCAATGGTATGGAGATGTGAAGGGCCAGCGCGACTTATAGCGGTCCCACTCCGCAGCTTCCTGGCGATTTGGCAGGGATCGTCGCCACCGTCCAAGCATCGTCCTTACAAGACGGCTTTCAATTCCCGTTCCGCGGTATCGAGTTGCTCGGCCAAGCCCGGCTTCTCGTGTTCGAGCCACGATACCGTGGCATGGGCGAAGGCGGCCAAGCCGGCACGCGCCGCCAGATCCGCCCGAAGACCTGGAATGCCTCGCGTCTGCAGCGCCAGGGCGAGGGCGTCGGAGAGCGCCGCCAGCTTGGCCAGTTCGCGCTCGTGCAAAGCGGGCGTCGCCGCGATGACCTCGTGCCGGGGCTTGGAGAACGGGCGATTACTCTCAAGCAACGGAACGACCAAGCGGAACGCGTGGAACAGCGTGTCTAGCGGTCCGAGCCCGGCCGGCGCATCGGCGATCGACACCGTCAGCGCGCTCACCAGCACGGCCTGCCCGTCGAACAGGACTTCCCGCTTATCGGGGAAGTAACGAAAGAAGGTCCGCTCCGTAACGCCGGCGCGCACGGCGATCTCGGCCGCGGTGGTGCGGTCGAAGCCACGCTCGCGGAACAACTCAACCGCCGCCTGTTGCAGCGCGATCCGTGCCCCTGATCCCGATTGTGCCATGCCTCGCCTTGTCAGTGACTGACATACCACCTATGTCAGTCACTGACAGATGGTCTAAACAGTTCGGACCGGCGCAGCAAGGAGAGAGCGATGCGTGTTTTCCTGACGGGCGCCAATGGCTGGATCGGATCGGCGATCGCGCGTGATCTGATCGCATCCGGGCACTCCGTGGTCGGGCTGGTGCGATCAGAGGCGAAGGCTGCCGCGCTCGCTGCTGCCGGCGTGACCCCGTTGGTCGGCTCGATAACGGACGTGAACATCCTCCGCCGCGGCGCAGCCGATGCGGAGGGCGTGATCCATACCGCATTTGGTCTCGACATCTCCCGCATCAACGCGCTGGCGGCCGAGGACCGGGTGGCGATCGAGACGTTTGGTGCGGTGTTCGCCGGGTCGATCCGGCCGATCGTGGTGACCAGCGGCTTTCTTTCTCAAACGGGCGAGATGGTGATGGAGACGGACCGGCCCGATATCCTGCCGGCGTTTCCGCGTGCGTCGGAACACACGGCTTTCGTGCTGGCGGAACGCGGAGTGCATGCCAGCGTCGTGCGCAACCCGCGCTCGGTACACGGCCACGGTGAGAGGCACGGCTTCGTGCCCATGCTCGCGGCTATGGCCTGTCAGACGGGCGTGTCCGCCTATGTCGGCGACGGCGCCAATCTATGGCCGGCAGTGCATCGGCTGGACGCGGCGCGGGTGTATCGGCTGGCACTCGAACGGGGCGCGCGGGGAGAGGCCTACCATGCCGTCGCCGAGCAGGGCGTGCGATTCCGCGAGATCGCGCAGGCCATCGGCCGGCAACTCGGCCTGCCTACCCGGTCGCTGACGCCGGATCAGGCGACTGCGCATTTCGGCCCGCTGGCGACCTGGGTGGCCAATAACGGCCCGGTCTCCAATGCGTGGACGACGCGAACCCTCGGCTGGACAGTCGAGCATGTCGGCATCGTCGCCGACATCGAGCGCTCCGATTACTCGGGATAGCGAAAAGCCGATATCATGGCGCTCGGGCCTGTTGCGGGAACTGGGTAATGAAGGCGTTGGCGCGGTCGACCGCGAGTAGGCGCCTGACCGACGACGAGGATGGTTGCCGGGCCAATCATACCATGCCCGGCAACAGGGTTTCCCGTCTCAAACGTCGCCGTTCAAAATCTTGGTCGCGTGATCGAGGGCTTCCATGCATTCGTCGGCATCGCCCTCGATCAGCTCCCGGGTGGCCCGGCGCAGATCGGCTTCGATCAGCTTCTTCAACATCGGATCGCCGGTGTAGGCATCCACCTTCTTGGCGATCTCCAGCTGCCGAGCCTGACATTGTTTTACGTCGTCGGCCGCATGCGCGCCGTTTCCGAAGCTCAGCAGGATGAGGCACGTAACGATCAGTTTGAGCATTTATCTCTCCAAGGGGCCTCAAGCACGGCGACATTGCACATGCCGCCGTGCCGGGATCAGCGGCGGCGGCGGAAGACCAGGCCGATCATCGGCGCTCCCAGCAACGCCAGGCTCGCCGGCTCCGGAACCGATGTGCTCAGGCTAGCCGGGTTGAGGGCGGCGATGAGCGACTGCGTGGTCGCCGTGCCAGTACCCCGTGATACGCTGAACAGGCTGTAATTACCGTCGAACGAGTTGGCACGCGTCTCCAAGGCGTTGCCGAGGCCGGGGGTTGTCAGCACGGTGAGGGCGTTGCCGCTGGTGAAGTTGTTGGAGGCCAGCAAGTCGAGGGTGAAGCTGGCGTTCGACGAGTTGGTCTGGGCGAAGGTGGTCAGCGCCTGGAAGATCGCTTCGTAGGGGTTGCTGGTCGCGGCCGGGCTGGTGGTCGCCTGCGAGGTGAAGGGCGTCGTTGCCGACAGGCCGGCGACCGTGAAGTTCAGGAAACGGCTGGCATCGCTGCTGTAGGTGAATGACCCGGCGACGGTGCTGCCGACGGCCGACGACGTGCCGGTCTGCGACACAACCGTGCCGCTGAAGCTGGTGCTGTAGATAGCGGCATCGGCAGGCAGCGCTGCGGCGGCGAGCAGCAGGCCGGGGGTGAGGAGAGCGAGGAGTTTGCGCATCGATGTGGACCTTTTTAGGGAATGGCTCTGGACGGGAGGGCGGTCGGAGCGGGATGGGTGCGCCACCCCGCTCCGCCAATCTTCCGGATCGTTTTACTTGGAGCGGCTGAGGTCGACGCCGCTGCGATGCGTCGGGTAGGGCTCGTCGGCCTTGATGCCCTTCCAGACGACCTGGTTGTAGAGCTCCACCGGCACCCGGTCGGCGTCTGAAAAGTCGAAGCCGCGCGACACCCGCGCCCAGTAGGCGGCATCGTGGGTCGGCGTCATCTCCGGGCCTTCGGCGTAGTTTACGTTCGTCTCGTTGGCGGCCGTCATGAGTTGCGTCGACGCTAAGATGCGAGAAGCCTGGGCGACGAAGCTCCACTGACCGGTCGAGTTCACGTCGAACACGTCGGCCATCGGGCGCTGATACGCAGTGTTGAGGTTGACGTGCGGCGTGCCGAAGATGTCCTCGATGGTGCGCAGCAGGCTGACCTGATTGTATCGCGTGCTGACGACCGCCCCTTGCTTGACGTAGGGACCGACGACGTAGGTGGTCGAACGATGGCTGTCGAAATGGTCCGGCCCGTCCTGGCAGTCATCCTCGATGACCATGATCAGCGTGTTGCCGCTATAGTTCTTGCTTTGCGCAACCGCCTGCACGACCCGGCCGACCGAGTAGTCGTTATCGGCCTCCTGCGCTTCCGGAGTGTTGACGCCGCCGAGGGCCGAACCGAACGAGCCGGTATGGTCATGCGCCAGCCGAAGCAGCGTCAGGTTGGGCAGGGTGGCGCTCGCATCGAATTGCTGGAATTCGCGGTTCCACTCGTTGAAGCGCCAAAGGTCGGGGTAAGCCTGGTCGTAGCCGCGGAAATACAGGTCGGTGTTGCCGACGAGGCTGGGATTGAGCGCCGCGACTTGCACGACGCCGGACGCGTACGGGTCGGAAATGGGATTTGCGATCGTGCCGATGGAGCCGATGTTGTTGGTCAACATGCCGTAGTTGCGGACCGTACCACCCTTGTTCAGCACGGCGTCGAAGATATAGCCCAGCTGGACGCCGAACGGGGCGTCGCTCGCGGCATGGTCGCCGGTGCCGGCGAGAAGGTTGGCGGGACCACCGGGCTTGGTGTTGGCAACCGTGGTGTACGCGCCCGCCGTCGCTTGATCGCGTTGCGCGGTGGTCGCGAGACGTACCGGGACGCTCCGGTTCGTGCCCTCGGTGTCGTACGACACGCCGCGATCGACGGAGGCGTAGTTGAGCTGCTGATTGATGGTTTCGGTGTTGGTCACGCGGCCCTGCAGCGACCAGGCCCAGCCATCCATGCTGCCGTCGCCCGGGTCCATGAAGTTGTCGAGCGTGACGAAGTTGGCAGCCATCTTGTGGAAGTTCGGCGTGATACGACGGCCGAACAGCGTCAGCGTCGGATCGCCGTTGGAACCGTTGCCGAGATCACCGAGGATTTGATCAAAGGTGCGATTTTCTTTGATGATGTAGATGACGTGCTGGATCTTCGAGCTCATGAAGCTCATCACCTGCGCGTCGGCGGCCGCGAACTGGTTGGCGGCCGGCGTATAGAAGTTGTTTTGCGACGCCTGCGCGGTGAGCGCCGGCAAGTCGGAAGCGGTCGGGACGCCACCGCTGACCAGCGTCGCGCGCTCCAACTGGAACTGGTACTGGTTCTTGCTCCGACCCGCGGCCACATGGGCGGCGTTGCCCTCCGGAAAGGTCACGGTCGAGAGCGAGCCGGTGTTACCATAAGTGTAGAGCGGGTTCGGACCGGTGTCGCTCTTGCCATTGATGATGTACATCCAGGTGCCGTCCTGGCTGAACGTCACGTCGTGCGGCTCGTAGGCGGTCGGGATCAGACCGGTGACCGTGTTGGCATTGGCGCCAGCCAGCGGGATCACGGCAATCGTGTTGGCGCCGGTGTTGACCGCGTAGAGCACGTTGTTGTTGATCGTCACCGCCGTCGTCGAGGCGCCCGTCACCTTGGCGGTGCCGAGGCCGGTGCCGGCGGGTGCGCGGGCGTCGATGTTGCCGATGACGGTGTTGGTGGCGGTGTTGATGACCGACACCTGGTCGGCGTTGTCCTGTGCGACGTAGAGCAGGGACTGGTCGGCATTGAAGGTCATGCCTTCCGCATTGCCGCTCAGCTTGACGCGGGCGACCAGCTGGCCCGGGCCGGCGCCGATGTTGATGACGGCCACTTCGCGGTCACGGTCCGACGACACATAGGCGAGCAGGCCGGTGCCGGCGCCCTTGAGCATCACGGTGTAGGGGTAGGTGCCGCCGGCGGCCCCGTTGGTGCCCTCGTTATAGCTCTGATAAGGCCGCAGGTCGTGCTCGAACAGCACCGCCTTGGAGGCGGTGTCGATCACGCTGATCGAGTCGTTGTAGTTGTTGGCAACGACGAGGCGAGTGCCGTCGGTGGAGATGCCGAGGCCGCCCGCGTTGGGTTCGACGTTGCCGCCGAGGCCGCCGCTGGTGCTGTGCGCGCCGTGGCCGAGCGGGATGGTGCCGCCGAGCGCGAAGCCGCTGACACCCTTGGTGTAGTAATACACGGCATCATCGGCGCCGCCGGTGCCGTAGATCGTGTTGCCATCGGGCGCCCAGACCAGGCCGACCCAGGCGTTGGTCTGCTTGATGACCTGCTGCAACGCCGGCTGCGTCTTGTTCGCGCCCGCGACGTTGTAGAGGAAGATGTACTGCGTCGAGTTGGCGACATCGGTTGCCCCCGCCGCATTGTAAAGAGAGTTCTGTCCAGCGGTGATGATCGCCAGCGTCGATCCATCCGGGCTGAGCTGGGAGCGGACCGCCATGCCGGCCACGAAATTGGGATATTGCGACAGCTGCGGGTTGAGCGGCTGCTGGATCGAGTTGGTCAGCTTGAGCGGGGTAACGAACTGGCCGGTCGGCAGCGGCAGGACACCGTCATTGCCGTCGATGGAGGTGTTCAGTTCGGCGTGAGCGATATAGGGCGACATGAGAATGCTGGAAACCAGCAATCCAGCTCGCAAAAGCCGGGTCCGCTTTTCGGTGATCATGACCAAACCTCGAGATTTATCAAACAAATAAGCCGAAAGGTGAGTTGCTGGTCAACGACAACGAGATTGCAGTTTCAAGACAAAAGCCTGCTACATAAATTAATCAAAGTAATGGCGGCACGGTGATCGTCCGTTGCAACATGCCAATGCAAGTTGACATTAATATAACGGTGAGGCGGACTATTGGCCGCTGCTTGGCTTCGTCGCGAGCCCGACCTGTGTGACACCGGCCCGGCGCACCGCATCCATCACATCTATTACATGCTGGACGTCGACGTCGCGGTCTGCGGCAATGACGACGCTGGCCGGTTTGGGCGTATGGCTGGCGAGGCGCCGGGCCAGGTCAGCGAGCGGAAACGTCTCGCCTTCGGCATGGAGGCCGCCATCGCGGGCCAGCGCCACGACCAACGGCGCCGGCGGGAGATGGCCGGCGGCCGCGGCCCCCGGGAGTTCAACCGTCAGCCCGGCGTTCGGTATCATGCTCAGCGCGATCATGACGAAGAACACCAGCAGAAACATCATGACGTCGATCATCGGCACGATCTCGAGGCGGGCATGCCGCGCCGGCATAAGGACGCGTGGCCGGCGGGCCATGGCTCAGGCCTGCACCGGCAGAGCCGCCGGACGAAGCGTGTGCATGGCAATGGCGTCGCCCGCCAGCGCGACGCCGTTGCCATGCAGCCGATTGAGCAGCGCCAGCTTGGTGGTCTCGAGCTGGAAGGTGATCGCCGCAAGCAGAGCGTTAATGTAGTTGAGGAAACAGACCGCGATGATGGCGATCAACACCCCGGCGCCGGTCGAGATCAACGCGTCGGCGATGCCGCCAGTGACCTCGGACGGGCCGCCATGAGCCGAAAGAACGTCAAACGTCTGGATCAGGCCGATGATGGTGCCAAACAAGCCGAGCAAGGGCGCAACGGTGACCGCCGTGTCGAGGATCCAGATCCGGCGCAGGAGGAGCGGGGTCGCGCGCATGATCGCCTCGTCGAGATGGGTTTCGATCTCCTCGGCCGTGTCGCCGCGTGACGCCATCGCGGTTGCGACCAAGTGACCCGGCAAGCTGTCGGGCCGGCCCTCGCCGAGCGCCCGCAACGCGCTGGCATCACGATAGCGCACCCGGCGCAGGGCCGTTTGTAGCTCCGCACCGACGCGATAGGTGCGCCGCAGCAGCCAGAGCCGCTCGAAACCGACCCCGAGCGTGACCACGAGCAGGATCGGCATCACTGCCAGCAGTCCGCCGGACAAGACGAGGTAGTGGAGCACCTGTTCTAGCACGGCGACGTTCTCCGGATCGGTAGGTTCTCAGTAGAGGAAGCAGCCCGCATCGTCGCGCCTCAGCGGGGCAGACGCTCGGATGTCATCGACTTGTCATGGCCGCGGGTTCGACGCGCCGATCGAGAAAGCGTAGCGCATTGCTGTGCCAAAGACGTCGATCATTGCTGACGCAAACCGTTCCGACATTCTCCGGAACGATTGGCAGCCCGACAGCATCGGCTTGCCATGGACAGTGTCGGTCGCAGCCTTGCTGGTTGCGACATTGCTGGCCGGGTTGGTGTCGGGAGTGGGCCGGGTCGTTCCGCCGCTGCCGCCGATCACGGTGCAGCTGATAGATGGAGCTGGCGCGATTATGGAGCGCGCGGTCGAGGCCCCGCTGCCATTGCCCGTTGCGACCCCCGCGCCGCCGCCGATTGCGGATGCGCCGCCACCGCCCGACCTCGACGCGCCGCCTCCCGAGCCGGCGCAACCAGCCGAGGCCGCAGCGCCGACGCCGATCAAACCGTCGCCGCCGATCCCGAGCCCGATCGCGTCACCGATGCCACCACAACATCTACACCAGCCCGCACCGCGGCGGCCCCGGCCGACAGCAGCCTCGCCAGTCCGTCCGGCAGCTATACCGTCGCCAATCGCAAACGAGGTGATGGACGCACCCGAGCGGGTCGCGCCGGTGGTCCGGCCGGCCATGAGCGCGCCAGCGGATACGAGTTCTGGGTTGGGCGCATACGGGGCCGGGTTGCACCGGCAGATCGAGCGCAACATGCTGGCGGACCAGCGGGTGACCCGGTTGGGCTTCAGCGGCACGGCCATGATCGAGGCGACCATCGCTCCAGACGGCCGCGTGGTCGCGGCGCGCCTGACCCGCGGCAGCGGCACCCGCGCAATCGACGAAGCGGCGCTCGACGCCGTGCGGCGCGGCGGCTTTCCGCCGTTTGGGCCGCACATGCCGGCCGGGCCGATCACGGTGAACGTGCCGATCGGAGTAGAGGCGGAGTAGCATCGGGAAAGGCGAACAGCGCTGCCGGGTCGATCGCCAGCATGGCCGTGTCGGGTGGCGGTGCGTGGTGGCGCCCGACGAGTTCGCCATCGCCGATGCGCCAGCGCGTGCGCCACCAGCCGGCCTCGAACATCGTGTCGAGCTTGATCGCGGGAGTTCCTGTGGCAGCCAAGCCGATGCCGGCGGGATGCGCGAGCGCCATGCCCGGTTGACCATCGGCCAGCGTGCTGCGCGCCACCAAGCGGTGGCCGTCGTTGGTCCGCACCGCCCCGCGCCCATCGCCCCGCACCGGCAGATAGCCCTCGGCGCCCATGGTGCGTGCGACGGCCATCGTCGCCGGCGCGGCATAGAGCTGTTCCGGCGGACCGGCCTGCGACAGCGTCCCGGCCTCAAGCACCAGCAGGCGATCGGCCATGCGCCAGGCATCGGTGCGGTCGTGGCTGACCAGCAGCGCGGCCCGGCCGGCACAGCGCAGCCGGTCTCGGATCAGCGGCCGGAGGCGGTCGCGCACGGCGTCGTCTAGGCTGGACAGCGGCTCATCGAGCAGCACGAGGTCGGACCCGGTGGCCAGCGCGCGCGCCAGCGCCACCCGTTGCTGCTGCCCACCCGAGAGCGTGGCCGGGCGACGGTCGGCCAAACCGGAAAGGGCGACGTCATCGAGCAGGGCGCGGGCAATACCGGCCGGGTCACGTGCGCCCTGCGGCACGGCAAGCGCGACGTTCTCCGCCGCGGTGAGGTGTGGCCAGAGCGCGTGCTCCTGAAACACCATGCCGAGCCCGCGCCGCTCCGGCGGCACGAAACGTCGCGCCGGGCCGTCGACGACGCTGCCGCGCAGCCGCACCGTTCCCGTTTGCGCGCGCTCGAGCCCGGCGACGATGCGCAACAGCGTGGTCTTGCCGGAGCCGGACGCACCGACCAGCACGGCGATCTCGCCGGCGGCGATGGAAAGGTCGAGTGACCGTAGAACAGGCTGGATGCCGAAGCATCGTCCCACCGCCTCGAGTTCGAGCACGTTCACCGGCGTCGCTCGGCAAGCAACAGCGTCGCGCCGACAATGGTGCCGCAGAGCAGGAGTGCCGCCGTCGCCAGCTGCGCCTCGGCGGAGAAGCGCAACCCTTGCTGCAACTGCACCAGCACGACCGAGACCGTGTCGCGCCCGGCCGGTGCGAGCATTTGCGCCAGAGGCAGTTCAAAGAATAGCCGACTGAACGCCAATCCCCAGGCCCAGGTCAGCGGGCGTAGCAGCGGCGGCAGATGGAGGCGCTCGACGCGGTAGAGCCAGCTGACGCCGTGGACGCGGGCGGCATCATCGAAAGCGGCGGCGCGGGCCCGGATCGGCGCCCGCAGCAACAGCGCCAGAAGCGGCGCCTGGGTCGCGGTCTGTGCGACGATCAGCGCCAATGGGGTGCCGAGCAGTGGCAATGGTGGACCGTTGAAGGCGATGATGTCGGCGGCGCCGAGCACGATGCCGGGTACCGCCAGGTTGCCGAGCGGCAGCCAGGCAATCCAACGAAGCGGCCCCGGACCCGATCGCGTCGATGCCAACAAGACCGCGAGCCCAACTGCAGCGAGCGCACCGACGAAGGCATAGAGCAGCGAGGTGAACAGTGCGGCCCAGGCACCGTCCGGCAGCAGTTCGGCACTTGGGAGCACGGCGTCGGTGGCAAGTGCTGTGAGCGGCAGGGCGCAGCCGGCGGCGAACAGGGCCGCGGTCGCCAGAATGGCGGCGGAACCCTCGAGCCGCGACGGCGGGCGCGCAGGCACGGCGAGCGCCTGATCGAGCGGCGCCGGCGTCAATCGTCCAAACCAGAGCCGCACCGCCAGCGGCACCAACGCCGCCAGGAGGAGCAGATCACCCGCCGTTGCCGCGCGGAACCAGGAGATCGGCCAGGTGGACAAGCTGGCGTACACCTCGCTCACTAGCAGCTTCAGATGCAGCCGGGAGCCGAGCGTCGCGGCCAGGCCGTATTCGTGCATGGCCTCGACGAAAACGATCAGCACGGCGGTGATCGCGGCCGGTCCGATCGGGCGCAGCCCGAGTGTCCGGCGCCGCCACGGCGAGCGCACATGCAGCCGCGTCGCATCGTCCAGCCGCGGTTGGAACCCGGCCCAGCCTGCCCGGATCACGACGGTGGCGACTGGCAGCGCCTTGAGCGACATGAGGCCGACCAGGCCGGGCCAGCCCAGAAAAGCCTCGCGCAGCCGGGGTAGGGCGGTCATCGCCCGGCTGGCGAGCAGGATCTGCCAACCAGCCGCATCGAGATAGCCCGGCAGCAGGAAAATGAGCAGCAAAGTCCCCGTCAGCAGCCGCGCGCCGCCCCAGCATCGCCGTTCCAGCATGGTCGCCAGCCACATCGCCGGCAGCACCGTGCACAGCGCGGTCAACCCGGCAAGGCGAAGCGAGTTACCCAGGGCGATGCCCAGGCCCGGCCCCAGCCCGCCGGGGGGCGTCATCGCCGGGCCCAGCGCGGGGATCAACGGCAACAGCGCAAAGCGGAGCAGCGGATAGGCGATAACTAGGCCGAACAGCAGCGGCACCAGCGCGCGGACCGCCATCACGGCGCGATCTCGCGGCGGAACCAGCCGATCTCTTCACCCTGACGACCGCCCCACATCACCGGATCGGGGTGGATCAGCGTCAGATCGCCAAGCGCCGGCAGGCCCGGGGGAGGCGCAACCCCTTCGATCGGCGGCCACGCCATGCCTTCCGCGGTCGATTGCAGGATCAGCGCCTGGCCTCGCGGCGTCAGCAAGAAGTCCACGAAGCGGCGGGCCTGCGCCCGTGCCGTCGGCGAGGCGCCCGTGCTGATGCCGATCACCGCCGGCACCAGCCCGGCCGGGCGCGGCACCGTCACCTGAAACGACGGCTCGCGCCGGGCCAACGTGTAAGCGGCTTGGCTCGGCAGGATGGCGAGGCCGACATCGCCGCGCCGGAGCTGGGCGATGAGAAGCGGGTTGGTCGCCGCGACCTGTAGCCGGCCGGCGCCGATCCGCTGCAGCAAGGCGTGCCCGTCATCGCTGCCGCCGGCGGCAGCGAACAGGGCAGACAGGACGGGATAAGCGGTGCCGGACATCACCGGACTGACCAAGCCGATACCGGCGGAACCGTCCAAGAGGCCGGGCCAGGTGGAAGGCGCTGCCCCGCCGTCGGTGAGGAACACGCCGGCGACCGTCAGGCCGGTCGGCGCATAGGCTCCATCGGCCGGCAACAGGGCGCGGGCTGCCGGCGTCCAGCTGATTGCGTCCGAAACGATGCGCGGCTGCAGCAATCCGGCACCGTCCAAAGCGGCCATCGCGGCGTCGCCGATGAACCAGGCCACCGTCCAGCGTGGGTGCGGCCCTTCGGCATAGATCCGCGCCTGCAACGGTCCGCCGGCCATGTTGATGTAGGTTACGTGCAGGCCGGTCTCGGCCTCGAAGGCTGGGATCAGCGGGCCGCCCGGTCCCATGGCCGAGTAGATGACGATGGTGTCACCCAGGGCGGGCGGCCATAGCCCGGCAATTGCGGCAAGGGCTGCGGCGAGCAGAACGGCCGCGCCAAGGCGAAGCGGCGTGATGCCGCCCTGCCGTGACCAGGTTTTCAGATCGGCACCTCGATGGAGAAAAACGCGCTACGGCCGGGCTGCGTGAAGTAGATCGGCGTGGACTTGCTGCCGGCGTAAAGGTCGAACTCGATGATCTTGCGGCTGTCGATGATGTTATTGACCTGCAGCTTCAAGTTGATCGGCGGCAGGTGCGGGCGCTGAACCGTGTAATGGACCGAGGCGTCGAGTTGATTGAACGGCGCCAGTCCCTGCTTAAGTCCGGTATCGCCGTAACGGCTACCGACCCATTTGTTGATCAGGGAGCCACCGAAGGGGCCATTATTGTACAGCACGCCCAGCGCCCAGGTCGTCTCTGGCGCATTGGCGATCGGCTGGCCGGTGGCGCGGTTTTTGGCGACATTCAGGCTGCCGTTGCCATAGAGCTGGACTCCATGACCGACGGAAATGGTTGATTCGCCCTCCACACCGTAATAGTCGACCGCACCTTGGTTAAAGTAGATCGTGTTGACGCCGACGTTGCGGCTGGCGACCATGTTCGAGAAATCGATGTAGTAGACGTCGCCGGAAATGGCGATTGCGCGATTATGGTAGCTGGTGCCGAGCTGGTAGTTGTTGGTCTGTTGCGGATCGACTTTGGTCTGGGACGGGTCGGCATTCTGGATATAGTTGAGATTGGGCGCCAGAAAGCCTTTGGCATACTGCGCATAGACCGAAAGGTTTGGGTTGAGCTCGTAACGCCCGGTCACCGCCGGCAGCGGTGATCCATATGCTTTGACGACCTTGAGCGGCTGGCCGGAACCGACGTTCACAGCGGCATCCAGTGAGCGCTGGAAGAAGCTGTATTTGACACCGGGCATCAGTGTGAAGCCGGGTAGGAACGCCGGCTTGATGTCCAGCTCGACATAGGGCTGCAGCGTGAACAGATCCTCATGGTCGAGATAGCTGTACGAGGCCAGTGAGTTGGGTGTCGGCAGGTATCCGCGGGTGAGGTCGACATTTTGCTGGCTGTAGCCGTTCGACTGGTTCTCGATCCAGGTGCCGACCTTGATGTCGCCGAACGGCAGCGTGCGCTTGACCTGGAACGTATCCCCGAACGCGCGGTAGAGATTGGCCTGCTTGGTGCCGGCCACGTCGTTCGGGGAGTAGACGGTGCTCGGGTTGGTGACGTTCGACACGTCGAGGCCTCGGACCCCGGTCAGGAAATAACCATAGGTATAGAGCTTGTTGTCTATCGACCAGTCATCGTTCAGCTGCGAGTTGACGCCGAGATAGCTGAAGTCCGACTGGCTCTTGTTGCGGTTGTATTTGTAGCAATTCTGTAGGCGAGGATCGTCGGAGAAACCGTATCCTGGCCCGAATTGCGCGATCTGCGCCCGTGACGCGCCGCGGTTGAAGTATTGGTCCGTCGTGTTGTAGAGGCTGACCAGGGTCAGCGTGGTGCGATCGCCGATCGGCTGAACGGCTTTGAAGAAGAGATTGTCGCGCCGTACGGCAGCGAGGCTGATGGCGCCGTCCGTCGTGGTGCGTTCGGCGTCGAACACGAACGAGCCGCCGCCGGGAAGGATGCCGCTGTCGATCTGGCCGCCGTATAGCGCGGTGTTGAAGCTGCCATAGGCGGCATAGGGCGTGAGCGTCGTACGCACCGAGGGCTGCTTGGTGTTGAGCTCGACGGTGCCGCCGAACGTGGCGTCGCCGATGGTGGATGCGGTGCCGGGACCACGATCGACGATGACGTTGCTCAGGTCGCGGTTCATGAAATAAGCGGAGGTGTGGTGGGTGTAGTTGTTGCTGTCTCCGAACGGGATGCCGTCGAGATTAACGTTGTATTGGCCGTCCTGGAAGCCGCGAATGGTGACCTGCCCGGCAAAGGCCCCGCCCGGGCCGTTCTGCTCGATCCCGACGCCGCTCGGCGTTAGGCCGACGACCTGGCCGTAATCAGATTGCGGCGGCAGATTGTTCTGGATGAACTGCCCGGAGACGACGGAGGTCGGCTGCGTCGCATCGAGCGGCGCCAGCGTCGGCGCCTGGGCCACGGCGTCGTTGGCGCGGTCGGTCCGCACCACGACACCCTCGACTGGCAGCACGGTTTGCGCATGCGCGACAGGGTCGGCCAGCACCAAGACGGTCAGGGCGACGGCAGCCGTGGTTTCGAAATTCGAGACGATCCTCGATTTGGGTAACGCGTCTGAACTTCGCACTCTGACTCTCTCCCGAAGACGTGAGCGGTCTTAAAAGAGCAACTCTGAATGCGATGTGATCATTCCGTGACGCGTCGCTTCACCGCCGGCTCAGCTCCTGCGCCCAGGCGGGCCCTGTCCTATACGATGCCGCCATCATTGAAGGAGCGTGCGTAATGTCCAGCCTTGCATGGACCCAGTTCGGACCGTCCATGCTCACCGGGTTCCTCGCCTCTGGCGTCGAGTTCGTCGAAGCGTTGACGGTCGTGCTCGCGGTCGGCAGCGTTCGCGGCTGGCGGGACGCCGTCGTAGGGGCGCTGTGCGCGATCGCGGTGATGCTCCTGCTCGTCGCCACGTTGGGCAGCACGCTGACGACGATACCGGTCGGCGTGATCCGGGTCACGATCGGTGCGCTGACCGTGATGTTCGGTTTGCGATGGTTGCACAAGGCGATCTTGCGCGCAGCTGGGGTGATCCCGCTACGCGACGAGGACGCAGCGTTCGCACGCCAGACCGCCCGCATGCGCAACCATGGGCCGTTCGCCGGGTGGGATCGGACGGCGTTCAGCGCCACGTTCCAGGTGACGTTGCTGGAAGGGGTCGAGGTCGTGTTCATCGTGATCGCGATCGGAGCGGGCCGGCCGACCCTGCTGATGCCGGCGAGCCTGGGTGCGCTGGCGGCGCTGCTGTTGGTTGCCGCACTCGGGGTGGCTGTGCATCGGCCGCTGGCGCGGGTGCCAGAGAACAGCATGAAGTTCGCGGTCGGCATTCTGCTGTCGGCGTTCGGCTGCTTCTGGTTCGGCGAGGGGATCGGGATCGAGTGGCCCGGCGACGACTTGTCTATTCTCGGCCTGATCGGCGCCTTTTTAATCCTGTCGTTGACCGCTGTCCGGGTGGCCGGTCGATGAGCGCGCCGATCAGCGCGACCGACCGCTTCCTGCGCAAGATGGTCGGGCTATTCGTCGATGATTGGCGCTTCGCGCTGACCGTCGCAGGCTGGCTCCTGCTGGCTGGGCTGCTGCTGCCACGTTTCAGCATGGCGGGTGGTTGGGCCGGGCTGATCCTGTTTGCCGGCCTCGGCCTCATTCTGGTCGACAGCGTCAGGCGCCAGGCACGGCACTGATCAAAGGCCGTCGTTCCAGGCCAGAATCCGCCACGGGCGCTTGCCGGGGCCGAGGCGAATGACCGCATCGAGTTGCGACACGGCGCGACCTCGGCTGGCACTGGCGCGAATGTGGAACACGGCGCCTCGGCCGCTGATCCCACGGCCCAAGCTGCCGAGGTCAGCCAGGGCGGAGCGCACCAGCGGCGACGCCAGGGCCGGGTTAGGCGGCGCATCGGTGAACAGCGACAGGGCTGGGCGCAATCGGGCCAGGATGACCGGGGTCATGCCCAGCACATCGCCAAGCTCGCCGATCGTCTCGAACGGCGCCCCCGGCGGGCTGTAATCCAGCCCCGCCGCGCGATACAGCGCCGCCTTGCTCAACCCGGCCGACCGCTTCTGACCCGGCGTGCGCCATTCCACGATGGCCGCTGCCAGATCCTCGGCCGGCGCCGGCTCGACCCCGACATGGACCAGCAGGGCCCGCAACAGCGGCACCGTGGCCAGGTTTGGATTGACGTATCCGGCTAGCGATTCCGAGGTGACCGTGACGACGGCGTCGTCGATGACGATCTGACCAGGAGGATCAACGGTTCGGTTGGCCAGCAGCGAGACGATCGCTGTCTCGACCCCGCCGGTCGCGGCAGCCCGTAGCACGGCAGCGTCGCGCAGGTTGGCGGCGATCTGCCCGTCCGACCGCGCCGACCCGGTCAGCGACAGGAACAGCATCGACATCGGCACCAGCAGCCAAAGCGTAATCAGCAAGGCGAACCCGCGCGATCCCGCTCGCCCCGGCCTACTCACCCGAGGCCTCGAGCCGCGGTGCGATCACGATCGGCGGCCAGTGCAGGCTTGAAGCGGCTATGCTGAGGCGGAATCGCACCAGCGCTGGAAGCGTGTCCGCCGTCCAAGTCGAATGCCACGTGCCGGTCGCGCCGTCGGCATACTCGATCGCGACGGCCTGTACCCCGGCGAGCAGCACGGTCGTCTCGCCGACCGAGGCTGGGGCCTGTGGCTCGACGTGGTGATGCACGCCGAGCCGCACCCGCAGAGAACCACCCGCCAAGAACACCATCGCATCGACCAGGCGGAGCGCGCCGTCCGGGCCGGCAACCTGCGTCACCATGGTGAGCGAGGCACTCTTGCCCGTTAGCGAGGCCGGCTCGGGGTAGATACCTGGGTCCGCCACGGCGATGAGCCGACGCAAGGTAGCATCGACGATCGGAAGGTCGGCGGCGGCGTCGCTGGCCTTCGCCTCCACCGCGGCGACGCGCAGGAAGAAGCCCATGCCCTGGTCAAGCAGGCCGATCAGCATGCCCAACACGACAACCGCGACAAGCACTTCCAGCAGCGTGAACCCGCGCTGTTTCAGCGCGATGACCCCGATGCCGGGCCGGCAAGCCGTGTCGCCAGGCTCACGCTCTGCGACCCGGCAACCGATCTGCCGTGCGCCGGCCACGAGACCTCGACCGTGACCGCGTAAAGCGTCGTGCCGCCGGCGTAGGCGGCGCGCCCGCCGCCGCGCTGGCCCGGCACGGTGGTGATCGGCGTGACGCGGGTCTGCCAATGGAAGTCGTTGCCTTCGTCCCCCTCGCGATCGATGGCGTCGAGTGCCGTCCCGCGCAGCGCATCCAGGCGGGATTGCGCACGGGAGACCGCCTCCGAATACCGCGACGCCGATTGGGTCACCTGGAGCGAGAGCGCACCCTGGCGGTAGATCAACAGCAAGGCTGGAATCGCGATCGCGAGCGCGACCATCACTTCCAGCAAAGTGAAGCCGCGCGCCGTCCGCATGACCCGGCCATCGTCTTGCGCCATGTGTCCTCCGCGAGCGACTATCGAATAGGCCTGTCTCGTCGTCCTCGCGAGCCCCGCAATGTGACAGTATGGCGACGCAGACGCCGATGCAGGAATTGCCGTCCCTGGTTGCAGTGTAATGGGAACGCTCGGGTTCGGGTGGTGACGAGGACCGGCCTCAACCTTAATCACTCTTTAACGGTTTAAGTATATGTTGCTGGCATCCTATTGGTCGAACAATGCGCCAGAACTGCCCAGGGTTAAAGAATAAGGCTTCTCTTGTGGCTAGGCTTATTCTGGGTAGTGCGTTGCTAGTCACTCAGCTTGTCTGTTTATCCAGCCTTGCAGTTGGACAGCCGGTCAACCCGGCAGGTTCCGATCCAACAACGGCTCGAGCACAGTTTCGACGTCCATCGTCGCCGATGGATGCTCCGGAACTATCAGCACAAGCTTTGGCAGGTAGGCTGCTATTTTACGACCTGACGTTGTCGGCGAGCGGCACGATGGCCTGTGCAAGCTGTCACCATCAGGAGAAGGCTTGGCGTGATGGACAGAGCAAGCCTCTTGATCGGTTCGGAAGGCCGCTTCTTCGCCGCGTCCCGACCCTCCTGAACCTAAGCTGGGCGCCACTGCTGACCGGGGATGGCCGAATGGACAGCCTCGAACAGCAGGCTCTCGATCCAATAACCAACCCCAGGATGGGTGCGCTCTCGCTGGAAACAGCTCGTTCCAGAGTGGAGCAGCGGCTGAGCCGTGATGCGGCTTTTTCCGTGGTCTACCGCCAGGCGTTTGGTGACACAATCGTAACCAGCGATCGAATGGCTTCTGCCATCGCCGCGTTCGAGCGCAGCCTCGTCAGCACGACGGCACCGTTCGACCGCTGGATCGACGGTGACGAGGCGGCGATCTCCCCGTCCGCCAAGAAAGGCTTTGCTTTATTCACCGGGGCAGCCCGATGCAGCACCTGCCATTCAGGATGGCGGCTGACCGACGATTCCTTTCACGATGTCGGGCTTCCCGATGCCGATCTGGGGCGTGGTGCCTTATTTCCTTCCGAGCCAACGTTGCAGCATGCCTTCAAGACACCCACGCTTCGAAACGTCGCCGTGATCGGGCCCTACATGCATGACGGCTCGATACCGACCCTGGAACAGGTTCTGCTCCATTATGAAGAGGGATTTAGCAAACGTGCCAGCCTTGATCCGGACATCAAGCCTTTGACACTGGAGCCGTCCGATCGAGCCGATCTGCTGGCTTTTCTTGAAACCCTGACATCTCCGGAACCCGCACAATGACATCATGTGGCCGGCTTTCGCTCATTGCCTTCTTGCTGCTGCCAGGACTTGCTTGTGCCGCAGATACCCCCGTCGTGGTGCAGAAGGACAAACGCTTCGATCGAGATTCC
Organism: uncultured Acetobacteraceae bacterium; assembly: GCA_964613945.1. Taxonomy (GTDB): domain Bacteria; phylum Pseudomonadota; class Alphaproteobacteria; order Acetobacterales; family Acetobacteraceae; genus JAVVHH01. Next base: position 24,586 of record CAZTJC010000048.1, read on the forward strand.
GTCGAGATCGCGCGTGGTGAAGCCGTGACGTTCATGAATCAGGATCAAGTTCGCCACAATATTGCGTTGCGCACGCCTGATGGTGAAAACAAGACAGGGATCGTGCAAGCTCCCGGCGAAACAAGCCAAATCACATTCGATCAGGCGGGTCTGTTCCAGATTCACTGCCTGATACATCCGCAGATGCACATGTCTGTCACCGTTAAGTAATTCTAAGAGCATTCCCATGTTTATCGAATACTCGTGGCAGGCATACGCATAGTGCCTTCGCATTCCATGAATGACGGACCGACCGGTCGCCGGCTGTCGATCCGATTTCGCATACTTGCTGCTTGCTTGACACTGACGATTCTGACGGCAGGTCTCGGCATTTTCACGCTTATCGGGCAGGAACGTCTCGGCACGCTCGCACTACGCATGTATGACCAAGCATTCATGAGCGTGGATTTTTTCCGTTCTGCTCAATCGGACTTTGTGGCGTTGCGCACCGCCTATCACCCCAACGAGAATGTCGCGTCTCCTGTGCAGCTTGCCACCAGAATCATGGAAAACCTGGACGTGGCGATCGAACGGGCGACATCGGCGGAAGCCAAAAAGCTGGCCATGGAGTTGCGAGGGCGCATGCTTGCCTTAACCCTGGCATCCGGCGCCGCTACCGGGGTTTCAGCTCAGTTGGATGCGGTATCGGATATGTTCGAGCATGGTGCCGAGCAGTTTGCTCAGGACGGCTTTGCATTTCGCCTCCAGGCAGAAGCGGTTGCGCAGGATAGTCAGCTCACCAGCAAGGTCGCGATCGGCATGTCGCTCGTAGCTGCACTCCTGATCACCGCCAGCCTCACCCGGTCAATCGTGCCACCACTGCACCGAGCCACCATCATCGCCACTCAGATCGCGCAAGGGAATTTAAAGAACGACATCAAGCCGCAAGGCTCCGACGAAATGGTCATGCTGCTTGGAGCATTGAACGTGATGCAAGCCGCGCTGAATGAACGGGATGTCGTAGCCCGGCAGATCGAGTACATGGCCCACCACGATGTGCTGACGGGGCTAGCTAATCGACTCCAATTCGCGAAGCGTCTGGAGAAGGCGATGATTGGTGTTTCTACCGGATCGCCCTTTACGCTGCATCTGATCGATCTTGATAGGTTCAAGCCGGTTAATGACACCTTCGGCCACGCTGTAGGCGACGCTCTTCTTCAATCGGTGTCGAAGCGATTACAGCGCTGTACGCGGGAAACCGACCTTGTGGCTCGCCTTGGTGGCGACGAGTTCGCCGTTGTGCAATACACCGGTAGCATGGCGCAGAGCGAACAGCTGGCTCGGCGCATGGTAACCGCTTTGTCGCGGCCTTTCGATCTGCAAGGGATCGAGATCTCGATCGGAACATCGATCGGGTTCAGGGTATCCGACCTCCACAGCAGCAGCGCAGATTTGCTTCGCGATGCGGACGAAGCGCTCTACGCCGCCAAGGCTGGCGGACGGGGAACCTTTCGAGCTTTCCGACAAAGCCTGCCTGAAGATGCGAGACACGACGAGGATGAGTGCTCGCGGTCGGGTTAGAGGGCTGACCGACTACAGGTCCATCGCCATCACAGTAGGCTTCGTTGGTAATCTTACTGGATCGGGCGGTTGAGTAGTTACGGCACCGTCAACTTGTTGAATTGAGGTTGCTGTGATGCCCGACAGGGACGGCGGC
>CAZTJC010000049.1:0-25163 GCA_964613945.1 uncultured Acetobacteraceae bacterium
TCATGTTGTAGGCCAGAACCTGCAGGCTCATCTCCGTACTGACCCGTTTGAGTGTTCGGGTTATGACGTGGGTCGAGCCCCTCATGCCGCCATATGTCGACCGTCACGTGTGAACATCGCGTTGGTGCTGCCGTGCCTGCAGCGTAAGTCGGCCGCCGTCGCACTTTCCTGATACCCCTTATACCAAGGTTTCCTGATCAGAACCGATGTGTCTGATCGCCTAATCCAAGCTAAATAATGGTCAGAGTTGATCGACAAGTTTGTTTCAAACGTTGCGGCAGTGGTCAACAAAATTGTTTTTGGACGTGAGCACTCTATTTGATAGGCAGTTGTCGAGCACAAAATGCAAAGTGTTCTCCTGCGGGTTTAGCTTCGAATATTTAGCCAGCAGCGACACAATCGTGATGTTGCCTGGAACAATGAACTGGGCCGAAAAGATGCCGTTCCGCCTGGTTCACCAGTAGCGCCGCATGTCGGACAGATGCTACTGCTGCTGAGATCGTCTTCAGATGCGGCACCACGCTTTCGGTGTTGACCAGGGCAAGACAGGCGCGACGCCTTTGCCCGTCTTGGAACAACCCACGCCAAAAATGTATGTCGATGCCGTCCGTTGGTCCTGCCGCACCAACGGACGCTTACCTCGTTTAACCTAGCGCCGGGTGATCTTGTTTTTCTGGTCGATGCGGATCTGGTCTGCGAGCCAGATTTGTATGGTATCAGGCTCGACCACTATCTCGTGCCCGATCGCGTTCAGGCCCGCCGGGAGACTTTTTAGAGGCGCCGACTGCGCCTTCCGTGTGGGCATGATGATGCGGACGAGCCAACAACTTGTGGTAGTCCGTTCGTCGAAGCTCTCGGCTCGGCATCTGCTAGGCAATTGCTTGTACCACAGCAACTGACACAGGTAGGTCACCCGCCAGGGCACGACGTCGTGGATCCTCGGCATCGGTCCGCTCTGAATCATGGTCATCACGGCCGCTCAATCCGTGTCCTTCAGCCGCGACGGTTGTCTCGGTGGATCGCGGTCAATCAGCCCAGCCGGGCGATGTGCATTGAACTCGATAAACCGTTTCCGCACAACCTGCACCATTCGAGCGCCGAGCCATGCTGCCTCCGTCCAGATCGAACCATTGAGGACCGATCCAACGCCAGCAAACACGTCGCCTGCGTCAAACCTGCTGTCCTATCCGTTACCGTTTCAGCAGATGAACCGAAAACAACTCAAGATCATCGGTCCACACACGAACCGGAACCCAGCCAGCTTCCGATGCGAGGCGCTGAAAACTAGACACCGTATATTTGTAGCTGTTCTCAGTGTGAATAGTCTCCCCGCGCCGGAAGCGAACGCGTTCACCGCCGAGAGTGACAACGTGATCGCTTTGGCATTCTAGATGCATTTCGATCCGGCTCATCTCGTCGTTCCAACGGGCACGGTGAACGAAACGCATCAGGTCGAAGTCAGCACCGGCGGCGTAATTAAGATGGGTCAAAATATTCGAGTTGAACGCGGCTGTAATGCCCTGTGAATCGTCATAGGCGGGGATGAGAATGGACTCATCCTTGCGTAGATCCACGCCCACAAGGAACGCAGCCTCTGGTCCCAATGTTGCCAAAACGGAACTTAGGAAGGCGATTGCCACCGGCCGATCGAGGTTTCCAATCGTCGAACCGGGGAAAAAGCCAAAATTTGGGCCGTGTGGTATCCCAGTGGGCAAGTTGAACGGTGCTAGAAAATCGCAGGCAAGTGGTAAAACGTGCAACCCGGCATGGCGTATCGCCATGCGACCAACGATAGCATCCAACGCGGCGGCGGCAACATCGATAGGAACATAGGCATCGACGTTCAGATGCGGCAAAACAAGTTCAGCCTTGCTTTCATCGGAAGCACCATATTCAACCAACGCTGCAAAGGCGGTTCGCGGAAGATCCGGTCCAATGCTGCGAAGAAGAGCCGTTTCCGTGCGAGTGGGATAATACTCCGGCAACCGCGTGATTTCGCCAAAGAGACGACATCCCTCTTCATCATAGAACAGCTTTGACGGCAGGGTCTTCTGAGACTGCCGCAACCCATGCAAGACTTCTTCGGCGACTGATTTTTTAACTTCGAAACCGTCCAACATTTCCCAGTCCCTACGAAAGGTCTGCTGCGAGACGCAACCCGGTAAACTGCCAACGTTTCTCCGGGTGAAAGAAGTTGCGATAGGTCAGTCGCGCATGACCCGGCGGGGTCGCCATCGAACTACCACGCAGCACCATAGTGTTGATCATAAACTTGCCATTATATTCACCGATGGCACCTTTAACGGGGCGGAAGCCTGGGTAGGGCAAGTAGGCACTATTCGTCCATTGCCAGACATGGCCATCGAGTTCGGCAAATCGAGGATCTCGGCACGCCGACTCCCATTCGAATTCGGTTGGTAACCGAGCGCCAGCCCAACGCGCAAAAGCATCGGCCTCATACCAGCTTACGTGTCGAACAGCTTCATCAGGGTTTAGTGCCACCTCGCCGCCAGGACCGAACTGCAACCATATGCCGTCCCGCTGGCGCCAGTGCAGCGGAGCCTGCCAGCCGCCGTCAACGGCCGCGCTCCAGCCGTCACTCATCCACAGCGTCGGGGTGCGATAGCCGCCATCGGCCATGAACTCGAGCCAGGCGGCATTACGCACGAGCCGTCGCCCCAACTTAAATGGTAGCACGAGGGCTTCGTGTGGCGGGCCTTCATTGTCGAATGCGAAGCTGGGTTCAGAATGACCCACCTGGATGAGCCGGCGATCGAAAGAGATCATCTCATCCGGCACGAGCGATGGCTCTGGCGCTTGCCAACCTGGGATCATGGTCGGGAGCAGCGGGTTTTCCGCAAATCCATGCAGCATGTCGGTGACCAGCAACTCCTGGTGTTGCTGCTCATGATGCAGCCCGAGGGTCACCAGATCGCCCAGTCCCCCGTCAGTTGCGAGCAACCGGGCCATCGCGTCGTCGATATAGGCGCGATACGCGTCCACATCGGCGACGCCGGGCCGAGTGATCAGGCCACGCGCAAAACGAGGGTGCCGAGCTCCGACCGTTTCATAGTACGAGTTGAACAGGTAGCTGAACTCGCGGCTGAATGGTTGATAATCGGCCATGTGGGGCACGAGTACGAATTGTTCGAAGAACCAACTGGTGTGAGCGCGGTGCCATTTCGCCGGGCTGGCGTCCGGCATAGATTGGATAACCTGGTCTTCCGGCGTGAGTGCGGCACAAAGTTGGTCGGAAAAGCGGCGAACGGCCCAATAGGAAGCCACGAGGCTTTGATTAATCTGGCCCAAATCACTCACCTAATTAAATCAGGTCTAAAACGATGCAACTGTAGCCGAGTTGCGCTGTGGGCGTTCCCGCTTGCGTGAACGATGGACCGATCGGCGATATCTTGGCTAACCGGGTCCGAGAGGGCGACGTCCATCAGAGGCGCCGCTGTACGCTCTCTCGACCGTCCGGCCCACATCAAGGCCGAAAACATCCCATTCATCTCAATTCGGCCGGCTATCTTCAGGTCGACGGTGTTGGCGCCGCTGGGTATGCTGCGCAATGACGCGAACCGATCCAGCTGTGACGGACGTTGATCCGAACTCAGGAGTGGTGGGGCGGCTTTGATCATAAGGGATAAGCAAGTTCGATTATCCAATCGGGTGGGGATCGTAGCATCGATTGCGCGGTATCCCGTGAAATCGATGCAGGCAGAGCTACTCGAGACGGCTGCGTTGCATTGGACCTGGCTGCACGGCGACCGGCAATATGCCTTCGTCAAGGAGACCGACACATCGGCGTTCCCTTGGCTGACAGCACGCGACATGCCGGAACTGGTCCGGTTCACCGCCCGCTACGAACGGTCCGACGACCCCGTCCACAGCGCGGTGATCGTCACGGACCCACGAGGCGCCGTGTTCGACGTTCGAAGCCCAGTACTTGCAGAGCTGCTTTCCGAAACGGCGGGATGCAAGGTCCGGCTGTTGCGCTTGGGGCGCGGTTGCTTCGATGCGATGCCGGTCTCCATGCTGACCACGACGATGGCGGCCGCGATCGAGCAGGCGCATGGCGAGCCCGTGATACCCGAGCGGTTTCGCGCCAATCTGACAATTCAGCGGGACGACCCGGCGTCGACCGAGCCGGCTTGGATGGGTCGATCGGTCGCCATCGGAGCCGAGGGTGCCTGCCTCGACGTGGGATGGGAGATCCCACGGTGTGCAATGGTGGCCATCGATCCGAGTTCCGGCGCGCGCGATCCGACGATCGTTCGAACAGTGGCGCAGCGGTTCGGTAACCGCGCGGGAGTATATTGCTCGATCGGACAGCCCGGCGTCATGCGTGTCGGAGATGCCGTGGCGTATACGGAGAAAGCGTCGACGGGCTGAAAGATACGGCAACGATGCCACCTCTGGTCCTCAAGAGGAGCAGTGCAGGATGTCTAAGATCTTGGCGATGTTGTACGCCGCGCTCGCTGGTGGACTGAGCAATGTTCAGGTCGGCGGCGATCTGAAGTTGTTTCGTGGCTTGCACAATCCAGCGTTGACGGCCGTGGTGATCCTTTCGGCCGGTCTGGCGGTGGCCATGCTGGCGCTGCTGACGTGGTGGGCCATTGACGGCGTGCAATTGAAGGCTGAGGAGGTCGCGGCGATCCCCTGGTGGGCCTGGGTGGGTGGCGCCTTGCAGGGAGTGACCGTTCTTGCGGTGTTCCTGACAGCCGGGCAAACCGGCGCGGCGGTATTCTCCGCGCTCACGGTCACGGGTGGCGCAGTGTTCTCGCTATTGCTGGACCAATTTGGGCTGGTCGGGTTCGAGCAGCATTCGATCACTTGGAGTAGAGCGGGCGGCGCCTTGCTCCTGATCGGTGGGACGGTGCTGATGGCGTTATGAATGCGCTAAGCCGCTTTCTCGCTTTCTATGGAGCGGTTTTCGCCGCGTTCGGCGTCGCATCGCCGTTTCTGCCCGGGTTGTTGCAGCAGAACGGCTTGAGCCCGAAGGAGCTTGGTGTTGTCCTGGCCGCGGGGACGGCAGTGCGGTTGATATCGGGACCTCTGGGCGGCCGGCTCGCCGATCGGACCGGGCGCGCTCCGCTGGTTCTGACCGGTTTTACCGCCGCCTCAGCCGCCGTGGCGCTTGCCTACGAGCCCGCACGCGGCATGGTGGCGCTGCTGCTGGTCAGCGTCGCCCATGCAACGGTGCTGGCGCCGCTCACTCCGGTTGCAGATGCGTTGGCGCTCGGATCGGCTGAGCAGGGCGGGTTTCGTTATGGCTGGGTTCGTGGGGCCGGGTCAGCTGCGTTCATCGCGGGCACCCTGTTATCCGGACGACTGGTGGATGGTTCGGGGCTCGGAGTCATCATCTGGCTCAATGCCGCGCTGCTCGCCGGGGCAGCCGCACTCGGATGGCTGCTGCCAAACCAGATGGCGGGATCGAACAAGGCTGTGCCTGTTAACGATTCCAAGTCCGGATTACGGACCTTGCTCGGTATTCCGATCTTCGTCCGCCTGATGGTCGTCGCCGCCCTGATCGGTGGTAGCCACGCGTTGCACGACGGGTTCGAGGTCATCCGCTGGCGGTCGGCCGGCTTGTCTGCCACACAATCGAGTGTTCTGTGGGCGCTCTCAGTGGCTGCCGAGATGCTGGTTTTCGTGGTGATCGGGCCGAAATTGCTGGCGGCGCTGGGTCCGGCACGGGCGATGCTACTTGCCGCCATGGCCGGGATCGTGCGGTGGTCGGCCGCCGCAATGACGGCGTCGTTCTCGGTCATGGCGCTCGTGGAGCCGCTGCATGGGCTGACGTTCGCGCTGCTTCACCTCGCTTGCATGGATGTCATCGGCCGTGTCGTGCCGGTAGCGTTGGCAGCGACGGCACAGGCCGTCTATGCGACGCTTGCCATGGGAGCCACGGCAGCCTTGGTGACGCTCGGGTCGGGCCCGCTCTATGGAAAGTTCGGGGCAGGGGCATTCTGGGTGATGGCCGGGCTTTGTGCTCTGGCGTTACCTGTCGCGGCGAGCCTGCGGGCGCCTCGATAAGTCTCTCAGGCGCACGTCATCGCGATGCGAAGCCGTGCGACCAGTTCACCGGTCGCCGTATCGACCAACGTGTCGGCTAGTATGCAACCGGCCAGGCTGTTTGGAGCTTACGGACGACAGTCGACAGGCTGTTCGGCGATCTGAAGGTCGAAGTTGAGCGCTGGGCTGGCTTTGTCGGCGATGATGGTGGTGGGCGAGACCAAGTAGTTGGTCACTATGAGGTAACTGGCCCTGCTCTTGGCGTCACGCCTTTGCCTCGGTGGGAGGGGTCATCGCGGATGGTGCAGCATCCGACCGTGCACAGCGTGCGCGGCCTCTCGATGACGGCATTTGCACGCAAGACTGAGATTCGACTGCAGACTTTGATGAATTGAGGAGACTGACATGAAGCTATTTTGGGGCCCACACACCTGCGCCATCGGCATCCACATTTTGCTGGAAGAGATCGGCAAGCCTTACGAAGCCGAGAAGATGGACGTCGCGGGCGGCGCGACCGAGGAGGACTGGTTTAAGGCCATCAATCCGAAAGGCAAAGTGCCGACCCTGGTGGCAGATGACGGGCGCGTGCTCACGGAATTCATGCCCATGGCAATCTGGCTAGCTCGGCAGAACCCGGATGCCCAGCTGCTGCCGACAGATCCCGACGAGGAATATCGCGCGCTGTCGATCGCCGACTATGCCGTGGGGACGATCCACGGCCAGGGCTTCGGCCGCATCTTCAAGCCAGCGAAATTCGAGCCGCAGGATCCGGTTCATCAAGGGCTCGGGCTGGGCCAAGGTTCGGTGAAGAAGCAGGGCGAGACGATGGTCGTCGAGGCCTTCGACATTCTCGACAAGCAAATGGCCGGTCACGACTGGGTGGCGGGCAATAATTTCGGGTTGGCGGACGCAGCGTTGTTCTACGTGACCCGGTGGGCACCTCAGAGCGGGATTGAGTTGCCATCCAATCTGGCCGCTCACCTTAGCCGAATGAAGGAGCGACCTGCAGTGCGGCGCGTCATGGCGGTGTGGGGCGAGAAATAGCCTGCCGACCTATCAGGCGCGACGGTTCAGACCGACAGACGTGGTCTGGGCCAATGCGTTCTGTTGGTTCAGCGGCCAGGATTGATCAACTGTGAGGCTCCAAGCAGGACTTGGAGCCTCTTGGAGCTATGCCGCCTGCGTATGGCGGAACATGACGCCACGAGCTTCGTCGTCCATCTCGGTCTTGAACGCATGCCGGTCCTTGATCGCGGTAGCGCGGATTGCAGCCGGACGGGCGCTGATCGTGTCGAACAGGCGCTTGAGGTTGGGAAGCTCGGTCCAGGCATCTTCACCGATGACGAAGGGCACCATGCGGGCCCATCCCCAAACGGCCATGTCGACGATGCTGTACTCCGATCCGACCATCCAATCGCGGCCGTTGAGATGTGCATCGAGAATAGAAAAGTGCCGCTTGGCCTCGAAAAGGTAACGCTTAACGGCGTACTCCTTCGGCTCCGGCGCAAAATGGCGGAAGTGGACGCTTTGTCCGGAGTAGGGGCCGATGCCGGTGGCGACGAACATGAGCCAGGATAGCAACTCGCCGCGCACCACCGGAGTGTTGCCGGGCAGGAAGCGGCCGGTCTTCTCGGCAAGGTAGAGCAGGATGGCGTTGCTGTCGAAGACGGTCGCGTCGCCGTCAACGATGACCGGTACCTTGTTGTTCGGGTTGAGGTCGGTGAAATCCGGAGCGAACTGCTCGCCCTTGCGGGTGTCCACAGGAACGGCTTCGTAGTCGAGTTCCGCTTCCTCAAGGAACAGTGCCACCTTCATGGGGTTCGGGGCCAGGCTGTAGAAGAATTTGAGCATCGTGATGTCCGCCTCGTTGCTATGGAACGATCTTATATGACGTTGTTGCATAGAACTGACCATTGGCGCTCGCAGCCGGCCGGAGTAGGAGGCACGGCCTGACGTTGCACCACCAAGATGGTCATGGCTGCAGGTGTACTGAACCGCATGCTAGATGTTGTATGACCGGAACATGTTCAAATACCCAGTTTACTGTTCCGTGACGTAACTGGTTTAGATCAATTCGCTCAAGCCTTAGACCGTCGTTTCTCAATGGCATCAGGCGCAAATTGCACATGCCGCGGAAGGGTACGAAATACACACCTATCCTGCCCCTTGTGATTACATGACAGTATGCGCCTCGGCCACGATATGAAAAAAGCGGCCCTTGAACGGATGGAGAACCTTGAGCGTCAACGCATGCGACCGCTCCTTGATGTCGGATCTCAACGACCGTTCCAAACTGGCATGGTCGGCGAAGTCCATCTCCAAGATCATAATGATCGGGATCGCTCCCGGATCGGATTCCCGCACCCGATGCACCCGAACGGCTAGAACTTCGGGAAGCTGCGCCAGATTGGCTCGAGCTTCTCACGCACGTTTTTGAAGAACTCATCCTCGTTGGCGTCCGGCTCGAAAGCACCTTCGTATATCGCGGTCCTGGTCAGCATGGTTCGTCTCCGGCGTGAGCAAATAGGTTAAAGATGAGCGATTAGGCCGGGCATCGTTAGACGATCGTGGCTTACTCGTTACTTTGAAGGCTCTAAGCCGCACCACCGATAGCGACGGTAAGTTTGCTACAGAAAGTAAAAGACGTAACCAGCCCCCCAACGAATTTTGGCTGTTAATGCGTCCGGCTCTTTGGAACTGTGAGAATTTGCGTCTCTCCAAGGAGAACACCTAGAGCGTCATACACTCCTCGCGCCTATGTCGTGTCTACTCGAAAGCACTGAAGGGTGATTACGTGGTCATCAGCGCTCGCCTACACCGGCAATCCTCGCGCGCTTAAATCTAGTGCATGACCAGGCAGAAGCCTTCAAACAACGCAATCGCCTCACCACGGTCCTGCGATCCTCCTCCGTGGGTGAACGCTCGTCCTGCGAGTGCAACATCACTTCCGTCAGCTCCAGCATCGCGCCGGTCCTCTCCTAACGTGGCGGACGTGCGGCGAACATCAATAGTCGCTAGTCTCTCGATCGAACTATATAGAATGAAGTATAGATCAGCCTGATGTGCGTCGTTGGAAGTTGAGGGTGTGAATATCTTCAAACTAGCCCACTGAGCGCGACGGAGATTTTCCAGTTGCTGTTACGATAGTCCATGGTTTCGGGATACTTGGTGGTATCGATCGCTTCAGGTAAATGCTAGATGGCAATTGGAGGCCGTCGATACTTCTAAATTCTTTGATTGAACCAGCTTGCGCGCCCCTACATTATTGAGTCAATAGATCCTGAACCTATAGTCATCCGTCACAAGGCAAAATCGAGTGAGAACAGACGCTCTATCAGGGCTTGTGCTGCTCGTCCTCTTCAAACCTCCTGACTGGTCCCTGGAAGAAGCGTGAACCCATTGACGAGGGTTTTCTGCACCGCGGGCGGTGAAGGACTGAGTAGGATGCCTCCGCGTGCCATCGCGACGTTAGCGTGCGGATACACCGACTTCACGTCTGGGAGTGCTTCCTTAACCTTCTCGGACAACGCCCGAATACGGGAGTAGTCGGTTCCGATTTGCTCTTGTAGCATGCCCCAGCGAAGCAGCAGCGGCATTTTCAGTTTTGGAAGCCGATACGCCAACAAGGTGTATAGGTCGAGACCCAGGCTGTTATCTGAAAGCTGCGATAGTGCTCGTTTGTCCAGCGGCATGGAGTGTTCACGCAGGTGTTCGATGAAACGATCACTGAGTTCAACGGTGCCGTTCCAGCTTTTGTCGCCTCCAGAGCTGCTCCATAGAGTTAGGCCATCAACCAAGCGGGTGTTTTGGATGATGTCCTGTCGGCCCTGCTCCGTGGTCGATGTCCATTGCATGGTGAACTGGCATTGCGCGATCCTGAGGCATTGCTCGCGGACTGAGGTGATGGAACCGTTTTTGCCACCCGTGGCAGACGACAAGCCCAATGACCGCATGAAGGAGCTCAGGTTCGGCCCCAAGGACACCGTCCGGGACGATGACTTCACAGCCTCGGTCTGTAAGTAGATCAGGATCAATCTAGCTTTGGATCCGTAAGGCACGCCTACATACCGCGGCTTCGTCGGATCCTGTTCATCTGTCACCACGCCCGGCGAGACGATGAGTCGGAAGCGTCCGGAGCTGCGCATCCAAGGCTCGGAATTCAGTTTCGGCCGGCTATGCGGCAGCGAGGTCTGCGCCAGGCCAGTGTGCAGGAAACCTAGGTCGTCCGCATCGGGGGTGGACGTTTTGATGTCGTAGACCGCCCGCACCTTAGCGATGGCGCGGTTACGATGCGGCACGCTGAGCCCTGAGGACTCAACCCGGCGAAGGGTCTCATCGAGTCCCAATAAATCAAGCTGCTCACTGATGCCGGTCATGGTGCGTCCCGCAATTCAATTCCTTGCGTCTAAGCACAGCTGAGCGTCTTGCACCCGTTGATTCTGGTTATGAATCGCTTCCAAAGTTCGATTGCGCCACCGATCATGCGTGATTTCCCTTCAGCATACGCATGATCGGTGGACATTCATTGTTCCAATCGAACTCTCTGCGCATGATCGGTGGTCATTTCCTCCATCTTGCGTGTTTCTCCTGAGGATGGAGATCGGGTTCAGGCTTTCCTGATGTCAGAAACCGTTCGGAGAGGCCGATCTGCGCATGATCGGTGGACATTGCAGGCGCATCCCACAGTTCAGATCCAACGGTTCACGCATGATTGGTGGACATCAGTCATTTTCGTCGGATGTTGTGGTGTGTTGCTGCGCATGATCGGTGGACATCAGTGCTTTCGGATCCGCGAGACACCTAGGTTAGCGGTCGATGATTGGCTTTAGGCAAGTTGAACAAAGCCGATATCAGAGTAGATTATAGTATTATATAGGTTGGGCCACCCGTTATGCGTGGAAAACAAGGTTTTTGACCACCGATCATGCGCATAAAGCTGCCGAAAAGGTCAACTGATTATGCGTCGTGTATTCACAGTAGCCACCGATTATGCGCCCACAACTTCCGATATTGCCATGGCTACCGATCATGCGTGGAAAACGGTGACGTAGGAAACGGCCGACGGCTTGTTTGTCCACCGATCATGCGCGACGCGGGCCGCTACGAAAAGCCGATGTCCACCGATCATGCGCATTTTATGGCCGTGAACCCGCCCGAACAGCCTAATAGGTCCACCGATTATGCGTTCGTTTGGCTCGGCGGTTCACCAGCAGCGTCGTCCGATTGCCACCGATTATGCGGGGAGAATTAGTTGAATGGTGTGTCGTGCTCCCTTTGCTCCAGGTAGCACTGACGGTTGCGGCTTAAGCGATGGCACCGGCCGGAGCCTGGCAATCCCTTGTCTCCGACTTATAGTAACTTGCGCGATGCCGGATGCGTCCCCCCGGCTTCTGTGCTTCTCGATCGCGATTGCTGCGACTTCATTCCTGGAGTTCTGCTACCCGGAGTCCCGTTCAGCCGCGAGAAGACGACCTTTCCGGTATCGCCTCACAGATGCCCGATCGTGGCCAGATTTTCCTTCAAGGCCTGGTAATTGCACTGAGAGGCGTGCGTTTACGCTCGAGCGATGACGGTTAGAGATACTGAAGCGAAGGCCTGGAGCGTGTCTCAACGTTTCAAAGTTTAAGCGATACGTGTAGGCATCTATTTGTAAAGTCGTAGACTCATGTGGTTTGCTACATGACTTTATCTGAAGCTGCTGCTGAGGAGTGCGCATAGGTAGCGGTTGCAGAGTAGCTGTGCCAAGCTGATCGACGGCTTGGAATTTCCTCCACGATGCTGCGACTTCACATGGCTGCAGTAGCTGGGTGAGCTACATTATACGTCGGCGACATTGCTACATATCTGCTTATCAACAGAACTTTACGTCGCTAAATGTAGCTGATAATGCCTCCTGTGTTGTCATTGCCTTATGAGTCGTTCTGTAGATATGGAGAATGCTACATGTCGGTCTTAGTCATCGCCGGATCAAAAGGTGGGTCGGGTAAGACGCTGGTGTCTTTGTGCCTTAGCGGCTACCTGGCGCGCACCGGGGCGGACTTCGCTTTGGTGGATGCCGATCCAACCAAGGCTGCAAGCCGCTGGGCTGCGGTGACCTATGAGGGCAAGACATTCACCCATCACGCCGAGGAGGATGAGGACCGACTGGCCCACCTCATCAGCGACCTACGATCCAAGCACAAGTTGGTACTTGTGGACACGCCAGGTTTCGCCAACCTGAGCAGCAGCGTCGCCATCGCTTCGGCCGATCACGTGCTAATTCCGTGCAAGGCGTCGGAAGCCGATCTTTATGAAGCCAGGACCACGGCCGCTAAGGTGGCGTCGCTGGCCGTCACCACGCGTCGCGACATTCCGGTGCGAGCCGTTCTGAACTCTGTCCGGGCGACCAGCGTCGCCGGGCATGCGGCCCAGCAGGTTGTGGAGGCTGGCATCAAGACGCTCACGTCCACTCTTGGTCACCGGGCCGACTACGAGGCGCTCACCCATACCGGGCGCTCGCCTCAATCCGGCGCAGCTTTCCGGGAAGTATCGGCCTTGGCAGCCGAGCTGCAGAATATGAGCTGGCTGTAGCGAGAACTACATAACCAGCTTACGCTATATGTAGCTGTGTAGAGGACGCCATATGACGTTTAAGAAGCTTTCACCACCCCCTGATGCACAAGCCGCACTGGCTGCCGCCCGCCTCGCCGATCCCACCAGTCCGCCAGTGCGCCTGAAATCGCCGCAACCGGAGCCCATGGTAGAGCCGGTAGTGGGCCTGAACTTGCGCGTTCGGCTTTCGACCAGCGACGCCATATCGGCTCAGGCACGGGAGCGCGGCGTATCCATGAAGGCCGTGGTGATGCAAGCGCTGGAACGATCTGGGGTGGCGATTGCCTCCGTCGACCTAGAGGACCGGACTCCTTCTCGCCGAAAGGGCTTGTGTTTATATGACGATATGTAGCTTACTACATATCGTCATATATGTTGTTGGTTGAAAAAGCCGAGCCGTTGGCCTGGTGTCAGCAATTCTAAGATCACCAGCCACATAACGCCATATGCGCACATGTTGTATACAATATGTGTAGCAATGTGTTGGTGTAGCACGGCCAGCTGCGATCTTCAGACGCGGCGAGTACTTCACCTCGAACACTCAAGAAGGCTTGGGATCATCAATGGATCGGCTCACCCGTAGCCTGACGGTAGTAAGAGAGGTCCAGATAAGTCTCGGGAGTAGCGTTTGCGTCTGGCCTTGGCAGCCGAGCTGCAGAATATGAGCTGGCTGTAGCGAGAACTACATAACCAGCTTACGCTATATGTAGCTGTGTAGAGGACGCCATATGACGTTTAAGAAGCTTTCACCACCCCCTGATGCACAAGCCGCACTGGCTGCCGCCCGCCTCGCCGATCCCACCAGTCCGCCAGTGCGCCTGAAATCGCCGCAACCGGAGCCCATGGTAGAGCCGGTAGTGGGCCTGAACTTGCGCGTTCGGCTTTCGACCAGCGACGCCATATCGGCTCAGGCACGGGAGCGCGGCGTATCCATGAAGGCCGTGGTGATGCAAGCGCTGGAACGATCTGGGGTGGCGATTGCCTCCGTCGACCTAGAGGACCGGACTCCTTCTCGCCGAAAGGGCTTGTGTTTATATGACGATATGTAGCTTACTACATATCGTCATATATGTTGTTGGTTGAAAAAGCCGAGCCGTTGGCCTGGTGTCAGCAATTCTAAGATCACCAGCCACATAACGCCATATGCGCACATGTTGTATACAATATGTGTAGCAATGTGTTGGTGTAGCACGGCCAGCTGCGATCTTCAGACGCGGCGAGTACTTCACCTCGAACACTCAAGAAGGCTTGGGATCATCAATGGATCGGCTCACCCGTAGCCTGACGGTAGTAAGAGAGGTCCAGATAAGTCTCGGGAGTAGCGTTTGCGTCTCCGCCTGCAAATTCGGCCCGCAGACGCAATGTGTTGCGAAACGCTTCCATATTGAGCGCGAGGTCTTTCGCCAGGCTACCTCCCGGGCCAACCGCAGCTTCCACAGCCGCTCGCGCGGTATCTTGGTCCAGCTTGAGGTATTTAGCTACGATTGCAGCAGCAGCTTCCCGATTGGCCGGATCGACGGCCCACCGATATCCGTCGATCAGTCCTTCAAGATACCGAACCAGAACCTCGCCGTGAGCGCTTGCCCAACTGCGCATGACCCAGACGCCATCCGCCTGATAGGGACCGACGACGCTGGTCGCCAAGCCGAGATCAAGAAATCCGTCCTTCAGAGCGCGAAGACTGCATGGCGGGTTTAGCATCGCTGCCGCGTTTGCCGGATCCGAGTGCATCGCGTCGAGCCGCAATGGGCATGCGCCGGCGGGTTTGATGGCGTAATCGCTCTTTTGCAGGCCGGTAAGTTCCAACATCCGGTAGGCCAGGAATGCATATGCTGTTACCGGCGAGTCGACGACCACCGTTTTGCCCTTAAGGTCGGCAAATGATTTGATCTCTGGCCGCACGATAAGGTGGTTTCCACCATCCCCTCCACCTGCCACGATGATCACGTCCTGCTTGGCGGTTTGAACCAACGCCACCGCATTGTCGACGCCGGCTTGCGCGATCTCGAAATCCCCGCGAACCAAGCCCTCTCGCTGTGCGCTCGAGGTTGATGTGAACTGAACCACCACGGCCAATCCACGCTTTGCAAACAGACCATTCTCGATTGCGGAATATAGCCCGACGTTCTGCGCTTCAGGAAAAATGTTCACGCGCAATGCGACGTCTTCTGCTCGTCCAGTCGCTGACCAGGTCAACAAAGAGGCCAGTGTAAAGCGTACCAGGCGCATGTTGTTCCCCCAAGATTTGTGTTCGTTAAGGCCAGACATGCTGTGTTTGCCGTAAGGCTAGGGTCCATTCAAATGGATCTATACCAAAATCGTATCGACGGAATGACCGAACTCAAGGCGCATGCAATGATGCGCCACTTGAGCCGCGAATGACGAGCTTACCGCGTAACGTAACGGTCTCGTCGGGAAGCGCTTGATCAATCATTCTGGCCTGGAGAAGATCTAGCGCGCGCCCAATCATGGCTGGGATCGGTTGCTCGATCGTCGTGAGATCGTAGACAGGCCGCGCGGACTCGGTGAGACCATCGAATCCCACCACCACCATGTCCTCGGGAACGCGGAGGCCAACCTGGCGGAAGGCATCCATGACACCGAAAGCCATGATGTCGCTCACCGAAAAGATCGCAGTCGGGCGATGCCGGCTTGGAAGAGCGGCCAAGTGCTGCCCCATGTCGAAGCCGCCCTCATAGGTGGATCGGCCATCGAGCCGCATAACAGGAGAAAGTCCATCGGCCTCAAGCCTGCGGGTGAATCCGATGTCGCGCTCCTGTCCAGTCGAGGACGAGGTAGAGGTACGCACAAGGCCGATCCGGCGATGACCCGCTTGAAGAAGAAGCTCGGCCAACTGGCCGCTTCCACTAAGATTGTCGCAGGCGACGGCACTGGAGTGAAGCCGCGCCACCCGGTTGACCATCACCACTGGCACACCGTTGGCGAGGCACACCGCGGCGACATTCGACGGCAACTCAGCTGAGGTCATCAGACAGCCATCGACCTGGTAGAGCAGCAGCGCATCCGCTGTCCGATCTTCGATCGGGCCACCGCCGGCATGCATGATCAGCAGGCGCATGCCGCGCTCGGCGACCTGACGCGTCGCCTCGTAGAGGAGCGTGGTATAGACCGGGCTGCTGGCCGGCCCGAGCACGATGCCGATCAAGCCGCTGCGGCCTGATGACAGGGTGCGGGCGGAAGCGTGCGGTGTATAGCCGTGTTGCTTCGCCAGTCGGGCGATCTTGGCCCGCATCTCGGCGGAGATACGGGTATCACCCTTCAGGGCCCGCGAGATGGTCGACGGAGCTACGCCTGCTTCCTGTGACAGGGTTACGATGGTGGTTCGCCGGCCCGCCGGTAGGGATGGGGTTCGCATTGGCCCAGAGTAGCACAAGGTTAATCTGCGCAAACCTTTGCGCAGATTCTTGCGCCGCAGCATCGAATTAGCAAGTTCCTGGGCGATGTTTCGTTGACGAACTCCTGCCGCCGTCAGTAGCAAAGGTGAATAATTAGACAAACGATTGCGCAAGAGGGAACGGAATGGTCAACACACCGCGCCAAATCAAGATGGTGGGCTTCCTGCAGGCGCAGAACTGCTCCATCGCGCCGGGCTCCTGGCGCCACCCTGCCGGCGCCACCGATTTCACCGGCCCGGAGTATTTCCAGCGGCTCGGCCGGGTGATGGAGGACGGCAAGTTTCACCTCACCTTCTTCGATGACCGGCTCGCGCTGCCCGACATTTTCAGCAACGATTATCGCGATGCCGTCGCCAATGGCGTGCGGGTGGTGAAGATGGATCCGGCGACGATCGTGACGATGATCGGCGCCGTCACGAGCCGGCTCGGGCTGGGGATCACGTATTCCACCACCTATTACGAGCCGTTCCACGTGGCGCGGTTGTTCGGGACGCTCGACCTGATGACCAAGGGTCGGGCCGCTTGGAACGTTGTGACGTCGTTGAACAATTCGGAGGCGGCGAATTTCGGCCGGGTCGAGCACCTGGCGCACGATCTTCGCTACGAGCGGGCGGACGAGTTCATGGAGGTCGTGCTCGGTCTGTGGGACAGCTGGGAAGACGGTGCGTTGCTGGTCGACAAGCAGACCGGCGCGTTCGCCGACCCGGCCAAGGTTCATGCCCTGCATCACAAGGGCAAATATTTCTCCTCCAAGGGGCCGCTGCCGGTGCCGAGGTCGCCGCAGGGTCATCCGGTGCTGATTCAGGCCGGGCAGAGCGGTCGCGGCCGCAGCTTCGCCGGGCGGTGGGGCGAGTTGATCTTCGTGGTGTATCCCAACCTGGCGGCCGGCCAGAAGCAGTATGGCGAGTTGAAGGCCGCGGTGACGGCGGCCGGGCGGAACCCGGACGAGGTCAGCGTCTGCCCTGCGTGTTACGTCTGCGTCGCAGACTCGCAACAGGCGGCCGAGGAGAAACGCGAGTATATCCGTGCTTTGTCCAAGCCGGTCGACGCCGTCGTGCTGTTATCGGAAGCATTGAACTTCGATTTCGGCAGTAAGGACATGGACTCCGAGTTCACCGACGACGAGCTGCAGAAATTGTCATGGAGCGGCTTCCGGGAGCGGGTCGTCTCGTTGAGCGGCAAGGCCAATCCCACGGTGCGCGACTTTGTGCATTTCTCCGGGCGCGGCACGATCGGCGAGTTCCCGATCTTCTGCGGAACGCCGACGGCCGTCGCCGACCAGATGGAAGAGTGGTTCAACGGCCGGGCTTGCGACGGCTTCGTGCTGGCCGCGACCCACACGCCGGGCGCGTTCGAGGACTTCACCCGCTACGTGGTGCCGGAACTGCAGCGGCGGGGTCTCTATCACAAGGACTATACCGGCACGACGCTGCGGGAGAACCTTGGGTTGCCGCGCCCGGCCGCCGGCGACTGGCGGGTGCCCAGCCTGCGGGCGGCATCTTGAGCGAGGCAGTCGCCAGCCCGCTGAACGGCGGGCTCGATCCCGCCGAGTTCCGCCGTTGCCTGCGCGAGGTGCCCGGGGCGGTGGCCGTGATCACCAGCGGCGCTGCCGGTGCGCGGACCGGGCTGACGGCGACGGCGGTCTGCTCGCTGAGTGACTCGCCTCCGATGCTGCTGGCCTGCGTCAACGGTAGCGCGAGCGCGCATCCGGTGATCCGTGAAACCGGGCGGTTCACCGTGAATATCCTTGCGGATCGGCATCTCGACGTCGCCGGGCATTTCGCCGGTCGCCACGGGACGGAGGGCGAGGCCCGCTTCGTCGATGCGGACTGGACGGTGTCGGCGGAGGGTGGCTCGGTATTGGCCTCCGCGGTGGCCAGTTTCGACTGCGTGTTGGAGGCCGAGCACCATTACGGCAGCCATTCCATCTTCATCGGCCGGGTCCAGGCTGCGCAGGCGCGACCCGGCCTGTCACCGATGATCTATCTCAATGGTCGGTTCGGCACGTTCGCGGCACCGCCGCCCGCCGCACCGACTGAACTTCCGGGGGAAGCGTGACTTGACCGAATTCCGAATGCTCTCGACCAGCGGCATCCTCGGCTACGGCTATGCCGAGGAATCGCTGAAGATCGGCATGAGCTGGGAGCCGCATGTGATCGGCTGCGACGGCGGCAGCACTGATCCGGGCCCATACTACCTGGGTGCCGGTAAGTCGTTCTGTTCGCGCCTTTCGGTCAAGCGCGACCTGCGCCTGATGCTGATCGCAGCGGTAGCGGCCAAGATCCCGTGCATCATCGGCACGTCCGGGGGCGCCGGCGGCGAGCCGCATCTGCAGGATACCGCCGCCTTGGTGCGCGAGATCGCACGGGAGGAGAAGCTCTCGTTCAAGATGGCGCTGATCCACTCGGAGCAGAGCAAGCCGTCGCTGATCGAGCGGATCGACGCGGGCAAGACGCGACCACTGGCCAAGATGGCGCCGCTCGACGCGGCGACCGTTGAGCGGGCCGAGCGTATCGTCGGCATGATGGGCCCTGAGCCCTTCGCTCGTGCATTGGACGAAGGCGCGCAGGTCATCCTCGCCGGCCGCAGCAGCGACCCGGCGCAATGGGCCGCACCCGCCATGCGCGCCGGCATTCCACCGGCCATGGCCTGGTATGCCGGCAAGATGCTGGAATGCGGCGCCGAGCCGACGGTGCCCAAGGAGCCGGACAACATCTTTCTGCGCTGCTTTGACGATCACCTGATCTGCGAGCCACCGAACCCGATCCGTCGGTCCACCCCGCTCGCCGTGGCCAACTTCGCGCTCCACGAGAATAGCAGCCCGATCCACCACATCGAGCCCGGCGGCATGCTCGACACCGAGCATTGCTTGTTTGAAGCGATCAGCGACCGTGCCGTGAGGATCAGCGGCATGACCTGGACCCCCGCTGAGACCTACACCATCAAGCTCGAGGGGGTGGAGCATTCCGGGTTCCGGGCCATCAGCATCTGCGGCACCCGCGACCCCGTGCTGATCGGCCAGATCGACAGCTACCTGGCGACGCATCGGGAGAAGGTCGCGGCAAAGGCCGCCTCCTTCGGCGTGCCGGCATCCGACTACGTCATGACGATCCGCACCTACGGCAAGGACGGCGTCATGGCCGGATGGGAGCCGGAGAAGGAAATCCGCTCGCATGAGTTGGGCTTCGTGATCGAGGTCGTCGGCAAGACCCAGGATGTCGCCAACGCCGTGCTGGCCATGGCGCGCACCTCGATGCTGCACGCCGACTTCCCCGGGCGTCTATGCAAGGAGGGCAACATGGCCTTCCCATTCAGTCCATCCGACATCGAAATGGGTGCGATGTACCGCTTCAGCATCTTCCACGTGGTCGCGCCGAAGGACCCCTACGAGATGTTCCCCATCGAATACGAAACCGTCTGAGGGACCGACGCATGGCACTCATCCGCGACATCGCGCAGATCTGTAAAAGCAAGAACGCCGGGCCCTTCATGGTGACCATCGACGTGCTGTTCGAAGACCCAGCCGTCTACCACCAAGTGAAAGCTACCGGCGTGCTGAACGCCGCGCTGTTCTCGAAGCTGTATGGCGTCAAAGAGGAAGACGTACTGTTCACGCCGTACGACACCGCCTCGGCCTTTAAGGCAACCTTGCCACGCCTCGTACCCGCCGGAGACTTTGGCGACACCGACATGTATGGGGCGCAACAGCACGCGCCGCTGCTGGATGTGGACATACCGCTCAATACGCCACCGGACTGACCCCGCGATCGCGCTGATCCGACTTAAAACAAAAACGACGGGAAACGATGATGGACGTTAGTACATCGGATATCCGCAAAGTCGCTTTGGCGAGCCTGATCGGCTCGACACTCGAATGGTATGACTTCTTCATCTTCGGATCGGCCGCGGCCCTGGTGTTCAACAATCTCTTCTTTCCGTCCTATGACGCGACGACTGGGATGTTGGCCTCGCTCGCCACGTTCGCGGTCGGCTTCGTCGCCCGCCCGATCGGTGGCGTCGTGTTCGGGCATTACGGCGATCGCCTCGGGCGCAAGGCGATGCTGGTGCTCAGCCTGACGATGATGGGCGGGGTCACCTTCCTTATCGGGCTGCTGCCCACTTACGGCTCCGTTGGCATCGCCGCACCGATCCTGCTCACGCTGCTGCGCTTTCTGCAGGGGTTCGCAGTGGGTGGAGAGTGGGGTGGCGCCAGCCTCATGGTGGTCGAGACCGCTCCGGACCGCAGCCGCGGCTTCTTCGGCAGTTGGCCGCAGATGGGTATTCCGGCTGCCTTGCTGCTGTCCTCTGGCGTCATGGCGCTGGTCACCTCGCTCACCACGACGGCGCAGTTCGAGACCTGGGGCTGGCGGGTGCCATTCCTGCTCAGCGGGCTGTTGCTGGTGGTCGGGATCGTCATTCGTCGCCGGGTTGCCGAATCGCCCAGCTTCCAGCGACTGCAGCAATCCGGCGCACGGCAGAGCCTCCCCATTGCGACGGTCATGTCCCGCCGCAAGCGTATCACGGCGCTGCTGGTCGGCGCCCAGGCAGCGGAAAACTCCAGTTTTTTCGTCTTTGCGGTCTACACGCTGGTCTATCTCACCGGCGTCATGCACTTACCGCGCAACACGGCCCTGACGGCCCTGATGATCGCTGCCGCGGCCAGCCTTGTAATGCAGCCGGTATTCGGTGCGCTATCGGACCGGATCGGCCGCAAGCGGGTCTATGCCGGCGGCATGGTCTTCATCGGTCTGTTCATCGTGCCGTATTTCCTCCTGCTCGGCACCGGCAACCCGGTGATGATCACCGTGGCTTTGACCTTGGGCTTGGCAGTGGGACAGTCGAGCACGCAATCGACCCAGACCAGCTTGTGCGCCGAACAGTATGAGGCGCCGATCCGCTACAGTGGTGTCTCGATCGCTTACCAATTTGCGACCGTGGTCTGGAGCGGTCCGACCCCGATCATCGCTGCGGCACTGTTCGCCTGGTCGGGCAGTTGGGTGCCGCTCGCCTGTTACATCGTTGCCGCCGCGATCCTGTCGGTGGTGTGCATCATGCCGTTGCGTGAGGCTGCCGGGGCGCCGCTTGGGCTGGTGGAGTCCGGTGCCGGCGAGTTTGCCGACATGGCGCTACAGTCGCGGCTGGCATGAGTTTCCGGATCGGCCATGCGGTCGTCACCCCGATTGTGGAGATGATCGACCACAGCTTCGGCTTTCTTCGCTTCTTCCCGCTCGCCACAGAAGCCGACCTCCAAGCCAATCTGTCGTGGATGGTGCCAGACCATTACGACCCCGTTCGCGAGCGTATCCTGCTCAGCATGCACGCGTGGTTGGTCGAGGTCGGCGGCAAGCGGATCCTGATCGACGGCTGCGTCGGCGACGGTAAACAGCGCACCGGCCGCCCCGACTGGTGCGGTCTGCACACGGGCTTTCTGGATCGATTGGCTCAGGCGGGAGCAACGCCGGAAATGGTGGACTACGTGCTGTGTACCCACCTGCATGCGGATCACGTGGGCTGGAACACCAAACTGGCCGACGGGCGGTGGGTGCCGACGTTCCCGAACGCGAAATACGTTTTCTCCCGCCGCGAGTACGAGTTCTGGCAAGCGCAGGACCAGCAGGCCAAGCCCGGTCCGCATCTCGAGGCCTATCGCGATAGCGTGCTGCCGATCATCGAAGCAGGCCAAGCGATGCCGGTTGACGACAACCACGTGATCGAAGGCGTGCTGACGTTGGAGCCCGCGCCGGGTCACACGCCGGGTCATGTGGCGATCTGGCTCGACGGCGGCAGCGACGCCGGCGTGTTCACAGGTGACATCATTCACCATCCGGTGCAGGCGCTGAATCCCGGCTGGAGTTGCATGGGATGCATCGACCCGGTGCAAGCAACCACCACGCGCTACCGCCTGCTCGAGCGCTGCGCCGACACGGGGGCAACCTTGTTCCCGGGCCATTTCATGGCACCGCATGCTGCGCGGATCGACGCCACCGCGGGCGGCTTCAGGGTCCGCTTTCTTTGCGACGCGGGTGGCAGCGTCGGCAAAGCGTGATCAGAAAGCGCGTCAAAACAAGCAAGTAACGATAATCAAATCAGGAGGAATATCGTGATAGGTCTCACATCGCCGATCGGTAAACGGCTCGACGCCTTGGCGCCCGGCAAGTTCCACGTGCGAATGCTATGGCTCATCGGTGCCGGCATGTTCTTCGACGGCTTCGACATCTATCTTGCTGCCGGCGTACTCGGGGCCCTGGTGCGTGAAGGCATCTCCAACGTCGACACCAATGCCTGGTTCATCTCGGCGACCTTCGCCGGTATGACGGTGGGCGCTTGGCTTGCCGGCGTATTGGGCGACCGTTACGGACGCCGCTTCTCCTACCAGTTCAACCTCGCCGTGTTCGGCCTCGCCTCGCTCGCGGCCGCCTTTGCGCCGACAATCACCTGGCTGGCAGGCTTCCGCTTTCTCATGGGGCTGGGTCTGGGCGCCGAAATCGTCATCGGCTACGGCACGCTCTCCGAGTTCATGCCGCCGGCGATCCGCGGGCGCTACGCCGCGCTGCTGGCCGTCTTCACCAACTCCGCGCTATTCGTCGCCACCTTCGGCGGTTTTCTGATCATTCCGTATCTGGGCTGGCGTTGGATGTTCGCCATCGCGGGCGTGGGCGCCGGCATCGTTTGGCTGATGCGCAAGAACATGCCGGAATCGCCGCGTTGGTTGGAGTCGAAGGGCCGCTTCGCCGAGGCCGACCGCATCACCAGCCATATCGAAGCCGACATGATGGGCATGCCTGCACAGGCAATGTCGCAAAGCCAGGCCGACATCACGACGGCCGCTGCCGCCGCCGCGCCGGTCGTTCCGCTCTCCACCCTGTTTCAACCGCTTATGCTGGGCCGCACCATCACTGGCGTGGTGATCAACATCGTCAATAACCTAATCACTCACGGCTTCATCACCTGGATGCCGACCTTCTTCATTGCCGAGGGCCTGACCGTCACCCGTTCGTTGGCTTTCACCACGGTCATGACGCTGGGTGCACCGGTCGGCGCCTTCCTTGGCTACACCATGTCGGACCGGCTGGGCCGCAAGCGTGGCACCGTCATCTTCTCGTTCGTGGCGCTGATACTGGGCCTGATCTACCCGCATGTCGCCGAGCCGGTGGCCGTGATGGCAACGGGCTTCTGCCTCGTCGCGACCATCTTCATCCTGGGTGCGCTCAGCATTGCGGGCTACGTGCCTGAGCTGTTCCCGACTGCTATCCGCATGCGCGGCGTCGGCCTATGCAGCACCAGTGGTCGGCTGGCCAATGTCGGCATCCCGTTCCTGATCGCCTATCTCTACACCCAGGGCGGGGTCACGGCGGTGCTGGGGCTGATTTCGGCCGGGTTGCTGGTTCAAGGCCTCGTCGTTGCCTTCATCGGTGTAGAGACCAAAGGCCTCGCGCTGGAAGCCGTTAATCCGGAGTTCGAACCGGCGCCGCTCCTGAATGAGGTCGCCAGCACGTCGCACTAAGAAGGTTCAGGCGGCAACAAGGCGAGCATGAGTTCGCCCATGACAACCATCCGGGCGATCATCTGTCCGGTGAAGATCTCGATCCCCGCCTGAGCTGCTGCCCGCCCAACCGCGGGCGGCAGCAACGGGACCCTCGCCAGCGGCAGCAACTGGTTGTGCATCAGGGCTGTCGCATGGGACAGAGTCTGCCGATGCGCGGCGCGCAGTGACCCGTCTTGGTGCGCGGGGGATAGAGCGGCGTGAGCGATCGCCAAAAAGCCGGGCCAATGCGTTAGATGTCGGTATAGGCTGGCCACTGCATCGGTCGCTGCCAACCGGCCGAATTGATCCAACTCGAACACGAGCTTTCGCAACGATGGTGACAGTTCAGCGAGCCCCGGCAAGGGGGGGAGGGGGCGCGGCATCCTGCTAGTCCGTTCCCGCGATCCGCTATCTTCGATAACCCGGCCATCCCCCACTTCACCCGCCAGTATGGCTCGTACCAGCAGCAGGCTCAGCAGGTTCAACGAATTTCCCGTGCCGTAATCGTGCAGCATTGCGCGGATCACCGCTCGGTCCTCCGGCATGACGCCAACCGCGTCGAACACCTCGGCGGGTTGCCCGCGCCCGGCTGGAACCGTCACGCCAGCCCGAAGTCTCTCGGCCGCTTGGTGAAGAGCCGGCGTCGTGTGCATCGGTTTCACCACGGACCATATCCACGTCAGCATGCCCGGGATGGTCGCTAGATGGCGCCAGATCAGGTTGACGAATGGCACGCCGAGCGTCGCCCGTAGGTCAGCGAATAAAGCGGCTACCTCACCGGTCGCTTCGTCCTCGCGAATAGCGGGAATAGGATCGTGCATGATAGACGGATTGCAGGGTCTCCCGCGCCATTCTGTCAATGTGCACGTATCGTTTCGTTCTTGCCCGACCCTATGACCCCGCTCAACATTTCAACTAGTGGCGCGTCTTCCGCTCGTTTGCCTTCGGCGCTGAGCATCTCGAAGATTGCCTGGCGCAGAGTCCAGCAAATGGAACAGATGCTTAGCCAGCGACACGATATGATCGACCGCTGGTTGAGGATCGGCAAGTTGTCTAATCCTATCGCTACCCCCACGTTGCTGCTGTGGTCACCAAGCGCACTGACTTAGCCGATTTCAGCTATTTTCTCGCCATCGCGAGGCATCGCAGCTTCCGGCGCGCTGGCCTTGAGATCGGAGTCAGCGCGTCCGCTTTGAGTCATGCGCTCAAGGGCTTCGAGGCCAGGATTGGCGTGCGGCTAGTCAATCGGACCAATCGCAGCGTTACCCTGACGGCGGCCGGTGAGGAGCTGTTCGCTGCGTTGCAAGCACCGTTCGAAGCGATCGGGCTGGCTGTCGAGGCGTTGAACCGGCATCGGGGTGACCCGGTGGGACGCATCCGGATCAACGTCATGCAGCATGCGAGTGGCTTGCTGCTTGCGCCGGTGCTGCCCGTGTTCATCGAACGTTATCCAGAGATCGAGATCGACGTGCAGGTGTCCAACCACTTGCTCGACGTGATCGAGGCCGGGGCGGATGCCGGCATCCGCTATGGCGGCACCGTGCCGGAGGACATGATCGCGCAGCGGCTTTCCGCTGACATGCGCTGGGTCGTTGCAGGGGCTCCCGCATACTTCG
>CAZTJC010000050.1:0-24915 GCA_964613945.1 uncultured Acetobacteraceae bacterium
GCTAAGCGACTTATGCCGCTTATCCGCTTAGTCGTAAAGGGTCTTAGTCGCTTAGCTTTCGTCCGCTTCGTCGTCGAGGTCGAGCGGATCGTGATGCATGGGCCCATGCCCTGCAATCGGGCATAGGGGCGCGCCCGCCGTTTCCAGCCACTTGCACGCGGTCCTAACCGTATAGCCGCACGCCGCGCACTCGCATTTAAGCATCCGCGTCGCCTGCTTCTTGGGTGCCGTGGTCTCGCCGCCAGTGTCGAGCCGCGCATGGGGGAGGGGGCCGGCGCCAACGAGGATCGGCGCGACTGTAGCAAGGAAGACGTCGCCGGGGGTGGTAGCGCGCATCGGACCGATCAAGCCAAGTCCGACCGCAACCCGTTTAACGCTTTCCCATGTCCGGCCGCGATTCCGACTGCGGCGTGGACCAGCTCGTGCGCGAGGATGGCGGCGATCTGCGCGGGCATCGCATCGGGGGCGTGCGCCAGGTCGGGCCGGATGAGTATCTCGAAATGCCCGTCGCCGCTGCGCCGATTATCCCAGCACTCGCCGATCGCGCGGCCCTTCGCGCCCCGGCTGGTGAAGCCGATCGCGACGCGCACTCGGGAGGGCGGGGGGGGGGTGAGGGGGCAGCGGGAATCTGCCGGGGTGGTGCGGGCGCACTGAGCGAAGCGAGGGAGCCACGGCCCGGCTGATTGCCGTTGCTGGGAGAGGGGGGCGGCGCCCCTCTCTCCCTCTGATCGAACGCACGTCGCCGGCGGCGCCGGCGGCTTCAAGGCGGCCTAGCCGCCTTGCGCGAGCGATCGTCACCCGCAAGGAACGAGACGCCGACAAGGCGGCTCGGTCGGAGCGGAGCGGAGATAGAGCGCGTTCCCGGAGGGACGCGTCCGGTGATTCCGGACAACAGTCGCGAAACCGGTAAGGCTCCGCTAGCATTGGGCAACAGGGGTAAGCAACATGACCAAAGATAACGGAACATCATCGGCGTGCGCAGCGCACGCTATGAGCTGGCGTGGCGGAAGAACGGCCGATCGAGCGGCAAGCCAACGGTAATTTGACCGCCCTCAATCCAGCACGGTCAAAAACGCACGATGACCTTTCTACTGATCTGCGCCGGCATCTATGGTGTGCTGTGGCTGCTCGGCAAAATCAAAACTTCGGGGTCGGCAACTCGGCAGGACCGGGCGATTCCGCCTGCGTCTCCGCCACAGGCACGCACCTCCTATCGGCCGCAAGCACGCCCCAGCCGCTCTTCTGGCATCCGGTTCAACGAACTTGGGGCCAGCGCACCCTCGAACCCAAGCGTCGAAAGCCTGGAAGGCCTGCGCGACGCTTTCACCGGCGCATCTCTCGATCCCAGCCTCGGCTTGTTCCGATGCACGAGCTGCCAGGTCTACTACCACCGCGAGAGCTACGACGTCGTCCGGAGCGAAAACGCCGGGCAGTGCGTCGCCTGCTCATCCACAGCGATCGTCCAAGTCACCGGAACGACGGCACCGGGTCGCAACTTCACCCCCGACATCGTTACGCTTGCCGATTTCCGTCAGCATTTCGGCCGCGTTGTTACCTTCGAGGGGCAGGTGCGGGCCGTCCGGCAAAGCCGGCGCGGGACCGACTATGCCGTGTTCTTCGAGCAGAAGCCTTGGCGGAGCGCATTCAAGCTGGTCTTCTTCCGACGCGCGGTCGGTAAGGTGGGCGGGCCGCAGTTCGTGGAAAGCCTTCAAGGCCGTACCGTCCGGGTTCGCGGGCTGCTGATCGACCACGCTCAATACGGACCCGAAATTATCATCTCGGAACGCTCGATGATATTGGCCGTCAAATGATCGAATGGCGAAACCTGGACGATCCCTATCGTGATCGGCTCGACGTAGTGCGGGCGCGCAGCCCGCATGACATCCTCGGTGTCGCGGCTGACTGCTCGAAAGCCGACGCGCGGCGCGCCTACCTTGCACTTGTGAAGACCTACCATCCCGACGCGGCGGACTCCTTTATGGCGGCACATAATCAAGAGATGCTAAAGCTCATCAACCGAGCCTACGATTTTGTAAGCGGGCAAGCGCGGTGACCGGTGAACGCTATGCCCGACATGATCTCATCGATTGGTTCTCTCAAGAGACGGTCGCCGGGCTGAAGGTTATCGTTATCGGCGCGGGTGCGGTGGGTAACGAAGTCATCAAGAACCTCGCGCTGCTCGGCGTCGGTGACATCAACATATTCGATTTCGATCGTATCGAGCAGCACAACCTCACGCGTAGCGTGCTGTTTCGAGAGGGCGATATCGGTCACGCCAAGGCCGATGTCGCCGCGGCTCGCGCGCGCGAACTTGATCCAAACATCACGGTGAGGTCGTACGTCGGCGATTTCTGGTCGCTGCTCGCTCTCCGCGACCTAGGCGCTTACGATCTGGTTTTCTGCTGCGTCGATAATTTTGAGGCGCGCATCCGCTGCAACACGATGTGCCTGCTTGCCAAGGTCGATCTCATCAATCTCGGAATCGATAGTCGGTTCGGGGTAGTGGAAGCCTTTCGCTTCGGAGCATCTACGACAGCCTGTTACGAGTGCGGCCTGCCTGACTCGGTTTATCAACGAATGGCTCAACGCTTCTCCTGCGGCCATCTGCGCAAGCTCTCCTTTGTTGAGCGCAAAATCCCGACGACGATCGTCACGTCCAGCGTCGCGGCGGCGATCGGCGTGTCGCAAGGGCTCAGGTTGGGGTCGCAACCGCAGGAACAGGCGACACGGGTCCTGGTCGACACGATCTCCGGATCGTCGAGCCGGACCGAGCTGGTCCGCAACCCCCTATGCCCGGCATGTGCGCGCTTGCCTGCTGAACCGACGCTCATGTCCTGCCGGCGTCGGATTGACGCCAGCCACTTCGACGGCGATCTGGATGCAATCACCGTTACGCTGAGCGAGCCGGTCCTGACCGGCTACCGCATCGGCGACACGCATGTGGATGTCTTCAAGCGGGCATCGGATTTCGACGACAGCTATGCGAGCTTTGTGTCCGACGCTCCGGATACGGTCGACATCGAGATACGCGATCAGTTCACGCTGGGCGAGCTGATCGGCCGCTATGCAGGTCATGCTATCCCGACCAAGTTCGCTCTGCTTGAAGACGGCGAGCGCAACCTGGTTCTGGAGTTTGAGGGAGAAGGAAATGAGTGAGGTGAAGATCGTGCTGCGCACGGCCGACCAGACGCGGAAAGCCGAGGTCGCCTTGGCGCGCTCGATGGTCGGAGCGGACGTGATCCAGGCAGCCGTTCAGAATTGGGCGATGCCGGTCGATACCGATTATACCCTGGTCAACACGGCCACCGGCAAGGCGATCCTGCCCACCCAGGCTCTTGCGGAAGGCATTGTCGAGGATGGCCACACCCTTGAAGTCCAGCCTGTTCTCGTCGCGGGTGCCGCCGAGCGATGAGCGCATTCGCGGAGCGTCGCACCCAGGACCTCGAAAAGCTGCGCGAGATGGACCGGAAATCGGGCGGGCGGGTGAAGCTCACCAGCGCGACCGGCAATCCCGCTTCGAAGCTCGTGCTGGAGCTTCATTATCGGACGGCAGGATCGACGCGCTACCCGGCTGAAACACAGAGCGTGACGAAGGTCGCCATCGATCTGCCCGCGAAGTATCCCTTCGCCGAACCGACCGCCAACATTCTGACGCCGATCTATCACCCGAACGTCTACTCCTCGGGCCGAATATGCTTCGGCGTGAAGTGGCTGCCTTCGCAGGGCCTCGATCTCCTCGTCCAGCGCATCATCCAGATCATCACTTTCGATCCGCTGATCCTCAATGAGAAATCACCTGCCAACGGCGCGGCACTCACCTGGTATCGCGAGACGCTCCGAAAGCATCGATCGGCGTTTCCGACTGACAGCATCAATGCTGCGCGTCCCGACGCGGCACCGAAGATGACCTGGTCGGACGTGTCGCCCGCGACACCGCAGCGCGCCACCGTCACATGCCCTTCCTGTGGCGGCAAACTCGCGCTCCCGACCGGCAAAACCGGTCGTGTCACCTGCCCGAAATGCAAGAACGGCTTCGAGGCGCGGACGTGATCACCTGGGTTGAGCAGGAACCGGACTTTCAAATCCGGTCACTCGACGCGCTCCTACCGCGGTTGGGATTTTCAACGGCGGCTTCGCTGTGGTCGCGCTCCGATGATCGCCTGCTCGTCCTGGTCGATGGAGCGGTTCGGGATCAGATTGAACGCCACCTCAGCACGCGGCGGATCGAGCAGGGCGGCCTCCTACTCGGCAGCGTCTATCGAGCCTCGCCGAGCGCACCTACGGTTGTGACGATTGAGGACGCCGTTGCGGCAGCGGACGCGCTAGGCACGGGTGTCTCGCTTACCATGGCGAGCAAGGTGTGGGAGGATGCGCGTGCCCGGTCGACGGCACAACGGACCGTGATCGGCTGGTATCATAGCCACCCTGATCTCGGCGCCTTCTTCAGCGGCACCGACCGGTACACGCAGCGAGCCTTTTTCGGCAACGCTCACTCCGTTGGCTTGGTGAGCGACCCTGTCCGCAAGGAGGAAAGGTGGTTCTCCGGCCCGGAAAGTGCCGAAGTGCTGGCGGGTGACCGGCTGCTGCTGTCGTGAGACAATGATCCTCGCTGCCGATGATCTGCTCGACTGGATTGCTGACCGTGACACGCTGCTGACCGCGGCCTGGTCACCACAGATCGAAGCGGCACTGGGATGGGACCCGCCCTTTGCCGATGCCTTTGCGGCCGAGCTGCACACGGCGATGGTGACGACCCTGCTTCGCAAAGGCGACGAGAAGAACTTCCTCGGTCTGGTGGCTCGGAGCAACACCGGGCTGGACCCTAGGGTTGAACGGCCACTCGCCGAACGCTTCTATAACGTGACCTTGAAGCTGGCCCGTGCGGCTTCCCGCCATGTGCGGGAAGACCGTACCCGGCAGACCTTCCCGTTTAAACGGGCCTGGGTAGTGGGAGACACCCGCACCAACCCTGGTCACCTGGCGCTGAACGGCATCGTTCTCCCGTATCAGCATCCGTTCTGGCAGCGACACCACCCGCCGCTCGACATGGATTGTCGCTGCACCGCCTCTCCCATGACGCGATGGCAGCTTGAGCGATCGGGGCTGGCGATCACCAGCGAAGCCGAGCTGGCGGATCGCGAAACAAGGCTATGTGGTGCATGGCCCGCCGAGTTCCTGCCGCTGCTGGATTTCAGGAAATCAGTAACGGCGGGGTAGGCAAACCTTCCCAATTGGGAACGTCTGGTGAGCAAGGAAGGCTGCGACAGCCTCTTTCCGGCAATGCCCGGAAAACCGTCGCCACCGTTTTCTCAAAACCCGTTCCCAATATAGCTTTCTCACAAACTGCAATTTAGATGGAGTTGTGAGAAAGGAGCGTCATGCTCATTGGCTATGCTCGGGTGTCAACCTCGGATCAGGATTTGGCGTTGCAATTGGATGCCCTCAACGCGGCCGGGTGCGAGCATATCGCGACCGACAAGGCGAGCGGGGCCAGCACCAATCGGCCGGGACTGACGGAAGCGCTGGGAATAGCGCGCAACGGTGACACACTGGTAATCTGGAAACTCGATCGGCTCGGCCGCACCATGAAGGGGCTGGTCGATCTAGCGGCGGATTTGGCGGCACGCGGAATCGAACTGCGCTCGCTCACGGACGGGATCGACACCGGCACGCATACTGGACGCCTGCTCTTTCACATCCTCGGCTCGATCGCGGAGATGGAGCGCGAGCTGATCCGAGAGCGGACCATGGCGGGACTGGCGGCGCGCCGGAAGACCGGCGGAGGTGGCGGGCGCAAATCCGTCCTGACGCCTCGCAAGCGGGACATGGCGGTCAAATTGCTCGCCGCCGGCGATCGGCCGCAGGACGTGGCAGAGGCGATCGGCGTGTCCGTTTCGACCTTCTACCGCTATTTTCCCGCTGGCGGCCGGGTCGCACCGACTGACGGCAAATAGCGCGATCAGGATTCGAGCAGGTCCGGTTCCCTGGTTGCACAGCCCCAACCACCCGCTAGGCTCTAGCAATGCCCCTGATTTCCATCTTCGCGAACGCGCCCGAGAGCGTCGCCAAGTTCAGCATCGAGCAGGTGGTGGCGACGGCCGGCGACGGTGCGCTGAAGGACGACAGCACGTGCTCCGCCGAGCTGCGCGAATACCTAGGCAAGGTAGGTACGCGCGAGATCGCGCGGTATGTGGATCACTGCCTCTCCGTCGCCTTCCCAAAAAACGGCATGGTGCTCCAGGACCTGGTGAACGAACTCGGCCGCCGCCTGGATTACGTGGCGACGAACGGACGCTATCAGGGGGTCCAAGGCAAGATCGGCTTCGACGGACTGTGGCTATCGCCAGAAGGACATACGCTCGTCGTCGAGGTGAAGACCACCGACGCGTATCGGCTCTCCTTGGACACGTTGGCGACCTACCGTGCCAAGCTCGGTGAGGCCGGCAAGCTATCGGCCGAGTCCTCCGTCCTGATCGTGGTCGGGCGCCAGGACACGGGAGAGCTGGAAGCACAGATCAGGGGATCGCGCCACGCCTGGGACATACGCGTTATCAGCGCCGAGGCACTCATCAAGCTGGTGCTGCTGAAGGAGAACACGGAAGCGATCGAAACCGGGCTGAAGATGCGTAGCTTGCTGACGCCGATCGAGTACACCCGCCTCGATCGCATGGTCGACGTAATGTTCACGACGGCCACTGACGTGGAGGAGGAACCCGAACCGGACGAGCAGGCCGGCGACGAGCCCATGTCCACTACGCCCGCTTCCGACACGACGAAGGCCGCACCGGCGATCGTGACCGCGGCCGACCTGGCGACGACCGGCAAGGGCACCTGGCACTTCACGGACGCGCAGCTTCTGCAAGCGAAGCGTGAGGACGTGATCGCCGCCCTCGGTCGCCGGGAGGCGGCCAGTCTGGTGAGGAAGAGCCGCGCGCTCTACTGGAACGCCCAACGGGATGTGCGGGCGGCCTGCTCCATGTCCAAACGATACGTCGGAAAGAATCAGGCTCCGTACTGGTACGCCTACCATCCACAGTGGGACACATTCCTCGGCGAGGTCGATCGCGGCTTCTTCGTGCTCGGGTGCATGGACCTAGAGACGGCGTTCGCCGTCCCTCACGCGGCTATGCAGCCGCTTCTGCCGTCATTGCACACGACCACCAACAAGGGCGGCACCACATACTGGCACATACATCTGATCGAGCATGGTCCGGGCCTTGCCATCTCGGTGCCGAAAGCGACGCCGCTAGACCTAAGCCAGTTTCGGATAGCCATTGGCTAGGTCGGCTTCTCCCACCGACGCCCTCAACTTGACGGTACGTATCGCACCTCGCACAACTCACCTGAAGGCTGGCTCGAACGGGCATAATGGCGAGGGGAGCATTGGATGCCAACGGCAGTTTCTCTGATTAACATGAAGGGCGGCGTCGGCAAGACGACGCTTGCGTTCAATCTGGCGTGGTTCGCGAGTGCCAAGCGGAAGAAGAAGGTTCTTGTGGTCGACCTTGACCCTCAATCAAATGCCAGTCAGTACCTTATGGGTGTAAAGAACTACCTTTCACATATAAAGGCCAACAAGGGCACCATTGTAAATATACTAGAGCAGTTCACTCCTTCATTTCAGGGCTCTGGGTCGCCCACCCCTTTGTCTGCTTCAAGTGTCATTACCCAAGTCCGCAAAAATCCGGATGGAAGCGGCATCGACCTTATCCCTTCCCGACTTGAGCTTGCGTGGACGCTAAAGAACCCGACCTCAAAAGACCATCTTCTAGCCAAGTTTCTTGCCGACTATGCTCAGGGCTATGATCTGATCATTATAGACTGCGCTCCTACTGAGTCTATTCTTACCGTATCCGCCTACCGAGCTAGTCGGTATGTTCTTATACCCGTTAAGCCAGAGTTTCTTGCAGCCATAGGTCTGCCTCTACTTGCTAGGTCTATTAAGGAGTTCCACAGCTCCTTTGGCCAACATAACATAGATATTGCAGGGATTGTCTTCACCGACTCCGACCCACAGCATGTAAAGCCGGAACACATCCGAGGACGCAACGACGTTAATGCGATTGCCGCCACGGAAGGGTGGAATGTTTTTGATAACGAGCTGCGACACTCCGACTCTTACCCCAAGGGCGCTCGTACAGGGGAACCCATCTTTCTTACCGACTACGCACGCTGGTGGGTCAAGGATGAGTTCGACAACCTAGGTGCCGAGTTTATGCAGGAAATAGGGTTATGAAGAGCGGCGCTCGTCAGTTGCTACTTGAAGTTCTACTTCTACGAGAGAGGTATACGAACGACGACTTTGATCGCGTGTCGAAGTTTCTCTCGGGCTCCAGAAACGAGCGTGAGCTACTAGCTCTGTCCGAGCTGTTGGTCGCGTTTACCCCCACGAAGGCCGATAAGCCGTCTACGTCGCCGACCGATGCAACCGATCCCTCAACCGCTAAGCAGAGGTTCCTGACCAGTCTGAAGGGGCGCCGTTCGGCGGCGTCCAGTAAGAGGATGCGAGCCATTCTGAAAAGGCTCGGGCTCCCTGAGAAGGAGCAATCTCGATATCTGAGCGACGAGGACATGCTATCGAGGATCACGGAGTTGCTGGATCGCATGAGTGACGATCAGCTTTCAGCCTTTCTCAAGCCATACAAGGTGAACCCTCCGGCCGATGAAGGTTATCTCGGGCTCGCAAATTATATAATGCACAAAGGCGAATAGCCCGCGGCTATCCCACTGCGGCGAGCTGCTTCGCTCGCCGTTTCCGACCATTGGCTTCCGCTAGTCGAGCCACATGGGCGGCGATTTGGGCCGCGATCATCGGCGGCACCGCATCTCCGATCTGATTGTAGCGAGCCGTCAGCGGTCCCTCGAACATATAGTCTGCGGGAAAGCCTTGGAGCAGCGCCATCTCGCGCACGGTGAGAAGACGATCCTGCTCCGGGTGAACGTACCGCCCGTTTCCGACATGGGCGCACTCCCGGGTGATGGTGATCGCCGGCCGATCCCACCAGAGCCGCCCGTACACGTCCGGAAAGGAACCTGGGCGCGCACGGAACATGGAAGGCGTTAGCAGCTCGCGCTTCTTGGCTGCGCTACGCTTCGGATCGCCCATGATGTCGGCCCACGATCCGCCGTTCTTGGGAATGGCCCTGATCCGCTCCAGGACGCGCGCCGTCAGACGCGGAGCGACGTGCATCGGGTCGCTCTCATGCACGACGCCGGCCTCCACGGACGGGAGATGGCCGATCGTATCCCGGACCGTCCGGATCACGCCTGTGGGATGAGGCAGCGGCGTCGCCTTGCCGTCTCGCACGGCGACTAGCAGAGCCCGGGTCCGCCGCTGAGGCAGACCGAAGGTCGAGAGATCGTGCACATCCGCGTGCATGTCGTAGCCCAGCCCGGCAAGCCGGGCGCGTAAGGCGTCGTAGTGGTGGCGCTGTACCCCCGTGACCAGCTCCTTGACGTTCTCCATCACCAGAAAGCGGGGCAGCAGCGCATCGACGAAGTCGGCCGTACGACCGATCAGGCTGTTGCGCGGATCGTCGGTGACGTGGTTCGCGGCGTTCTTCTGCGAGAATCCGGTGCAGGGCGCGCATGATATCAGCACGTCGAGACCACCCCGACGAAGGCCGAGGCGGCGCATGAGCGCTTTAGGGTCAAGGTGGGCGATATCCTGGTTCCAGGGCTCGATGCCGATGTTGCGCCGGTAAGTCGGATTGCACATCGTCGACGTGCCGGCGCTGACGCCGTTGCCGGGTTTGCCCTTCTCTAGGTCAACCGCGCCGACGATCTCGAACGCACCGTGACGGTGGAATCCGGTGCTCATTCCTCCCGCACCAGAGAACAGATCGACGACCGTGAGCTTCACCGCCCGCCTACCTTTCCTAATCGTGTTACAACGTGAGACAGCACCATCCTCTGTTCTCGTTTAGATCGCATCACAATGCAACACGGCCGCCGCGCTCCCAAAACGGATTTCCTGCAAATCCGGGTCACACCGGAGGATAGGCGACGTATGGATGAAGCTGCCGGCTCCGTCCATTTGGACACGTCCACCTGGGCGCGCCAAGTGCTGCTCAAGGCCGTCGAACAGACCTCCGGACGCTCCGATACGGAGGATCGCGGATGATGTATCCTCAGCTCGCGCCAATCGACTGGAAAGCGCTGGTGGGCGGAGACGCCGACGCCACTGCGCAGATCGCCGCCCGCGATCGGAAGCTCGCCGCCGCAGCCAAGCTCCCAGGCTCGGTCGTCGCTCTTGCCGATCGTTTAGAGGCGCAAGGCGCCCTGTTCTCCTGCACAGTCGATATCCTGGCAGCCGAGCCGCTCGCCGCACGCTGGTATCTCGACTTGGCCGGCCTCACCCGCAAACTTTCGGTGAAGCTCCAGCCAGGATGGAAGGCGGCGGGCTTGACCCTCTCGCCTGAGACCTTGGCAGCCAACCGGGAGATGGGCCGCGCGGTCGCGGTTGATCGACTCGCTAGCTTTGCAGAGTGGATCAACGGCATCCTGATCGAGCTTCATCCGACCGCCGCACGATCGGCCGAGCTGGCGCTGTGCACGGTACTAACCATCACCGGCGCTCGCATAGACGGTCAGGTCCGCAACCTCGCCGGCGACGATGCGGTCCTCATTCTCAAGTCGCTTCTCACCGCGGCCTTTTCGGTCCGCGGCGTAGCGGTCGAGACGCAATGCGCGGACGAAAGTTGGGAAACCTGGGGTCCCGGCGTCGATCTCCTCGCCTGCAAACGCCTCCGCTTGGGTGGCCGGCTGGTCTGCGAGTTCGTGGCCGGGGGCAACCGTCCCGACATCAAGGTACTGCTCGACGACGTGGTGACGTTGGTGGGAGAGGTGAAAGGCCGCTCCGATCTGTCGAACGTCTGGGAGAGCTGGATGCCCCAGATCAACGGGCATCTTCAAACTTGGACCGCCGAAAACTCCCAAGCTCCCCGCGTTTTCTTCGGCACCATCGTAACGGCTGAAATGATCGAGGGGCAGACCCGGGCCGGCACCCGGCATACCGGCCTGCGCGCCTTCGCCAACAACGGCATCCTGCGCGCCGCTTACAACCTTTCCAACATCGTCGAGGGTGCACCCGGAGCAGTCGCCGCGTTCGATGCCTTCGTGGATAGCCTTCGCGACACCCTGGGCGTTGCGTAGAACCGGAACACCGATAGAAACGCATATCAATGAGGGGGGCAGGATAACAGCCATGGCGAACGATCTATTCGAAGCTCAATTGAGCGCCGAACGTCGCCGCCGGGCGCAGGACGAGGGTGAGGCTCAGATCAGAGCCCACATGCGAGACGTGGATTATACGATCCGCGAATATCCCATCGAAGTGCTTGTCCCTAAGTACCTCGAAGGTGCGGAGGACGGCACGAACGAGATATTCGTGCCGGACTATCAACGAAGCTTCGTTTGGTCGGAGAAACAACAATCCCGGTTCATCGAGTCGGTCATGATCGGCCTTCCGGTCCCGTACCTGTTCGTTGCCGACGTGAGAGCGGAAGAGGAGGAGCTTTCCGGACGCCTTGAGATCGTCGATGGCACCCAACGTATTCGAACCCTCACGGCCTACTTCACGAACAATCTCAGACTTGAGCAACTGACGAAGCTAGATGCGTTGAACGGAACGACAATCGACGATCTCCTCCCGTCAAGGCGACGCCGGTTTCTTCGCACCACCATTCGCCTGATCGAGCTGACCGAAAAGGCGGACGAGGAGATGCGGCGAGATATGTTCGACCGCATCAACTCGGGTGGGGAGCCCCTAAATCCGATGGAAGTTCGACGGGGGGTGCTGAAGGGGACGTTCCTAACCTTCATTTCGCACCTGGCCGACGATCCCACCTTGCGTGATCTCGCGCCACTGTCCGCCTCTTCCATTAAGAGAAGAGACTACGACGAGCTTGTCGTCCGCTTTTTTGCTTATACGGAAGCTTACGACGACTTCCGCCGTAGCGTAATTGAGTTCGTAGACGATTATATAGCGTCCAAGGCAGACTTCGATGCTTCGCGCGACGGACCACCCATGAAGCGCGAGTGGAGCAACATGCTCCGTTTCGTCGCGGACAACTTCCTTCATGGCTTCAGGAAGTCGAAGACCAACACTCGAATTCCCCGGGTCAGGTTCGAGGCAATTGCGGTCGGTACAGCTCTAGCGCTTCGGGAGCGTCCCGGCCTACAGGGCGATCCCATCGAAATAGAGAAATGGGCATACGGAGAGGAGTTCACGCGCCTGGTAACGTCCGATGGTGCCAATTCCCGTCCACGCATTACCGCCCGCATCGAGTTCGTCCGCGATCATCTGCTTAACCGGTGAGAACCTTTCTCGAAGAGTTCGAAAAACGAAGGTCGGAGGTACGCCGATATTTGGCCGTTATGATCGTTGCCGAACGTGAGCTATCGAAGAAGCTGCCGCGCAAGCATGACGAGGAACTGAAGATATTTCGCGCCGGCGCACTGCTGATAGTCTATAACGCCGTAGAGGCATCCGCCCGGCTCGGTATTCTCGCGATATACGATGAGATAGGAAGAACCGGCACGACGTTCGATCAACTGAGAGAAAAGTTTAGGGTTCGCATCCTCAACGACTTCAAAAGTAACGTGGGAGCTGACCGACTATCGAGCCTTCGCAATGTGGCCATCGATCTTATCTCCAGCAGCTTCGATCCGCAGAAGCTTTTTGCAGGTAACGTCGATGCAAAAAAGTTGAGGGAAGCCGGTACTACCTACGGCTTCGACACGACTAGTGAATATGAGCTAACCCAGAATGGGGCGCACCTTCTGACTGTAAAGAGCCGGCGACAAGACCTTGCGCATGGCACCGAGTCGTTCTCGGAAGTCGGTAAGCAGTATACCACCGAGGATGTGGTAAAAATTGCTAGATACTCTTTGGCCTACATGAGCGCAATTCTACGCCACATAGATACTTATCTAGATCTTGAAGGCTACCGCGAACCTCGGGAAGAATCTCAAACTGAGGCTACGCCTTCCGAGATCAAACGCTCATCTCTTCAACGTGTCCGCGAATGGTTGTCCCTATCGCTTGCGCGAGTTTGGGCGGGACGGCGTTCCCAATGAGGATGCCAAGCCCGCGGAAGCTGATATCCTTTTTCTTCTCGACGAAACGATAGTTTGCCGGAAACGATTGTAGGATGGCCGCTTCCCGGATGCTGATGGCTCGATCCTGCTCGGGATGGCCGAAACGTCCGCTGCCGAAACCGTAGAATTGCGTCGTTATAGTAGGAGCCGGCTTGCTCCAGTCCATCCGACCATAGACGGCTGGGTAGGTGGCCCCGGTCTCACGTCTATGACACGCGGCTCTAAGCTCGGGTTGCCAGTCGCGCCACGTGCCCCCAGGCCGGGAAGCCCGTATGCGGCGCATATTGATTTCGCTGAGACGGCTGGCGACGTGTAGCGCATCCTCCCCCGCCGTTTCGAGGCCGCCGACGATGGACGGCAGCGTGGCGATGGCCTCGCGAACCGTGACCGGCGCGTCGCGATGCGTTGGCTTGGGCAAGGCGATAGGACCGAGCCGCGAAGCGAGCAGCACCAGACGCTTCCGCTTCTGAGGCACCCCGTAGTCCGTACAGGCGACCTCCGCCCACCGGACGTTGTAACCGGTCCCTTCCAGCGCTTCGACGAACTCGCTCCAAACCGGGCGGCTGGCCAGGCCAACCACGTTCTCCATGGTCACGATCTCGGGCAACGTCTCGACGGCTAAACGTTGGAAGCTTCGGAGCAGCTCCCATCTCGGATCGGGGGATTTCCGATTTTGCGAGTAGGTGGAAAACGGCTGACAGGGCGCGCAGCCGGCGAGAACGCGGACGTCGGCCCCGTTGAACCAGCCGCGAAGATCGGCCGCGGTAACGTCGATCACGTCGCGCTCGAAAAACTTGGCATCGCAATTATGCTCGATCGGAAATCGGCATCGGGGGTCCAAATCGACCCCGGCGGCAACCTCCAGACCGGCCGATTTCAGACCGTACGCCAGCCCGCCCGCACCGCAAAACAGATCGACAGCGACGATCCGCTTCGCACGACGAGCGGGATCGTCGGCGCTTATCGGTTCGAGTTCTGTTCCCCTTTTCATCGCTCATGCCATTAGCAGCAGCATCGGGAGCGGGGGAAGGTGCTAGCTTGCATCCCTGTCGCGACTACGCAACCGCTCATCGATGCGCTACCAACCCCAGCAGATTCTCGGCTAGCGCGACACGATCCCGGGTCTCACATTCCCACACGACCTCTACCCGCCAGCCCGCTTCGACCAGCTTTTCCGTCACGCTCCTATCTCGGGCGACGTTCGCGGCGAACTTGTCCGCCCAGAATTCCGTTCGCGTCTTCGGGATGGACGCCTTCGTACATCCCTCATGTCGATGCCAAAAGCATCCGTGTACGAACAAGGCTAGATGGTGCTTCGGGAAAACCAAGTCGGGGCGGCCTGGAAGGTCCTTCCTTTGCAAGCGGAAGCGCAAACCTAATGCGTGGGCGACCTGGCGCACCACGATCTCGGGCTTGGTGTCCTTACCTCGAACGCGCGACATCAACCAAGATCGACGCTCTGGCGTAAGTGTATCTGCCATCAGCTCCGATCCCACATAACCTTCACCGATCGACCACCTCTCATCGCTGCCGCGGTACCGATCCTGTTACAACCCTCGGCATGACACTGGAGGCTGATCGCCGGTACGAGATAGAAAAGTAGACCTTTTTACCCTTTCCGCCCTTTCGACGACGCAGCCCGCCTATCCATACGCTCAAGAATGCGCTGTGCCTCTGGCCTTTCCAGCGCCGCTTCCGCCTCTTCGGGAGTTTGAGGATTATGCGTGCCAGCAAGCGTATCGATCGCTTGCTGAAGGTCAGTTGCCGCCTCGTCTTCGCCGATCTCGTCGAGCAGTTTGAGGGCACGCACCATTAGGTCGAGTGCGGTATTTCTTGCCCATACTAGCTCGTTCATCAACTATCCTATTTTTTACGCCAGTATCACGCGGACAGCCCTAGCGTGTTGCGCGTCATCTTAGCCGCACCGTACATCCTACTCTCCCGTCCCTACCTCAATCGCGCAGACCACCGCCTTCTTCGCCTTGACCGCCTGCCTGCGGCACGCCTCCAGCGTCTCGCGGTTCGTAGTTGCCAGACGGGTGCCCGTCAGTACGCCGGCGAACGCCTGCGCGTCGCCGGCTCGCATCAGACGCTGCCCGCCTTCCCACAGCGGCATGCGTAGCGAGCGTGCCGCCATTCGCTCCGGCCACAGCCAGCTCGACGGCGCGGTGCGCGCGATCGGGCCGGCTAGGATCGCCCATGCCAGGAGGCCCAATACAATCCCGGAAAGCCCTACCTGCCATAGCCGGCGCCGCTGCTCGCTCGCCTCCTGATGCGAATGGAGCTGACGGCCGATTCTGGCTGCCACCTCGTCCATCCCCTGCTTTGCGGCAGCGAACAGGCGGTGATCCTCCCTTCGGGCCGTAAAGCTGGCCGCATCGATCTGCCGACTAGTTTCCTCGGGAGTGAGCGACAGCGCCGGGCTCTTTGACAGCACATTAACCCGCTGCGCCGTCGCGGACAGGTTCTGCGAAATGACGCCCAGCGTCTCGGAATAGTCCGGCATGTGGCCGTTCTCGGCCCGCTCGGCCGCTAGCCGCTCGACGGCGCGGCGCATCAACGACACTTCGGCACGAAGTACCTCGAACGCCCGTGCCGCCTCGTCCTCGCCTGCGCCGTCCGCCATTACATTCACTTCAAAGTCGCCAGTGACCATACATCGATCACGGGCGACTGATTAGCTCGAATTATGCCGCGAAAGCAGCAGAAACTGGAATGTTACCTGGCTCTCCATCAAGTTCCTCCCTGTCCGCCATCGGGGGTTTAGGAGCACCCTCGCCCCAGCTGGTTTCCGTGAGACCAAGCTTCAATCCGACTTTCTCGGCGCTCAAATGCGCACGAACGCATATTTGCTGCTGACTTTCGGCAAGAGCTTCAAGCGCACCGATTGTCGCTTTGACCGTACGAAGAGCCATGCTCGGTGACACGTTATGAAGCTCGGTCGCATCAAGAGTGTTTAGGAGCAGCTGCGCTGCATCTCTCATGGCCAAGTTTATCGATCTCTCCGTACGACGTAGATCGTCGGCGATGACTTTACTTGATTCCGGTAAACCCTTCATATTGACCTCCTATTGACGCAAAGCGTTAGGGATGAAAGCTCGACAGCAGCGATAAGACTTTGAGAAACGCTGCGGCAGAGGCCAGGCCGGCGACACACACTGCCAGCGCAATCGCCCCATATTTGAGAGCTACAGGCATTTAGGACCCTCTAACGTACAACCGGCCATGACATTCAACTCTGAAATCGCTGCAATGGCAACGGTTATGGATCGCTCATCGGCCAAGCCCGCGATCCTGCTGGCGGTCGCGCGCGCGTTCCATCTCGATCTGACGTTGCAGCACCTGCTCGGGCGTCTGCCGATCGCGATCTAACCCCAACTGAGGCGCGCGCTGCTCCAGCTCGGCACGCAAGGCGGGATCATGGCGCAGCCCGTCGACCATCTCCGCCCGGGCCATCGTAACCTTGCTGCCAGCACCACCGTTCTCGGCGTCCAGCGCCCGCCAGCGCTCCATGAATCGCTCGGCGCGAAGTTGCGGGTCGGTGCGGACCCGCGCTTCTTCAGCCATCGCCCGAGACACGCCGCGAAGGTCACCGGCCGCGGCGTCGCGCGTGAGCTTCGGATCGCGCTCGATCGCCGCAGCAAGGTCGCGGACGCCATTGAAACGCATCTGGTCCAGCGCCTCGCTGGCCCGGTCCAGCGCCGTCCGCTGGTGAGGCAACACCGGCAGCCCCTTCTCTTCCATTCCGGCGACATCGACCGCGGCACGCGCATAGCGCCGGATCGCCACGGCCTGGTCCGGTGAGCTCGGGCTTTCGCGCGGATAAGCTTGCTCGATCTCCGGTGCCTTCGGCCGGAACCCGGCGAACATGCCGCGGGCCTTGGCCTCCACCGTCCGCACGATCTCGCGCACCCGCTCCGGCAACGTGATTTCGCGTCTGTCCGCAAAGCTACGCACCACCTCATCCGGCTCGGCCGCATAGTCGGCCGCCATGTCCTTCGCCCGATCGCGCGACAGCACCGCCGCCAGCTTGGCGTCGGAGGCGAAATCGTCCCGACCATAGTGGATCTGCACCCTGTCCCGATGCCGTGACAGCGCGACATAGGCGGCGTGCCGGTCCATGCCGGGGGTCGCCAGCACGTCGACGCGATCGACCGTCACGCCCTGCGATTTGTGGATGGTGGCGGCATAGCCATGATCGACTGCGGCATATTCCTTCACGTCGAACCCAACCTGACGCCCGTCATCGAGCCGCACGCTCATCCGGTCGGCCGACACCTGCTCGGCCGTGCCCAGCGTGCCGTTCTTCACGCCCATACCGCGCTCGTTGCGCAGGAACATGATGCGGTCCCCAGTCGCGAACTGCCGCTCGCCGCGCTCGGCCTTCACCGTCACGTCCTCGCCAAGGTCGCCGGATGCGCGCAACCGGTCGCGCGCCTCGCCATTGAGGCTCTGCACCTCGGCGTTGGTGTGGGTGAGGATGATCCGGCTCTTGCCCGGCTCGGCCTGGCGCGCGCGATCCCACCCCTCCACCAGCTCGCCCCGCGCCTGCTCGCGCGTGTCGGCCGCGTGGACCATGCCCTTGCCGTTATAGGCGTGGATCGCCTCGCCGGTGCGTCCGGTCGCCAGCGCGCGCGTCGCGTCGCGCTGCCAGTCCTCGCGCTGCCGGCGTATCTCGGTGATCTCGGTCGCGCCGTGGCGCTCGGTGACGCTGCGAAACGCTGCGCCCGCCTCGATTGCCTGCAACTGTTCGGGGTCGCCCACCATCACGACCTTGGCCCTGGCGTCACGCGCCTGGCTCAACACGCGCTCCATCTGGCGCGAGCCGATCA
Source organism: uncultured Acetobacteraceae bacterium (assembly GCA_964613945.1). GTDB lineage: Bacteria > Pseudomonadota > Alphaproteobacteria > Acetobacterales > Acetobacteraceae > JAVVHH01. The sequence goes on from CAZTJC010000050.1 coordinate 17,934, forward strand.
TGCCCGCCTCGTCCACCACCAGCACGTCCTTGGGACCTAGAAGCTCGCGCCCCTGCCCCCATGCGTGTTCAAGACTGGCGATGGTGCGGGATTGAATGCCCGACCCACCCTCAAGATTCTCAGCCGCGATGCCCGATAGCGCCGCACCGCGCACCTTGTAGCCCTCCCGCTCCCATGCCTCGCGCGCGACGCCCAGCATCGCCGACTTGCCCGAACCGGCAAAGCCGACAACGGACGCCAGCCCGGCGCTGCCGGTAACATGGTCGAAGGCGTCGCGCTGCTCGCCCGACAGGACAAGGCCACGCCCCTCGGCCGCGCCTATCGCGGCGTCACGATGCCGATCGGCGACATTATGCCCGGCTCGGCCTGCCAACTCGTCACCCGCGCGCTCAAGCCGGTTCTCCACCGCGATCATATCGCGCGACGTGAACCGCTCCTGGTCGCGGCCGTCCTTCCCCAATGCGACTAGCTCGGGGCTGGCGCACACCGCCCCCATCACCTGGTCGAACTGCTCCTTGCCGTCGCTATGCCGGAACGCGAACGTCGCAAGGTCGCGGGTGGTGAATGTCGCCTGCTGCCCGGTGATCGCGTCCAGCGCGACATTGGGATCGGCGATGATCTTCGCGCCGTTCTCGCGGGCGATGCGCGTGTGATCCTCGATCCGCTCCGCCTCAAGCCCCTGCTCCGGACGACGAGATGCGGCCGGGCCGATCTTGTGCTGCGGCTCCAGCGCGATCCCCTGCGCCTCGTAACTGCGATGGTCGATGCGACCCTCAAGCCCAAGCTCGGCCATGCGCTCGTTGACGTGCGCGCTCCACGCTTCGCGCCAGTCCTTCAACAGTTCGGTCGAGTTCCAATCGCGGTTCTTCTTCCCGAACCCCTCCGGCCCTACGTCGCGCATCGCCAGCATGACATGCGCGTGCGGCTTCGGGCTGCCGTCCTTCGCCTTGTCCCAATGCACGTTCAGGTCCGCGACCATCCCGCGATCGACAAACTGCGTCTTCACGAAATCGCGGGCGAGCTGGACACCCTGCTTCTCGTTCATCTCGCGTGGAATCGAGAACTCCACCTCACGGGCAAGCTGCGCGTCCTTACGCCTCTCGCCAGCCTCCACCTCGTTCCACAAAGTCGCGCGGTCGTTTAAACGCTCTGGCGCACCCTGCGGCAACATCACCTCTGAATGGATGACGCCCGCCTTGTTACTGAAATCGTGATCGCGGTTCAATCGATCGTCGTGCAGTTCGGACGCGGATCGATAGGCGGCGCTCGCAACGGCGCTTGACCCGTTCGCGCGGCTCACAACCTTGGCGGAGAAGTGGTAGATCGCCATGACGCCGATGGTACTGCCTTACTTAGCGCACGTCGGCAACGACGTATAAGCGCGCACTCACAATCCGCTCCGCTCCTTGTGCCTGACTTGATGCTGCTTTCCGCTCGTTGAGGCTTTACCCCTCTGCCGGATACGCTAAGATGCTGGAGATCAAGGCGCGAAAGCGGGATGATGCCGACATTGGGCTCACTGACTGTGACCGGGACGATCTACGCTGCTGCGGCGCTTGCCGAAATCGCGGGCTGCTTTGCATTCTGGACGTGGATGAAGCTCGGGCGATCGGCATGGTGGATTGTACCCGGCATGGTCTCGCTTGCGCTGTTTGCCTTCCTGCTTACTCGTGTCGATGCCAATGCTGCGGGGCGGGCGTTCGCGGCATATGGTGGGGTCTATATCGCCGCATCGCTGCTGTGGCTCTGGCTTGTCGAGAACCGCGCGCCCGATCGCTGGGATTTGATCGGCGCAGCCATGTGCATCGTCGGTGCTGGCGTGATCCTGCTCGCGCCACGAACCGCTTCGTGATGGAGGATGAATGAGGAAAGTTCGCGATTACGATGCCGAGCTGAAGGCGCTGAACGACAAGGCCCGCTCGCTCAAGGTGAAGCGGGTCGAACAGCTCGGCCAACTCGTCACCGCGACTGGAGCTGACGCGCTCGATGCCGAGACACTGGCCGGGGTGCTGCTCGATGCGATCGGATCAAAGGATGCGGGCGCGAAGGAGGCATGGCGTGCAAAGGGCGCTGCTTTCTTTCAACGACGCGGGCGCAAAGGTGGCGGCGATGCTGCGATCGACGGGACGACTGCTCAAGCTGAACCGGGCGGCGATGCTGCGGGCGGAAGCGACGCAGCGGCGAACGGATAACCGGGGCTGGGTCGTGCAACGCCGTGAACGAACGCGCCACCTGATCGAGCTGGGCGGGCTCGTCCAGAAAGCCGGACTGGTCGAGCTGACCGACGACGATCGCGCCACGCTTTACGGCGCGCTGCTCGATCTCGCCGGCCGCGGTCGGGGCGAAGATGCCGGCGACACGCTCGCACTCTGGAAGCGGCGCGGAAAGCGGGCATTCGACACGGAAGCGGAAGGGAGCGCAGACGATGCCTGAGCGATCTGACGAGGAGCGCGGTCGCCGCCAACGGGCGGTCGATTTCGCCCGCACCAGCACCGAATTGTCCGGAGGTAAGCTGACGCCCGAGTTCGACACGTTGAACCGACGCTTCGTAGCGGGCGAGGTATCGGAGACGGATCATATGGAGGCGCTGCTGGCGCACGCTCGATCTTTGCCGGCCGAAGAGCCGGTGCAGGATTATTTCGCCAGTTTCGAGGAAGCCATGGCGGCGGCTCGCGGCCGGTGATCGACTGGTTCCGCCAGCTCGGCCGGGCGTCACGCAACCTCGCCCGCATCGCAGGGCAGAACCCCGGCTGGGCGGTCCAGTCGCTGGTGTTCGCTCCGTTCCGCTTCGCCCGCCACCTGTTCGGCGTCCTGATCCTGATGATCGCCGTGGCGGTCGTCCTGATCCTCGGCTCGGACGGGCTGATGTGGTATTTCGGACTTCTCCGCTATCCAACGCTCGTTGCAATCGTCCAGGTGTTGGTCTGGCTCGCGATCCTGCTCGTGCCGCTGCGGGCGCTCTTCCAGCCGCTGATCCTGCACTACGGCAGTGCCACTGCCGCTGCGGATACACACGGCTCCGCCCGCTTCGCCACCGCCGGGGAGGCCCAAGCCCTCAACGACGATCACGGCCTGCTGATCGGCCGCGACGTGAAGACCGGCAAGCCGATGCGCTATGCCGGTCCCGCCCATCTGCTGACGATCGCACCCACCCGCACCGGCAAGGGCGTCGGCACGATCATCCCCAACCTGCTCGAATATCCGTTCGCGGTCGTCTGCATCGACCCCAAAGGCGAGAACGCCCGCATCGCCGCGCGCCAGCGCGGCAAGTTCGGCGCGGTCCATGTCCTCGATCCGTTCGGCGTCACCGGCTTGGCCTCGGCCGCGTTCAACCCGCTCGATCGCATCGACCCGCACGGCCTCGATCTCGCCGACGACTGCATGACGCTCGCCGACGCGCTGGTCCACGACGCGCCCGGCGAAGCCGGCGACGCGCATTGGAACGAGGAAGCCAAGGCGCTGATCGCCGGCATCCTGCTCCACATCGTCACCACCGAACCGCCCGCCACCCGCACCCTGGAAACGCTGCGCGACCGGCTGACGCTCGCCCCGGCCGCATTGGCGGCGCAGCTCGCCGCGATGCAAGGACAAGGTGGCCTGGTCGCGCGCGCCGCCAACCGCCAGCTCGGCAAGTCCGATCGCGAAGCGGCCGGCGTGTTGTCGGCCGCGCAACGCCATACCCACTTCCTCGATTCCCCGCGCATGGCGACGGTGCTGGGGGGGTCGGATTTCACGTTCGCGGGCCTGAAAACCACACCGGCGACGGTGTTCCTCGTGCTGCCGCCCGACCGGCTCGCCAGCTATGCCCGCTGGCTGCGGCTGATGGTGGCGCAGGCCCTGACCGAGCTGGCGCGCGCACCAGGTCGCCCGCCCTGGCCGGTGTTGTTCCTGCTCGACGAGTTCGCGGCGCTCGGCCGTCTCGAACCGGTCGAACGCGCGATGGGGCTGATGGCGGGCTATGGCGTCCAGCTCTGGCCGATCCTGCAGGACGTTCACCAGCTCCGCGCGCTCTACGGGCAGCGCGCCGGCACCTTCCTGTCGAACGCCGGCGTCCTCCAGGTGTTCGGGGTCAACGATCAGGACAGCGCCAAGCTCGTCTCCGATCTGGCGGGGCAGGAAACCGTCGTGTTCGAGACCATGAGTCGCGCGATCGACGCCGAGGAAAGCGGGATCTCCTACGGGCAGCAGCACGTCGGCCGCCCGCTCCTCACCCCCGACGAGGTCCGCACCCTCAAGCCCGATCGCCAGCTCCTGTTCCTCGCCGGGCAGCGGCCGATCGTCGCCGCCAAGCTGCGCTACTATGCCGATCGCGAGTTCGCCGGGCGGTTCGATCCGGCGTGAACATCGCGGACGCAAAAACGGAGACAATGAAGCCGGGGACGGCATGGCTGATTTAAGCCCCGCTGGGGGCATTAGCCGCGATCGGCACCATCGGGCACGTAAAGTCCCCTCTCCCGCCCTCCCCGTGCTCCTGTGCGGTCGTAGGGCGCGATTCCGCCGCTATGTCTCCCACTTTCTTCCCGCTAAGCTTGCGGCGCTTGCGCCGCCTCTGTGACGCCGAAGGCGGCACGAAACGAAGGTGCATCGGCCATAGGCCGATTCCATTTGACCTTTTCTTGTTGGCTGCTCGGTGTCGCGGTGACGTTAAAGGATTCTGTTAAATATGAATCGTTAAGTAGGTTAAGCTGCCCAAAAAGCGGAATCTTCGCTTTGTTGTCAGCGTGTTGCGATCTAGCCCGGTGGGTGAAACCCCGTGATTCGGTGTGTGATCCCCCGATAGTGCGGTGGGTGATCCCCCGAAGCAAAGGTGGGTGAAACCCCGACTCAGGCGATGCCTTGAACGGTCTTTCCGCGCCAGTTATCCACAACACGAGCGGGTTCGCCGCATCGGCCGGGGCTCGGTGGAGTCTGCTCGGCCGGTCGGTCGGTGTGTGAAACCCCGATAGTTGGGGCTGCGGTGTGTGAAACCCCGATAGTCAGCGACGGCCGGCAAGCCGGTCCATGCGGGCGTCCACCTCGGCCGCGTGCCGGCGATCGGCGTCGACGCGGGCGCGGCGCTCGTCCTCGGCGCGCATCTTCTCCGCCAGTGCCAGCGCCTCGGCTTCGCCGCGAAGCCTGAACAGCACGGCGGGACTCTTGTCGGTCGTCTCGGCCGTCTCCATCGCATAGTCAGGGAGCTGGTCGGCCTCGATCACCCGCCGGAGCATCCTGTTGAACTCCTTGGGCTGGGCGTCGCTGCCGGTCTTGTCGCGAAGCACCTCCACCCGGCACAACCACCCGCCGCGCTGCGAGCCGACGTGCTTGCGCGCGATGCGATACAGCGCCCGCTCCAACCCCCCGGACAGGAGGAAATAATCGGGGTGCATGGTGAGCAACGACTTCTCGTTGACGATCCCCTCGTAAACCCAATCCGAGAGGGTCAGCGTCATGCCGCGCGGCTGCTCCGTTTCGGCGTCGGTGTCGAATGTCCAGCTATCGAGCCAGTTGAACCCGGCCTTCTGCCGACGCTTCGTCGCGCGGATGGAGGTTGTGATCGAAGTCGTCTGGAGCCGGAGCAGCGCCGCTTGCAGCTCCTGATAGTCCCTGCCCCCGGTGCTGCGCTTGATCGCCCGCAACAGGTCGTAGGGCGTCGTGGTCAACGTGCGCGGTATGTCGTTCAAACCCTGCTGCTTCATGCGATTGAGCGTGGATGCCGCCCATATCAAAATATCGGCATCCCATATCGTCGCCATGCCGTAGTCAGGGATGGCCTGCACGCGCACCCATGCCTCGCCGTCCGGGCTGCGATACTCGATTGGCTTTAGCCGCTTGCGCTTTTGAAGCGAGAAGAACGGCCGCTCCATGACCTCGCGCTGGTCGCGGAGCGGAAGGTCGCCCAGCGCCGGGATGAACAGGTCGAACTCGGGGTTAGGATCGCGCCGCTTGCTCACGGGGCGAACCTGGTGTGGCCCCGCTTGACCAAATACTGGCGGAGCAAGCGTTCGGTGATGACGGTGAGCGGTTCCCCGCCCTCCTCCACGCTAAGCTGGCGAAGCGCGCGGTGCATATCCTCGGGGATATGGATCAACACCGGCTTCTTGCCCGGGTGGCTGCTGCGCGGGGCCGGCGCTGCCAGTGTGTCGGCCGAACGCCGCGATCGGCGCGGTGCTGTCGTCCGCTGCGGCTCGGGGGCTGCCACGGCGACGTGAGCCGGTGCCGGTTCCTCGGCCTCATCATCGAAGATGCTGGCGAGCGCGGAAGGCTTCTTCGCCATTATGCTGCCTCGCTTACTGGCTTAGTCGTAAAGCCGCTTAGTCGCTTAGCCTCGTTATAGGCGGCGCGCAGCTCGGCCGCTGCTTTGCTGTCCGGCTCGGTTTCTGCTGCGGTGCGTCCAAGCGGTGTCGCCTTGTAGAAATCCTTGCGGAAGTGAAGACGGTTGTCGAACATCGTCACGCCCTTGGCCGCGAACCCGGCATGGGCCTCCTGCCCCTCCCCGCCCTGGTGCGGAACCTGGGTTAGAATGACGGCGAAGGGGGTGCCGGCCTGCTGCACCTGCTTAACCGTCTGCAACACCGAATGAACATCCAGCCCGCGCGGCGCGACCGGGATGATGACAAAATCCGCCTGCTCGGCCGCGAGCATGGCGATGTCCTTGGAGTTCGCTGGCGTGTCGATGATTATGAGGTCGACCTTGCCGCTGCCGCGCCCGCGCGAGACGTGAAGCGGTAGGCCGGCGACGCTGCTGTCCTTCACCATCACGTCGTCGTCGTCGCGGCGCTCCGACCAGTAGAGCGCCGATCCCTGCCGATCGTCGGCGTCGAGAATGACAACGGACGCCCCTTCCCGCGCCGCCTCGACGGCGAATCCGGTCGAAAGGGTGGTCTTGGATTGCCCGCCCTTCTGCGCGATCACGGCCCATACCTGCATGGCTATTGCTCCCACTAAGCAGCTAAGCGACTTATGCCGCTTATCCGCTTAGTCGTAAAGGGTCTTAGTCGCTTAG
>CAZTJC010000051.1:0-24631 GCA_964613945.1 uncultured Acetobacteraceae bacterium
TCCGCAAGCTGAGCGGGAAGCGGAAGTAGAGCCAGACCGCGTGGCTGATGATCTCTGGCGGGAAGCGATATCCGGCATAATTCGGGCGGGCAGTTGTCGTCATCCCGCTCGCCTACTTTGGCACCACCACACTTCGCAAGCTAACCACCGTCAAGTTGACGGTGCCCGTCTGGCCGATAGCGGACTGTCAGCTCTGGAGTGCGCCGAGCAGAGAGGCGGACGCCAGTTGGGATGAGGAACTGTCCGCCGAAATCCAGCGGTAGACACTAACGTCAGCGTTCCAGCAAAACGCAGCGCGCGGGATCGACGGAAAGGTAAGCCGGGCCTTCGGCTGGGATGGGGCTGAGTGCGGTCTGGCGCAGGACAAGCTTCTGGCCGCCCCAATCCAGATGAATTTGTGTCAGGTCGCCGAGGAACACGGCCCGCTCGATCGTGACGGGCCAAGCGTTGGGGCCCAGAACTGGATTGGGCGAAAGGCGAAGATGGACGGTGCGAACGGACATGATGGCGTCAGTCTCGACTGCGCGGCCATGGGTGACGCCGTGGATCACCTGCCCAGATGTCGTCTCGAGCGCGACTGCGCCGTTTGCCGATAGGTCTGAACGCACACGACCGGCGATCAGGTTGGCGGAGCCGACGAAATCGGCCACGAACGCGGTGCGCGGGAAATCGTAGATCTCTGCCGCCGAACCCGACTGCTCGATATGGCCGCCGCGCATGACGACGATCTGGTCTGACATGGCCAGCGCCTCCTCCAGATCATGTGTCACATAGAGGGACGTCACACCGAGCCGGTGCTGCAGCTCGCGCAGCTCGACGCGCATGTCGCCGCGCAACTTGGCGTCCAGGTTGGAGAGCGGTTCGTCAAACAGCAGCACCTGGGGCGAGAAGGCGCAAGCGCGGGCGAGGGCGACGCGCTGCTGCTGGCCGCCGGAGAGCTGGGAGGCATGGCGATTTGCGTAGGCGCCCATCTGCACTAGGTCGAGCGCGTGCATGACCTTGTCGCGCAGGGTTGCAGCGGGCTCGCGGCGAACGCGCAGGCCGTAGGCAACGTTCTCGAACACCGTCATGTGCGGCCAGATGGCGTAGGACTGGAACACCATCGAGAGCCCGCGCTGCTCGGCCGGCACGTTGACGCCGGCGCCATCGAACATGACGCGGCCGCCGATGCGGATAGTTCCGGAGGTCGGCCGTTCCAGCCCGGCGACCGCGCGCAGCGTGGTAGTCTTGCCGCAGCCGGACGGACCCAGCAGGGTTAGTTGCTCGCCCGGCATGACCCGGAAACTGATTGGCCCGACGGCGGCGAAGTTGCCGTAGCGGATGGTGAGATCCTCGACTTCGATGTAGGGCGTGTTCTGCAAATCAGCCTCCCCGCCGCACGGCGCGATTGGTCAAAATGGTGAACAGCAGCATCACCATGCCGACCACCAGCGTCTGGATCAGCGCCATGGCAGCAGTCAGTTCGCTGCTCGACGAGAACCAGGCCTCCACGATGGCGGGGGTCAGCACCTTGCTGTTCGGTCCCATCAGCAGGATGGAGGCGCCGAGCTCGCGCACGCTGGCGACGAAGATCAACAGCCAGGCGGCCAGGATGCCTGGGCGCAGCAGCGGCACGGTGATGGTGCGGATGCGGTACCACCAGCCGGCGCCGCAGATCTCGCCGCACTCCTCGAGGCTCTTGTCGAGTTGGACGATGACGCTCGAAAGCGTGCGCACCCCAAGCGGCAAGAACACGGTCAGATAGGCAATCAGCAGCAACCAGAACGTGCCGTAGATCGGGATCGGGAACACGAGCCAGGCCCACATCATGCCGAAGGCGAACACCAGCCGCGGCACCGCCTGCGGCAGCATGACGATCGTCTCGAGCAGCTGGCGGCCGGGCAGGCGGGAGCGCTGGATAATCCAGGCTAGCAGCCCGGTGATCGCCACGCCGATGGTGGCGGTCAGCAGGCCGAGCAGCAGGCTGTTGACCATGGCGGAACGCACAGCGTTGAGCGACAGCGCCGTGCGGAAATGATCCAGCGTAAAGTTCGAGGCGGCCGGGAACGTCACGGCAAGCTTCTGCAGCGCCACATAAATCAGCGTCGCCACCGGCAGGAACACGGCAAGCACGCTGTAGAGCGCGCAAACGCTGAACAGCAGCCAACGCCAACGGCCGACATCCATCAGGCGCGGCCGGAACGCCTTGCCGCCAACAGTGACGTAGCTGCTGCCCTTGGTGACCCGGCGATACAGGAACAGCATTAAGAACATAACCGCGAACAACGACACGCCCATGGCGGCAGCCAGCGGCAGACGCGGCGGATATTGCGACACGAGCTGATACATCGCCGTGGTAATGACGTAGAACCGGCTGGGTGTGCCGAGCACAAGGGCGGCGGAGAACGAGCCGAGCATCTCGGCAAACACGTAGATGGCCGCGCCGAGCACGCCGGGCGTGACCAGCGGCAGCGTCACGCGCATCATGGTGCGCCATTTGCTACCGCCCATAACTTGGCTGGCTTCCTCGAGCGCCGGATCCATCGACTTCATCACCGCACCAATCATGACAAAGGCGACGGAACCCTCGAACAACGCCATGACCCAGGCGATGCCCATCGGCCCGGTGATGTCGAACAGTACGCCGTCACCGCCGACCATGGCGCGCCAGAGCTGGTTGACGAAGCCGCTCTCGGGCGCGCCGAGCAGGCTCCAAGCCAGGGCGCCGAGTAGGGGCGTGACGTAGTACGGCACCGCCATGAGCTGTTCGAGCGTGCGCCGGGCTGGAACGTCCGTCCGGTTGAGGATCCAGGCGGTTAGGAAACCGAACACCAGCGCCAGGATCGTGGCCGCGAACGAAACGCCGAGCGTGTTCAGCATGATCTCGCCGTACTGCGGCAGGCGTTCGAAGTTATCGAGGCCGTAGGCGGTCGGGGGCCTGATGTCGGGGTCGCCGACGTCCAGCGAGGCTTGTACAAGGTAGAAGATCGGGTAGAGCACCAATACGGCCGCCAGCCCGGCAACCCCGAGGCCCATGACGGTCTGCGTCGGGAAGCGCCGCCGCAGCGACGCCCCCATCGTCAGCGACACGGCTACAGGCCGAGCATGCCGTTCCACTCCTTGACGAAGGTCGGATGCGCGGCCGCGTAGGCCTCCATGTCTTGCGGATAGAGGAGCTTGAAGTCGCTCAGCTTCATGCCGCCCGGCATCGGCTCGGCGTCTCGGCGTAGCGACGGATAATAAAAATAACTGTTGGTCTGGTAGAGGTTCTGGCCCCGGGGCGACATCATCCAGTCCAGGAACAGCTTGGCCGCCTCTGGGTGCGGCGAGTTGCTGACGATGCCGGCCGCGATCGGGGTGGCGGGCAGACCGTCCGGCGGGGTGACAAAGGCGATCGGGGCGCCGCGATCCTTGTAGAGCTGGTAGCCCGCCCATTCGGCCAGCGCGCAGATCTTATCGTCGCCCTTGGCGAGCCGATCGAATAGCTGGATTCGGGAGTCGAAGCCGCGCGGGCGCTGCTTGGCGAACTCCTTCCAGAAGCCGTCGCCGTAAAGCTTTTTCAGCTCGTACCATTCGACGAATTGCATGCCGCTGGTGGCCTGCTTGGTGTTGACGCCATTCTTCCAGAGGGGGTTGAGCAGATCCTTCCAGGTCTTGGGTGCGTCGGCGACGGAGACTTTGTCGGTGTTGTAGGCGATGCCGCCGAAGGTGACGCCAGAGTAGAAATAGTATCCGGCCGGGGAGCTCAGGGCATCGGCCGGGTAAGCGGAGGCTTCAGGTGAGTCGTAATGTGTGTAGCCGTCGCGTTTTTTGAAATCGAGCGCGGTGCTCACTTCGGAAAACTGGATGACGTCTACGCCGTAGCGTCCGGCGGAACGCTCGGCGAGCAGCTTGCTATACAGCGCGCCGTTTTGAGCCCGAAGGTAGGACGCCTTGATCTTGGGAAAGTCCTTGGTGAAGGCGTCAGCGATGGCCGCGCCGGCGGGGTCACTGTCGTGGGTATAGAAGACGACCGCGCCTTCCGCCTCCGCCTTGGCTATGTCGGCGTTCGTCTTCACCCCCGCCACGCTCGTTTCGGCGCGGCTGCGACCGGCCAGAAGTAACGCGGGGGCGGCCAGTAACGCGCTACGCCTTGTGATGCTCATCGTGCCATTCTTAAACATCGTTGCTTTCTCCCGTTGTAGTTATTTGTCGGCTAATCGGTCTACGCCGAGTTTGTTGGCTAAATCTTCGAATGAGCGCCGGGTCGTAAAAAAAGCATCACCCCGTCCGCCTGGGTGAACGCGGTGCTGAGAATGGCCTGTTAGCCCAACAACCGGACCGGGCAGTTCCGGTCGAGCGGCGGGTTCGCGCGGCACTGTTCCACGGAATGATCCATTTGCGCCACGAATTCGTCGCGCCGGACGAACGCGGCCGGGTCAATCAGCTGGCAGTAGACGTTGGCGACCCAACTGATCGGCGTATCGCGCCGTATTTGATAGCTCCTGGATCAGCGCCTCCACAATCAGCGCCAACCCGAACCTTTTGTACCCGGCCTTGTAGCCGCCGAGCAGCAACAGACTGCCACACTCGGTCGCACGTTCTATAACGATGGCATCGTGGCTCGGCCGCTCTTCTCGATCCATCAGACACAAGCCTGGCCGAAAGCAGAACTGTGAAATCGAGCTACATGAAATAGGCAGAACAGCCAAGTAAATGGTCATTCGTCTTTGAGCTTCCTCATGTCTCATTGCTCTGATTAAATTGGTTTATATCTCTGGCTCTAGATGGTGATAGATAGGCTCTAGTTGCCTATTAGGTGATCAAAGAGGTCGACCGGCCCCATTTGCCCGCCCTTCAGCATGAGCTGGATTCCGTTGCGGCTCGGCATCCTGGCATGGGTCCTACAGAGTGCGACGCCAGGGGCGAGCGTCGCGCCGTGTGACAATCCCCAGAGTTCAAGCGCCTGGACCGCACGGCTCGATGTGTCGCCGCCAGCAATGCCTACCCGCTTCAACGGTAGACGATCCAAGACCGATGCGACTAGCTTGGCGGTGGAGGACGCAACCTCCATGGCGCGAGTGGTGTCCATTGGCATGCCATCGGCTGCCGTATACCCCAGCACATGGCACCCAGATCGTAGTTGATCCGTAATCGCGGTCACGAGCTCGGCAGGGTAGGTTTCGTCATCGATCAAGCGTCGCGCATCGATGGCAATACGCTGGAACTTCGTCGCGGCGGCAACTTGGTGGCGGGTGACCGGGGACAGGCTCCCGGCGAGCACGAGCACCGGGCCATCCGCAGTGCGCACGGCCGATGACGCGGGAGCCGCGGCCTGCTTCCCCCAGGCTGCGATCAGAGCTCGTGCAACACTACTGGCGCCGACGGCCAAGAGCGGCTTCGTCGTAGCCTGTCGCCAAATCACCGGGCCGATGGCGGCGAGGTCTGCTTCTGACATCACGTCGAATAGCACGGCCGGCGGGGTTGGTTGGATGTCCAGCATTGCGTCCAGACAAGTAACATCGACGGGAGCATGAGCGGCCACGATCCTCGGCAGTCCTTGCAACGCCAGATGCTGGCGCAGGTCGGCCTCGCGCATCGGAGTCACCGGATGGTGGCTCATGGTCGGGTGCCGATCGATGCGGAACACCTCGCCGCCGGCGCCAGCCGCAGCGAACAGGGTGCTGAAGGCGCAGAACCGGCCGAGGTTCGGTTGCCCGCCCACGATTGGCACGAAGGCGTTCGGCATGTGCTGCCGCAGGATCTCGACAGCTGCGCCGATGCTGCCGATCTCCGGCGCACTGTCGAACGTGGAGCAGCATTTGTAGTGTAACACCGGTACGCCGAGCTCGGCGAAGAAGTGGCCGACTGGCTCCAGTTCTGTGCGCATTTCGGCCGGGCTCATGGCGCGCGCGGCACCCGCGATGCCAACCGCGTCGAGTGGCCCTGCCTGCTTGAGTTGCGCCGCGCTCGGGATGCCCATGAACAGGGTAGCGCGCAACCCGGCAGACGCCAGCGTGGCCAGCGTGTCGGTCGCGCCGGTGAAATCGTCGCCATACCAGCCATAGCGGGGCCGGGTCACGCGCGCCCGAACTTCTCGAGCGAGGCGGCCAATTCGGGGTGGGTCGCGGCATAGGCGGACAGCGTCTGCCCGGCGGCCACCGCATCCCACGCCTGCCGGATGCTCACGACCCCGGCGGCGGGGCCGTCCGGATGCGCCATGATGCCGCCACCGGACATGAACAGCAGGTCCGTGTTGCGGAGGGCAGAGAACGTGGCCGGCGCGGTCCCGGCCCACTGCCCCGACGAGAAGGCCGGCATTACCCGGTCGTCGATTGTATCGGACAGCCGCGCCTGACAATCATGAGCGGACGACACGACCTCCGCATCCTCCTGCGCGAACTTACCCTGCAGACCGTGCACGTGCATGTGGTCGACGCCTGCCAGGCGCCAGAGCACCTGATACGCCTGGAAGCCGATCCCGAGCAGCGGATCCCGCGAGAGGGCGCCGAAGCCGTTGCGGTGACCATGCAGCACCAGTCCGCTATGGCGACGAAGGGTCTGGATTGCCGAGAAGCCGCACCAGTTCAGACTCGCCATGATGCAGGAGCCGCCTTCGCGCTCGACCAGGTCGGCATGGCGCCGCATGGCGTCGGTCTCGTCGGTGATGTTGAATGCCATCATCACCGCCTTGCCGGTGCGGTCTTGGTGCCGGCGGATGACCGCCATCACTGCGGGAATGCGTTGGGCGAGTGGGGCAGCGGCCGGGTCGGCGCAGATCTCATCGTCTTTGATGAAATCCAGCCCGGCGCCGCAGAGCTGTTCGACGATCGCCGCCGTGTCGTCCGAAGAGAGCCCGACATTCGGCTTGACGATGGAGCCCACCAACGGTCCATCCGCGACGCCTGTCGAGCGACGCGTGCCGGCCAGGCCGTGCACCGGTAGATCGAAACGGTCCCGGTAGGCCGGTGGTAGCGTCACCCGTTCGAGCCGCAACCCGGTGACCTCGCCAAGATCGAACAGGTTGCCGGCCACGATGGCCGCCAGGCTGGCGAGGTTGGGGCCGACATTGTCGACGGGGAAGCTGATGCGGATACGCGCCCGGCGAAACGGTCCGCCGATGCCTTTGCGGTCGAGCCAGGCATTCGGCAGGCTTGCCTTGGATGCCGGCGCCAGCTCCTCGACGGACTGCACGTTGGCCCGTGCCCGGGCGCGCAGCTCGTCGGTCTCGCCGGCGACCCTGGTGAAGGTGCCGCAGGATTGCTCCCCCGCCATGATCTCCGCGATGTCGGAGGGGTCAAGCGGCGTCTCAATCAGATACTCGGCCTCGAACCGGTCTGAAGCCAGCATCAGAGTTTGCTGAGGTCGGGGAAGGGGCGCACGGGGTCGCTGCCGTCCCAACCTTCAGCGGCCTCTCGGATCAGCCGGAACATGGTGCCTTTCGGGCCCATCACTTCCGACAGCTCGATCACGCTGCCCGGATGATGCTCGACGTCGAAATAGGCGAAGCGCCCGTCAACGCCGACCTCGCCACTCATCAATACGTTGAAGCCCTGCGCCTGTAGCCGGGCCAGGTCGGCATCGTAGTTCTGCGTCCAGTAGGCGACGTGCTGCAGCCCGGTGCGCCCACCGCGTTTGAAGTCGCGATACATGGACGGAACGTCGTTGCGGGTTTGGATCAGCTCGACTTGCACGCCGCCGGAGTTGGCAAGGGCGACCGAGTTATGTGGCTCAAACCCCTCGCCGCCATAGCGGTAGTTCACGATGGGCACGCGCGGATTGTAGAAGAACGGCCCGACGCCCAGCACGCGGCTCCAATGGTCCATCGCGCTCTCGATGTCGTCGACCACGTAGCCGAGTTGACGGATCTCACCTAGGAAACGGCTCATCTTCACTCTCGCTCAAGAAAACAGGTCATAGGAATCCGGTGGAGAACCAGGGCACCGCGGCGATGATGATCAAGCCGATCAGCAGGGCCGCCATGTAGGCCCAGATATCCTTCAGCCCCTCGTCGGGATGGATGCGACTGATAGCGCAGGCGCCATAGTAGCCGACCCCGAACGGGGGCGTGAACAGGCCGATGCCCATCGCGAAGATCACCACCATGGCGTAATGCACCTCGTTCACCCCCGCCGCGCGGGCGAGCGGAAACAGGAGCGGCCCTAGCAGGACGATGGCCGGAATGCCTTCCAGCACCGAACCGAGAATGATGAACGCCACGATCGAGACCGCAAGAAAGCCGTAGGCCCCACCGGGGATCGCCGCCATCCAGAGCGCCAGGTTGCGCGAGAAGCCGGACTGCGTGAGTCCCCACGCCATGGCTGTCGCGCAGCCGACGATCAGGATGATGGCGCCGGTAAGCACCGCGGTGTCGATCAGCATGGGCAGCAACCGCCGCCAGTCGAATTGCCGATAGACCAGCAACCCGGCGAGCGTGGCGTAGGCGATGCCGATGGTGGAGACCTCCGTCGCAGTCGCCACGCCCTCGACCACCGCGGCGCGGATCACGAACGGCAGCAGCACCGCGGGCAGGGCGATGACGGCTAGTCTGCCGACCTCGCGCTTCGCCGGCCGGTGGATATGGGTTAGGTCCTCATGGCTATACCGGCGCCAAACGACGGCGCATAAGCAGGCGCCGAGCACGATCGCCGGCAGCAACCCGCCGGTGAACAGTGCCGCGATGGAGATGCCGGTGACAGAACCAATGGTGATCAGCACGATCGAGGGCGGCACCGTTTCGGTCTGTGCCCCGGTTGCCGCCAGCAGCGCAAGGAGGTCACCCCGCCGGGCGCCGCGCTTCTCCATCTCGGGAAACAGCACCGGCGCGATCGCGGCCATGTCGGCGATCTTCGAGCCGGAGATGCCGGAAACCAGGTACATCGCCGCGATCAGCACGTAGGAAAGACCGCCGCGCACATGGCCGAGCAGGCTGGCCAGGAACGCGATCATGGCCCGGGCCATGCCCGTCATCTCGATCAGCGAACCGAGGAAGATGAACAGCGGCACCGCGAGCAGGATCAGGTGCCCCATTCCCTCGTCCAGCCGGCCGACCATCACCAGCAGCGGCGTGGACGTCGTGAGCGCAAGATAGCCGAAGGTGGCGAGGGCAAAGCCGAACGCGATCGGCACGCCGGCAAACACCAGGATGGCCACTAGGACGACGAAGAAGACGACCAAGTTGAGTTGTCCAAGCGGCTTCAGCGCCGGGCCGACGAACCACAGTCCAGCCATCGCCACCAGCGTCACGGCAATCGCCGCCAGGGCCATGCTGCGGTCGGTCTCGCGCAGCAGCCGGGCGAGCCGGAGCGCGGCTGCTGAGATCATCAGCACAATGCCGGCCGGTAGCGCCGACGCGCGCCAGCTATTGCTGATCTCCAGAGCGGCAGTGACGACGAAGCCTTCCTCTTCGGCGTAATGCCAAGCGTGCGGCAGGATCAGCACCAGAAACGCCAGCTGTGCAGTGACCGAGAGCGCCTCGAGGAACGCGCGCACCCGCGGCGACACCCGGCTGACTAGGCCGGTCATCCGCATGTGCTCACCGCGCCGAAGCGCACACACGGCACCCAGCATGGAGAGCCAGAGGAACAGGATCGACGCCACCTCGTCGGACCAGACGAGAGGGTTGTGGAACACGTAGCGTGCGACGACGCCGCCCAGCAGGATGGCGATCTCGCCCACCACCAGCCCGGCCGCGACCGTATCGACCGCGGCGCCGAACCAGCGGTTGACCCGGTCGAGCATCGAGCGCCCGGTCGAGGGTTGGACCGCCATCAGCATCAGGCGAGCTTTCCGACCACGTTCTCCAGCAGCGCCCAGGCATCGGCACCGAAGCGCTTCTGCCACTCGGCGTAAAACCCGGCTTCGCGCAGCTTCGTGCGGAAACTGTCAGGGACCGGGCTGTTGAAGGCGAGTCCCTTGGCTTGCAGGTCCGCTTGTACGATGGCGTTCAGCGCCTTGATGTCGGCGCGCTGCTGCTGGCCGGCGTCGTTGAAAGCGCCCTGCACGATGCCCTGCAGGTCTGACGGCAGGCTGCGCCAGGACGGGCCGTTGAAGATGAACCAGTAGCCGTCCCAGATATGATTGCTGAGGGCGCAATGCTTCTGCACTTCGTACAGCTTTGCGACCTGGATGATTGGCAGCGGGTTCTCCTGCGCGTCCACGATATGGGTCTGCAGCGCCGAGTAAACCTCGCTGAACTGCAGACCGGTGGGCGAGGCGCCAAGCCCTTTGAACATTGATACCGGCAGCGGGCTGACAGGGACGCGGATTTTGAGCCCATCCATGTCGGCGGCCGTGGTGATCGGCTTGGTGCCGGTTGTGATCTGGCGGAAGCCGTTGTCCCACATGCGCTCGAAGGTGAACAAACCAGTTTTGGCGATCGCGGCCCGGACAAAGGCGCCGAGTTTGCCGTCCATCGCGCCCCAGACCTGGTCGTAGTTGGCGAACGCGAACCCGGTCGCGTTGATCGCCGCGACCGGCACCAAGGTCGCGATCACCAGCGAGGAAGGAGTGAACAGCGTGATACCGCCGGAACGGACCTGCGACAGCATGTCGGTGTCGCCGCCCAACTGGTTATTCGGGAAGATCTGGATCTGCACCCGGCCGTTGCTCTCGCGGGCGACGCGTTCGACCGCCTCCTGGGCGCGCACATGCAGCGGATGAGTGATGGGCAGGTTATGGCCGTATTTGAACTCGAACTCCGCCGCACGGGCGATGCGGGGAGCGCCGCCGAGCACGGCGACGGCCGGAACGGCGCCTAAACCCCGCAATACAACTCGCCGATCAACGGTCATGACGACACTCCCTGATGTATTTTGATCGATGGATCGATCGCGTTCTTTCGAGATCTATTCGCGTGACACCAAGACGGTCAAACGCTAAATCTGATGTGTTTTGATGGATTATGATCGATGAGTGATCGGTTTGCAGCCAGCGATCTCGGATCCGGCCAAGTGGCGCGCATGGCCGACATCGCACGCCGAGCCGGCGTGTCTTCCGCCACCGTCGACCGGGTCTTGCACCATCGCGCCGGCGTGCGCGCGGCGACCCGGGATCGTGTGCTCAAGACGGCAATTGAGCTGGGTTACCTGCCTGAGACCGCGCTGGAGACGATCTCGGCACCGCGTCCCGCACGGTTGATCTTGCTGTTGCCGACCGGCGGCAACCAGTATTTCGCACTTTTGGGTCGCACCGCCGCCGCACTCGCTGACGAATTGTCCAAGCGATTCAATGCGACCGTGCGCACGGTCTTCATCGACGGCTTCAAGCCTGACCTCCTGGCGCGTCAGCTCACACTGCTCGGCAAGGGCGCCGACGGGGTTGCGTTCATGGCGATCGAGCATCTGGCCGTGCGGGAAGCCATTAGCGAGTTGGCCGAACGTGGGGTGCCGGCGGTGACCGTCATCTCGGATTTGGCTGGCTCCCGCCGGGCTGGCTATTTGGGGTTGGAGAACCGCTCAGCCGGGCGCACAGCGGCTGCGCTGATAGCCCGCTTTGTGGGGCAACGCCCGGCCAAGGTGGCGATGATCGCGGGGTCACGTAGTTATCGGGCGCACGAGGAGCGGGAGATGGGTTTCCTGCATTTCTTCGAGGAGACGGCGCCAGAGATCACCGTCGTCGAGTTGCGGGAGGGCCTGGACGACGAGTCCCGCAACTACCGGCATGCACGCACCCTGCTGACCCAGCATCGCGATCTGGCCGCCATCTACAATATCGGGGGCGCGCCTGAAGGCGTGGCGCGCGGGCTCAAGGAGGCCGGGAGGGAGCGGAAAATCGTGTTCGTCGGGCACGGCCTGACGCCAGGAACACGCAATCTGTTGCTAGACGAGACGCTGGACGCCGTGCTCACGCAGGATCCCCGCGCAACGGTGCTGGGCTGTGCGGCCATTTTCGCCAATCTTCGGTCCGGCCGACCCGCGATGCAGGAAGTCGAGCGGCCGCGTACCGAGATCATCTTGCGCGAGAACCTACCTTAAGTGATCTGCCTCAACCCCGTCATAGATTGTTTTCCACAGAATTCGAGATAACGGGCAGACTGGTCGAAAGCGGACTGGCAGATATGGAGAGGTCGACCGAGGGGAGTGGACATTCATCGGCCCCGGTTCATGGTGCAAATACAGTAAAGCAACGCAACGCAGTTTGTCGCTTTAGTAGTGAGTTTCTGACGGTCGAACATATCGGCTTTTGCGACAGCGCAGGTGCTTAACTTCTAGCGGTGCGATCCGACTTGGTCGCGCCCCGCGTTCCTTGCGGCTTTTCCAAGCCGGTCGTGGTATCCCGTGCTGTCTGGTGCTCCATTTCAGCGTTAAGTTCGCCGCCGACTAGGATGATGATGGTGGAAATCCAAATCCAGGTCATGAAACCGATGACCGCGCCTAGCGAACCATATGTTTTGTTGTAGCTGCCAAAACTTGAGACATACCACGAGAACCCGGCCGACCCGATCACCCAGGCCACCGCTGCGAATGCGCTGCCCCAACTGACCCAGCGCCATTTAGCCGGCTCCCGGCTCGGGCCGAAGCGGTAGATCAAGGCCAGGAACAGGCCGATCGCCGCCAGCAGCACCGGCCAGCGTGCGAAGCGCAGAATGAAATCTAGTAAGCCTCCAAGGCCAACAAACGCCAGGATAGCGGGCACTGCCACGACGGCCACCAACGCAAGCACGATGAACAGCAGAGCCCCGAGCGTGAAGGCCAGGGTGAGAGCCGTGCGATGCAGGAAGCCGCGGGTCTCCTTCTCGTCGTTGACGATGTTGAGCGCGTCGAACAGCGATTTGATGCCTTGGTTGGCGCTCCAAACTGAGGCGGCGAAGCCGAACAATACGCCAAAGCCGAGCTTCTTGGGTTCACCAGAGGTGAGCGATTTCACCTGCTCCTTGATGATGTCCAGACCTCCGCCCGGAAGCAGGCCGTCCATTGCTGCCAAGTGGTCCGAGACGGTGTGTGGGTCCGCAAACAGGCCATACAGCGAGATCAGCGCGGCCATAGCTGGAAACATCGCAAGGAGGGAGAAAAAGGTGACGCCGGCCGCCTCCGTCATAACGCGGTCGGTCGACACTTGTACTGCCACCCGCTTCAGTATCGCCCACCATCCTGCTGGCGGGATGTCCGTGGGCCGGGCTGCAGTCTGGCCATGGTCTGACCGACCCGGTTGCTTCCCGGTTTCGTGGGACTCCGGTTTAGCCAATGGATCCGCCGAAGCTGTCGGTTTGGGTAGCAAAAAGCCTGCGATCCCGAGAAGCCCGATGAGAACGGGATGGTCCAATTTGTTATGTACGGCCATTCGCGTATCCATAAGCATTTTGTTACGGTCAAGACTTACACCATCAGCGCCAGCGTTGATCGTCTTTGTGATCAGTGTTGCACAGTGCCTCCAAGCATGCGCTGTTGGATGCGAAGGCGTAAGCTCCGAAAGCCACATGGTTCTATGTTGCAGCCCTTTGAGGAACCGCATCGATGACCCAACAGGTCCCTATTGATCCAGGAAGCGTCGCTGCTACCAAGGCCGATGACGGCGCGCTAGAGGCTGCTCCCGACGTGGCCTACCTGCGTCTGGTTTTCGTCAACGTGACTTACGTGGGCCAGCCCGGCCAGCCGGATTGGGTGCTGGTGGATACCGGGCTTCCCGGGACGGCGGGGAGCATCGCTGGTGTTGCCGCTGACCGGTTTGGCGTGGACGTGCCACCTCGGGCCATTGTGCTGACCCACGGGCACTTCGATCATGTCGGCGCGCTGGAAACGTTGGCTGAGCGCTGGAACGTGCCAATTTACGCGCACAAACTCGAGCGTCCTTACCTGGATGGCTCGGCATCCTACCCGAAGGCGGATCCGACTGTTGGAGGCGGCATGATGGCGCTTTTGTCACCGCTCTACCCGCGAAGCCCAGTGAACGTCGCTCGCTGGCTTCGTGACCTGCCTGCGGATGGAAGTATCCCGGAGTTACCGGGCTGGCGCTGGATCCACACCCCGGGCCACTCCGTCGGCCATGTGTCGTTGTGGCGCGAGACTGACCGCGTGTTGATTACCGGGGACGCCTTCGTCACCGTTGCGGGCGAGAGCGCCTACGCCACAGCCACGCAGGCACCGGAGATCCACGGTCCTCCAAAATACTTTACGCACGACTGGCAGGCGGCAGAGCATTCGGTCGGCGACCTAGCTAGGCTGGAGCCAGAGGTGGTGGTCACTGGCCATGGTCGTGCCCTGCTTGGTCCGGCGATGCGGGAAGGACTGCACACGCTGGCCCGCGACTTCGGCAGCTTGGCCATTCCGCCGGGCGGTCGCTATGTTTCCGACCCGCAACGTGCGGACGATGGAAGCGCCTATAAGCCGGCCTAAACACCGCAATTCGGCCTACTCAGGGCAACGTTGTTCACCGTCGCCGGTTACGCGCCAAGGAATGACTGAGCCGCTTGCATCTTGAGCATCACGCCTCGGGGGAGAGCGACAGCCGTCGGAATAGTGGTTGTCGCTGAATTGGTAACATTCGATACGTCGCAAATGTCCGCTTTTGCACCAATCTCGTTTCAGCTTTCGACGGCGCAAGCAAGATGTAGCGGACATCAAGCTGAATGGACGCTAAGTCGTTGCTAAATTGAGCATCCTCCTGCCTTGGTAGATCGGAACGCATTCCTGCCCGATATCGTCGAGACCGACTTGTAATAGTTCCACGCTGTCTTGGCAGGTCGCGACGGCGACCGATTAGTAGATGCTGGTGCATCGAGACCTGCCGCACCGGTTTTCAGCGACCATGACGTCGGAAGCCTTGATGACGGCCGTCGCTTCATCGCCCACCTTGAGCGCCAGATCGTCGATGGCTTCGTTGGATGGAGGCGTGGACGGTGACGCCGTTACCGATGTCGATGTGAACGTGGCCGGTGGTCTGGCCCTTGATCACCTGCGTCACCGTGTCCCAATGGTGTGGATTTGAGAATTAAGCGGTCGTGCGGCTGCCCAACGGTTAAGCTTGATTAGACCGGGATAGATGCGGCGCAACGTGGGCAGGTCGGCGCGGAAGCCCTCGCGCGTCACCGCGTCACCCGCGATCTCGATCGCGCACCCGAGATAATCGGCGGGCCGCTCAAACGCTTCCGCCGCGAACCCGACGACGTCAGCATGGCCGCGACGTGATTAATGCGGGTTCTTGCTCGCGCGCTGTTCAGTCATCGTCCTGCCATCGGCGCAAGTCCGTCTGGTCGTGATAGGCCATGCGGTCCGGCGTCGTGATGAACTCGATCGTTGTGCCCCAGGGCATGCGGCAGTAGCAGACCTTGTTCCCCGGACCTTTCTCGGTCGCGTAGGGAATCGCGCGCGGTGTGGTGAGCGGGGTGCCCCCGGCCTTTTCGAAGCGCGCGACTGAGGCGTCGATGTTGTCGGTGTAAACGCCGAAATGCGTGATGCCGAAGTCGCTTGCGCGGACTGGTTGGGCCTGTTCAGGGCCGTGCATCTCGAAAAGCTCGATATCGGGTCCGATGCCGATCTTGACCATAGCCTGGGCGCGCACGACCGTTCCGGGAGCGGCACCCACGGCTCGCTCGAACTCGGCTCCTTGCCGTGCAGGATCCTGCGGGGCGAAGGACTGGTAGATCACTTGGCCACCAAAGGCGTCGATCAGGAACGATTTGGCTGCTTCGATGTCGGGTACCGTGATGCCAATGTGATTGACGCCACGAACAATAGGTGCGGTCATGATTGCTTCCTTTCCGGTTGTGCTCGGCCCATAGCGAGTGCTGGGGCGCGATCCGCCCGGCCCGCAAGGGTACAGGTGCAGAGTTCAGTTGCGTTCGAGAAACTTGATCAGGGCGGCCGCGACCTCGTCCGGCCGCTCGTCTGCGACGTAATGGCTGCACCGGGCGATCGAGCCGCCTGTGACGTTGCCGGCGAACTCCTCGAGCATCGGCACCATATGCGGACCGAAGCGGCGGTCCCCGCCGAGACCGAGCACTGGCATCTCGAGCGGCCGCTTTTTATATTCTAACGCGGCGGCATGGTCGGTGACGAGGGTGCGATACCATTCCATACCGCCCCGGGTGCGGCCAGGCAGCGCCATGGCTTGCGCGTAGACCTCGATGGCCGCCGGGTCGTAGGTGCTGTGATCGTAGAATCGCTCGGCCATGAAGGCGGAAACGTAGTCGTATTCACGGTCTTGGATCAGGCGCTCGGGCAGGTCCCGGTTCATGTGAAAGCCGAAATGCCAGAGCTTCGCGGTTGTCGCCTCCCACCCGGTCCAGCCAGGAAGCGGCACGTCGAGGATGGCTAGGTGGGTGACCGCCTGCCGGTGCAGGGCGGCCTGCGCCAATGCGACCATTCCGCCAATGTCATGACCGCACACGGCGTAGCGTTCATGTCCAAGGGCAAGCATGACCGCGTGCGCATCGCGCGCCATGGTGGCCTTATCGTAGCCATCGAGCGGGCAGTCGGAAAAGCCGGCGCCGCGCAGGTCCATGGCCAGCACGCTGAAGTGCTCGGCCAGCAACGGCATTACATGATGCCACTCCCACCATGTTTCCGGCCAGCCATGGAGCAGGAGGATCGGCGGTCCTGAGCCCCCCATGACGGCATTGATGTTGATGCCGTTCACCGGCACCAATTGTTGGGTAAAGCCCTCTAGCCTTGGGATCATGATCGCCGCCCCTCAGGCGTGGTCGAAATCGGTGGCGATCGTGATGGCGCGCCAGGCATCGATGTCGCTGTGGAAGGCAGCGAGCTTGCGCTCGGCAATCGCGTGCGCAGCCGGGCCGAGCGGCAAGTGAAGCGGGGCGTGATCGTCGTCCACAGCCTGCAGGATCACCGCGATGGCCTTGTCGGGATCGCCTGCCTGGTTGCCGTCGTTGGTGTCGCGATAGTGCCTGCGCGAACTCGTAGCGTATTCCGGCATCGCGTTGGCCGCCATGATGACCGAACGGCCCAGGAAGTCGGTGCGGAACGGCCCGGGCTCGACGATCAGCATGCGGATGCCGAACGGCTCCAGCTCGCCGGCGAGCGCCTCGGAGATGCCTTCCACGGCAAACTTGGCGGCGTGATAGTAGCCGCCGCCGGCGCGGCCGGCGATGCCGGCGCCCGAGGACATGTTGACGATTGTGCCGCCCGACCGCCGCAGGGTCGGTAGGGCGGCCCTGGTCACCTCGATCAGACCGAAGACGTTCACCTCGAACATCGGCCGATACTCCTCGGGCGTGCCCTCCTCAATGGCGCCGAAAAGCCCGTAGCCGGCGTTGTTCACCAGCACGTCGAACCCACCGAAAGTCTCAGCCGCGGTTGCGACCGCTGCCTCGGCTGCCGCCACATCGGTAACGTCCAGTGATACGGTGATCATTCGTCCGGCGAACGGCTCGGCCATGGTCGCGATACCCGCGACATTGCGAGCCGTTGCGATGACTTGGTCGCCGCGCCGTGCCGCAGCGAGCGCGAGCCGGTGGCCGAAGCCGCTCGAGCAGCCTGTGATAAGCCATGTCTTCATGATCAATTCTCTACGTTGCCTTTTGATCGACCTCGGGTGAGACGGCTTTCGGGGCCGTGCCTTCGGACGATGGTCGTCATTTTGGCAATCAGATTTGTTCTTGAACTGACAAACCTGTATTATGGCCGTTCAGTTTTGTGCAGGCAGTACGGTGGAATGGAGCGACGTCAGGATTTTCCTCGCCATTGCACGGTCCGGCACGATCGGTGCCGCTGCGCGGTCGCTTCAGATAAGCCACCCGACCGTCGGCAGGCGGCTTCGCACACTCGAGCAGGCGTTCGGTCACACGCTGTTTCAGCGCACGGCAGACGGTCTCGTCCTGACCGACGAGGGCCATGGGATCATCGCGTTGGCCGAGCAGATGGAAGAGTGCGCACTGGCCATGGAGCGCCGGCTTGCGGGGCAAGTGCGGACCCTCACAGGCAATCTGCGCATTTCATCGACGGACTGGTTCGGAGCTTATGTGCTGCCGCCCATCCTGGCAGACTTCGCGGACGCCTACCCCCATGTGGACGTCGAGATCCTGACCGATACGCGCCGGTTCAGCCTTGCCCAGCGGGACGCCGACGTCGCGTTTCGGGCCGTTCCGTTCGACACGGCCGATGTCGTCCAGCGGAGGGTCTGCACGCTTGAATACCAGGCCTACATCGCCGAGGGGGCGACAGATCCCGCCTATGGCGATGGAACTGGTGTCCGGCTGATCACCTCATCCGTGCGTCGGCTCCCCGATGTCGCCTGGCTCATTGAGACTTTTCCGAATGCAAGGCCCGTTCTGCAATCGAACAACCGCAACGTTCAGGGGCGCATGTGCAGGCAAGGCGTCGGTATAGCTGTGCTGCCTAGCGTAGTCGGTGACCAGATTGCCGGGATCAGGCGGCTGGTATTGCCGACATCTCCGCCGGCGCGAGACATCTGGATTGGGTATCACCGGGATCTACGGCGCCTTCAACGTCTTCGTGCGTTCATCTCGACCACATCAGATCATCTCGTACAGGTGACTGCATGAGAGCAAGTGACTTGCCGAAAAGCGCCCGCGGCTCGCGTTTCCCGAGCATGGCTTGCTGGGCGGCAAGCAGTAGCTCGGGCGGCACGCCCCATTGTCGCCGTTGGCTAACGCTTGCCGCTGAAATCGTAAGTTTCTAACCGCCTTACAAATCCGACTTTGCGACAGCGTATCAGGTGATGAGCGGACCTGAGCGCAGAATGGCCTTTCGGATGTGGCGCACCCAGGTGGATTATTTCAGCGGGCCAGTGACCGGTTCGGCTCTTTCGGCGAAGAGGAGATCATGCACCTCTTCATTAGCCCCATGCTGACGAGCCCGCCGGACAAGGCGTCGAGCCGCGACCGTGCCGCGGGTCCGGCCACGCCGGACAGTTGGGGCGCGCTAATGGAGGCGGCGCAGAACGGGCATGGCGGCGCATATCGCCGGTTGCTGAACGAGGTTTCCCCGTGGCTGCAGCTCTATTTCCGCCGTCGTCTGCCGCATGGCGACGTCGACGACGCCGTGCAGGAAACGCTGATGGCGATCCATCGACGGCGGCACACTTTCAACCCGCGTCACCCGCTGGAACCCTAGCTGGCAGCGATCGCCAGGCGCAAATGGATCGATCAGCTTCGCGGCATAGCGCGCCGTGCCGCCGAGGAATTGCCTGATGACCTAGCCGTTGGCGACCATGAGGACGCGGTTACCAGCGCGTCGGTCCTCGCCCGCCTGCTCGACCAACTTCGGCCGGCACAGACTCAGGTGATCACCCTAGTCAAGATGCAGGGTTACAGCATCGCCGAAGCGTCTCGTGAAACGGGCCAATCGCCGTCGGCCGTGAAGATGAACATCCATCGCGGGCTCGCCCGTCTGACCGCCTTGGTGGAGAAGAGCCATGACCTCGACTGACGCCCTGATTCGCGACTTGTCGGCCGACCTAGCCCCCGTGCAACGGCGCAGTCCCCGCCGCGAAGCCGCGGCTCTGCTGGCTCTCGGCGGGACCGAGCTCGCTCTGATCCTTCTATGCGGCGTCATGCGGCCCGACATGGGGCAGGTCATTCCGGCGCCTTTCATGGTGTGGAAGATCGGCGGCCTCGCGGTTCTCGCCGTCGCGAGCTGCGCGGCCGCCATGCGGTCCTTCGCGCCTCCGACCGCGTCGCGAACCGGACTGGCGCTGCTGCCTGGCCTGGCAGCGCTGATGCTGCTCGGCGGAGTGTTCGTGACGGACGCCGCCGATAGCAGCCGATCGCTGATGGAACGCCTCGCGCCGGCGCATGGCATGTTGTGCACCGTCGCCATCGTGCTGTTGGCCTTGCCGCTGATCGCGCTGTTCGCCGTCTTGATGCGGCGCGGCGCGGCCGTGAGGCCGGCGCGGAGCGCTTGGGCCTCAGGGATCGCCGCATCCACCTGCGGCGCGCTGATCTTTACCGCCTGCTGCCCGATGAACGATCCGCTCTACATCGCTGTCTGGTATTCCGCGGGCGTCGTCATCGTGACAGCGGCCGCGCGATGGCTGCTACCCCGGCGCTTCCAGCTCTAAGCCACACGCCGCGGCGCCGTCGCCGCTCGTAGCCCGATCAAGCACACCAACCGTCGGCCCCTGCCGCGACGGCAGGAAACGCGCGCCCTTTTCACACAAGAAGGATCTTCGCCATGAGCATCGCTGTTTCGCAATCGGAAAACACCGTCCTGCCGCAATCGCCGTCGGGCTGGCTGAAACGCTACTACGGGGTGCGCGCGCTGTTCTCCGTCGTCTGGGTGGCCCTCGCCGTCACGATCGGGAAGGCACAGCCATCGATCGGCGCCGTCTTGCTCGTCGCCTATCCGCTGTGGGATTGCTTGGCCAACTACGTCGATGCGGCGCGCAACGGCGGCCTTCGCGCCAATCCCACCCAGGCGCTAAACGCCGCGATCAGCGTGGTCGTGACCCTGACCGTCGCAGTCGCGCTCGGCAGCCGTGACGTCCACCCCGCCATCGGCGTCCTCGGCGCCTGGGCGATCCTGGCGGGCATCTTTCAGCTCTCGACCGGCGTTCGGCGGTGGCGCAGCGCTGCCGCCCAATGGCCGCAGATCCTGAGCGGCACACAATCTTGCGCTGGCGGGACGCATTTCGTGATGCAGGCGCTCGACCCAACGGCGGCTGTCAGCGTCGCAACCATCGCCCCCTATGCGGCTTTCGGCGCCCTCTACTTCGCTATCTCCGCAGGCGTCCTGGCCGTCAAGAAGCCCGAATAACCCTGCTTGTCATCCGTTGTCGCCAAGCAACGAGCGCTTGACCTTGTGAGTTGGCAAATAGGCTTTCTGTGGCTTGGCTCTGTTTATGCTAGTCAGGCATCGTCGCCGGTCCGCAGGCGTGAGGCTGGGGCTCGGTCATCACGGTGTAGGACGAACATTTTGACAGTGCAGAGGATCGCGGCGTTCGCCAACGGATGGCACGGCGGCAATCCTGCTGGGGTGGTGGTGTGTGAGGTCCTGCCCGAGGACGCCGTCATGCAGGCCGTTGCGGCGGATGTAGGCTACTCGGAAACGGCGTTCGCTGCGCCGGAGGATGGCGGGTGGCGCGTGCGCTACTTCGCGCCCGAGGTAGAGGTGAATTTCTGCGGCCATGCTACCATCGCGCTTGGGGCGGCGCTGGCCCTGAAAAACGGCGGTGGCACCTTTCCGCTCAGGCTCAACCATGCGCGCATCGCCGTGGAAGGGCGGCGAGCAGGAGAGTTGCTTGCCGCTACCCTCCAGTCGCCACTCACGCGCAGTTGCGCGGTTTCCGCGGAACTGGTGAATGAAGCGCTGGTCCTGTTCGGGCTGTCGGCCGGGGATCTGGATGATCGACTTCCTCCGGCAATCGCCCATGCGGGAGCGGACCACCTTGTTCTCGCCTTGCGTGATCGCGCCAGGCTAGCCGACGTGCGCTACGACCTTGATGCGGGGCGCGAGCTGGCGCGGCGGAACAGCATCTGCACGTTCAGTCTGATCTACGCCGAAAGCTCCTGCCGCTTCCACGCCCGAAACCCGTTTCCGATTGGCGGGGTCTACGAAGATCCCGCCACGGGGGCTGCGGCAGCGGCTCTTGCCGGGTACCTGCGTGATCTTGAATGGCCCCATGGTGGCGCAATCGAGATCATTCAGGGTGAGGATATGGGCGTGCCATCCCGCTTGCTGGTTGAGCTAACGGCGAAAACTGGTGCAAGCGTCCGCGTATCGAGTAGTGCGCGCCTGATCATGCCGGGCGCATAAATCTACTTAGAGTCGACAGAGGCCACGAACTTGTCGCTAATCTGGTAATTTTCTGACGGTTGCAAATGTCGTTGTTTTGCAGCAGCGTGATCCATGCTGGATAGAGACGCAAGTTCAGTATTCTCATGACTTCGCTGTCGAACCGACTGTTGCGACAGGAAGCGGCTGCGATCCGGCTGTCAACGTCCGTGCTTTTGAAGCTCAAGGCATTCAGAGGTCGTAACAGCGGTGTTCAGCAGCAACCCATGTTAAACTAGTCACGAAACAGTAACCTGAAATTATATTATTCAAAGATGTGGCTTGAAGGTGTAGTAGAAAGCTGAAATTGGCGGTGCTGGAAGCTGATTTTATTCCACGTCATGGCAAGTTCATCCATGAATGATTTTGGACGAAGATGCCCCTCCATTTGAAGATCCAAAAACCCTTGATCGAGTTCGGTAGGAGTTGCACGGGCGTTCAGGGGCAGGCATTGATCGTCTCGGTCGAAGTCGGCCAAGCCGACGGGGAAGGAGCATCTTGCCTACCATGCAGCCGAGCGATCCTGGTCGATGCCACAGCGCGCCCGTGTAAGAACGCGCCTAGCCGCACTCCAACTCTGCGTGCTCGCTTCCGCCATGGCGCTTTGGTCTCCCGAGGTCACCGCGAAGCCTAAGCACGTCGTGCATCGGCATCTTGCCGCCGTTGCCGCTCATCAGCCCCGTGTTAGCAAGCCGGTGTCGAGCCGATCCAATCGACTGCCCAAGGCGGCTCTGACGACTAAAGTTCGACGTGTTGCGCCACAGGTAGCCCCGGCCCACAGAATGGTCCGCAACGCTCCCCAATTGGCAACTCGAGTTGCCAAGGCCGCCCAGAAGGCACGGAAAGCGTCCACAACCCGGAATTACGCCCGCCTGCGGCGGGCATTGATGCCGCTTGTCCTGATTGATCCCGGGCACGGCGGTCGGGACGGTGGTGCTGTTGGACTCACCGGGTTGCTCGAGAAAGATGTGACGTTGTCCACAGCACTGGAACTGCAACGCGAGTTGCGTGCTCAAGGCCGCTTCCGCGTCGAATTGACGCGTACGACGGATGTCGGCATCTCACTCGCCAATCGGGTCGCCCGAGCGCGGACGCAACAGCCGGCGCTGTTGATCTCCATTCATGCGGACGCATCGTCAGATCCGCGAGCGCACGGCGCCAGCGTCTACGTGCGTGCCGAGCCTGATCAGGGTGCGACGGTGAAGCTGCCCGCAACCCCCGCCGCCTCTGGCGCGATCAGCCGCGCATTGTCGACCGGGACCGCCAATCCGCCACCAGGCTCCTCAGACCTGCAGAAGGCGATGGTAGAGCAACTGAAGGACGACGTCGCCATGGTGCATGACCCGGCACGCGAGGCCCATCTCTACGTCTTGGCCACCTCCGGTGTGCCGAGCGTGCTGGTGGAGATGGGCTTTGTTTCCAATCGGCACGAAGAGCGTCTCCTGAGAACGACCCGCTATCGTCGCACCGTGGCCCACGCCATCCGCGACGCAATCGGCGACTACTTCGACAAAGTGATGTTCAGGACGGCGAGCGGTTCGTAGCGCCTCCATGCTGCAGAGCACCGGCGCACGACGTGTCCGAGCATACGCGTTCCTCGTTGCCGCGGCCGTCCTCAGCGGAGCGGCGGGAACGGCATCGCGTCACGACAGGATCGTCGTAGGGTCGGTGACGCACTTGCCCTTGCCGCGCTTCGCGTCACTACGGTCCGATGACATAAATCTCCGCGTGGGACCCGGCCGACGCTACCCGATCGCCTGGATCCTACATCGGCGCTTCCTGCCCGTGGAGATCAAGCGGGAGTTCAAGGAGTGGCGCCAGATCCGGCTTCCAGACGGAACGGAAGGCTGGGTGCACAGCGGCACCATCATCGCTCGCCGCAGTTTCTACGTCAAAACCGGGCCGCTGCGCACGGTGCACGCCGCAGCCACGAAGCATTCGTCGCCAGTCGCGCGCTTGCAGGCCCATATCGTCGGGCGGATCGTGTCGTGCGCGGCGCAAGTTACGTGGTGCCGGGTTGAGGTCGGCTCGGTTGAGGGTTATCTCGAGCGCGACGCTTTCTGGGGCACGTTCGCAGCTGAGGCAGTGCCAGGCTGAGAACATCGTCCCGCGTTGATCTGGAGTCCGAATACTGATCTGTCCTGCCTCAACACTTATTCAGCTGAAGCGCATGCCCCGCTCGCTCTCCCGCGCCATCACCGTCTCGCTCGTGTTGTCGGCGTGCGCGGCTACAAACGGGCGCAGCTTAGGTCTGGCGGCGCCTGCCGCCAAACAGGAGCAGGCAACGGCCCTGGTCGACGAGGCTGGTCTGGTTCAGGTGCCGTCCTGCCAGCAAGATGCGACGGCAACCCTCGATAACGGCCTAATCGTGCATTACGAGGGTGCAGACCTCTCTGATCCGCAGATGTGCCGGGTCCGATGGCAGCGCCGATCCAGGCGGTTTTTCGCCGGTTTCTGGGGATCGGGACGCTCCCGCAAGGTGCCAGCCGGCGAGCGGAAGGCCATTCTGGACGCACTGACCGGTCCGGTCGGAACAAAAACCACCTTCCAAGACACGCGCGCCGCACTCTGGGGTCGTGTGACGGTCGAGCACGTAGCCAACCCGACGCTTATTCTCGTTGGCCGCCCCCACAGGACTGTCGAGCTCAAGATCGTGCGTCATGATGCGTTTGGGCGCTCCAACGTCCGGGTCTCGGAGCATTGGGTCGACCGGCGGACCGGCATTCTGCTCAAGCGGCAGTCGATCACCAGGCTTGCCACGGGTAAGATCGAGCCGTTCACGACCTGGCGCGTCACAGAGGTGAGATCCAACCCGTCGTAAGCAGACTTGCGGAATATTGAATATCGAGACGACTGTGTTGCACGGATCAGCGGGCGGCCGCAGTTTGGCTGTCTCGCTTCATTGTTACGGGAGGCGGACGTACTCTGCACGCCCGAGTTCGAGCATCCGGTTCAGTGCATTGACGGCAATCGCGACCTCGGTC
>CAZTJC010000052.1:0-1508 GCA_964613945.1 uncultured Acetobacteraceae bacterium
GAGCGGCGGCCTTCTAATCCGCATGTCGGGGGTTCGAATCCCTCAGGGCGCGCCATCGCACCACATCATACATTTCCACACGATTTTTTCGCCCGACGTGCGTGTTCGCGTCATAGCCTCCGTATACTGACCCGTGGGTCGGGAAAATCACGAAATGGATCGAACGGCACGATGGCTCTTGATGTGGGAAAATTACCCACGTAAACAGAGCGGGCTGCAACTGGAGTATTCGCGGTGATGGCTGCCTCGCAACCGGTCGATAACGTGACAACGGTCGATTTTCGGCAACTTAGACATCAGACCAAGAACGCGCTGACGCGGATACTCGCACAGGTTTCCGCCGGGATGACCTCGCCAGAGGCGTGTCGGCGCACGGCTGCCGATGTCGAGCGGCGAATCCTGTTGACGGCGCAGATATCGGACGCGCTGTTCGGTTTGACGCGTGCCCCCGGTCCGTTTGCGGAGCGGCTCGGGTCGCTGTGCGACGGGGTGGTCGGGCTAGCGAGCGAAACGGATCAATACGTCACGGTGTCGTGCCGCGTTTCGGCTGAACCGCCGGCGGCGATGGCGGAGACGGTGCTGCGCGTGGTGCATGAGTTCGTGGGCAATGCGGTCAAGCATGGGATGCACATGCGTCTGCTTGGACGCATCGAGGTGACCGTTGCCACGGCCGACGCCGGGTTGCTGCTGACGGTGGTGGATGATGGTTGGGGATGCGGCATGATGCCGCTGGCCGGGGAGGGCTTGTCGGTCGCGCACGCGTTGGCGAATGCGATTGGCGGCAAGGTATCGCTCCGACGGGTGGGCGATCGGACGATTTCCGAGATGAAGTTCGCGGAGACCTTACATGCTTAGTTCACTCTCGCTCGACGCGACGATCACCAGGCCGCACGGCAAGACCAGGCGGCTGCGCCGGGTTCGACGGGCCGGGAGTTGGTTGTTGCTGACGGGTTGGATCGTGCTACCGTTGTTGCCGGTGCTGGCGCTCGGCTTGTCCAAGCTACTCGGGCTGGGCTTTTAAACCACGTGGTCCGGCCGAAGCAGGCAGTCTCCGGCCGCATCCATGGTCTCAAGTTGGACGGTGGCGTGGGAAATGCCGAACCGGCTGCGGGCACCGTCCTGAACGTCATGCAGCAAACGACGATCATGCTGAACGTCATCACGCACGAGGTGGGCGGTGAGCGCGGTATCTGTCGTGCCAATCGCCCAGACATGAAGATCGTGCACCTCGACAACGCCGGGTAGGCTACCGAGCCAGAGACGCACGGCATCGGGATCAATGCCTTCGGGAACGGCATCCAGCGCCAGGTTGACCGAATCGCGCAGCAACGACCAGGTGCCGAGCAGGATCACGGTGCCAATGACTAGGCCGACTGCCGGGTCGAGCCAGAGCCACCCAGTTGCCATGATCAGCAAGGCCGCCGCGATGACGCCCAACGTGACCAGCGCGTCAGCTGCCATGTGAAGGAACGCACCGCGAATATTGATGTCGCCTTTGCGTCCCGACA
>CAZTJC010000052.1:1608-24422 GCA_964613945.1 uncultured Acetobacteraceae bacterium
GCTGCCATGTGAAGGAACGCACCGCGAATATTGATGTCGCCTTTGCGTCCCGACATGAACAGGAGTGCGGTGGAGCCATTCACCAGCACGCCTGCCGCCGCCACCCACAGCATGGTGGTGGTCTGGACCGGTTCGGGATGTAGTAGGCGGGTAAACGATTCCCAGCCGATGGCGCCGGTTGCCAGAAGCAACAATACCCCGTTGGCCATGGCGGCCAACGTCGAAGTGGATTTGTAGCCGTAGGTGCGACGACTTGTCGGCCCGCGCTGGGAGAGGTAGCTCGCGCCCCAAGCCAGCAACAAGCCGAACACGTCGGAAAGGTTGTGACCGGCATCGGCCAGGAGCGCGAGTGAGTCTGACATGAAGCCGAAAACGGCTTCAATCACCACATAGACGACATTGAGCGATATGCCGATCGCGAAGGCGCGCCCGAATGAGGCTGGCGCATGAACATGCCCATGACCACCGCCCGCGTGATCATGATCGTGAGAATGAGTGTGCGGCATGAGTTGACGTCGGTTCCGCCGGGCTTCGAAGCCCGGCGGGAACAAACGACTAGGCGGCTTGAGCTACGGCCTGGCGACGCTCGGCCACCTGGTTACGCATCGACTTCTGAAGCTTCTCGAACGCGCGCACCTCGATCTGACGCACGCGCTCGCGGGAGATATTGTACTGCTGCGACAATTCCTCAAGCGTGGTCGGGTTGTCCTTCAATCGCCGCTCAATGAGGATGTGCCGCTCCCGTTCGTTCAGGGTCTTCAACGCCACATCAAGAAGGGCGCGGCGACCGGTCAGCTCCTCACGATCCGCCAGAACAACTTCCTGATTTTCGCTGTCGTCGATCAGCCAATCCTGCCATTCGCCTTCGCTGTCGGCGCGAACCGGAGCGTTGAGGCTGTTGTCAGGCGCCGCCAGACGACGGTTCATGCTGACCACGTCCTGCTCCGGCACGTCGAGCATGCGGGCGATCTTGGCCACCTGCTCGGGATGCAGGTCACCATCTTCGATCGCCTGCATCTGACCCTTGAGCCGGCGCAGGTTGAAGAACAGCTTCTTCTGCGCTGCCGTGGTACCCATCTTCACGAGCGACCAGCTGTGCAGGATGTATTCCTGAATGGCGGCACGGATCCACCACATGGCGTAGGTCGCCAAGCGGAAGCCGCGCTCCGGGTCGAAGCGCTTGACCGCCTGCATCATGCCGACGTTGCCTTCGCTGATCAGCTCACCGACCGGCAGGCCGTAGCCGCGATAGCCCATGGCAATCTTGGCAACGAGGCGCAGATGGGAAGTAACCAGCTTGTGAGCTGATTCCTGGTGCTCTTCGTCGCGCCACCGCTTGGAGAGCGCAAGCTCCTCATCGGGCGCGAGCATGGGGAATTTGCGGATCTCCTGGAGATACCGCGATAGGTTGCCCTCTGGGGCGACATTAACGAGTGCAGCAGCCATGTGTGGCCCCTCAGCGTCGGACTGGATTGATCTATCACCCCTATACGGCGGTGCAGAACGACTAGTTGCGACACAAAATAAGTAGGCGCGATAAAGCCCATCACGTCCTGGCGACCACCCCCGAAACCGGCAAACGGGCACCACACAGGCCGAAACCGCACGCCCGCGGCTTCCCGAGTTTAATACAGGACTGATTTGGTCCTGTCAAGATTTTGGCGGTGCAGCATCGAGCGCATCGATCAATGTCTGCATGTCGGATGGCAGTGGCGTCTCGAAAGCGAGGCGCTTTCCGGAGCGTGGGTGATCAAAGGCGAGCGACGCCGCGTGCAGCGCCTGGCGCGGGAAATCCAGCAAGGCCTGGCGCAGCCCGGCGCCCGCGAACTTCGCGGCGCCAGGCACCCGGCGCAGGTAGACGGGATCGCCGACCAAGGGATGACCCTTCTCCGACAGGTGAACGCGGATCTGATGGGTGCGGCCGGTGGCCAAGGTGCAGCGGACCAGACTCGCCACCGGTGCCCAGGCGCGCGTGACCGCGTAATGGGTCAATGCCGCCTTGCCACCGGAGCCGACCACCGCCATGCGCTTGCGGTCCCTCGGGTCGCGCCCGATCGCGCCTTCGATCTCGCCCTTGCCGGGGGACGGTATGCCCCAGGCGACGGCGGTGTAATGCCGGTCCAGGTCGCGCGCGGCGAAGGCGGCCGAGAGCGTCGCCAACGCCACCTCCGTCTTGGCGGCGACCATCACGCCGGAAGTGTCCTTGTCCAGCCGATGCACGATGCCGGGTCGCTTCTCGCCGCCGATGCCCGGCAGGCTGTCGCCGCAATGGGCCAGCAGCGCGTTGACCAGCGTGCCGTCCTCGTTGCCCGGCGCGGGATGCACGACCAGGCCGGCTGGCTTGTCCAAGACGATGAGGTCGGAGTCTTCGTACAGGATCGTGAACGGGATCGCTTGCGGCAGCGGGATCGCGGCCACCGGGACCGGACGCTGCACGCTGAAGCGGTCGCCGTCGTGGACGGTTTCGGCCGGGTTGCGGACCAGGGCGCCGTGCCGCCGGACCGCGCCGGCCTCGATGAGGGACTTGACGCGCGAGCGGGACAAGTCGCCGATGGCATCGGCGAGGAAGCGATCCGTCCGTGATCCGGCGGCCTCCGGCCCGGCTACGACCTCGATGAGGTCCGGTAGGCGCCCGGGGAGCAGATCGGGTAGCAGATCTGGTTCAGACAAATGGAGACAGGTGCGTGCGTGGGTTGATGACGGCCGTGATCGGCATGGGAATCCTGATTGCGGTGGGCACGACGGTACTGGTCGTGTTGCTGGTGCAGCGTATGTCGGCTGCTCCGGCGCCAATTGCCAGCGCTGCGGTGAGTGCGCCGGCTGCGACGGCCGGCACCGCCGCCAATACCGGCGCGGCGATGCTGGACGAACCGGCCGGAACGCACATTGCGGGCGTGTCGCTGGCGGGTGAACGGTTGGCGGTGCAGCTTGCGGGTGGCGGGCCTGACCGGGTCGCCATCGTGGACACGCGCACCGGCCGCGTCGTCGCGCGCGCGGCGCTGGCGCGCTGAGCCGCCATGCCGCGCGCGCCGAAGAAAGCCGACCTGCCCACCAAGATCTGCGCCGCCTGTGGCCGGCCGTTCACGTGGCGGAAGAAATGGGCCTCCAATTGGGAGGAGGTCCGCTTCTGCTCGGATGCCTGCCGATCGGGGCGGCGCAATGCGGCGCGGGAGCAGATCGCCAAAAATCGCTCCTGATCCCAACTCGCTTGATCAACCCACTTGATCTCTGGGGCAACCTGCCATAGTTAGCGCCTCCATCGAGCATGTCCTGTTCGTCTAGAGGCCTAGGACACCGCCCTCTCACGGCGGTAACAGGGGTTCGAATCCCCTACGGGACGCCACGCTTTCAAGCAGGCTGTGCGCTTTGTCGTGCTAGCAAGCACGCAGATGGTGAGCGCAACTCGTGAAGGTCACAGTAACTCCCATCCATCCGACATGCGGCAGGATATCTTCGTCTAGGTGAAGGTTCCTGTAGGAGCGTAGAAGCCGACACCCTCCGAGATCAGGTCCGCCCGGAATGTCGCGGTGCCGGGCTTGGTGATCGCGTCATACTCTTTCTGATCGCCAGTGTAGAAATGTGTTCCAAACTGGCTGTCGAAGAAGCGATACACGGCGGTGTCGCCTGCTTGCTGTGTGGCATGCTCATAGAAGCTGCTTGAGGCTTCAAAGACGAGGTCGGGCCGATAGCCCACTGAACCTGAATTTCTGAGCGTGTCGGCTTCGGTCTGGCTGGCAGTGAAGAAATGTGTGCCGTGGGCCGTATCGAAGAAGCGGTAGACTTGGACCTTGCTCGTGTCGGTCGAGTTGGGGTCGATGGCACCGAAACCGTTGGTTTCTTGCACCAGGTCGGGTCGATAGCCGCGAGAGGCGGAGTTCTTGAGCCCGTCCTTCTCGTTCGTGTCAGCCGTGAAGAAGTGAGTGCCCGTGTTTGTATCGAAGAAGCGATACACACCAAGCGTGGCAGTTGCTGCGGGGGTGGCCGTTCCGGCCGCTGATCCGCTGGACACGCCTGACCCGCCAGTCCCGTTAGTCGGGGTCGATCCGTTCACCTGGAGCGTGCCGGCCGGATTACCGATCACCCCGCTGAGGTCGATCCCGTTGCCAGCGAGGTCAGCGATCGTGGCACCGTTGGTTCCGACTCCGGTGATTGCGAGATCTGCCGCGTTCTGCCCGGGTTGAACCCGGTGGGTGAAAACCAGCTTCGTGGGCGTTGAATTGATCGGGTCGTAGGTCGCCGTGCCGCCATCGTTCAGCGCAAGCGTCGGTATGCCGCCCGTCACGGATACGGGTTCGTTGACCCCAACGCTGAACACCGCCGTTTGACCCGGCGTCAGCGTGCCGTCGCTTGGCGTCACACCTACACCTGTAACGACCGGTGCGATCGTGTCGACCTGCAGCGTGCCGGCGGGATTGCCGACTGCGTTGAGCAGATCCGTGGTGTTGCCTGCGCCGTCCGCGATCAAGGAGCCGTTCAAGTTAGCGCCGATGACAGCCAGATCGGGAGTGTTCTGTCCGGGAAGCACGGTGTGGACGAATACCAAGTGCGTGGGCGATGAGAGGGCTGCGCTGTAGATGGCCATGCCGCCGTCGCTCAACGTGAGGCTCGGCGCGCCACCGGTCACGGTGATCGGCTCGTTGGCGTTCAGGGAAAGCTGAACGATCTGTCCTGCGCCAAGATCCGCAGTGCCCGGTGTCGCTGCAAGGCCGGATAGAATCGGCGCCGTCGTGTCGATCTGGAGCGTGCCGGCCGGGTTGGCGATGACACCGGCCAGATTGACCGGTGAACCCCGGTGTTGGCAAGAGTCGCGCCGTTCGGGTTCAGACCCGTGACGGCCAAGTCGGCCGTGTTCTGGCCGGCTCCGACCTTGTAGGTGAACGCCATGACAGTGGGTGTGGAATGCGCCGCGTCGTAGATGGCGGTGCCGCCATCATTCAGGGAAAGCGTCGGCGTACCACCAGTAACCGTCAAAGGGTCGGTGAAACCCACGCTGAGCACGATGGTCGCATCAATTCCGACATCGGCCGTCGACGGGCTTGCGGTCACGCCAGTGACCGCGGTCGCATAATCTACGATCGTGCCTCCTGCGCCATCTGCGCGGAGCTGAAAGTTGCTCACCACGTAATCGCCAGTGCCGAACGCAACCGTTGAAACCGGCTTGTTGCTGCTATCGAATAGCGTGAGCGTTCCGCCAGTTCCGGCCCCAGCATTGTCCGAG
Source organism: uncultured Acetobacteraceae bacterium (assembly GCA_964613945.1). Classification (GTDB taxonomy): domain Bacteria; phylum Pseudomonadota; class Alphaproteobacteria; order Acetobacterales; family Acetobacteraceae; genus JAVVHH01. Next base: position 6,827 of record CAZTJC010000052.1, read on the forward strand.
TAGCTTGCCGTGGTTGCAGCCGGGCCAATGTCGATCGTATTTCCTGGCTGAAAGCCGAAGATGCCGCGTAAAAGGCCAATGTTGATTCCGGATTGAACCACGAAATGGCTGTCCGATGAGTTGAAGTCTACGCTCGCGCCCGCCGCTGCCGCAGCCGTTGCAAGTCTAAACGTGCTACTAGTTCCCAGGTTGAACGTCGTAGACGCTGCTAGACCACTGGCTCCGGTGAGCGTCACGTCAGCATAGGACATGTTGACGGTATCAATTTGACTATTACCGCCGTTTCCGACGCTGGAAACTGAGATAACGAGCCTGTTCTGCGGCGTGCCGTTGAAATCGGCTGTATTCGCGCCGCTTTGTGCTCCAGTAGATCCCGACATTCAACACTCCCATGTAACGGTTGCAGCAGAAACTTCGATCTCACGAGCCTAGACCTTGGTTTCTACTCACCCGTTCGAAGACTTCCATTCCCGGACGAGCTTACCATCAGAAGCGTTCGTGCAACCAGTAGTTGCACTTAGAAAATCCTGGCATTTTGCAGATTGCGTTCAGATAGACGTGAACTTCTAAAAGATCAGGTAAAAATTACTTGTATATTAACATAGCGTCTAATTTTTAATCTTTTGTCTAGTTAGATGGTATTAGTATGGTTCAGTACGTGGAATGTTAAAGCGGAAACCTTCGGCTGTAGCTCCTGCGAACAGGCGCGATCGCGCCATCGTTGTTGCGATTGTAAATATCTGCTATGTTCTCAGCCTGTTCCAATGTGAACCCGCAAAATCTTGGGTCTTGTTCATAGTCCGGAGAATTTTGTGGCCATCGATTTCGATGCCTTCCTGCTCGACCGCGTATTCCAGCCGTGTGCAAACCAGCTCGCCACGGTAGCGACCTGTTTTGGCCTGGCACGGACGGCACTGGTGGTCGCCTGCGAGTCGCAGGCCCTGACGCTGTTCTGGGATGCGGCGCGTGAAGTGACGCCGTTCAACATCACGCTGTGCGGCTTGGTCGCCTTGCTCACCTTGTTTGGGGGTTACCAGGCCTGGAATCTGATCAAGCGGGTCGAGCGGCAGTCGCGGTCCGGCGGCATGAACGTCAGGCGCATCACGCTGCGGGCGCAGCGCATGTCGTGGCTGGGGGTTTGTGCGCTGTGCACCGCGACACTCGGCCCGAATGCCGACATCCGCGCCGTGTTCGCTGTCATCGGCTGTATCGCCTGGGTCGCGGTGATCTACTTCGCGTCCTGCACGCCGATGCCGCCTGCGCAGCGGCACTCGTTCCGGATGTCGGCCGCTTTCTCCTGAACGGCCGGCCGTTCGGCAGGCGGAATATGTCTCATGAGACGATTGCCGGGGTGTCTTAGGCTTTCCCGCCGTGCCATGCTGGCGGGCAGATGAGTAGCGCGTTCGATCCCAGTCCGGCTCCGCAGAGCGCAGCCTTGCCAGCATGGGATGAAATGGCCAACGGGCGCGGCGGGTTGCGGCCGGGCTGGGGAACGCTGGTCGCCTCCATCGCCGGCCTCGGACCGGACGGGCTGACCCGGCGTGCGGAGTTGCTCGATCGCATGCTGGCCGAAGACGGCATCACGGCGTTGTTGCCGGGTGCAGCCCCAAAAGCCTGGCGATGCGACCCGCTGCCGTTGCTGATCGGGGCAACCGAGTTCGAGCGCATTGAGGCCGGGCTCGCCCAGCGCGCGCAGTTGATCGAGACGGTGCTGCAGGACATCTATGGCCGGCAGGATCTCCTGGCAGAAGGATTGATCCCGCCCGCAGCCGTGTTCGCCAATCCGGCGTTCCTGCGCCCGTGCTGTATTGCCGACGATCGGCCGGGCGAGCAGCGGATGCACTTCTATGCCGCCGAGTTGCTGCGCGACCCGGATGGCACCTGGAACGTCATCGCGGACCGCACCGCCGATGCCGCCGGCAGCGCCTATGCGCTGGAGAACCGGCGTGCCCTGAACCGCGCCATCCCGGAGTTGTTCCGCGCGCAGCCGCCGCGCCGGATCTCGCCATTCTTCGCGGCCTGGCAGGACATGCTGCACCAGATGGCACCGGCCGGGACCGATCGACCCGGCCTGGCGCTGCTCACGCCGGGCTCGGACGACAAGCTGTGGTACGAGCACGTCGTGCTGGCGCGCGAGTTGTCGTGCACGCTGGTGGAAAGCAGCGATCTTTCGTTGCGGGACGGCGCGTTGTTCCTCAAGACGCTGAGCGGGCTGCAGCGGGTGGACGTGCTGCTGCGGCGGCAGGATGGGCGGACGCTCGATCCGCTCGAGCTGGAGGCGACCGTGCATCTCGGCGTCACCGGCCTGCTCGACGCGGCGCGGTCGGGCAGCATCAGGGTGGTCAACGATCCCGGCACGGGATGCCTCGAGGCGCCGCTCTGGGCCGCGATGTTGCCGCGGATCGCCCAGCGCATGATAGGCGAAGAGCTATTATTGCCGAGCCCGAACACGGTCTGGCTCGGAGATCCGGCGGCACTGGCCCGGGTGGCAGCGTCGCCCGAGCAGTGGCGGATTCGCCCGGCGCTCGACGCCATGGGCGTTGCCGGCGAAGCGCGCGGCGCGTCCGACCTGCTGGAGCGGGCGACGGCCTCTCCGGGCGATTACGTGGCTGTGGCGCGGCTGCGGCCATCGCTTGCACCGTGCCTCACGCCGGAGGGGCTGCGGCCGCAACCGGTGCTGGTTCGCATGTTCATGATGTTCGACGGGACGCGGTGGCAGGCACTGCCCGGCGGGTTCGGCCGCGTGCTGGCGGAGCGCGACATGGATGGGACGCGGCTGCCGCTGCACACGCTGTGCAAGGATGTGTGGATCGCCAACGAGGATGAAGTGAGCGTGGCGGGGCGGGCGGGGTTCACCCCGACGCAGCTCACGATCCGGCGGACGTCGGGCGATCTGCCGAGCCGGGTGGCCGACACGTTCTACTGGATGGGCCGGACGCTCGAGCGACTGGAATGTGCGGCCCGGTTGCTGCGCGCGGCGTTGGACCGCATCGCGCGGAGCAGCCTGTCGCCGCGCGAGAGTGCCGAGTTGCGAAGCGTTGTCGCCTGTCTCGCGCTGGTCGGGTTGATCGAGCCGGAGGCGGCGGCGGGTCTCGGCCCGGCGGCACTGGGGGAGCGCCTGTTGCAGGTCGGGCGGCCGCGATCGCCGATGGCCGAACTGGTGTCCGAAGTGTCGCGCATGACGCAAAGCCTGCGCGACCGCCTGACCAACGAGGTGCATTCGACGCTGCTCGTCGGGCTGCGTGCGGTAGGGCAGGCGCTGGCGGACCTGCGACCCGGCAACCACGATTGGCCGGCGCCCTCCGTGCGGGAACTGGAGCAGGTCAGCACGGTGGTGCTCGGCTTCTCGGCGACCGTGGCGGGATTGGCGGCGGAGAACATGGTTCGCAGCGGCGGGCGGTTGTTTCTCGACTTGGGCCGCCGGGTCGAGCGTGCCTGGTCAACGGCGCGGCTGATTGCGCAGGCGATCGACCACGGTGCGGCAAGCCAGCCGGGACCGCTGGAGCCCGGGCTGCGGCTATCGCTGGAGTTGTGCGACTCCGTCATCACCTACCGCAGCCGCTACCTGTCGACGCTGCAGGCCGGGCCGGTGCTCGACCTGGTGTTGGCCGACGAAGGCAATCCGCGGGCGCTGGTGTTCCAGCTCGCGGCGGTCCGGGACATGCTGGCCGAGCTTGCGCGGGCGCCTCACAGTGCGTTGCCGACCGCCGCCTCACGCATGCTGCGGGACACAAGGGAGATCGCCCGCACGTCGTCCGGCATCCCCGAGCGGGAGGCTGCCATCACACTGCCGGCGCAGTTGCGGGCGATCGAGCGCGACGTGACCGAGTTGTCCGAGCAAATCAGCCGGCAGTACTTCACGATCCTGCCGCTGGCGCACCGCGTCGGCGGGGATGACGAGACGCCGCCGTTACGGGGCATGGCATGATCTACCGCGTTCGTCATTCGACGCTCTATAACTACACCAAGCCGGTCGACCTGGCGGCGCAGCTGATGCACCTGCGGCCGTTGCGGACGCCGTGGCAGACCGTAATCGAAGAGCATCTTCATCACGATCCCAGCAATGGCCGCCTGGTGGATCGCGTCGACCATTTCGGCAACCGGATTACCTGGCTGTTCTTCGACCAGGCCCATACCACTTTCGAGGTGGTGAGCGAGTCCGTCGTGGACGTGCAGGCGCAGCCCTATCCGGAACCGGAGCAGACGCCGCCCTGGGAAGCCGTGCGCGATGCCGCCCTCGCCGGTGGCGGCGATGCCTGGCAGGCATCGGAGTTCCGGTTCGAGAGCCCGCGCGTGGGTTTGTTGCCGGCGGCACGGGACTATGTCGCCGCATCGTTCGAGCCGGGGCGCCCGATCATGGCGGCGCTGGTGGACCTGAACGACCGCATGTTCCGCGACTTCAAGTTCAGGTCCGGCGTCACCACGATCGCGACGCCGATCGCCCAAGTGTTGGAGCGCCGGGAAGGCGTCTGCCAAGATTTTACGCATCTGATGTTGTCCGGCCTGCGCGGGATGGGCCTGCCGGCGCGCTACACGTCCGGCTATATCCGCACCCGCCCACCGCCGGGGCAGGTACGCCGCCTCGGATCGGATCAGTCGCATGCCTGGGTCGGCGGATGGCTCGGGCCGGGCCATGGCTGGGTCGGGTTGGACCCGACGAACGGCGTTCTGGTGGGCGTGGAACACGTCATGCTGGCCGTGGGACGGGACTTTTCGGACATCAGCCCGTTGCGCGGCATGATCCTCGGCGGCGGTCGACACACGCTGAAGGTGGGCGTCGACCTGGAGCCACTGGAAGCATCGCTCTAAAAAATGGCATGCTTATTGCCCTGGGTTGGTTGAACGGACCGGTCAGGTCACGGCTGTGAAAGGGTGTCAGATGAAAATTCGGACTGGCTTCGACATCGAATACGATTGCCCGCGTCCAGTGCCGATGATGCTGGTGTTGAGCGTCCACCCATCCCGCATGCAGGACGTTCAGGGCGAGCACGTCATCACTTTCTCGCCGCCGATCGAGTCACACGATTACCAGGACATGTTCGGCAACATCGTCACCCGCATCGTAGCACCGCCGGGCAAGCTGAAGATCGCGCTGGATTTTGTCGTCGCCGATTCCGGGCTGCCCGATGCGGTTGTTCCCGATGCCGTTCAGCACCGGATCGAGGACCTGCCCGACGACGTCCTGGTCTATCTGCTGGGCAGCCGCTACTGCGATACCGACAAGCTGCACGATCTTGCCTGGCAGTTGTTCGGCAACACGGCGCCGGGCTGGACCCGGGTGCAGGCGATCGTGGATTATGTCCATCACCGGATCACCTTCGGTTACCAGTATGCCGATGCGACGCGCACGGCGTTCGATGGACATACCGGCCGGTACGGCGTGTGCCGCGATTTCGCTCATCTCGCGGTGGCGCTGTGCCGCTGCATGAACGTGCCGGCCCGGTATTGCACCGGCTACCTGGGCGATATCGGCATTCCACCCGTCGATGCGCCGATGGATTTCAGCGCATGGTTCGAGGTGTATCTGGGCGGTGCCTGGCATACGTTCGATGCGCGGCACAACACGCCGCGGATTGGCCGGGTGGTGATGGCACGCGGCCGCGACGCGACGGACGTCGCGATCACCACGACGTTCGGCACCTGCCTGCTGAGCAAGTTTGAGGTTCACACCGACGAAGTCTAAGCCCGTGGAGGTCGTCGCCGAATCGTGAATACCCGGTTTGGTGACCAGGCGATCTCACGGCAGCCTGCGAGTTAATCTGACGTGAGATCGGTCACAGACCGCCGCCTGATTTCCAACGAGTATGGCTGCATACGGAGGGCAGCATGGGTACCGTGGTTGGGTTCGCGACAGTTAGGACACCCGCGATCACCTTGGGTGGCCGCGGACCCGCAATGCGCTTGGCGGAGTTCACGGCCCGCGACCGGAGCGACCTCGACGGGTGGGTGGCGGCCGACCGCCGCGTGTCGATATGCGCGTGCGAATTCGGTGTGTTCGCGATGCTGTATCGAGACGGCGGATCCTGGGCATCATGGGGTGTCGTTCGACAGGAACGGACCGTGCTGGTGTGGGACTGCGTGACGCTGGCCGATATCGGCCGTTTCCCGAGCATGTACGACGCATTGGCGGCATTACCGATCAGCCAACGCGCCGTTTCGATTCCATCGGTGCTGCCGTTCGTCGCGCGCCAACGCCGGGCGGCGTCGGGCTGACGCGGCAAGCGGGTTAGACGAACTCGCCGCGCCGCATCAACGGCTCGGCGGCGCCTGCCGCGTCCAGGCCATCCACGTCGATCTCGCCCGAGCCGATCATCCAGTCGATGTGAATGAGACTGGAGTTGGCGCCGCGGCGGGCCAGTTCGGCATCGTTTGCCGACGTGCCGCCTTCGATGCAGGTCCGATAGGACTGACCCAGGGCGATATGGCTGGCGGCGTTCTCGTCGAACAGGGTGTTGAAGAACAGCAAGCCGCTCTTCGAGATCGGCGAGGAGTGCGGCACCAGTGCGACCTCGCCCAATCGCCGCGCCCCGTCATCGGTGCCGAGGACACGCTCGAGCACCGGATGCCCGCTGGTCGCCGCACTCTGCACGATCCGGCCGTCCTTGAAGCGGACTTCGATCCCCTCGATCAGCGTGCCTTGATAGGAGAGCGGCTTGGTGCTGCGGACCACCCCGTCGACGCGCGACATGTGCGGCGTGGTGAACACTTCCTCCGTGGGGATGTTCGGGTTGCAGACGATGCCGTTCTTCGACGGTTCCGATCCGCCGGCCCAGAGATGGCCATCCGCCAGGCCGACGACGAGGTCGGTGCCGGGACCACGAAAGTGCAGGGAAGCGAAGCGCTTGGCGTTCAATGCGGCAGTGCGCGCATGCAGCCCGGCGTTGTGGCTGGCCCAGGCGGCGACCGGATCCGGTCCGTCGATGCGCGAGGCGGCGAAGATCGCGTCCCACAGACGTGCCACCCCGTCCGTCTCCGACAGGTCGGGGAAGACGATGCGGGCCCAGGCGGGCGTCGCGTAGCAGACGATGGTCCAATTGGTGGCGAAATTGGTGATGAGTTCGAGCGCCGGGCGATAGGCGATCGAACGCGAGCGGTTGGCCCGCGCGACCCGGTCGGCGTCCTGGCCGGCGAGCAGCGTCGGGTCCTCGCCGCCGATCGCCATTCGGGCCGCGCCGGCCTCGAACGCGCGCGCCATCCCGTCGTATAGCCAGCCCGGCGCATAGTCGAATGCCTCGCTCGGCGCGTGCTCGAAGCGGGACAATGCTGTCGCCTCGTCGGAGAACAGCGGCGAGACGAGTTTGGCGCCGACACGGTAGGCATGCTCGGTGATGCGACGGACCAGCGGCGCGGCGGTGAGCGGCGCGGTCAACACGATCTCCTGGCCCGGGATCAGGCCCAGCCCGACCCGGACGGCGACTTCGGCCAGTTTGTCCAAGCGCGCTTCGTGCTCGGTGGCGAAGGGGCGGGAAATGGCATCCATGCGCTGGTCTCCTGACGATGGCGCGACATACGGTGGCCCGTTTTGGACCGGTGCGTCAGCGCCTCAGATAGGCTACGCCGAGCAGGTAACCAAGGCGGGGACTCCGACGTGACGAAGGTTCTGGTGCTGTACTACTCCAGCTACGGACATATCGAGACCATGGCGAGCGCCGTTTCCGAGGGGATCGAAGCCGCCGGCGCCCAGGCGGCGATCCGTCGCGTGCCGGAGTTGGTGCCGGCGGAGATCGCCGAGAAGAGTCATTTCAAGCTGAACCAGCCCGCACCGGTCTGCACTGTCGACGAACTCACCGGCTACGACGCCATCATCGTGGGCAGTGGCACCCGCTATGGCCGGATGACGTCGCAGATGGCCAACTTCTGGGACCAGACCGGGGGGTTGTGGTCCAAGGGTGCGCTGATCGGCAAGGCCGGCGCGGCGTTTACCTCGACCGGCAGCCAACATGGCGGCCAGGAGACGACGTTGATGAATATCCACACGATGCTGCTGCATCACGGGATGATCATCGTCGGGCTGCCGTACTCGTTCAAAGGACAGACGGGGGTTGCCGAGGTGGCGGGTGGGACGCCGTACGGCGCCTCGACGATCGCCGGGGGTGACGGGTCGCGACAGCCGAGCCAGACGGAACTCGACGGCGCACGGTTCCTGGGCGGCCATGTCGCGGGAATCGCCGCCAAACTGCTGCGCTGATGGTGGCCGCAAATGCGCCGGCGCTGTTGATCGCCAACGATAAAAGCCGCCGTGGCAGCGAGATCGCGCCGTTCGAGGCCGCGTTGCGCGCGGGTGGGCTCGAGATCAGGCGCGAGACGGTCGATGATGCGGCGGCCTTGGCAACCCGCATCCGTGACCTCGCGGGCGAGGTGTCGTGCGTCCTGCTCGGCGGGGGCGACGGCACGCTTCATGCGGCTGCGCCCGCTTTGCGTGACACCGGGTTGCCGCTCGGGATCCTGCCGCTCGGCACGGCCAACGACCTTGCGCGCTCGCTCGACATTCCCGATACGCCCGACGACGCCGCCGCGATCGTGCTGGCCGGGAACGTCCGGTCCATCGACGTCGGCACCGTTAACGGTATTCCGTATTTCAACGTCGCCAGTCTCGGCCTCAGCGTCGCGGTGACGCAAAATCTGAGCGGCATCATGAAGCGGCGTTTGGGCATGCTGGCCTACCCGATCGCCGCCGCGCTCACCATCGCCAAGTACCGGCGGTTCTCGGTGACGATGCGGGCGGACGGGGAGGAGATCCTGGCGCGGACGCTGCAGGTCGCCGTTGGCAACGGCCGGTATTACGGCGGCGGCAACTTGGTTCATGCCGAGGCCGAGATCGATGACGGCATCCTGGACGTCTACAGCCTCGAGCCACGGGCCTGGTGGCGCCTGGTCGTGATGGCGCGCGCATTCCGCAACGGCGAGCATGACCGGATCCGCGAAGTGCGCTCGCTCCGATGCCGCACCTTGTCCGTCGCGACCAAGAAGCCGCACGACGTGAGCGCCGACGGCGAAATCGTCACCAAGACGCCGGCCGAATTTGCGGTCCTCCGTAACGCTGTTCGAGTATTCGTTCCATGATCGCACTCGTCGCCCTCGCCGTCGTTTTCGTCCTCGTCGTCTGGCAGGTGCAGAGCGGGGGCGCGCTGGTCCATCTCGACGGCATCGTCAATGCGGGGCTGAAGGTGATCCGGTCGCGCACGACGTTGGCTGCGGGGTCATGGATCAGCCAGATCGGAACCGGGGCGGCAGGGGCGATCGTATGCCTGGTGGCGAGCGGTGCGCTGTGGTCCGGCGGGCGGACACGGTGGATCGCGCCGATCTGGATCGCGTTCGTATTTGCGCAGATCACGACGTGGTCGCTGAAATTCATCACCGCGCGGCAACGCCCGGATTTTCTGGACGGCATCACGGCCGGGTCGCCCTCGTTCCCGAGCGCGCATGCGACCGTGTCGATGGCGGTGTATGGCATATGCGCGCTGGCGATCGCCGATGGCGTCGTCCAGGGGCGGGCGGTCGTGTTCGCCGTCGCCGCCGTGCTGATCGTGTCCATCAGCTTCAGCCGCTTGTTGCTAAGCCTGCATTACCTCAGCGACGTGCTTGCCGGCGCGATCGTGGGGCTATTCTGGGTTCTATTGGCGACAAAGGTGGCGGCAGCCTGGAACTGAGTTGCCGCGCCTCCGCGTCAGGATCTGGCGCCGACGTTCTCGCGCATCCGCACCGTGTCCAGGAGGTCGGATTCGTCCGTCGCCGCGCACAACCGGGTCGTCAGCGCATTCAGCATGTCACGCAGCGCCGACGACTCACTATCCTCCATCGTCGTGGCGCAGGACACCTTGCGCTGCGCCTCGATGCCGGCCTGCTCCAAATCGGCGCCACTCTTGGTGAGCCCGACATGGACGACGCGTCGATCGTCCTCGTCACGCCGCCGTACCACCAGTTCGGCTGCTTCGAGCCGTTCGACGATCGGGGTCACACCGCCCGGCGGTAGGGCAAGGCGGTTGGCGATCTCGCCCATGGTGCGCTCGCCATCCTGCCAAAGCACCAGCAGCACCAGATATTGCGGATAGGTAAGCCCAATATCGCGCAACCAAGGTCGATAGGTTCGGATCACCGCGTTGGTTGCGGAATAGAGCGCGAAGCAAAGCTGCTCTTCGAGGATCATTAGCCAGCAAACCTGTTTATATATAAAAAATATACGATCGTGCACCGACCAGTGCAATGGCAACAGGTATTTGCTTTGCGCGAGATACGCGAGAGCGTGGTTGAACCACAACGCGGCCCATGGCTAACGTGACCGCATGCAAGTCCGCCACACGACGTGCCCGCACGATTGCCCCAGCTGTTGCTCGCTGGAGGTCGATGTCCATGACGGCACGCGGATCGGCACCGTTCGCGGCGCGCGAGACCAGTCGTACACGGCCGGGGTGATCTGCGCCAAGGTCGCGCGCTATGCTGAGCGGGTGCATCATCCCGATCGGGTGATGCATCCGCTGATCCGGACCGGGGCGAAAGGCGAGGGTGCCTTCCGCCGTGCGAGCTGGGACGAAGCGCTGGACCTGGTGGCCACCCAGTTCACCGAGGCAGCCGCGCGGCATGGTGCCGAAAGCGTATGGCCTTATTACTATGCGGGGACGATGGGCCTGGTGCAGCGCGACGGCATCAACCGTCTCAGGCACGTCATGGGCTACTCGCGCCAGCACAACACGATCTGCTCCAGCATCACCGAATCCGGTTGGGCGGCCGGGGTCGGCCGGTTCGGCGGGCCGGACCCGCGCGAGATGGCGGCCTCCGACCTGATCATCATGTGGGGCGGCAACCCTGTCTCGACCCAGGTCAACGTTATGACCCACGTGACCCGCGCGCGGAAGGAGCGTGGCGCCCTGCTCGCCGTGGTCGACCCGTATCGCACGCCGACGGCCCAGGCCGCCGATATTCACATCGCACCGCGGCCGGGGACGGATGCCGCGCTGGCCTGCGCGATGATGCACGTCGCGATGCGCGACGGGTTCGCCGATCGCGAGTACATGGCGCGCTACACCGATGCCTCGCCAGCGCTCGAGGCGCATCTGCGCGAGCGGAGCCCGGCCTGGGCCGCGGCGATCACTGGGGTGCCGGAAGCCGAGATCGAGGCCTTCGCCCGCCGCTACTGCGAAACCCAACGGGCCTATATCCGCATCGGCTATGGTTTCACCCGCAGCCGCAACGGCGCGGTGGCGATGCACGCTGTGACCTGCCTGCCGTCGGTCACCGGCAAGTGGCAGCACGAGGGCGCCGGGGCGTTCTGGACCAACCGCGGCAACGGCATCTACCATTGGAACAAGACGCTGATCGAAGGGCTCGACCGCGTCGACCCGGCGACCCGCAAGATGGACATGAGCCGGATCGGCGCCGCGCTGACCGGCGACCGCACCGAGCTCGGTGACGGGCCGCCGGTCCATGCCATGATCGTGCAGAACACCAACCCGGCGGTGGTGGCGCCTGATACGCGCCGGGTTCGCCAGGGCTTGATGCGCGACGACCTTTTCCTGTGCGTCCACGAGCAGTTCATGACCGAGACGGCGCGGCTGGCCGACGTGGTGCTGCCGGCGACCATGTTCCTCGAACATGACGACCTCTACGCCGGCGGTGGGCACACCTTCTTCAGTGTCGGGCCCAAGCTGATCGAGCCGCCAGGCGAATGCCGGTCCAACCACGACGTGATCGAGGCGCTCGCGGCCCGGCTCGGTGCCGCCCATGACGGGTTCGGCAAGAGCGCGATGGAACTGATCGACGCGACGCTGCAGGCATCCGGGTGGCCGGGAGCGGCCGAGATGACCGAGCGCCACTGGCTCGACGCAACCGACAGCTTCGAGCGGAGCCATTTCATCGACGGGTTCGGCTTTCCCGACCGCCGCTTCCGCTTCAGTCCGGACTGGGCGGCGCTCGGTCCGCATAGTGCCGGGATGCCGAGCCTGCCGGACCAATGGGACACGATCGACCAGCCGACGGCGGACCGCCCGTTCCGGCTGATCGCCGCGCCGGCCCGCAACTTCCTCAACACGACGTTCACTGAGACGCCGACCAGCCGCAAGCGCGAGGGGCGACCGACCGCGCTGCTGCATCCGGACGATGCCGACCGGCTGCAGATCGGCGAGGGGGGCCAGCTTCGTCTCGGCAACGCACAAGGCGAGGTCACGCTGCACGCGCGGATCGTGGACGGGATGCAGCCCGGCACCGTCATCGTCGAAAGCATCTGGCCGAACGACGACTATCCGGACCAGCTCGGCATTAACGTGCTGACCAGCGACGCTCCGGCGGCCCCGAACGGCGGCGCGGTGTTCCATGATACGGCGGTGTGGATGTGCGCGGTGTCGGCCACGGTTGCGGCGGAACCGACGCTGCTCGCTGCGGAGTGAGCACGTTGGCGCCGGCCGGCGGTGCATCCAGCTTGCATGACCGGCGCTAACCGGCTTATGGCTCCGGCGGTGCAGACCGCTGGTAACCGTATCGCCCTGAGGATTGTGTCGTGAGTACGGCCATTTTATCTTCTCAGGCGGCAAAGCCGGTCCGACTGGCCTCATTGCTGGGCGTCCTCGGCGTCGTTTACGGCGACATCGGCACCAGTCCGCTCTACGCGTTCAAGGCGAGCCTGGCCGAGTTCACCGCGACCGGAACGCATGCGCTGGAGATCATGGGCGTCCTGTCGCTCATGTTCTACGCGCTGATCCTGACCGTCACGATCAAGTACGTTCTGTTGATCCTTCGCGCCGACAATAACGGCGAGGGCGGGATCCTGGCGCTGATGGCGCTGGCGCAGCGTGGCACCAAGGGTGCACGGGTGCGGCATTGGCTCGGCCTGGTCGGTATCGCCGGCGCCTGCCTGTTCTTTGGCGACGGGATCATCACGCCGGCGATCTCGGTGCTGTCGGCGGTCGAGGGGCTGCAGGTAGTCTACCCGCAGTTCCACGCCGTGGTCGTACCCATCTCCGTGGTGGTGATCTGCGTCCTGTTCGCGGTGCAGTCGCGCGGCACCGGGCAGATCGGCAAGGTGTTCGGGCCGGTGATGTGCGTGTGGTTCGTGATGCTGGCAGGGTTCGGCCTGTATCAGATCATGGAATATCCGCAGGTGCTCGGCGCCTTGTCGCCGCATTACGCCATCAAGTTCGTCCTGGCCCATAAGTGGATGGCGTTCGTCGATCTCGGGGCGATCGTGCTGACGGTGACCGGAGCCGAGGCGCTGTATGCCGACATGGGGCATTTCGGTCGCGAGCCGATCAAGCTGGCCTGGCTGTATTTCGTGTTGCCGGCGCTGTTGCTGAACTATTTCGGCCAGGGTGCCCTCGTGCTGCGCGATCCGTCCGCGTTGGAGAACCCGTTCTATCTGATGGCGCCCTCGGTGATCCGACTACCGCTGGTGTTGCTGGCGACCGTCGCGACCGTGATCGCCAGCCAGGCCGTGTTGTCGGGCGCCTATTCGCTGGCCCGGCAGTGCATGCAGATGTCGTTCATGCCGCGGCTGACCGTGCGGCACACCAGCCTGACCGAGGAAGGCCAGATCTACCTGCCGCAGGTCAATGCGGCATTGTTCATCGGCGTGTTGCTACTGGTGTTCGCGTTCCGCAGCAGCGATGCGCTGGCGGCGGCATACGGGATCGCGGTGACCAGCACGTTCATCTGCACTAGCGTGCTCGCGATGGTGGTGTTCCGGCGCCGCTTCGGGTGGTCGCGCGCGCTGTCGATCACGGTCTTCGGTGCCTTCATGATCATCGACCTGATCTTTTTCTCCTCCAACCTGCTCAAGGTCCCCGACGGCGGATGGGTGCCGCTGGTGCTCGGTCTCGGCCTGCTCGCCATGATGACGTCATGGAATAGCGGCCGCGAACTGATGCTCGCACGCTGGAAGCAGGAAAGCCTCCCGCTCGCCTCGTTCCTCAAGCGGCTGCCGCACTCGCGCACGATCAGGGTGCCTGGGATTGCCGTGTTCCTGACGGGAACACCGGACTACGTGCCGACCTCCCTGCTGCACAATCTCAAGCACAACAAGGTGCTGCACGAGCGGGTCATTTTCGTGACCGTGCTGACGCTCGACGTGCCTGAGGTCGCTGCGGCCGAGCGCATGACGATCGAGGATCTGTCGCCGGGCGTGCACAGGGTGACGCTGCGTTATGGCTTCATGGAAAGCCCGAACATCCCACGCGCCCTCGAGGAAGCTAGCACCCAAGGGCTCGATTACGACGCGATGCAGGCGAGCTTCTTCCTCGGCCGCGAGGTGCTGGTGCGGGCGATGGTGCCGAAACTGCCGAAGTGGCGGCTGTTCCTGTTCCTGATTCTGGCCCGCAATTCGGTGCCGGCAACGGAGTTCTTCCGCATTCCGAGTGACCGGGTGGTCGAGCTTGGCGTCCGTGTGGCGATCTAGCGTCAACTTCGGGACACTTGTCGCGTTACGGTTACCAGTCCGGTAGGTGTTTGCGCTCGATGACTAAGCTTACCCTTGTGCTGGTCCAGGGTCCTGGCAAACTCGAGGGCGATCTCAACGACCGTCTGGTTCTCTCCCCCGAGCTGACCCCGCAAGGCCATATGGACGTCGATGCCTACCATACGGCGTCCAGTCCTTGGCTGGCCTGGCGACTCCGATCCGGTGCCGAGCCGCGTGCCCTGGAGATCATCCGCATCGACGAGGGTTGGGCGTTGCAAAGCACCAGCAGCGAGGACGACCCGATCTGGACCTTCGACGGCTCCTTGTTCCGGCCCGGCGAGCTGGTGAGGCTGCGCCGGCCCAATGGTGAGGATTACCTGTTCCGGATCGTCGCTTCCGAAACGGAATGACGTCCGGCCGTCACGATTTCTGCGTGTAGAAGGCAACCCCCTCGTTCACCAGGTCGCCCCGCGTCGCCAGCACGCCGGCATACTCGTTCTGGTTCGGCGTATAGAAGTGCGTGCCGTCCACCTTGTCGAAGAATCGGTACACGGCCGTGTCGGCGGTTGTCGCGACGGTGTTCTCGTAGAAGGCCACGCCCTCGTAAGTCAGGCCGGTGGTGCCGCTGCGAAGGCCGTCCCGCTCCGTCGCGCTGGTTGTGTAGAAGTGCGACCCGGAATGGGTGTCGAAGAAGCGGAACACCGGCGCGGCGGCCGGGTCGCTGGCCTGGTTTTGAGCGTTGAGGCCGACACCCTCGTAGGTGAGGTCGACGCGGCTGGCGATGGTCTGGTCGCGTTCCGAGGCGCTGGACGTGTAGAAATGCGTGCCGGTATGGGTGTCGAAGAAGCGGAACACCTGCACGCCGGTGGTGGTGGGCGTGATGCCGACGCCGGCCTGGTCGTCGCCGGTGCTGTTTGCCAGGGCTTCGATGCGGGAAAGGTAGGTCGCGACAAGGTGCTCGGATTTACCCGCCGAAATGGCGTCGAGCAGGTTGTCGGTCACGGTGTAGCTGCCATCCGAGCCCGGTAGCACGGTGACCTGGCCACGGTTGACGTAATCCGTGTTCAGCGACCCGATCGAGTTCAGCACGTCGAGGCTGCTCAGCCCGGGGAACACTTCCGGCCCGGCGAAGATCGCGCCGGCGGCCAGCAACGGGTTGGTCTGCAGCAGGATGCCGACCAGGGCGCGGTTCTCGCCGAGGTAGACGGCCGGGTCGTCAGCCACCTGCAGGTTGGTGATGCGCGGATCGGCCGCCTGTTGCTGTAGCACCCCGGGAGAAGCCACGGTCTCGGCGACGTAGCGCGTCGTGCTGTTATCGGCGTGACTGGCCATGTACAGCTGCGCCATTGCGCCGCCCAGGCTGTGTCCGGTGACGAGCACCTGCGGAATGGCTTGCCGGGAGGCGAGGCCGTCAACGGCGGCGATCAGGTTGGAGAAATACGGATAGGCGGAGTTGATGTTGCGGAGGTCGGCGATGGAGTCCTGCCGGTCGTCGCTGCCGCGGAAAGCGAGCACGAGGGTGGTGACGCCGTTGAGGGTCCCTACCGTGACGAGGGCGGCGGCGTTCTGGTTGGTGTAGACGCCGTTCGAGAAGGTCTCCGTCGCACCAAGCGTCAAACCCAGGGCTGATTGGGTCATCGGGGTGAACCCGGCTGGCAGGCCGCTGACAGGGTTCAGGTAGGCGTCCTGCGCAAGGCGCACCACGGCGACGTCGCTTCCGCTCAACATTCTATAGATCCGATCAGCATGCAGGGCGTTCCTCTAGCACGCCTAACTCTTGCCGCGGGAAGTTAACTATGGCCGACACGTTGTTGCTACCCGGGCGCCTGCTCCGCCGGGCCGGGCCGCCCAAGCCGGTATCCGGGTTCCCAGGCGTGCAGATCGATGACGAGCGGCTGGCGGCGGTGCTGCCGCGGGAGGCGCCGCTGCTGGTGCTGTATGAGGGCACGCTGCATGCGGAGGGACCGGTCTGGCAGAAGGCATCGGGCCTGCTGTACTGGTCGGACGTGTCGAACCGGCGGCTGCTCTGCCTCCATCCGGACGGGCATGTCGAGGCCGCGCTGGACGGCACCTACTTTATGAACGGCAACGCGGTCGATGCTGAGGGACGGCTGATTCATTGCGAGCACGGCCGGCGCTGCATCAGCCGCTCCGACGGCGACATCTCCGCCCAGCCGACGCCGATCGTCACGCACTACCGGGGCAAGCGGATTAACTCGCCCAATGACGTGACCGTCGCGCCGGATGGAACGATCTGGTTCACCGACCCGACCTTTGGGCTGCTGATGCCCAGCCAGGGTAGCCTTGACGATCCCGAGCTGGACCATCGCAGCGTTTATCGCTTCGACCCGGCGTCCGGCAGCTTGGACCGTATGGCCGATTTCGACGAACCCAACGGCCTCGGCTTCACGGCCGATGGCAAGACGCTTTACGTCTCGGACACGTCGCTGGCCCGTCGTGAAATTCCTAACGCCGGCACGGGCAAGACCCACGAGATCATCGCGTTCGATGTGGGGGAGGGCGGCGCGTTATCGAACCGCCGATTCTTCTGCCACACGGACCATGGCTGCCCCGACGGCTTCGCCGTCGATGCGCGCGGCTGGCTCTGGGTTTCGGCGGCCGATGGCGTCCATGTGTGGTCGCCGGACCGACGCAAGCTCGGCTTTATTCAGATCGAGGAAGAGGTGGCCAATTGCTGCTTCGGGGGTACTGATGGTCGCCGCCTATTCATCGCGGCGACCTCGCAGCTTCTGGCGATCGACCTGGTGGGTTAGGCGGCCTTCTTGCGCTCGCGGAGGAAGTGGAAAAACTCCACACCTTCGCGCAAGCGACGCTTCATCATCTGCGGGCTGGTGACCATCTCGCCGACGATGGAGGCGATCTTCGGGGCCCGGAAGTAGAAGCGGCGGTAAAACGCCTCGACGCTGTCGAAGATCTCGGTGTGCGAGAGATGCGGGTAGTGCAGGGGCGCGATCTGTACGCCGCGCTCGTCGATCAGCTCGGCGTTGGCGGCGTCCAGCCAGCCGTTCTCGACCGCCTGCTTATACAGGAACGTGCCGGGATACGGCGCGGCCAGTGAGACCTGCATGGTATGCGGGTTCATCTCGACGGCGAACTTGATGGTTTCCTCGATCGTCGCCTGATCCTCGCCCGGCAGGCCCAGGATGAAGGTGCCGTGGATCTTGATGCCGAGCTCGTGGCAGTCCTTGGTGAACT
>CAZTJC010000053.1:0-24421 GCA_964613945.1 uncultured Acetobacteraceae bacterium
CGAAGTGCCGCAGCGCGTCGACGAAGGTGGTCTCGCGCCAGGCGTTGAACACCTCAACCTCGATCGGAGTGTGGCTGACGACGCCGAGCAACTGCTTGTGGCTCCACACGTCGTGCTCGAGCGGCGCGACGTTGAGGTCGCCGACCAGGATCGTCCGCTCGCATCGGCGCGCGGCGAACCAGTTGGTGGCCTCGGCGATGAAGGCGAGCTTGTGGGCGAATTTAACGTTGAGCGCCGGGTCGGGGATGTCGCCGCCGGCGGGCACGTAAAAATCGTGGATGTCGACCGGGCCGGACGGGGTCTGCACGGTGGCGCCGATGTGCCGGCAGTCGCCCTTCTCGCACCAGTTCGGCGGGTCCTGGTGGGCCACGATCGGCAGGCGCGACAGGATCGCCACGCCGTTGTAGCCCTTCATCCCGCGCCGCACGACATGGGGGTAGCCGAGGTCGCCGGGAACACCGTCGGGAAACAGGTCGTCCGGCACCTTGGTCTCCTGCAGGCAGATGACGTCCGGGTCGAGCGTGTCGCGGAGCTTGTCGAGGAGCGGGTGCCGGAGGCGCAGCGAGTTGATGTTCCACGTGGCGACGCATAGGCGGGTCATGGAGGCAATCTGGCGAAGGCCCGCCGATTCCGCTAGCGTTGGCGTCAATAGGAGAAACGACCGAGATGAATCGCCGCACGTTGTTGCTTGCCACCGCTGCCGCCCTTGCGGTGACCCCACGCGCGTTCGCCGAAGGTGGCGGTCCTTTCTCGGTCGGTGCCGTCGAGATCCTCACCGGCCCGAGTGCCGCCTACGGCATCGCCATCAAGGCGGGGCTCGACCTGGCGCTGGACGACATCAACAAGAAAGGCATCGTCGGCGGGCGGTTCATCAACCTGACGGTCGAGGACAGCGCCGGCAACAAGGACCAGGCGATCAACGCCGCCCGCAAGCTGATCGGCCGCGACAAGGTGGGGCTGATCATCGGGCCGACCCTCTCCAACGAGATGTTCGCCGTCGGCCCCGTGGTCAACGAGCGAAAGATCCCGATCATCGGCACGTCCACCACCGCCGTCGGGATCACCGACATCGGCAACTGGGTGTTCCGCACCAGCCTGCCCGAAAGCGACGTCATCCCGGTGACGCTGGCCTACGCGCAGAGCCGCGGCGTCAAGACGATCGCGCTGATGTATGCCAATGACGACGCGTTCAGTAAGTCGGGCTTCGACACCATGAAGGCCGCCGCCGAGAAGGCCGGGCTGAACATCGTCACGATCGAGAGCTTCGGCAGCAAGGACGCCGATTTCAGCGCCCAGCTCACCAAGATCAAGGGCCTCAAGCCCGACGCGGTCGGCATCTCCGCCCTGGTCGAGCCCGTGTCCGGCGTGTTGCTCAAAGCGCGCGAACTGGGCTTCGGCAAGGAAACGCTGTTCATCGGCGGCAACGGCAGCAACTCGCCCAAGCTCGGCGAGATCGCCGGCCCTGCCGCCGATGGCCTGATCGTCGGCAGCCCCTGGTTCATCGGCAAGGATGACCCGGCTAACAAGGCGTTCGTCTCCGCCTTCCAGGCCAAGTACAACCGTCCGCCCGACCAGTTCGCCGCTCAGGCGTTCGACACGATGCACATCGTCGCCGCCGCCATCGACAAGGCCGGCGGCACGGAGAACGAGAAGCTGCACGCCGCCCTGCTCGCCACCAAGTATGACGGCGTGATGGGTCCGTTCACCTTCACCGACCACCGCGACCCCGGCAGCACCGCAGGCGTCGTCGTCCTGATGATGCAGGGCGGTAAGTTCGAAGTGGCGCCGAAATAGGAGAGCCCGACATGAGCCAAGCCGATTACACGCCGCCCGAGATCTGGACCTGGGATCAGGGCGCCGGCGGCAGCAAGTTCGCCAGCACCAACCGCCCGATCGCCGGAGCGACCCACGACAAGGAGCTGCCGGTCGGCAAGCACCCGATGCAGCTGTACTCGCTGGCCACGCCCAACGGCCAGAAGGTGACGATCCTGCTCGAGGAGCTGCTGGCGCTTGGGCACAAGGGCGCCGAATACGATGCGTGGCTGATCAAGATCGGCGACAGCGACCAGTTCGGCAGCGGCTTCGTGGGCGTCAACCCGAACAGCAAGATTCCCGCGCTGATGGACCGCAGCGGCCCCACGCCGGTCCGCGTGTTCGAGAGCGGCGCCATCCTGATGCACCTGGCCGAGAAGTTCGGCGCCTTCTTGCCCAAGGACGGCCCGGCCCGCGCGGAATGCCTGTCCTGGCTGTTCTGGCAGATGGGCAGCGCCCCCTATCTCGGCGGCGGCTTTGGGCACTTCTACGCTTATGCCGACACCAAGAATGAATACGCCATCAACCGTTTCGCCATGGAAGCCAAGCGACAGCTTGACGTGCTCGACCGCCGGCTGGGCGAGACCGAGTTCCTCGGCGGCAGCGATTACACCATCGCCGACATCGCGGTGTGGCCCTGGTACGGTGGACTGGCGAAGGGGTGGCTGTATGGCGAAGCCGCCAAGTTCCTTTCCGTCCACGAGTACAAGAACTTGCAGCGCTGGACCGAGACGATCTGGCAGCGTCCTGCCGTGCAGCGCGGCCGGATGGTCAACCGCATCAACGGCGACAAGGCGACCCAGCTGCACGAACGTCACGATGCGTCGGATTTCGACACCAGGACGCAAGATAAGCTCGCCGCGGACTAGTCGGAACGACCGGATCGACAACGAAGCGGGTGGACGGATGGCGGTATTGCTCGTATAGCGCCGCCGATGTTCGCCCAGCAGTTCGTCAATGGCGTCCTGCTAGGCGCCACCTATGCTCTTTTCGCCCTCGGCTTCACGCTGATGTTCGGCGTGTTGCGGGTGATCAATCTTACTTATGGCTTCTATTTTTCGGCCGGGGCGCTTATCGCGCTCTGGCTGACCCGGAACGTCGGCGCTTCCATCTGGACCGCGCTGCCCGCCGCCGCACTCGCGGCCGGGGCCATCGCCGTGGTGCTTGACTGGCTGCTGCTCAGCCGCCTTCGCCGCATCGGCGCGCCCGAACTTTCCTCGTTGATGGTAACCCTGGGCGGCGTCCTGGCCCTTTACGCCGGGCTGACCGCCTGGCTCGGGCCAGACATCCGCCGCCTGCCGCCGGGGATCATTTCGGACCAGGCATTCCAGCTCGGCGACATTCGCGTCACCGCCGCGCAACTGCTGATCCTGGGCGCCACCGCGGTTCTGGTCACCGGGCTTGTCGCGCTGCTGCGCGGCACCCGGCTCGGCCTGGCGATCCGTGCCATGGCGGAGAAGCCCGACGCCGCCCAGCTGATGGGGATCGACACCGGCCGCGCCGCCGCCATCGTGTCGTTCCTGTCCGGCGCACTGGCGGGCGCCGGCGGCGTGCTGATCGGGCTGAACTTCAACGCCATCCAGCCGTACATGGGTGAGACCATGATGTTGCGCGGCTTCGTCGTCGTCATCGTCGGCGGCCTCGGCGACATCCGTGGCGCGCTGCTGGCCGGGTTGCTGCTGGGGATCATCGAGGTGATGACCGCGGCCTATGTCGACTCCAGCCTCAAGGAGGCCGTCGCCTTTCTCATCCTCGTCGCCGTGCTATGGACCCGGCCCTCCGGCCTGTTCGGCCGCGCCGTGGTCAGGCGCGCCTGATGCCGCCCTGGTTGGATGACCTGCTCTGGACCTACCAGAACCTGGTCTACGCGCTCGGCGTCAACGGCCTGCTCGCCCTGTCGATGTACGTGGTGCTCGCCGCCGGGCAGCTCTCGCTTGGCCAGGCCGCCTTCATGGGGCTCGGCGCCTACTCCTCGGCGCTGATGACGTTGAAGCTCGGCCTGCCGTTCCTGCTGGTGCTGCCGCTTTCGATCGTGACGCCGGTGCTGTTCGCGCTGGCCGTCGGCGGCCCCACGCTGCGGCTATCCGGTGTTTACCTCGCCATTGCCACCATCGGCCTCGGCGAGGTGCTGCGGGCGGTCTACCTCAACGTCGACTATTTCGGCGGCGCCCTTGGCCTGTCCGGCATCCCCGAACGCGCCGAAACCTGGATGATCTATGGCATCCTGCTGCTGGCCATCATCGCCCTGTGGCTCGTCGGCCGCAGCCGCATCGGCCGCGCGATGGAGGCGATCCGCGAGGACGAGACTGCCGCTGCCGTCATGGGCATCCCGGTCGCCCGCTACAAACTCGGTGTCCTCGTCGCCTCGGCCGCCCTGGCCGGGGTCGCCGGTTGCCTCTCGGCCCATGTCAGCAGCTTCATCGGCCCCAACGAGTATGGCTTCGAACCCGCCGTCACCATCCTGTCCTACGCCCTGCTCGGTGGCATCGGCACGCCGCTCGCCCCCGTACTGGGCGCTTGGGTCCTGACCCTGCTGCCCGAATTGCTGCGCGGCGTCAGCGATTTCCGCCTGGTGCTCAACGGCCTCATCATCGTCGCCGCCGTGCTGTTCCTGCCCAACGGCCTGCTCGCCATCCGCATGAGGCGCCGCGCGGCATGAGCCTGCTCCGCATCGAGGCATTGACCCGGCGCTTCGCCGGCCTGGTCGCCGTCGACGGCGTCACGCTCGACGTCGCTCCCGGCGGGCTACACGCCGTCATCGGCCCCAACGGCGCCGGCAAGACCACCTTGTTCAACCTCATCTCCGGCCTCGTGCTGCCCAGCGCCGGCCGCCTGTGGCTCGGCGAGCACGAGATGACGGCGTTGCGCCCGGAACAGCGTGCCGCGCTCGGTATGGGCCGCACCTTTCAGAACATCCGGGTGTTCGGGGCCATGACCGCGCTCGAGAACGTGCTGACCGGGTCGCACACGCGCCTGTCAGCCGGCCTCGCCTCCGTGCTGTTCCGCACGCCAGGTTTTCGCGCCGAGGAGAAGCGCGCCGTCGATCGCGCCCGCGCGGCGCTCGACACCGTGGGCCTCGCCGACAAGGCGGACCTGCGTGCCGGCGGCCTCTCCTACGGCGACCAGCGCCGCTTGGAGATCGCCCGTGCCATTGCCCCCGACCCGGCGCTCCTGCTGCTCGACGAGCCCGCCGCCGGCATGAACCCGGCCGAGACAGAGGCGCTCGCCACCCTCATCCAGCGCCTGCGCAGCACGGCGATGACCGTGCTGCTCGTGGAGCACGACATGGGCTTCGTCATGGGCCTCTGCGACACCGTCACCGTGCTGAACTTCGGTCGCCTGATCTTCGACGGACCCGCCCAGGCGGCGCGGCAGGACCAAGGCGTGATCGAAGCCTATCTCGGGCCAAAAGTCGCCGCCCGGCTGGCCGCCTCCGTGGCCGCCGGCGGCCTGCGCGCCGGCATCCGGGGCGCCTGATGAGCCAGTTGGAGATCACCGACCTGGTGGTGTCGTACGGCCGCACCGAAGCGGTCCGCGGCGTCAGCCTGACCGTCTCGCCCGGCGAGATCGTCGCGCTGATCGGGGCCAACGGCGCCGGCAAGACCACGATCATGCGGGCTATCTCAGGGCTGCTGAAACCCCGTTCCGGCCGCATCCGCTTCGACGGCGCCGACATCGCCGGCCGCGCCGCGCACCGTATTGCCGCCGCCGGGCTGCTGCAGGTGCCGGAGGGCCGCCAGTGCTTCGCCGAGCTGACGGTCGCCGAGAACCTCCTGCTCGGCGCCTACCTTGTGCCCGACCGGGTCGAGATCGTCCGTCGCCAGGAGGGCGTGCTGACCCGGTTCCCGCGCCTGGCCGAACGGCTCGAGCAACAGGCCGGCTCGCTGTCGGGTGGTGAGCAGCAGATGCTGGCGATCGGCCGCGCGCTGATGGGCGCACCACGTCTGTTGTTGCTCGACGAGCCCAGCATGGGCCTGGCGCCGCTGTTCGTGGAAGAAATCTTCGGCATCGTCGCCAGCCTCAAGCGCGAGGGCACCACGATCTTGCTGGTGGAGCAGAACGCCTCCGCCGCGCTGGAAATCGCCGACGATGCCTATGTATTGGAAACCGGCCGGGTCGTGCTGTCCGGCGCCGCATCGGTCGTCGCGGACGATCCCGGCGTGGTAGCAGCGTATCTCGGCGGACATTGAGGCGAGCATGTATAAAATAGCGGTAGTTGGGGCGACCGGCGCGGTCGGGCGCGAGATCATCAAGACGCTCGACGAGCGTCGCTTCCCGGTCAAGGAAATCGTGGCGCTGGCCTCGGCGCGCTCGGTCGGCCAGCAGGTGAGCTTCGGCGAGAAGCAGATCCTCAAGGTCCAGAGTCTCGACAAGTTCGACTTCGCCGGCACCGATATCGCGCTGTTCAGCCCCGGCGCGGCGATCTCCGCCATCCACGCGCCCCGCGCCGCCAAAGCCGGTGCCCTGGTGATCGACAACACCAGCCAGTTCCGCATGGACCCCGACGTTCCGCTGGTGGTGCCGGAGGTCAACCCGGAGGCGTTGAACGACATCGGGCGCGGCATCATCGCCAACCCGAACTGCTCGACGATCCAGATGGTGGTCGCCCTCAAGCCGCTGCACGACCGCTTCGTCGTCAAGCGCGTGGTGGTCGCCACCTACCAATCCGTGTCAGGCGCCGGCAAGGAAGGCATGGACGAGTTGTGGTCCCAGTCGCGGGCGCTGCATGTCAACGACCCGATGACGCCCCAGGAATTCCCCAAGACGATCGCCTTCAACGTCATCCCGCATATCGACGCCTTCATGGATGACGGCTCGACCAAGGAGGAGTGGAAAATGGTGGTCGAGACCCAGAAGATCCTCGACCCGGCCATCAAGGTCGCCGCCACCTGCGTCCGCGTTCCGGTGTTCATCGGCCATGCCGAAGCGATCACGGTCGAGTTCGCCCAACCGATCACGGTTGCCGACGCCCGCGCCGCCTTGCGCGAGGCCCCCGGCGTGGTGGTGCAGGACCAACGCGAAGATGCCGGTTACACGACCCCGATCGATTGCGTCGGCGAAGACGCCGTGTATGTCAGCCGCATCCGCCTGGACCCATCAGTGCCGAACGGTATCCAGTTCTGGTGCGTCGCGGACAACCTTCGCAAGGGTGCGGCCCTTAATGCCGTCCAGATCGCCGAAGCTGTGGTCAAACGCAAACTGCTAGCCCGCGCCGCCTGAGCGACAAGCCTTACGATCAATCTAGACTCCGGCATGAGGACACGTCCTCATGCCGGACTAAAGGGCCTCTAACGACGCTCAGATCGAGTTGGCGACCCAGTTCTTCAGTTCGCTCTTCGGTGCTGCGCCGACCTTGGTCGCCACCGGCTTGCCGTCCTTGAACAGGATCATGGTCGGAATCCCGCGCACGCCATAGGTGCTCGGCGACATCGGGTTGTCGTCGATGTTGACCTTCGCCACCGTCACCTTGCCGGCGTACTCGGCCGCGATCTCTTCCAGCGCCGGGGCGATCATCTTGCAGGGGCCGCACCATTCGGCCCAGAAATCGACCAGCACCGGCTCCTTGGAGTCGAGCACCTGCGCCTTGAAATTAGCGTCGTCCACTGCGATCGTGTTTTGGCCCATGACGGCCTCCTGGTTACAGAGTTGTTAAGTGGATCGCCGGGCTGACCCGATCAAGCACCCGGCGCATACGCGTCGAGCAGGGCGGATGGCAACGGCGTGATCATCGGGCCCGCCGTCCACACCAGGGCGCACTCGATCGCCCGCCCCGGGTAGATCCCCCGCAGCAGCGCCCGATACGCCGCCAACTGGCGCAGGTACAGCACCGGCGTCTTGGCGACGTCCGACGGCGCCTCGCGCCCGGTCTTGTAGTCCACCAGCAGCACCCGGTCCGGCAGCACCGCCATCCGATCCACCGTGCCGGTGATGACCGTCGAGCCGACCAGGCCGGTCATCGGCTGCTCGGCCCGGCTGCCCGGCGCGAATAACGGGGCGAGCGCCGGGTCGCGCAGCACGGCAAGCGTCTGCGCCTGCATGGTCGATGCCTCACCGGCTTCCAGCGGATGCCGCGCCAGGAACACGGTCGCCGCCGCCTCCCAATCCTGCTCCGGCAGCGCCGGCAGATGCTGCAGCAGCGCGTGCACCAGCGTTCCGCGCCGGAATGCATCCTTCCTACCGCTTGCCAGCCGCGGCGAGGCGATCTGCGGCACCGGCCCGAAGGCGATGTCGCCCGGACGGCTCGGTGCCAACGGGCTGGACAGCACCGGTTCCGGCGGCGGCGCATCCGGCTTCCAGTTGCCCGGCGACCCGGCCCAGCGCGGCAACGCCGCCGCCGCCGCGCCGACCGTTGCCGCGACCCCCTTGGGTGCCACCACCTGCTCCGACGCGAGAGCCAGGACGCCGGGCTCCGACGTCCAGGGCAGGGTGACGTCCGGGTCCACCCCGGCGCCGAGTGCGGTGAAACCGCGCTCGATCAGGCGATACCAGGTTTCGTCCTTCAACCCGCTGCGCGTGTCCCAGCCGCAGACGATCAGCCGATCCTCCGCCCGCGTCATCGCCACGTAAAGCAGCCGGTTATACTCCTCCATGCGCCGCTCGGTGTCGCCGTCGCGCAGCTCCCGCCAGCGCGGCCCGCCCCGGTTCCGCTGCGGCGACCACAGCGGCACCCAGGACTCCGAGTTAGGATCGAGCGCCCAGACGAACGGCTCGTCGTCCGGCGGCAGCGCCGAGGTGTCGGGCATGATCACGATCGGCGCCTGCAGCCCCTTGGCGCCATGCACCGTCATCACCCGCACCGCACCGCCCGCCGCCCCGGCCTCGCGCTTGACCGTCGCCCCGGAGCGCCGCAGCCAGTGCACGAAGCCCTGCAACGACGGCGGATGCGAGCGCGTGTAGTCGAGGGCCGCACCGACCAGCTCGTCCAGCGGTTCCGCCGCCTCGGCCCCCAGCCGCGCCAGCAACCGCGCCCGGCCGCCGAGCGGGCCCAGCATCTCGGCCAGCAGCGCATGCGGCGTCACGTGGTCGGCGCGGCTCGACAGCGCCGCCAGGAAGCGATGCGCCGCGCCCCATTCCTCGCGCTCGCCGGCACGGTCCTGCAGCGCGCTCCACAGCGTGCCCGCCCGCCCCGCCGCCAAGTCGAGCAGGCTGTCCTGAGTCAGGAAGCCGAGCGGGCTCGTCAACACGCAGCCCACGGCCAGGTCGTCCCGCGGCAGCAGGATCGCGTCGCACGCGGCCAGCACGTCCTGCACTGCCGCCTGCTCGGTCAGCACCAGCCGGTCCAGCCCGGCGACCGGCACGCCCCGCGCCTTCAGCGCACGCACCACGCTGCGCGCGAAGTCCGTCCGCCGCCGCACCAGAATCAGCACGTCGCCGGCGCCGATAGGCCGGTCCTGGCTTGGCAGCATTTCGCGCCGTTCCAACGCCCCCGCGATCCACCCCGCGATGCCGTCGGCCAGGCGCTGCGGCGCCGACGCCAACCCCATGTTGGTCGGCGGGATCGTCCACGGCTCGACTTGGCCCGCAACCTCCACCGGCGCCAGCGGCCACAGCTCGACCCGGCCGGCATGCCCCGCGCGGTCGGCGAAGTGCTTGAGTTCGCTGTCCACCACGCCCTTGGCCGCCACCGGGTCGGCGAACACGGCATCCACCAGCGCCAGCACCGGCGCGGTGGAGCGGAACGACACGTCCAGCGTCACCGCCTCCCACCGCTGGCCGGACCCGCCGACACGCTCGGCCAACTTGATGCGGGAGCGGCTGAACTCGTCGCGGTCGGCACCCTGGAACGAGTAGATGCTCTGCTTGGGGTCGCCGACGGCGAAGAACGTCCGGTCGGGCGCTTCCTCGGCCGAAGAAAGATGGGGTCGCGCGCCCATGCCGGCGAAGAACTCGTCCGTCAGCCGGTGCGCGATGTGCCACTGCTCCGGCGCGGTGTCCTGCACCTCGTCGAGCAGCAGGTGATCGATGCCGCCATCGAGCTTGTAGAGCACCCATTCGGCGCCGGGATCCTCCAGCAGTGCCTGGGTGCGGGCGATCAGGTCGCCGTAGTCGAGCTGGTCCAGCTCGCGCTTGCGCTCGCCATAGGCGCGCAGGATCGGGCGGGCCAATTGCAGCAGCGCCATTGTCGCGTCCGCGCAGCGTGCGGCCGCGCGTTGCGGCTCGATGGCCAGGATGCGGTGCTGTTCGGCGACCAGCGTGTCGTGGAGCCCGGGATGCTTCTTGGCCAGCGCCGCGCCGGCCAGGAAGCCGGGCTTGCGCGGCGTGCCGGTGCCGGTGAGCCAGCCGCCGACCCATGACGCCCAGTCGGCGGCACGCGCGGCCGGGTCGAGCGCCAACCAGTCGAGCAGCGGCTCCAGCAGCGTTTTCGCCGCAGGCGTTCCGCCGGCCTCGGAGATGCGCAGCGCATCCAGCACGGCCGCCTCCTCCGGCCATTCCACGGCAGCCCGCAGCAGCGCCGCCTCCGACTCCGCCGTCGACCCGGCGGCCCCGCGGATCGCCGCCGCCAGCGCCGGCTCCGGCATGTCGAGCAGCGGCGCCATGCGCGTGCGCTGCCCGTCCAGCTTGGTCACCAGCAAGCCGAACTGCTCGGCCTTGGCGTGCCCGGCGATCAGGTCGATCGCATCCGCCGGTGCCGCCATCAGCACCTTTTCGCGCGCCCGCTCCATCGTCAGCCGCGCATCGGCGTCTTCCACCAGGGCGAAATGCGGCGTGATGTTGGCTTCCAGCGGGAACCGTCGCAGCAGCGACTGGCAGAACGCGTGAATGGTGCCGATCCGCATCCCGCCCGGCAGGTCCAGCACCCGCGCGAACAACGCCCTCGCCTGCGTCACCGTCTCGGTTCCGACCGGCACCCGCAACGCGGCCAGATCCGCCTCGAGCCTCCCGTCGTCGGCCACCGCCCAGTCGCCCAGCCGCTCCTGCAGCCGGTTGGCCATCTCCGCCGCGGCGGCCTTGGTGAAGGTGAGGCACTGGATTTTCGCCGGGTCGGCGCCGGCCAGCATCAGTCGCAGCATCCGGTCGATGAGCAGCTTGGTCTTGCCCGACCCGGCCGACGCTTCCACGAACGCCGACACCGACGGGTCCGACGCCCGCAACTGCTCGTCGATGGCGCGCTGACGGGCGCCCCCCAACGGGCTCAACCCTCGTCCTCCTGCACCGACCATTCGGCCACCCGCGCCAGTTGCGCGTAGTCGGAGAAGCGCGGCTTGGCGTCCGGATGCGGTTCGGAAAGATATGCCGTGGCCTCGCGGTCGAAATCCTCGATCAGGCGTTCGAGCTTCTCCACCGTCGCCGCGATCTCCTGCGCGATGAGCTCCTGGTTGCGCTTGAACAACGGCGTGATCTCGCCCGCCGGCTGCCCGCCGGTCAGCCGCCAGTAGGCAAGCTCGCTGGTTTCGCCGACCAGGCCGGGCCCGAACGCGCCGTTTTCCACCATCGCCGCTTCCAGCAGCAACTGGCTGTCGAACCCGCGCGACACTGATCGCTGCGTCGGCACCGTGCCGGTCTTGTAGTCCAGGATGGCGATCTGCCCGTCCGGAAAGCGCTCGATCCGGTCGGCAACGCCGCTCAGCGTGAAGTTGCGGTCGGGGATCGCCCATTCGGCTTTCCGCTCCGTCACCACTTCGTCCGGCATCCGCACGCGGCGTCGCTCGCCCTCGGTATAGGCGACGAAATCCGCGATCCGGTGCAGGCGTGGCCGCCACCAGGCCGCCAGCGCCGGACGCAACGGCCGGGCGGCCAGCGCGCGATCCATCTCCGCCTGTAACCGCAGCCCGGCGTCGCGCGGATACCGCTCCGGCAGCGCGGCGATGAACATCTCGACCGCATCATGCACGACCGTGCCATAATCCGCCGCGTCCGCGTTCTGTTCGATCGGGTCGAGCGCCCGCAGCGACAGGATGTGCTTGGCGAAGATCGCGTACGGGTCGCGCAACCAGGTGCCGATCTCCGTCACGCTCAGGCGGCGCGGACGCAAGGCGACGGGCGGCCGCGGCGTCGGCGGCAGCACCGGCACCGGCGCACCGTCCGGCAGGTCGAGCTGCGTCGCCCAATGGGCAGCCGGGTGCAGGGCCAGCGTGCGGTTGCCACCGTGCAGGAACGTCCTGAGCCGCACCAGCCAGCGCGCCGGCACCGCGGGCGCCCCGTCGCGCCGCAGCGGGCACGACAGCACCACCGACGGCGCCGCACAGGCCAGCATGGCGAAATCATGCGCCATCAGCCCGATCCGCTCCTCCGGCGAGGTCAATCCTATCGCGCGGCGCATCGGCCGGCTCATCCATGGCCCGGGATCGGTTGCCGCCGGCCACACCGTCTCGGCGAGCCCGCCCAACACCACCAGTTCGAACGATTGCAACCGCGCTTCCAGCAGGCCCAGGATCGCGATGCGCGGATGCTCCACCCCGTTGCGTCCCCGCAGCGCCCGCCGGCTGCGCACCACCGCGCCCTCCATCGCCGCATCGAGCAGCCCGGGCAGCGTCGCCAGCCGCTGCGGCGGCAGCATCGGCAGCGCATCGGCCAGCGCCGCCAGGTGCGTCGCCAACGCCTCGCCTTCCTCCAGCGCCCAAAGCCGGGACGCACCGGACTCCTCGTCCGTCTCCGCCGCTGCCTCCGCCGCCTCCAGCAGCGCCGCCAACGCCACCGCCGGCGATGGATCGCCCGCCGTAGCCAGCGCCAGCAACGGCTGGAGCCGCGCCTCCAGCCGATCCACCAGCTCGAACACCTCCGCCGGCGGCGGTTGCCGTGCCGCCAGCAGCACCGCGCGCAGCCCAGCAGTCCCCGGTGGCGGCGCCGGCCCGCGCAAGCACGCCCGCTCCAACCGCCGCGCCACAGCCCGGCATTGCGACGCCGGCAGCCCGAACGCCGCGAACGGGTGCTTCAACACGGAAAGCAGCGCGATCGGGCTCAACCCATCCGCCACCGCTCGCGCCAGCAGCCGCAGGAACGTCCCGGGCGGCGTGTCGGCCAACGGTTCGCCGGCGCTGTCGTCGACGATGACGCCGTAGCGCGACAGCTCGGCCGCCACCCGCAATGCCAACTGCCGATCCGGCGTGACCAGCGCCGCCCGCGCCCGCGGCTGCTCCAACGCCTGCCGCAGCGCCAGCGCGATGGCCACCGCCTCCTCCTGCTGATCCGCCGGCTCCAGCAGGCGCAGCCCGTGCGTGTAGGTGTCGAACGGATCGCGCCACAGGTGCAGCGCCGCTGCCGGCAGCATCGCCTGCGCGACCGTCGGCGCCCGCCGCTCCCCCTCGCTCGGAGGCGTCGGCGGTGCCGGCTTGCGCCGCCCCTTCGGCGCGCTGATCGCGATCGGCGTCACGTCGCCCCGGGTCGCCGTCATCTCCGACAGCAGATGCCGCAACCCGGCCTGGGGATGCCCGTCATCCAGCCCCTGCCAGATCTCCTCCGGCATCGCATGATCCAGCCCGGGCAGGATCACCGTTCCGCGCTCCAGCCGCGCCACCACCCGCATCAGCGCCGCGATCGCCGGGATGCCGGCCGAGTTCCCCGCCACCACCACCCGACCCGGCGGTGGCACCGCCTCCCACGCCGCCGCCTGACATTCCAGCAGCCGCAGCGCCCGCTCCGCCGTGTCCATCATGTTGTTGTCGGCCAGCCAGGCCGGCCAATGCTCGGTCACCAGCGCCAGAAAGCGGATCGTCTGCTGCCAGTGCTCGGCATAGCCGGCCTCCGCCGCCTCCGGCAGCTTGTCCGGCAGCGACACCCCGGTCCGATGCGCCTCGTCCAGCAGGTCGGCCAGTTCGCCCGCCAACCGCCATGCCCCGTCGGCAAAGATCGGCGCGCCGTCGCGGCCGCCCAGCGCCAGGATCAACCGCGTCAGCACCGCTAGCCGCTTGATTGGGTCGACCGCCGGCGGCAGGTCCAGCGCCCCGGCCAGCGTCAGCGGCGCCTCGTCCAGCGCCCCGATCGCCAGGATGCGCGGCAGCAGCAGCGGCGTTCCCGCCGTCACGCGCAGGAACGCCTCGCCCAGCGATCGGGCCGCTCGCCGGGTCGGCAGCAGAATCAGGCCGTCCGCGACCGCCAGCGGGTCCTTGCTCGGCGTCTCGGCAATCCACCACTGCGCCAGCACGTCCAGGAACGGCCGCCCCGGTGCGATCGAATGGATGTTCATCACCATATCACCGCCACCCGACTGTCCCCCGGCCCGTAGTCCAGTGCGATCACCTGCGCATTCTCCGGCCGTTGGTCGCCCAGCCGGTCCGGCCATTCCACGATCACCACGCCGTCGCGCGCCTCGTCCCAGCCCAGCTCGGTCAGGGCGCCGGGTCCGTCGAGTCGCCAGAGATCGAAATGCGCCACCGTGAATTCGGGCGCGTCATAGGTCTGCACCAGGGTAAAGGTCGGACTCGGCACCACCAGCGCCGGGTCATCGAGCAACGCGCGCAGGATCGCCCGCGCCAGCGCGCTCTTGCCCGCCCCGAGCGGCCCTTCCAGCAGCAGCGCATCTCCCGCGCGCAGCCCGGCCGCCAGCCGTCGCCCAAGCGCCACCGTATCGTCGAGTGTTGGCAAAGGGAGCGTAACCGCCATGTGCGTCATATAGCCGCGAGATGCGGGAGCGGGTAGGACGAGCCGTATGAGTAAGACGATCCAGACCGACGTGGCGATCATCGGGGCCGGCCCGGTGGGCCTGTTCGCCGCCTTCGAATGCGGCATGCTGAAACTCGACAGCGTGCTGATCGACACCCTGTCCGAGATCGGCGGCCAGTGCACGGCACTGTATCCCGAGAAGCCGATCTACGACATTCCGGCTCACCCAGCCATCGCCGCCGGGCACCTGATCAGCAACCTCGAGCAGCAGATCGCGCCGTTCGATATCCCGCGCCTGATGGGCCGCCGGGTCGATGCGCTCAGCGGCGGGATCGGCGACTTCCTGCTGGTGACCAACCAGGGCGACGAGGTCCGCTGCAAGGCCGTGGTGCTCGCGGCCGGCGCCGGCGCGTTCGGCCCCAACCGCCCGCCGATCGCCGGCATCGAGGCGTTCGAGGCCACTGGCGGCGTGCAATACCTGGTTCGCCGCCGCGAGGATTTCCGCGGCGCCCGCGTGGTTATCGCCGGTGGTGGCGATTCCGCCGTGGACTGGGCGCTGTCGCTGCGCGATGTCGCGGCCAAGATCATGGTCGTCCATCGCCGCCCCAAGTTCCGCGCCGCGCCGGAGACGGCGGCGCAACTCGAGGCCGCCGCCGCTGCCGGGGAGATCGAACTGGTCATCCCCTACCAGCTCGACACGCTGCACGGCACTGACGGCAAGCTCGAGGCGGTCGGCG
The DNA here is from genome assembly GCA_964613945.1 of uncultured Acetobacteraceae bacterium. GTDB lineage: Bacteria > Pseudomonadota > Alphaproteobacteria > Acetobacterales > Acetobacteraceae > JAVVHH01. The sequence continues at coordinate 15,090 of CAZTJC010000053.1, forward strand.
TCAAGGACCTCGCCGGCCAGACCCGCATGCTGGAAGCCGATCACCTGCTCGCCTTTTTCGGCCTGTCGATGGATCTCGGTCCCATCGCCGGCTGGGGTCTCGGCATCGAGCACAGCCATATCCGCATCGACCCGGCCACCTGCCAGACCAGCACCCCGGGCGTCTTCGCCGTCGGCGACGTCGCCACCTATGCCGGCAAGCTCAAGCTGATTCTGCAGGGTTTCAGCGAAGGCGCCGTCGCCGCGCATGCCATTCACCCGATCGTGCATCCCGACACGGCGCTGCACTTCGAATACTCCACCAGCAAGGGCGTTCCGGCCTGACCTTACCCGCTATCGAGGTCACATCGCTCACCAAGAGCTATGGCGATGTCCTCGCCGTGGACGGCATTGGCTTTTCCGTGCCGTCCGGCGCCACCTTGGGCCTGCTCGGCGGCAATGGCGCCGGCAAGACCACCACCATCGCCATGCTGCTCGGCCTGCTGATCCCGAGCGCCGGGTCGATCCGCATCCTGGGCCACGACATGGCCACCGACCGCTTCAGCGCCCTGGCGCGGATGAACTTCTCCTCGCCCTACATCGCCCTGCCGTCGCGCATCAGCGTGGCCGAGAACCTTCGTGTCTATGGCCATCTCTACGGCGTGCGCGGCCTCGAGGCCCGCATCCGCGCCCTGTCGGACACGCTCGACCTCGGTGCCTTCATCGACCGTCCCGCCGGCAACCTGTCCGCCGGCCAGAAGACCCGCGTCACGCTGGCCAAGGCATTGATCAACCGCCCTGACGTGCTGCTGCTCGACGAACCCACCGCCAGCCTCGACCCGGATACCGGCGACACCGTGCGCAGCGCGCTGGAAGCCTACCGCGCCGAAACCGGCTGCACCGTGCTGCTGGCGTCGCATAACATGGCCGAGGTGGAGCGCCTGTGCGACGACGTGCTGATGCTCAAGCAAGGTCGCGTGGTCGATCGCGGCTCGCCCGCCGAATTGCTCGGGCGCTATGGCCGCGACGATCTGGAGCAGGTGTTCCTGGACATCGCCCGCAACCGTGGGGTGGCGGCGTGAACGGCAGCCCGCGCCGCATCTGGGGCCTGATGTATCGGCACCTGGCGCTATATCGCCGCTCCTGGCCGCGCGTCGTTGAGCTGATCTACTGGCCCGTGCTGCAGATGCTGATCTGGGGTTTTACCACCAGCTTCATCGCCGGCCGTGGCGGCTCCGCCCTGGTGGTTGCCGGGGCGCTGCTCGGCGGCGTGCTGCTCTGGGAAGTGGCACTGCGCAGCCAGATGGGCGTCGCCATCAGTTTTCTCGAGGAGCTGTGGTCGCGCAACCTCGGCCACCTGTTCGTCAGCCCGATCCGTCCGTGGGAGATGGTCGTCGCGCTGCTGGCCATCTCCATGCTCCGCATGCTGACCGGTGTGCTGCCCGCGGTCCTGCTCGCCTTCTTGCTGTACGCCTTCAACCTGTTCGGCTTGGGCCCGGTCGTAGTGCTGTTCTTCGCCAACCTTATGGTCATGGGCTGGTGGGTGGCGCTCGGCGTCGTCAGCCTCATTCTGCGGCACGGGGCCGGCGCCGAAGCCATGGCCTGGTCGGTGCTGTTCGGGCTGACGCCGTTCTCCGCCGTGTTCTACCCGGTCGCCGTGCTGCCGGCGGTCATGCGGCCGGTCGCCTTTGTGCTGCCGTCGAGCCACGTGTTCGAGGGCATGCGCGCCGCGCTCGACGGCACGCTGCTCTGGGGCGAGCTGGGCTGGGCCGCCGCCTTTAACGTCCTTTGGCTGGCCGTGTTCACGGCCGTCTTCGCCGCCCAGTTCCGCCAGGCGCGGATGCGGGGCGCACTTCTGAACATAGGGGAATGATGGAAACCAGGTTCTGGCTGATCCGCCACGCGATCGTCGCCGAAAACGAGCGCGCTCGCCTTTATGGCATCAACGACGTCCCGCTCTGCCCCGATAGCCTGGTCGCGCAGGTGCCGATGTATCGTGCGCTTGCCGGGCTGCTGCCGCGGCCGGCACACTGGGCCTGCACCCCGCTATCGCGCACCCGCAAGACCGCGGAGGCCATCTTCGCCGCCGGCTACCCGGAGCAGCCGCTTACCGTGGTCGAGGGACTGATCGAGCAGAACCTCGGCGTGCTGCAAGGCATCGCGCGCGAGGAAGTGTCGGCCCGGCTGATCGCCGCGCCGCATCCGTTCTGGCCGCTCGCACCCGCCGAAGTGCCCGAAGGTGGGGAAAGCATGGCCGACCTGCTCGACCGCGTCGGGGTTGCCCTGGAAGCACTGGCCGAGATTTATGCCGGCCAGGACGTCGTAGTCGTGAGCCATGGTGGCGCCATCCGCGGTGCAGTGGGACACGCGATGGGCGTCGATGCCCGCGCGATCCTACACCTTTCGGTGCAGAACCTGTCGCTGACCCGGCTGGACCGGCTGCCCGAAGGCTGGCGCGTCGATTGCGTCAACCATCTGGCCACACCCGATGCCAACAATGTAAGCGGGTCCAACATTTAGATATATTTTCGCGCCCATGTGTGAGACGCCTTTTCTGCTTCTGATCGATCAAAAAGGATCTTCATGCAGAACGATATGGCGCGGCGCCTCACCGCAGAATTTTTCGGCACCTTCTGGCTCGTCTTCGGCGGCTGCGGCAGCGCCGTTCTCGCCGCCGCCTTTCCGGAACTCGGCATCGGCTTCCTGGGCGTTTCCTTTGCCTTCGGCTTGACCGTGCTGAGCATGGCCTACGCCGTCGGCCACATCTCCGGCGGGCACTTCAACCCGGCCGTCACGGTCGGCCTCTGGGCCGCCGGGCGTTCGGCCAACAAGCACGTCATTCCCTACATCCTCGTGCAGGTGATCGCGGCGATCTGCGCCTCGGGCGTGCTTTACCTCATCGCTTCCGGCAAGCCCGACTGGGTCGCCAACGGCTTCGCCTCCAACGGCTACGGCGCGCTGAGTCCGGGTAAATACTCGCTGGTCGCCTGCTTCGTCGCCGAGTTCGTGCTGACGTTCTTCTTTCTCATGATCATCGTGGGCACCACCTCCAAGGGTGCCGCCACCGGCTTCGCCGGCATCCCCATCGGCCTGGCGCTGACGTTGATCCACCTGATCTCCATCCCGGTCACCAACACCTCGGTCAACCCGGCCCGCAGCACCGGCCCCGCGCTGTTCGCCGGCGGCGACTACGTCGGGCAGCTATGGCTGTTCTGGCTGGCCCCCATGCTCGGTGCCCTGGTAGCCGGCGTGGTCGCCAAGACGCTGTATGACGCGTCGTCGATGTCGGAGACGGTGGTCATCGACGAGAAGCGCGTGAACTGACACGCAAGTCATTAATGTCATTTGTCAGGCTCTGTTGGTAAGTCAGTCGAATCTCTGTCATATGCGGCTGATTCCTGGAGAAGTTCGATGCGGCGTTTCCTGATGGCGAGCGTGCTGGCGATGGTGTCGGCAATGGCGTGGACCCAATCGGCATGGGCGCAGTCGGAGCAACAGGAAACGGTTGACCGTGCCGCGCTCGCCGCGCAGGACCTGATGAACGACAATAACGGCAAGGACGCCCAGGGCGTCTTGCGCCGGGCTCGGGCGGTGATGATCTGCCCGCGCGTGTTCAAGGCCGGGTTCCTGCTCGGCGGCCAGGGCGGCACCTGCGTGCTCACCGCCCGAGACGGCGGCGGTTCATGGTCGTCGCCGGCCTTTTACGCGCTCGGTGGCGCCAGCATCGGCTTCCAGGCCGGTGTGCAGGATGCCGAGGTCGCCTTCATCATCATGACCCAGAAGGGCCTGACGGCGATCATGGACTCGCAGTTCAAGGTCGGCGCCGACGCGGGCGCGACGTTCATCGACCTCGGCGGCGGCGTGGAGGGTGCGACCAGCATGGCGCTCAACGCCGACGTCGTCGGCTTCAGCCGCGCCCGCGGCCTGTTCGCCGGCATCTCGCTCGGCGGCAGCGTGCTCAGCTCGAAGTCCGAGTGGAATGCCGCCTATTACGGCCGGCCCGTTGGCGTGCAGCAGATCGTGCTGACCATGGAGGCCACCAACCCGGCCGCCGACCCGCTCCGCGCCATCCTGTCCCGCTACGGCACGCCCAACGCGCCGAGCGGCGGCCCCAGCCCTCTCGACCAGGGACCCGGCCCGATCAACTCGCCCCCGCCACCGCGCTACCCGGTCCAGCAACAGCAGCTGAGCCCCGTGCAGCAGCAGCCGCTCGGCAGCACTCGTCGCTATTAAAGGTTGATCAGACCGCGGCGGAGGCCCTTGGCTACCGCTTCCGCCCGGCTGGCCGCCTCGAGTTTGTCGAACACCGCCTCCAGGTGAAACTTCACCGTGTGGGCCGAGATGCCCAGCTTGCGCGCGATCGCCTTGTTGCTCATCCCCTCGCCCAGGCAGCCCAATATTTCGACCTCCCGCGGCGTCAGCAGCGCATCCGCCGCCCGTTGCGGCAACGCCACCCGCAGCCCAACCGCGACCGCCCGGATGGCCGCTCCCAGCTGCGCCGGCGACAGCGACAACGGCAACCCGGCCTGCGCGTCCAGACGCAACACCGGCAGCCCGGCTGGAATCCGCGCTTCGGCATCGGCCAACACGAGGTCCGCTTCGGCCATGGTGTCCGCGAAGCGATGCCCGGCCAGCGTCAGGCGCGCCGCCAGATCGGCTGCCCGCACCGGATCGGTGGCAGCAACCGCGACCCGCAAGCCCGGCCGATCAAGCAATGTCGTCGGGAATGACGCGATCATGTGTCGAGAACTCCGAACCCAGGCACCAGCATGTGACACTATATGGTCAGTCCGACCGATTGCTGCACCACCCAAAGCACATCGGCACAGCACACGAATTATTCACGCTGAACTGGCGAATTTGCCGGCCAGGAACCCGTGACCGTTCAAGGCGTAACCACGGCGCGGCTTTGTAGGAACAGCGTTATGGGACGGATCGGTTTGGCGCTGGTGGCGATCGCTCTCGCCATACCCCAGGGGGCAGCGAAAGCAGCCTCCGAGGAACCCACCCGCGTGGGCGACGTCAGCACGACGTTTCGCCTCCTCGGCAAGAACGACCAGATCGTGGTCGATCGTTACGACGACCCGAAAGTCGGCGGAGTCAGCTGCTACGTCTCGCGTGCCGAAACGGGCGGCATCAAGGGCTCGATCGGCTTGGCGACCGACCCCAGCCGCTTCAGCATCGCCTGCCGCGCCACCGGCGCCGTAACCCTGCCGGCCAAGCTGCCGGACAACGAGATCGTCTTCGGTACCTCGGCCAACTGGCTGTTCAAAGAAATCCGGGTGTCCCGCATGTGGGACAAGGACAAGCAGGTCCTAGTCTATCTAGTCTGGTCGACCAAAGCATTGTCGCCGGGCGGCAGCCCTTACAACGCGGTCAGCGCCGTTCCCGTCACCCCATGACGCATCGGCCCCTCCCGCGGGGGAGGGGCCGACCATCATTATACTGCCAGAGCCGCGGTGACCCGGCGGGCGAACGCGGCCGGGTCGACCGGCATGTCGCCATCCTGCACCCGTGCCAGGTCCATCAGCGTGTGCGCCGCCTCGCTGACGTCCTCGCCCGCATCCGCGCGTTCCGCCAAGCGACGGATCAGTGGATGGCGCGGGTTTAGCTCCAGTGCCGGCGGCATCGTCATCCCCGGCTTGCCGCTCCGGCGCATCAAGCGCTGCATCTGCAGGTCCGGCCCGAATCCGGCCGCTGCCAGCACGACCGCGCTCTCGACCAGACGGTCCGTGGTGCGCACGTCCATCGCTCCCTCGGCCAGCGCGGCCTTGATCGCCTCGATCAGCTTGGTCGTGTCGGCCGGCTCACCCTCCGGTGCATGTTCCGGTGCCAGCTTGGCGATGTCCTCGGCGCCCTGAGTCACGCTGCGGATCTTCTTGCCGTCCCACTCCCCCAGCCGGTCCGGCCAGAAGCTGTCGACCGGATCGGTCAGGAACAACACCTCGACGCCCCGCGCCCGGAAGCCCTCGAGCTGCGGCGACTTGGCCAACGCGGTCGCATCGTCACCCGACAGCGTGTAGATCGCCTCCTGCCCGTCCTTCATGCGCGTGACGTAGTCCGCCAGGCTGGTCCAGCCTTCGACGGCCGAGCTGCGGAAGCGCATTAGCGCCGCGACCTCCTTGCGGTGCTCCGCGTCGTCCCAGACGCCTTCCTTCAGCACCGGCCCGAACTCGGTCCAGAACTTCTCGTAGCTTTCGGCGTCGGCCGAGCGCGTTTTTAGCTCGCTCAGCACGCGGTTGGTCACCGCCTTGCGGATGCGCGCCAGCACTGGCGTGGTTTGCAGCATCTCGCGGCTCACGTTGAGGGGCAGATCCTCGGTATCGACCACGCCCTGCACGAAACGCGCCCAGGGCGGCAGCAGCCCGGCCTCGTCGGTGATGAACATGCGCCGCACGTGCAGCCGCACACGGCTGTCCCGCTGGCCTTCGACCGCATCGAACGGACGGCTGCCGGGAATGAACAGCAGCGCGGAATACTCGATCGCGCCCTCGGCCCGCCAATGCAGGGTTGCCCAGGGCTCGTCCCATGCCTTGGCGACGTGCCGGTAAAATTCCTTGTACTGGTCTTCGGTCACCTCGGACTTGGACTTCCGCCACAGGGCGGTGCCCTCGTTGGCCGGCTTGTCCTCGCCGTCGGTGGCGATCACGATCGGGATGGTGATGTGATCAGCCCATTTGCGCACAATGGTCTCGAGGCGGATCGGCTCTAGGAACTCGTCCGCATCCTCCTTGATGTGCAGCAGGATCGACGTCCCCGGTTCCGTCCGCTCGCCCGGCGCCAGGGTGAAGCTGCCGCCGCCCGAACTGGCCCAGGTCCAGGCCTCGTCCGATCCGACGCGACGGCTGGTCACCTCGACCCGGTCGGCCACCATGAACGCGGCATAGAACCCGACGCCGAACTGGCCGATCAGGCTGACCTTGTCCTTGGCCGCGTCGTCGCCGTCGCGCGACACTTTCTCGCCAAAAGCACGGGTGCCGGAGCGGGCGATGGTGCCCAGGTTGGCCGCCAGCTCGCCCTTGTCCATGCCGACGCCGTTATCCTCGATAAGGATAGTCCGTGCTTCCTTGTTCGGCACGATGCGCAGCTTGGCGTCTTCCGGCAACGCCAGTGCTGTATCGGTCAGCGCCTCGAAGCGGCGGCGGTCAGTGGCGTCGGCGGCGTTGGCGACGAGTTCGCGCAGGAAGATTTCACGCTCGGAATAAAGCGAATGCACGACTAGGTCGAGCAGCCGACCCACTTCCGCACTGAACGCGTGCTGCTCGGGCTGGCCTGTCGCGCTGCCCGTCTTCTCGTCGGTATTCTCGCTCGTCGTCTCGCCCATCGTGGCATCCCTTTTGATGAGGCGGGGATATGCGGTGCGACACCCCGGATTTTCAACTCCCGGGGTGCTGGGCGATATCTCTATGAAGACAAGCGACTTAAAAGATTACAGACCCTGATTGTCGGCACCGCTGCCGCTGCCGGTGATCCCGGCCCGCGATGGTGCGTCGCTTCCGGGCTGAACGGTCTCGCTCATCGTGGAAAGCTCGGTGTCGTCGTCCGCAGCGGCCGGCAACGCCATGTCGCTGCGCTCGGACACCACGTCGACCACCGCATCGGGATCGGTCCGCTCCGCCTGCTCGAGCAACGACTCGGCTTGCGTCGTGTCGCCTGCCGCTTCGGCGCGCAGTGCTGCTTCGGCCATGTGCCGCGCCGCCTCATGCCTGGCATCGGAGCCGTCGCCCTGGTTTTGGCTGGTCGGATTTGGCTCGCCTTGGTTCAGTTTGTCGCTCATCGCCTGCAAACGCGGCCTTGCGCGGAAAGGTTGCAGGAACCGTAGGCCGCGCCCAGCCGTTGAAGGCGTGAGGAGACCCATATGACCGACATCATCCGACTGGCGCCCCATGATCCGATTCCAACCGGGCCCGGGCGCCACGTCGTCGTGCTGCATCGCTTCGATGAGGACGAACCCAAGAAGACCGTTGTCTCGATCACGTTGACCGGGCATCCCGACCAGACCACACATCCGATGCGCCCCGACGGCAAGCCGATGGGCATCGACGAAGCTGTCGAGGCCGCCATCAAGGTCGCCGCCAGCGAGAAGCTCACCCGTGTCGTCGTGGCCGACCGGACTCAGGGTGACCGGGAACAGGACATCCTGCAACACGGTGGCGATCATTCCGTTCACATGGATGCCTTGATCGATTCCGACGTCGAGGATGGCGAACGGGGTGCTGACATGCGCGACAGGATGCCGTAACCACGCCGCAATGTTGCCATGGACGGCGGCGATTGTGATTGGTGGGACGGACGGGTGTTCGCCTCACGGTAGCGTGAATGGAATGGATGTCGGCTTCGGGTGCGAGCGTAAGGATTATACGCTTCTCATAGTCTGAGATGCTCCCATGTCTACCGCCTCTAACAAATGGCGTCGCTTTTGGCGCCTCAAACGGATGAAACGATGATGCCTGATAGCGGGCTGGACGCGGCGACTACGGGTCGGCGAGTAGGTGTTCTTGTGGTTGGGCTCGGCGGCGCCGTTGCCAGCACGGCTGCGGCCGGTATCGAGATGCTCCGGGCAGGCTCGAACGACATGGCCGGGCTGCCACTGGCGCAGGTCGGGGTTGCAGGCATCGCACAGTACCGCAACCTACACTTCGCCGGCTGGGACCTTCACGGCGAGAACCTGAACGACGCCGTTCGCGAGCATCGTGTCCTCGAGCGTGACCAGGCCGATCTCGTCGCCCCTGCCTTGTCGTCCATGACGCCCTGGCCGGCCGTCGGCAGCGTCGATTTCTGCCGCAACGTCGATGGCGCCAACAAATTCGCCGCCGGGTCGCACCGGGAGGCGGTCAATCGCATCCGTGACGACATTCGCAATCACCGCGAGAAGACCGGCATCACCAACCTCGTCATGATCAACCTCGCTTCCGTCGAGCGTTGGCCGGACATGTCGTCGCCGGCGCTGCGCACCACCGATGGTTTCGAGCGCGGCCTCGACAGCAGCGACCCGGTGATCAGCCCGGCCATGCTGTATGCTTACGCCGCGATCGCTGAGGGTGTCCCATACGGCAACTTCACGCCGAGCCTCGCCGCCGACATCCCCGCCCTGACCCAGATGGCCGAGCGCGAGAACGTTCCAGTCGCCGGTAAGGATGGAAAGACTGGCCAGACGTTCATCAAGACGGTGCTCGCCCCGGCGTTCAAGAGTCGTTCGCTGTTCGTCGAAGGCTGGTTCAGCACCAACATTCTTGGCAACCGCGATGGCCTGGCGCTGGACAACCCGGACAGCTTGAAGAGCAAGCTCAATACGAAGGGTTCTGTGCTCGACGATATCCTTGGCTATAAGGTCGAAGATCACCTCGTCGACAT
>CAZTJC010000054.1:0-23782 GCA_964613945.1 uncultured Acetobacteraceae bacterium
ACCGTGAGCGGCAGGAACACGCGCGCCGCGGTGCGGGACACGACGTCGAAGATGGTGTCGCGATTGTCGCTGCTGGCGGTGATGTCGAGGAATGTCAGCTCGTCGGCCCCGGCGGCGTCGTAGATCGCCGCTTGTTCGACCGGGTCGCCCGCATCGCGCAGGCCGACGAAGTTAACGCCTTTGACGACGCGCCCATCCTTGACGTCGAGGCAGGGGATGACCCGTAGCTTCAGCATCCTGCGTCACTACGGCGTGCGGTGCCGCTGGCACAAGAGGTTAAGCGCGCGCCTCTTGTTTCGTGTGGGCAGTCTCCCGGGTGGAGAGCAGCGCCAGCGCCTCGGCGAGGTCGATCCGGCCATCATACAGTGCCCGCCCGACGATGACCCCGTCCAGCATGGGGGCTGTCGCTGCCAGCGCCTGCAGGTGGTCGAGCGATCCCACACCGCCGCTGGCGATGACGGGCGTCCGCAGCCGGTCGGCCAGCGCCAGCGTCGCATCGACGTTGATGCCGGAAAGCATGCCGTCACGACCGATATCGGTATAGATCACCGCCGCGACGCCGGCATCCTCGAACCGCAACGCGACCTCGAGTGCGTCGATACCGGAGCTTTCCGCCCAGCCTTCGGTGGCGACCACGCCATCCCGCGCATCGATCCCGACCGCGACGCGACCTGGATAGGTGCGGCAAGCTTCATGCACCAGGGCAGGGGTCTTGACCGCCGCGCTACCCAGAATGACCCGCTGCACGCCCGCTTCGAGCCAGCGCGTCACGCCGGCCATGTCGCGAATGCCGCCGCCGAGCTGAACGGGAACCGTCGCCGCTGCGAGGATGGCGTCGACGGCAGCGGCGTTGACGGGGCGTCCGGCAAACGCGCCGTTGAGGTCGACCACGTGCAGCCAAGCGCAGCCGGCTTCCTGCCAGGCGGATGCTTGCGCGCCGGGATCGTCCGAGTAGATGGTCGCCGCCTGCATGTCGCCGCGGCGGAGACGGACGCAGGCGCCATCCTTGAGGTCGATGGCTGGGTAAAGAATCACGGCTTCCGGTCTTCCTGCAGCAATTTCATGAAGTAGATGCCGCGGACGGTCTGACCACCGACCCGGGCGTAACAGGGATGCTCGCCCCAACGGTGATAGCCGAGCCGCTCATAAAGCTGGATTGCCGCGGTCTGCGTCTCGCGCACGTCGAGATTGAGCACCTGATAGCCGAGTGCACGCGCGGCGTCCTCGACCCGGCTGTGCATCAGCCGCGCCAGGCCGTGTCCCCGTGCATAAGGTGCGATAAACGCGTGCGTCATGGTGGCGGAAAACGCTTGCGCCTCGTTGTTGCGCGGGGGTCTGACGAGTTGGGCGCTGCCGACGATCATTCCATCGAGCCGAGCGATGAACACCTGGCGCTCCGGCACCAAGAGGATGCCACGAAAATAGCTCTCGAGCGCGAGACGACCAGGCGATTTGACCCAGCCGAAGCCGCCGCCCTCCAAGATGGCGGCGTTTGCCGCCTCGCAAAGCTGATTGAGGTCGTCGCCTGACAATTCCGACACCCGGGATACGTCGAGGCTGTGAGTCATGGGTGCGCTCATGACGGCGACCAGCGCAGGAAATTGGCTAGGAGGCGCAAACCAACGGCCTGGCTCTTCTCGACGTGGAACTGCATGCCGGCCCGATTGCCGTCGGCGACGATGGCGGGAACGGCGCCGGCATAGTCCGTGGTCGCGAGTTGCTCGTCGGGACGGCCGCCGCGCAGGGCGAAGCTGTGGACGAAGTATGTGTGCGCACCGGGTGCGATGCCGTCGAGGAGGGGATGCGCGCCGGGTTCGAAGTCGAGCTGGTTCCAGCCCATTTGCGGCAAGCGCAAGCCAGGGGCCTCCATCTTGACGATTTCGCCCTGGATCCAGCCGAAGCCTGGCGTTTCACCATGTTCCAGGCCACGCTCGGCCATGAGCTGCATGCCGACGCAGATGCCCAGGAACGGCCGACCGGCGGCGACGCCATGCTCGATTGCGTGTCGCAGCCCTGGAACGGCGGACAGGCCGGTCGCGCAATCCCGAAAGGCGCCCTGGCCCGGCAACACGATCCGATCCGCTGCCGCGACGATATCGGGTGTGGCCGTGACGACGATCTCGGCATCCAGACCGGCTCGTTCGGCAGCAGCGGCGAGCGCGCGCGAGGCGGACGTCAGGTTGCCGCTTCCGTAGTCGACGACGACAACCCGCATCATCGTTGTTGATCCACGAGGTCCGGCCGGGCCGTGAACAGGCGGAGCAGGGCGGCATCGCGATCCGGCGCGAGTACCACGTGTCCGACGGCGTAGCCCTGGCGACCTAGCGCCCAGCCGACCATGTCGCGGCCGAGCAAGCCGTTGATCAATGCCAAGCCGAGCAGCGCAGGGCGCCAGCACCATGCAGGCGAGAGCGTGAACACCAGAGCGAGTGCCGCAGTTTCGAGCAGGGCAGGGATCCAGGCACGCATGGCTACCAGCCAAAGTGGCCCGAACACGAATGCGCCCCAGCCCCAACCGTCACGCACCAGCAAGGGTGGGCGATGTGGCTTGAGGTGGGCAGCGTAGGCGTTCACAGCGAGCCCTTGGTCGACGGGATGGTCCCATCGGCGCGAGGATCGAGCTCGGTGGCTTGGCGCAATGCCCGCGCGACCGCCTTGAAGCAGGCTTCGGCGATATGATGGGCATTATGTCCCGCACGCTGGCTGACGTGCAGCGTCAGAGCGGCATTGCCGACCAGGGCGCGGAAGAACTCCTCGAACAGTTCAGTGTCCATCTCACCGACCTTGTCGCGCTCAAACACCGGCGACCAGCCGAGATAGGCACGGCCGGAGAAGTCGACCGATGCGTCGACCAACGCCTCGTCCATTGGAACGGAAGCATGACCATAGCGCCGAATGCCACGCTTATCGCCGATCGCCTTCGATAAGGCCTGGCCCAGCACGATGCCGACATCCTCGGTCGTGTGGTGGTAATCAATGTGCAGGTCGCCCACCGCGTCGACATCGAGGTCAAACATCGAATGCCGGGCGAAGGCAGTCAGCATGTGGTCCAGGAAGCCGATGCCGGTTTTCACCTGGCATCGGCCGAACCCATCGAGGTCGAGCCGTAGCTTGATCTGGGTTTCAGAGGTATCGCGGGAGATTTCCGCTGTTCGCGTCATCGCGCTCACCTACCTTAAAGCGCGCGACGGGACTACCGGCTAAGCGATGACGCTGACACCTTTCCAGAACGCGACACGATCACGGATGTTGGCAGCAGCGTCTTTCGGCTCCGGGTAGAACCAAACGGCGTTCTCGTTACGCTTGCCGTCGACGTCGAGCGAGTGATAGCGCGCCGTTCCTTTCCAGCTGCACACCGAGGTGTGCGAGCTGGGCTGGATCAGCGATTGATCGAGGCTATCGGCCGGGAAGTAGTGGTTTCCTTCCACGGTGACGATGTCATCGCTTTCGGCGATGACATGCCCGTTCCAGACCGCCTTCACTCGACGGTCTCCGGCTCCTTTTCGACCCCACCCTCGTCGCCGTCACCTTCACCCTCTTTCGGCGGGGGAGCGGCAGCCGAGACATAGTCGAACTCAAGTTTGCCATCCTTGAGCGTGGCTTTGACCGCGCCGCCATGGACCAGCTTGCCGAACAGCAACTCTTCCGCGAGCGGCTTCTTGATATACTCCTGGATGACCCGGCCCAACGGCCGCGCCCCATACAGCCGGTCATAGCCACGCTCGGCCAGCCATTCCTTGGCCGACGAGGACAGTTCGATCGTCACGTTGCGATCGGCCAACTGTGCCTCAAGCTGCATGACGAACTTCTCGACGACCTGAGCAACGATCTCGGGCGTGAGGCCAGCGAAGGTGATGGTCGCGTCGAGCCGGTTGCGGAACTCGGGCGTGAACAACCGCTTGATGGCTTCTTCGTCCTCACCCTCGCGGGCTTCGCGACCGAAGCCGATGGCTTCCTTGGCCATGTCGGACGCGCCCGCATTGGTCGTCATGATGAGGATGACGTTGCGGAAATCTACGATCTTGCCGTTGTGGTCGGTCAGCTTACCGTGGTCCATCACCTGCAGCAGGATGTTGAACAAGTCCGGGTGCGCTTTCTCGATCTCGTCCAACAGCAGCACGCAGTGCGGATGCTGATCGATCGCATCCGTCAGCATGCCGCCCTGATCGAAACCCACATAGCCCGGCGGTGCACCGATCAGTCGCGATACGCTGTGCCGCTCCATGTATTCCGACATGTCGAAGCGCGTGAGCTCGATGCCGAGAGTTGCGGCAAGCTGCTTGGCGACTTCCGTCTTGCCGACGCCGGTCGGACCGCTGAACAGGTAGTTGCCGATCGGCTTCTCGACCTCGCGCAGCCCGGCGCGGGACAACTTGATCGCCGCTGCCAGTGCCTCGATCGCCTTATCCTGGCCGAACACCATGCCCTTCAGGTCGCGCTCGAGGTGACGCAACGTCTCCTTGTCGTCCGCCGACACCGACTTGGGTGGGATGCGGGCGATCTTGGCGACGATCTCCTCGACGTCCTTCAGCGTGACGTTCTTGCGGCGCTTACCCTCGGGCAGCAGCATGCGGCTGGCGCCAACCTCGTCGATGACGTCGATCGCCTTGTCGGGCAGCTTGCGGTCGTTGATGTATTTGGCCGACAGCTCGACAGCGCCACGAATGGCCTCCTCGCTGTAGCTGACCTTGTGGTGTTTCTCATAGTTGGTCTTGAGGCCGCGAAGGATCTTAACGGCGTCCTCGAGCGACGGCTCGTTGACGTCGATCTTCTGGAAGCGACGAACGAGCGCGCGATCCTTCTCGAAGTAGTTGCGATACTCCTTATAGGTCGTGCTGCCGACACACCGCATCGAGCCCGAGGCCAAAGCTGGCTTGAGCAGGTTGCTGGCGTCCATGGCACCGCCGCTGGTGGCGCCTGCGCCAATGACGGTGTGGATCTCGTCGATGAACAGGATCGAGCCCGGATGCGCCTCAAGTTCGGTCACGACCGCCTTGAGTCGCTCCTCGAAGTCACCACGATAGCGGGTTCCTGCCAGCAGGGCGCCCATGTCGAGCGCGAAGATGGTGCTCTTGGCCAGCACTTCGGGAACGTCGCCTTCGACAATCCGCTTGGCCAGGCCTTCGGCGATCGCCGTCTTACCGACGCCGGGATCGCCCACATACAAGGGATTGTTCTTGGTACGGCGGCACAGGATCTGGATGGTCCGCTCGATCTCGGTGTCGCGACCGATCAGCGGATCGATCTTGCCGGCAGCAGCCTTCTTGTTGAGGTTGACACAATAGTTCGACAGCGCGTCTTGAGCGCGGCGGCCGGGCTTCTCTTCGCGTTCGCCTTCCGTGGCACCCTCCTCTTTCGCCGCGCCCTGAGCCGGCCGTTGCGCCGCGCGCCCCGGAGCCTTGGCGATACCGTGGCTGATGAAATTAACAGCGTCGAGCCTCGTCATGTCCTGAAGCTGCAGGAAGTAGACGGCATGGCTTTCGCGCTCGCTGAACAACGCGACGAGGACGTTGGCGCCGGTGACTTCGTCTCTACCGGAGCTCTGCACGTGGATGGCGGCACGTTGAACGACGCGCTGGAAACCGGCCGTGGGCTTCGGATCACCGGCGCGATCGGTGGCCAGTCCAGAAAGATCCTTGTCCAGGAACTCGCTCAGATCTTGCCGGAGTTTGTCGAGATCGACACCGCAGGCGCGCAGCACCGTGGCCGCATCGCTGTCATCTGCCAAGCCGAGGAGCAGGTGTTCAAGGGTTGCATATTCATGCCGGCGCTCGCTGGCCAGCGAAAGAGCGCGGTGTAGCGTCTGCTCTAGATTACGGGACAGCATTTGATGACGCTCCTTCGCACTGGTCCCCGTCCGTCCGCGATGTGGTGCGGCTTGTGGGGATCATGACCATTCGGTGTAGGTGACGGCTCAACGTGGGACTGGGCTCATTCCTTCTCAATAGTGCATTGCAGCGGATGTTGGTTCTGCCGCGCAAGGTCCATCACTTGAGTGACCTTGGTTTCCGCCACTTCATAGGTGAACGCGCCACACACACCGACACCACGCCGGTGAACGTGCAACATGATGCGCGTTGCTTCATCACGATTTTTTTGGAAAAAACGCTCGAGCACATGCACGACGAACTCCATCGGCGTGTAATCGTCGTTCAACATAAGAACCTTGTACATGGCAGGTTTGCGCGTTTTTGGCCGCGCTTTGACCACTACACCAGTGTTCGGTCCTTCTCCGTTTCCGCGTTTGTCGTTATCGCTCATCGGTCCCAATACCCTGGCCGCAACCACCGCTCGCCGCCGCTGGCGCTGCTGGAGCGGCTACGACCCCACAAATAAGCATATCGGAATGCACGGCACCGGGAAAAGCCTTCGCATAGCTATCCCTGGATATTCGCCTGGGGAGATTGATAAAGCGTGAACACGGTGGTGCTCGACCCGCACCATAAACGAGAAAAGGCCCGGATGTTGACATCCGGGCCTTTTTCGTTGGACGCGAACGCGCCGCGGGGCGCTGTTCGCCTTCCAGTTAGGCGCTGAAGCCGCTAACCGCGACGTTGACGCGCCCGGCGATCGGCTCGAAAGCCTGGCCGGCGAGCTTCATCGAAGCTTCAGTCAGCTGACCGGTCTGCGTCATGGCCTTCTCGACGCTCGAGCGAGCGAAGTTCGCCTGCATCTCGAACGCTTCCTTGATCGAGCGGATGCCCGACATGGCGCGGAACGTGGACATGCTGTCTTCCATGGCGGACTGGGCGTTGGCGGCCATCTGCTTGCCAAGATCCTGCAACCCGGTGGCGACGATCTGGCTCGACTTGACCATGGCGTCGATGTTGCCTTGGCCGAAGGAGAAGAACTGCTCTGCTGACTTCATTTCTTTTTTTCCCACTGAAAACGTGCTTGCGCATGAAGCTGCAAGCAGCCGAGCCCGCCGAGTTGGGCAATGCTGCGGTGCAACAATTGCCGTATGCACTGTCCAAAGCCGAAAACAAAGCAAATTGTGCAATGCACAATCGAAATCATGCAGGCTCGGAGCGTGATGTGGGGCCGGCTAATTGATCGACTAAAGCAACGTGGCCTCATAAGTCGTTGACGCGGTTGTGATTGACGTGGACAGCATGTCCGCTTTGACGTAGGATGATGGTCCGCAAACAGAGGGCGGCGTCGATGAGTTTTGCGTCACAACTGCGACGTCGGTTGTTTGGTTTGGTCGTGTCGATGGCCTTCATGGTCGCAATTGCGGGTAGTGCCAACGCCCAGATCGGGTCGGATCGATATTCGTCCATCGTGGTTGATGAGCGCTCCGGCCAGATCATTTCTGCCGCCAACGCGGACGAATATCGCTTTCCAGCCAGTCTGACCAAGATGATGACCATCTATATGGTGTTCGAGGCCATTCGCGACCGGCAGCTTAGCTTTTCGGACGCGGTGCCGGTATCGTCCTGGTCTGCTTCAATGCCGCCGACCAAGCTCGGTTTGGTGCCTGGCACGACCTTGTCGGTCGAACAGGCGATCATGGGTCTGGTGACGAAGTCGGCCAACGACGCGGCCGCAGCGCTTGGGGAGCTTCTCGGCGGGGATGAGGATCGATTCGCGCAGTTGATGACGACCCGTGCGCACGCGCTCGGCATGTCGCGCACCACGTTTCGCAATGCCTCCGGTCTGCCTGATTGGGGCCAGGTGACGACGGCGCGGGATCTGGCCACGCTGGCGCGGCACCTCATCCAGGATTTTCCGCAGTACTACCACTACTTCAGCACGCCTTCTTTCATCTTCCACGGTCGATTTGTGCCCAACCACCAGGCGATGCTGCGGTCCTATGCCGGGGCTGACGGGCTGAAGACCGGATATACCGAAGCCTCGGGCTACAATGTCGTGACCTCCGCCTTGCGGGGCGACGTGCGGCTGATCGGTGTCGTGATGGGTGCCAGCAACGGCTGGGAGCGCGATCAGCACATGACGGCGTTGCTCGACCAGGGCTTCATGCGCATGGGTGTTGGCTCGATGGATGTGGCACGGCGGGAGCCGGCGTACCGTATGCCGTCGTTGATCGGTTCGGCGCGGGCAGCACCGGTCGCGGTGCCGGCGATGGCCGAGGTGCCGTCGGCACCGTGGAGGCGTGGACGGCGTCCGCCGGCCCGCCTCGCGACGTCGCGCCAAGTCGTGCGCCCCACGTCAAGCGCGCAGCGGCCCTGGGCGTCAGCATTGCGTCAACTCGCTGTGCCGCCGCGGCCGCTTGCGGTTCGTGAGCCAGTCCGCGCTGCTCCACGGGGACGTTATGAGCCGAAACGGGCCAGTGGGCCCGCCTCCTCGGGCCGCTACCCCGGGTAAGCTGCTCGGCGTCCCCTTGCACGCCGTCCCACCTCTGCGCATTTTACTGGCACACGCGTGACGACGCGCCGCCTTGCATGCGAGTGAAGCTAGCCGGGGTGCGCAGTATAAAAGGATCGATTCCGGATGGATGGCAGTGGCGACGCAAGGCGGATTACGATCCACACGCCGACGGATTTCGACGGCATGCGCAAGGCGGGACGTCTGGCGGCCGAAACGCTCGATTACCTGACGCCGTATGTCAAAACCGGCGTCACCACCGGTGCCCTGGACCAACTATGCCACGACTTCATCGTCGCTCATGGCGCAGTGCCGGCACCGCTTAACTATCGCGGCTTCCCGAAAAGCATCTGCACGTCGATCAACCACGTGGTCTGTCACGGCATCCCGGGCGACCGCAAGCTGATCGACGGTGACACGCTCAACATCGACATCACGGTCATCCTCGACGGATGGCACGGCGACACCAGCCGCATGTACACCACCGGGCCGCAATCGACGCGGGCGACGCGCCTCATCGAGGTGACGTATGAAGCTCTCATTCGAGGGGTCGAGGTGGTCAAGCCGGGCGCGACGCTCGGCGACATCGGTCACGCGATCCAGACCTTTGTCGAGGCCGCGCGCTTCTCCGTGGTGCGCGATTTCTGCGGACACGGAATTGGACGCCGCTTTCACGAGGCACCCAACGTGCTGCATTTCGGCCGCGCCGGCGAAGGGCCCGTGCTCAAGCCCGGCATGTTCTTCACCATAGAGCCCATGGTCAACGCTGGTCGGCCGGAGGTGAAAGTGCTGGACGATGGCTGGACCGCCGTGACGCGGGACCGGTCGCTGTCGGCGCAGTTCGAGCACATGGTCGGCGTAACCGACACCGGTGTCGAGGTCTTCACCTACTCGCCCGCCGGGTTGCACAAGCCGCCTTACACCGGCTGACGATGCCTGCCTTTGTGACGACCCATCGGCTGCGGTTCAACGATACCGACCGTCTCGGCCATGTGAACAACGCAGTGTTCGCCGTCATGCTTGAGCAGGGGCGGTCCGAGATGGGCGTCGATGCCGGGCTGCCGCTGGGGGAGGGGGCGGAATCGCTGGTCATCGTGCGTCTCGAGCTCGATTTCCTGCGCGAGATGACCTGGCCCGGCGAGGTGCGGATCGAGACGGAGGTGCTGCGTCTCGGTGGGCGGTCGTTCACCGTGCAGCAACGTCTCGTTCAGGATAACGAGATCTGTGCCAAGGCGCAGACCGTTCTGGTGGTCATGGACCGGGCGGCGAAGCGGGCGGTGTTGATCGATCCGTGGCGCGCCACGCTGAGCGCGTTTCAGGCGTGACCGACCTGCTCGGGGACGCGGGGCCGGCCCCAAGCCCGGATCCGTCACCACCGAGTCCGATGAGTGCCGAGAAGCATCGTCAACGGATGCGGGCGCGGTTGTTGACGGCCGGGCCGGACAGCATTGCCGATCACGAGTTGTTGGAAATGGTGTTGTTCCTGGCGCTACCGCGGCGGGACACCAAGCCAATTGCGCGGGCGTTGCTGGCGCGGTTCGGCTCGTTTGCCGGATCGATCGCGGCGCCCGCGCCGGATCTGCGCGGTGTTGACGGGCTTGGCGACGCCGGCATTGCGGCGCTGAAGACAGTGCAGGCCGCCGCGCTGCGGTTGGTGCGGGCCGAAGTACGCGACCGGCCGGTATTGACCCATTGGAGCGCGTTGCTTGACTACCTATCGGCTGCCATGGCGCGCGACCGGGTCGAGCAGTTCCGCGTGTTGTTCCTGGACAACAAAAACCGCCTGATAGCCGACGAGGTGCAGTCGCGCGGGACGGTGAACCATACGCCGGTATACCCGCGCGAAGTGGTCAAGCGGGCACTTGAGCTGCACGCTACTGCGCTGATCCTGGCCCATAATCACCCGTCCGGCGACCCGGCGCCCTCGGCCGACGATATCGCCATGACGCGCGAGATCAAGGCCGCCGCCGCCGCGCTGGGGCTCGTGTTGCACGATCATGTGGTGGTCGGGAACGGAGTGACGCTCAGCTTTCGGGCACAGAACCTGCTGTAATCGGCCGACAACCCCGCTCACGCGCTGGTCGGCTCGGCCGAACACGTGCAGGATTGGGGAAAACGCGAGGAAACATGGCCAAGATCATCATCAGCTGCGCCGTCACTGGCGCCATCCACACGCCGAGCATGTCGGATTATCTGCCAATCACCCCGGAACAGATCGCCAAGAGCAGCATCGAGGCCGCCGAGGCCGGCGCCGCGATCATCCACCTCCATGCGCGCGATCCGGAGACCGGCGAGCCGACGCCAGACCCGGCCGTGTTCAACCAGTTCCTGCCAATCATCAAGCAAAGCACCGACGCCGTAGTGAACATCACCACCGGCGGCGGCCTGACGATGACGCTCGAGGAGCGGCTCGCGGCGCCGATGATGGCCAAGCCGGAGATGTGCAGCCTCAACATGGGGTCGATGAACTTCAACATCTCCGGCGCGGTCAACCGGGTGAAGACCTGGAAGCACGCCTGGGAGAAGCCATACCTCGAGCGGACCGACAACTTCATTTTCCGCAATACGTTCAAGGATATCGAGGACATCGTGGAGCGGCTGGGCAAAGGCCACGGCACACGGTTCGAATTCGAATGCTACGATATCGGGCATCTCTACAGCCTGGCCCACATGCTGGACCGCAAGGTGGTGGAGGGGCCGCTATTTGTGCAGTCGATCTTCGGCATCCTCGGTGGGATCGGGCCGGATCCAAAGAACCTGCTGTTCGCCAAGGAGACCGCGGACCGGTTGTTCGGCGATCAGTACGTGTGGTCGGTGCTGGCGGCGGGGCGGAACCAGATGGCGTTCACCACGATGGCCGGGATTCTGGGCGGCAATGTGCGCGTCGGGCTGGAGGACAGCCTGTATATCGGCAAGGGCAAGCTCGCGACGTCTAATGCCGAGCAGGTGTCCAAGATCCGGCGCATCCTGGAAGAGCTGAGCTTCGAGATCGCCACGCCGACCGAGGCGCGGGCGATGCTGAACCTCAAGGGTGGGGACCGCGTTGGCTTCTGACATGCTGGACACTTCGATGGTCGACGCCGCCGCCCTGCACGCTTCGATCGTGACGATCGACACGCACATCGACATTCCGTGGCCGAACGGCCCCGATGCGTTCGTCGATGCGCCGCGGGGGCGCGACGCCCGTCGGGTGGATTTGCCAAAGATGAAGCGGGGCGGGTTGGGCGCGGGATGTTTTGCCGCCTACATCCCGCAGGGACCGCGCGACGCCGCCGGTCTGGCGGCGGCATCCGAGCGTGCGCTGGCGATGCTCGATGCCATCGTGGCAATGGGCCGCACCGAGGGTGACATCCAGTCCCGCGTGACCGAGACGGCGGATGCGATCGAGCAAGCGCGTCGGGATGGGGTGATCGCCGTGATCCCGGCAGTCGAGAACGGGCATGCGATCGGTGAGGATCTCGGCCTGTTGGCAGCGTTCCGGGCGCGCGGCGCGCGATACATGACGCTGACGCATAACGGGCACAATCTGCTGTCTGACAGTAGCAATCCCCGCGCGGATCTGGGCGATGGTCCGACGTTGCACGGCGGCTTGTCGGCATTTGGGCGGGAGGCGGTGGCGGAGATGAACCGGCTCGGCATGCTGGTCGACATCTCGCACGTCTCGCAACAGGGCGCGTTGCAGGCGGCGATGGTTTCCAAAGTTCCGGTCCTGGCAACGCATTCGTGCGTGCGTGCGCTTTGCGACGTGCCGCGCAACGTCGACGACTTGATGCTGGAAGCGATCCGGGATTGCGGCGGCATGGTCAACGTCACGGCGGTGCCCAGCTTTGTGCGTCGGGGCGGCAAGGCGGCCGAGGTGTCGGTCAAGGATTTCGTCGACCACATCGATTATATCGTGAAGCATGCCGGGCTCGCCCATTGTGGCATCAGCTCGGATTTTGACGGTGGTGGCGGGTTCTCCGATTGGCATGACGCGGCCGATAGCGTGAACTTGACGGCGGAACTGCTCCGACGCGGCTACGGATCGTCGGAGATCGAAGCGCTGTGGGGTGGGAACTTCCTGCGGCTGCTACGTCAGGCCGAGGAGTTCGCCGGTGGCTGAAATGCCGCGCCTCGGGCAGGGAACCTGGCACATGGGAGAGAATCGCTCCCGCCGGGCTGCCGAGGTCGCGGCGTTACGGCTCGGGCTGGACCTTGGGATGACGCTGATCGATACGGCGGAGATGTATGCCGAGGGCGGATCGGAGGAGGTGGTCGGCGAAGCGATCGCTGGGCGGCGCGACGAGGTGTTCCTGGTCAGCAAAGTCTATCCGCACAATGCGAGCCATGCCGGCGTGGCGGCCGCCTGTGCTCGTAGCCTGAAGCGGCTGAAGGTGAACTGCCTGGACCTGTATCTCCTGCACTGGCCCGGATCGACGCCGATCGGCGAAACGGTGGACGCGTTCGAGCGGCTTAAAGCTGCCGGAAAGATACGGTCATGGGGCGTCTCGAACTTCGACGTCGATGACATGGAGACATTGCCGGAAAGCTGCGCGACAAACCAGGTGCTCTACAACCTGGGTGAGCGCGGGATCGAATACGATCTGTTGCCATGGTCGCAGCGGCGACACATGCCATTGATGGCCTACTCGCCCGTGGGCCAGGGTGGCCGGTTACTGTCACATCCAGCATTGAAGACGCTTGCCGAGCGACACGGCAGAACTCCGGCGCAAATTGCGTTGGCCTGGACGCTTCGTGGTCCGGGGGTAGTCACGATACCGAAAGCCGTCGACCCGGATCACGTGCGACAGAACGCCGCGGCTGGCGAGATCGTCCTGTCGGCCGAAGAGTGGGCGTCGCTCGACGCTGCGTTTAAGCCGCCGACCCGGAAGCAGCCTCTGGCAATGCTCTGATAAGCAGTATCAATCCCGGAAGGCGTGGCGGAGGCGAAACAACGCTACTGCGATCAGCGCGGTGGCGATGACCAGAACGGGCATCGGCTCCGGGATTGCCGTTCCGTTCACGCAAGCAGCCGGCGTTGGGCAATACGCCACCGTGTGATTGTCGGACTCGTAGTTGCCGCTAGCTGGCTTCTCGTAGACGTCTATCTCGTCAAAGAAGCCGTTTAGATCGACGAAATTGATGAAAGCGAACGCTTCGCCGCTGTCCTGGCCTTTGAATCGGGCGGTCGGGTTGCCGCAAAACGGATTGCTCGCGGTACAACTGCCCAGAGCCGTGACGAGGTTGGCAGAAGAGTAGCTGCCCACGACCGCGCCATCGCGCTTGAACGTGAGTTGGTTGCCGGAGTCCAGGGCGGACAGCCAGTAGCCGAAATAGTTGACGCCCGGGACGCCCGAGGTGGCGAGCGTGATGGTATAACCGACCGTGTTGGCCAGGGCTTGGATGTAGGATCCTGAGCCACCCGCGCCGCCGTAAAGATTAGCCGACGCGATCGAGCCACCGGAATACTTGCCGGTGATGGCGCCGCCAGTGCCGAAAGACGTGCTGAAGGAGCCGCTGGTGCGGCCGTCGAACGTCTCGGTGCCGATGGTGGTCGCGTATCGCAATACTGCGGCCGAGGGTGTCTGCATCCCCGGCGCCCCGTATGTGACGGTGATGCTGTCCGCATGCGACGGCAGGCTTGCGGCCGATACCATGAGCATGGCCAACCAAACCGATTGCAAACGCATCAATACCGCTCCTCAAGATGCACCGTTCGGTACATCTTGAGAATATCGGCGAAAGATGGACGGAGTATTAACGGCCGGCGGCGTATCCCTGCATGCCGCGTGGATTGGCTCCCGTCCGGAGCAGGCCATCGACCGTCGTCGCGGCCGACAAGCGGCCTTCCGACCAATCCTCGCCGCGTTCGGCCCGATGCCCGCGTCCGATCAGCTCGTCCAGCACGGCTTGGCTGTAGCGGCCTTCGATCACCAGCTTGCCGGGTCGGGACACGCGCGGCCAGAACGAGCTCGGCCAGTGTTCGGTGTGGAAACACGGGGCGTCGATCGCCTGCTGGATCGACCAGCGGTGATGCACCATGCGCAGAAAGAAGGTGAGGGACCATTGGTCTTGCTGCTCGCCGCCCGGCGTGCCGAACGCCATCCATGGTTTGCCGTCGCGGAGCGCGAAGCTGGGCGACAGCGTCGTCCGCGGTCGCTTGCCCGGCGCCAATCCGTTTGGCACGTTGTCGCGCAGCCAGAACATTTGCCCACGCGTCCCCATCGGGAAACCGAGCTCGGGCACCACCGGGCTCGATTGCAGCCAGCCGCCCGAAGGGGTCGCGCTGACCATGTTGCCCCAGCGGTCGATGACGTCGATATGCACCGTGTCGGCGCTGCTGACCCCCAGGCGCGCCACCGTCGGCTCGCCGGCCCCGGCGTCCTGCATCATGCTGTCTGCCCGGGCGGCCGCGCCGGTATCGACCCAGCCGTTCCGCCCCGGCAGGAAGCCCGGCCGTAGTTCCAGCGAGGCGGTCTCTGCGACCAGCCCGCGGCGCTCGCCGTTGTAGCCATCCGACAGCAGCGTCCCGAGCGGCACGCCAGGCATGTCACCGTAATAGGCCTCGCGGTCGGCGAAGGCGAGCTTGGCGCACTCGGTCACGGTGTGGATGAACTCGGCGCCGAGCGGGTCCATGGCGCCGATGTCGAAGCCGCTGAGAAGCGCGAGTTGCTGCAGGAACACTGGTCCCTGCGACCAGGGGCCGCATTTGAGCACGGTGTAGCCGTGGTAGTCGTAGGAGACGGGCTCCTCGATCGTCGGCTGCCAGGTGGCGAAATCCTGCGCGGTCAGCAGGCCGCGGTGACGCCGCCCGGAAGCGTCGAGCACCGGGGTTTCGAAGAAGCGCCCGACCGCTTCGGCGACGAAGCCTTGATACCAGGCGCGGTCGGCCGCCTCGATGCGGGCCTCCCGCGTGTCGCCGGTGGCCTCGCGGCAGATGCGCTCGTAGGTGGCGGCCAGTGCTTCGTTGCGGAACAGCGCGCCGGGCTGCGGGGTCCGCCCCCCCGGCAGGAAGACGGCGGCGCTGGTGGGCCACTCGGTCTCGAACATCGGCCGCATCGTCTCGATGGTGGCGCAGATTCGCGGCACCAGTGGCACGCCGTCGCGGGCGTAACCTATGGCATAGGCCAGCACGTCGGCCAGTTCCCACGTGCCCCACTCGCGCAGGATGCGGCACCAGGCGCCGAACGCGCCGGGCACGACGGCGGGCAGGAAGCCGGTGCCAGGGATCAGGTCGAGCCCCAGATCGGCGAACGCGCCCAAGGTCGCCGCGGCCGGCGCGGTGCCCTGGCCGCAGACGACGTGCTGCGTGCCGGAGGCTGTGCTGTGCAGGATGATGGGGGCGTCGCCGCCGGGTCCGTTCAGATGCGGCTCGGCGACCTGCAGGGTGAACGCCGTGGCGCAGGCGGCATCAAAGGCGTTGCCGCCCCGTTCGAGCACCGACATGCCGACCGCGGTGGCGAGCCAATGCGTTGATGCAACGACGCCAAAGGTGCCGGTGATGTCTGGCCGTGTCATGAAGCTGGTGGCTGACATCTTTAATCAAACTCCCGTTGCGTTCCGTTTATCCTATGCGCAGTGTCCGCACACTCAAATCGGGGGGTCCTACACGTTGCTGATCCTGATCGTCGGTCCTTCGGGCGCTGGCAAGGATACGTTGCTGAACGGCGTTCGCGCCGGGATGGGTGAGCATAACGGAATGCGCTTCGTGCGCCGTGTCATCACGCGACCCGGCGATGTCGGCGAGGAAGACCATGAGAGCGTCACCGAGCAGGTCTTCGAACTGCGCGAGCAGGCCGGGGACTTCGCGCTGCATTGGCGTGCGCACGGGCTGCGCTACGGCATTCCGGCCGACATCTCCTTCGACCTCGCGCGCGGACGAGTGGTGATTGCCAACGTGTCGCGCGCCGTTCTGGCCGAAGCGGCCGCCAAGTTCCCGGTGGGGATCATCGAGATCACGGCGCCGCGGGCGATGCTGGAGTCGCGGCTGGCCGAGCGCGGGCGCGAGGATGCCAGCGACGTGGCGCGCCGGCTCGCGCGCGAGATCGAGCTGCAACTGCCAGTGACGCGGTTGCGCGTCGTCAACGACGGCAGCAAGGAGGCCGGGGTGGAGCGCTTGCTTGACGCCATTCGCGAGGCGGCGGGGCTCGACGCATTCCAGGGGTGAGCGGGAGCTCTCCCGTCAAAAGCCGGATCGGCGCGCTCCGGCTGTTGCTGCCGTTCCTGCTGCCCTATCGGTGGCGCGCCATCGGAGCGGCGACGGCGCTCGGCCTGTCGGCCGCCCTGGTGCTGTTGCTCGGCCAGGGCGTGCGGCGGCTGATCGATATCGGGTTCGCGACGTCGGATCGCGGGCATCTGGATGGCGCCGCCCTGGCGATGTTCGGCGTGGTCGCCGGGCTCGGCATCGCGACGGGGACGCGGTTCTATCTGGTTTCCTGGCTTGGCGAGCGCGTCGCGGCTGATCTGCGGGCGGCGCTGTTCGACCGCGTGCTCGACCTATCGCCGCCATTTTTCGAGACCATGCGCACCGGCGACGTGCTGACCCGGCTCAACACCGATACGGTGCTCTTACAGGGGCTGGTCGGCTCGGCCGTTTCGCAATGGCTGCGCAGCCTGGTCATCGCCACCGGCGCGCTGACGATGCTGGTGGTCACCAGCGCCAAGCTGGCGGGGCTCGTGGTGCTGGTGGTGCCATTCGTGGTGTTGCCGCTGGTGGTGTTCGGACGGCGAGAGCGCAAGCTGGCGCGGATGGCGCAGGACCGGGTGGCCGATCTGGGCGCCTATGCCGAGGAGACGATCAACGCGCTGCGCACGGTGCAGGCGTTCACGCACGAGGCGGAGGATCGCGCGCGGTATCGCGGCCGGGTCGAGGCGGCGGTGACGGCGGCGATGCGCCGGGTCGGCGTGCGCGCGACGCTGGTGACGCTGGTGATCCTGCTCGGGTTTGGGGCGATCGTGCTCAGCCTGTGGGTCGGCGGGCTCGACGTGGTGGCCGGGCGGCTGTCGGGCGGTCAACTATCCGCGTTCGTGTTCTACGCCGTGCTGGTAGCGACCAGTGCGGCCGGGATCGCCGAGCTGTGGGGCGAAGTGCAGCGGGCCGGGGCAGCGGCCGAGCGCATCGGCGAGTTAATGGCCGAGCGGCCCTCGGTCAGCGCGCCCGCAAATCCCGTCGCCCTGCCGCCGGTGCGCGCGGGTGGCAGCGCGATCCGCTTCGAGGAGGTGTGCTTCAACTATCCGTCGCGGCCTGACGCCGCCGCCCTGGACCGGTTCAGCCTCGTCGTCGAACCCGGCGAAACCGTGGCCCTGGTCGGCCCCAGCGGCGCCGGCAAGACCACCGTGTTCCAGCTGTTGCTGCGGTTCTACGATCCGGCCAGCGGACGCATCGCGCTCGACGGCGTCGATCTTCGCGTCGCCGACCCGGCGGTCGTACGTGGACGCATCGGCCTGGTCAGCCAGGACCCGGTCATCTTCGGCGCCGATGTGTGGGACAACATCCGTTACGGCCGCCCCACTGCCACTGATGCCGAAGTCCGTCAGGCTGCCGAGGCTGCCTCCGCCGACTTCTTGAATGATCTACCGGTTGGCTTCGACAGCTTCCTCGGCGAGCGCGGGGTCCGTCTGTCCGGCGGCCAACGGCAGCGCGTGGCGATCGCGCGTGCCATCCTGCGTGATGCGCCGGTACTGCTGCTCGACGAAGCCACCAGCGCGCTCGACGCGGAAAGCGAAGCCGCCGTGCAGCGCGCCTTGGCCTTGCTCTCGCAGGGACGGACCACGCTGGTGATCGCGCACCGCCTGGCAACGGTGCGGCGCGCCGATCGCATCGTGGTGATGGATGGCGGCCGGGTCGTGGCCACCGGGACGCATGACGCGCTGGTGCGGGAAGGCGGGCTCTATGCGCGGCTGGCCGCGCTGCAGTTCACCGAGAGCGTCTGAGCGCCGGCAACAGGGTCTCACCGGCCATGTCGATGAAGCCGGCCTGATTGCAGCCGACGTTATGGAGATTGACGGTCTCGACGCCCAAAGCGAGACGGGCGGCGACCCAGTCGGTGAGTTCGTCGGGGTCGCTGACGATGAGGACGGACTTGTCCATGTCGTCGGGGCGGACGAAGCGGGTCGCGATGTCGAAATCGGCTGGCGTGCGAATATCCCAGTTTACCGCGCCGCCGAGCGCGTTGAAGCGCCACTGCTCGTGCGCTTCCCGCCGGGCCTCCTTGAGCGTGGGCGCCCAGGCGATGTCCACCTTCACGTGGATCGGCTTACCTTCGCCGCCGCCAGCGCGGAAGGCGTCGATGATCGCCTCCAGCTTGGCCAAGTCGGCATTGACGGTGAGCAGCCCGTCCGCCCAGCCGCCGAGCCAGGTCGCCGTCTCGGGCGTCACTGCCGCGCCCATCAGCCGGGTCGGTACATCCGGACGGGACCAGATCTTGGCATCCGTGCTGGTCACCAGACCGCGATGCGTGACGGTCTCGCCGGCCAGCAGGGCGCGCATGATCTCGGCGCCTTCGCGCAGGCGGGCGTTGCGGGTCGACTTGTCGGGCCAGTCCTCGCCGGTGATGTGCTCGTTGAGGAACTGGCCGCTGCCGAGCGCGATCCAGGGTAGGCGGCCCGGAAACATCTGCCCGAGGGTCCCCACGGCCTGGGCCAGGACCGCCGGGTTGTAGCGCCAGCCGCCGGGCACGCTGATGGCGCCGAAGGTGAGCCGCGAGGTGCGCGCCAGGGCGGCGCCGAGCCAGGACCACGCGAAGCCGGACTGCCCCTGCGTCTCCGACCATGGATGCGCGTGATCCGAGGTAAAGGCGCCATCGAATCCGGCGGCCTCGGCGTGCTGGACAAGGCCCAGCAGGTCCGATGGCGTGAACTGCTCCTGCGAAGCATGATACGTGAAGTATGTCATCGCATTGACAGATGGGCCGGTCCCCCGATTTGCCATCGAGCATGTCCCTCCCAATCAGCGACTACGCCATCATCGGCGATACCCATACGACCGCTCTCGTCAGTCGGAATGGGTCCATCGACTGGCTGTGCTGGCCGCGTCACGACAGCCCGGCTCTGTTCCTCCGCCTCCTCGACGACGACAAAGGCGGCGCCTGCAGCATCGTGTTCGACGGCGAGACGACGAGCACCCGGCGCTACCTGCCCGACACCAACATCATCGAGACCACTTTCACCCAACCCGGCGGCCGCGCCGTGCTGACGGATTTCATGCCCGTGTATCCGCCGAGCACCATGCCGGAGGACGGGCCCGACGGGGATACCGAAAGCCGCCTCATCCGGCTTCTCAGCTGCATCGAGGGCCAGGTCCGCGGCCGCTTCATCGTTCGCCCGACCTTCGACTACGGCCGCGCCGACTGCACGCCGCATGCGGACGCGAATGGCTCGGTGCTGTTCGAGGCCGGCGACGACCGTGTCCGCGTCACCAGCAGCCAGCCAGTGGTGGTCGAAGATGCGACGGCATCGGTGCCGTTCGATCTCGCGACGGGCGAGCGCATGCACCTGGTGTTGACCCAGGGCCAGGACGGCGAGGTGCCGCCGGTGCAGGAGCCCGATGGTGCGGTCTCCCGGCTAGAGCACACCACCCGCTATTGGCGGGACTGGATCAGTGTCTGCAGCTACCGAGGCAAGCACGAGGCGGCGGTGCGGCGCAGTGCGCTGTTCCTGAAATTGATGACCTATGCCCCGACCGGCGCCATCATCGCCGCGCCGACGCTCGGCCTGCCGGAGGCCGTGCCGGGCAACCGCAACTTCGACTACCGCTACGCCTGGCTTCGTGACGCCAGCTTCACCATCACCGCCTTCGCCAATCTCGGCTATCGGCGGGAGGCGGAGGAGTATCTCCGCTTCCTGTGCAAGGTCGACGACAGTCACGGGCGCGAGCTGCGCCTGATGTACGGCGTCATCGATCCGGTGCCCGAGGAGCAGGAGCTGTCGCACCTTTCCGGCTGGCGCGGCGTCGGCCCGGTCAAGATCGGCAATGCCGCGGCGGGGCAGACGCAGCATGACGTCTACGGCGAACTTCTGCTTGCGGTGGAAGATTATTGCGAGGTCGCTGGCAACGCCATGCCGGCCCAGCTAGCCGAATCGTTGCCGCTGCTGGTGCGCAACCTGGCCGAGCGTGCGGTCGCGGCGCGGCACGAGCCGGACCAGGGTATCTGGGAGCCGCGCGGACCGGCGCAGCATTTCGTGCATACCAAGGCGCTGATCTGGGTCGCGCTCGACCGGGCTGTCCGGCTCGGCACCCGAATGGGCATCGATGCGGAGCTTGTGGCGGCGTGGCAGTGGGCTGCAGGCGAAGTTCGCGCGGAATATCTCGAGCATGGGTGGAGCGAGGCCCGGGGCAGCTACGTGCAAGCCTATGACTCGGAGGCGCTAGACGCTTCGGCGCTACGGATCGCGCTGTTCGACGCGCTACCAGTCGATGATGGGCGGCTGGCGCGGACGCTCAACGCCGTGCAGGCGGAGTTGGGCGCCGGCGACCTGATCTACCGATATCGCACCGATGACGGGATGGAAGGGCAGGAGGCCACGTTCACCGCCTGCGCGTTCTGGTTCGCCAGCTGCCTGGCCGTGATCGGGCGGGTGGACGAGGCGGACGCGCGGATGGATCGCCTGCTGAACCGCTCCAACGACATGGGCCTGTTCGCCGAGGAGATCGATGCGGCTACCGGCGAGCAACGCGGCAATTTCCCGCAAGGCTTTACCCACATGGCGGTGATCAACCACTCCGTCCGCTTGGCCGAGATCAGCGAGGCGCACCGGCAGGCGGCTTAGGGTTCGGCCCCTTCGGCCCACAGCAATGCCTCGACCTCGGCCTGCGACACGTCGCCGGTGGTGAACGCCTCGCCGATGCCGCGGGCCAGGATGAGGTGCAGGGCACCATCCCGCATCTTCTTGTCACGGCGCATGTTCGCGATGAGCGAAGCCGCCGAGAATCGCCGGTTGAGCATGTTCAGCCCACTCGGCAACCCAGCGCGCTCGAGATGGGTCGATACACGGGTAGCATCGTCGGCTTCGCACAAACCCAACCGGGCGGACAGGCGGAACGCCATGCCGATGCCGACGGCCACCGCCTCGCCATGCAGCAGCCCGCCGCCGTAACCGTATTCCGCCTCCAGTGCATGCCCGAAGGTGTGGCCCAGATTGAGCAGCGCCCGGCCGCCGCTCGGACGCTCCTCGCGTTCGTCGTCGCCCACGACCGCTGCCTTGAACGCGCAGGCTCGCAGGATCGCCTCCGCCTGAGCCGCACGGTCGCCGGACATCACCGCGTCGGCATGCGCCTCGCACCAGGCGAAGAACGGCGCGTCGCCGATGATCCCCGCCTTGACCAGCTCCGCATACCCCGCCCGCAACTCGCGGAGCGGCAGCGTGGCCAGCGTGTCCGTATCGGCCAGCACCAGCTTCGGCTGGTGAAAGGCGCCGAGCAGGTTCTTGCCGTGCACCGTGTTGATGCCGGTCTTGCCGCCGACGCTGCTGTCGACTTGCGCCAGCAGCGTCGTCGGGATCTGCACAAAAGGCAGCCCGCGCAACGCCGTGGCGGCGGCAAAGCCGGCGAGGTCGCCGACCACGCCGCCCCCGAGCGCCACGATCGTCGTGCGCCGCTCCACGCCGCCGTCGAGCAACTGCCCGACCACGGCCGTGTAGCTTTCTAGGCTTTTGGAGGCCTCGCCCGGCGGCACCACGATCGTACGATGGGCGATGCCGGTTTCGTCGAGCCCGGCCAGCAGCGTCGGCAGGTGAATGGCGGCCACCGTCTCGTCAGTGACGATGACGACGCGCTTTTGCGGCAGGATCTCCGCCATGTGGGCGCCGGCGCGCGCCAGCAGGCCGCTGCCGATGACGACGTTGTAGGAGGTGGTCGCCAGGCTCACCGGCAGGCGGCGCGGCGGGCTCCAACTCTCCAGCTCGCCGATCACGCGGTTCATGGTCACATCGGGTGGCTCGTCGCCGCAATCGACCACGATGTCTGCCTCAGCATAGATCGGATGCCGCTGCTCCATCAGCCCGGCCAGGATCTTGGCCGGGTCGCCATTGGCGAGCAGCGGCCGGTTGCTGCGCGATGCGACCCGGCGGACCAGCGTCGGCAACGGACACCGCAGCCAGACTGACACGCTGCTGTCGCGCACGGCGGCCCGGGTGGTGCGGTCCATGAAGGCGCCGCCGCCGGTGGCTAGCACCAGGGGATCGCCGGCCAGGAGCCTCCGGATGACCCGGCGCTCGCCGTCGCGGAACTCCGGCTCGCCGAAGCGCGCGAACAATTCCGGGATCGTCCGCCCGGCCGCAAGCTCGATCTCGGCGTCTGCATCGCGGAACGGCAGGCCGAGCCGGGCGGCGAGCCGACGCCCGATGCTGGTCTTGCCGGCGCCCATCAGGCCGATCAGCACGACACTGCGTCCCGCGAGTTGCGGGATCTTCTCGAGGGGGAGGACACTGGCCTCACGTATGGCGGCCGAGCCGGGACCGATGTTGCGCGTCATGACGGCGGAGGCTAGCACAAGCCTCCCTTTCCCGGCCACGCACGCCCCCAATGGACCTGATATGAGTCGACTTCTGCTGCTGGTGCTCGCCGTTCTGATCCTTCTCGGGATCGCCGGATCGCTTCTGCTCGGCGCTTTCCCACCCACCCCACAGGCGCAGCAGGTTCAGCGAGTCCTGCCGAACGACAAGTTCGCCCCTGCTCGCTGACCTGGCCCGCTGACGGCGCGGCGATGAACCGGCACGTCGAGGCATTCCTGGAGATGCAGGCGGCCGAACGCGGGGCCGCGCGCAACACCGTGCTGGCCTACGCCGCGGACCTGCAGTGTCTGGACGCCTTCGCCAAAGCCGAAGGTGCTGGGCTCGAGACGGCCGACCCTGCGTTGCTCGGTGCGTTCGCGCGCTCGCTGCACGGCGACGTTTCCGCGCGCACGGCGGCACGGCGGCTGTCGGCGGTGCGCGGCTTCTACCGCTTCCTGGCGCGCGAAGGCATCCGGGCCGACGATCCCAGTCAGCTGCTCGACGCACCGCAGATCCGCCCGGCACTGCCGAAATATCTAGCAGAGTCCGAGGTCGATGCGTTGCTGGTCGCGTCCAGCGACTCGGTGGTGGGGCGGGCGGCGCTGGAGCTACTTTACTCGACCGGCCTGCGCGTCTCCGAGCTGTTGGGCGTGCGCCGGGTCGCGCTGCGCGGCGATGCGGATACGCTGATCGTCCGCGGTAAAGGCGCCAAGGAACGCATGGTGCTGCTGTCCCGCCCGGCACGGGAGGCCGCCGCCGCGCTGGTGGCGACCACGCCGGGTCCCTGGTTGTTCCCCGGACGCGACCCCCGCCGCGCCCTGACCCGGCAGGGATTGGGCCTGATCCTCAAGCAGATCGCGCTCGAGGCGGGCCTCGACCCGGCCCGCGTCAGCCCGCACGTGCTGCGGCACAGTTTCGCCAGCCACATGTTGGCCCGCGGCGCCGACCTGCGCAGCCTGCAGATCCTGCTCGGCCATGCCGACATCGC
>CAZTJC010000055.1:0-6094 GCA_964613945.1 uncultured Acetobacteraceae bacterium
GGACGACAAGCTGATCGGCGGCACGGTCAACGGCACCGGCTCGCTCGTCATGCGGGCCGACACGCTCGGGGCATCCGGGATGCTGTCGCGCATCGTGGCAATGGTGGCCGACGCACAGCGCAGCCGGGCGCCGATCCAGAAACTGGCCGATACGGTGGCAGGCTATTTCGTCCCGGCGGTGCTCGGCATCGCGGTTGTCGCCTTCATCGCCTGGGCGGTCTGGGGTCCCGCACCAGCGCTCGCTTTCGCGCTGATCGCCGCCGTCTCAGTCGTCATCATCGCCTGCCCCTGCGCGCTCGGCCTCGCCACACCGATGTCGATCATGGTCGCCGTCGGTAAGGGCGCGGGTGCGGGCGTGCTGATCAAGTCGGCCGAAAGCCTGGAGCGCATGGAGAAGGTCGACACGCTGGTGGTCGACAAGACGGGCACGCTGACAGAAGGCAAGCCGCGCGTGACGTCCGTCGTGCCCGGCATCGGGCTGACCGAGGAGGATGTCCTGCGCCTGGCCGCGAGCCTGGAGCGGTCGAGCGAGCACCCGCTGGCCGCGGCCGTCATGCTGGCAGCCAAAGACAAAGGCATCGCGGCTGAGGAACCGGCCGACTTTGCTTCAGTAACCGGAAAGGGTGTCACCGGGACGGTGGGCGGTCGCCGGGTCGCGCTTGGCAATACCAAGCTGATGGCTGACCAGAAGGTCGACATGGGCGACCTGTCTGCCAAGGCCGACGCACTCCGAGGCTCCGGCGCCACGGCCCTGTTCGTGGCTGTGGACGGCAAACCGGGCGGCGTCATCGCCATCGCCGACCCAATAAAGGAAACGACGCGGGCCGCGTTGGACAGTCTGCGCGCCGATGGCATCCACGTGGTCATGTTGACCGGCGACAACCGGACCACGGCCCAGGCCGTGGCGAGCCAACTCGGCATCGATGACGTCGAGGCAGACGTTTTGCCGGAGGACAAGAACCGCATCGTCAAGAAGCTGCGGGCGGACGGAAAGATCGTGGCGATGGCGGGAGATGGTGTGAACGACGCGCCCGCCCTGGCCGAGGCCGACGTGGGCATCGCGATGGGCACCGGCACCGAGGTCGCGATCCAGAGCGCCGGGGTGACGCTGGTCAAAGGAGACCTGGCTGGCATCGCACGTGCCCGGGCACTCAGCCGCATGACGATGCGCAACATCCGGCAGAACCTGGTGTTCGCCTTCGCCTACAACGCCATCGGCATCCCCGTGGCCGCGGGCGTGCTCTACCCGACGTTCGGGATCCTGCTCAGTCCGGTAGTCGCGGCGCTCGCGATGTCGCTGAGTTCGGTGTCCGTCATCGCCAACGCCCTGCGCCTGCGGGCCGCACACCTGTGACACGCCCCCCTCTCAGAGCACCATTATGCCCAGCTCGTGCCCCTTCCGCATCGCCCTTCTGCCCGTGCTCATGCTCACGAGCTGAGGCTACAACAACATCCCAACCTACGAGGAGCAGGCCACGGACAAATGGTCCGAGGTGCTGAACCAGTATCAACGGCGCGCAGACCTCATCATCAATCTGGCCAAGACGTGAAGGATTTTACCGACGAACCAAGGACATTGCCATAAAGGTAGCATAGGCCCCCACCCTATGTTAAGACGGCGCTATGACCCATACCGTGCGCGAGAAAGCGAAGCTGTTGGCCCGCGTGCGCCGCATGAAGGGTCAAGTCGAAGCCATCGAACGTGCGTTGGAGAGCGAGGCCGGATGCGAGCGGGTCATGCATCTTATTGCCGGTGTGCGCGGCGCCATGGCCGGGCTGATGGCGGAGGTGGTCGAGGATCACATCCGCACGCACCTGGTCGACCCCGGCAAACATCCCGGCGCGCTCGACACGGACGCGGCCGAGCAACTCCTCGAAGTCGTCCGAACCTACCTGAAATGAGGGCCCCATTATGAATGCCGATGTGATGGCGGGAACCAAACCCAGCCCCTTGGGGCACAGCCACGTGTTCCTGGGCGCCGGGCACGAGGGAGCCGAACGCCGGACCTGGGCCGTGATTGCGTTGTGCGGGGCGATGATGGTGCTGGAGATCGTCGGTGGATTGATGTTCGGCTCTATCGCCCTCGTGGCCGATGGAATGCACATGAGCACGCACGCGGGGGCTCTGCTGCTGGCGGCATTGGCCTACAGCTATGCGAGACGCCATGCTCAAGACAGCCGGTTCACCTTCGGCACTGGCAAGCTAGGCGATCTGGCCGGCTTCACGAGCGCGATCATCCTGGCGATGATCTCGCTGTTGATCGCCTACGAGGCCGTGCTGCGGCTGTTCGCGCCGGTGCCCATCCACTTCACCGAGGCGATCCCGATCGCGGTATTGGGGTTGGCCGTCAACGTTGGCAGTGTCTGGCTCTTGGGCGGTGGCGGACACGACCATGGGCACGGACATGGTCACCAACATCACGGTCACGCCGATGCCAAGCATGATCCCCATGGCCATGAAGAAGAACATCCGATTACGACGCGTGCAGGCGTGCTTTTGCTGAGTGTGTTCGAGGACGGTGTGCCCCCGGTATTCCGGCTTAGGAGCGAAACCGGATCTTTGTCGGACGAGCCCTCATTGGTCGAAACGGTGCGGCCGGACGGTGCACGCCAGGTATTTGCCATGCAGGCTCGGGACGGCTGGCTGGAGAGCGTTGATCCAATCCCGGAGCCGCACGAGTTCATTGCCCATGTGCGGTCAGGTGAGGAGGAACACGCGGTCGCTTTCACCGAGGCCGGGCATGCTCACCCGCATGGTGCTGCACATCGCGACAACAACATGCGGGCGGCCGTGGTTCACGTCCTGGCCGACGCTGCTGTGTCGGTGTTGGTGATCATCGGGCTGCTGCTTGCCCGCGCATTTGGTTGGCTCTGGATGGACCCGTTGGCCGGGCTGGTCGGCGCGGTCGTGATCGCAAGCTGGTCCTGGGGCCTGATCCGCGACACTGGCGCCATTCTGCTCGATATGGTGCCAGACCGCGGAGTTGCAGATGGCGTCCGCCAGGTGATTGAGGCCGAGGGCGACAGGGTGGCCGACTTACATCTCTGGCGGCTCGGTCCTGGGCATCTAGGCGCCATCGTATCCATCGCGACCGAGAAGATGGAACGTGGATCCGACCATTACCGGCGCTTGCTCGCCCGGTTCCCGACGCTGTCCCATCTCACGATCGAGGTCATACCTTATGGCCAAACGCTTAACGGGGCAGCGCATCATCACGGCTGAAAACCCGTCGCTCCACTAAGCTGAGCTTTTTGCAGAATGTTTAGTCCCGGCATTTGCTGGAGCGGATTAAAACTAAATCGTTCCGGCTCGGTTGTCCAGCTTTTACAGATGAATTCGTAAGGGGTGAGGCCTCTGAGCGTCTTTAATCGACGAGCAAAATTGTAAGCTGAGACGAAGTCGTCCAGATGGCGCCGCAGTTGATCGTGATCTTGATAATAGAAGCGCTTGACGGTCGCGTCCTTGATGGTTCGGTTCATCCGTTCCACTTGGCCATTGGTCCAGGGATGCTTGGGTTTTGTGGTTCGATGCTCGATTTCATTCTCAGCACAGGCGAGCTCGAAAGAGTGAGCGCGGAAGATCTCTCCGTCTGCCATCGCTTGGCGGATCTCAGGCACTGCCGATCCACCGGCGCCGGGCGTGGTGAACTGGATGCCGTTATCGGTCAGCACCGTGTGGATCGTGTAGGGCACGGCCTGAATCAGATGGCGGAGGAAATTGCCAGAGACGCGCGTAGTGGCCTTCTCATGTAGTTCAACAAAGGCAAACTTGCTGGTACGATCGATGGCGACGAAAAGATGGAGCTTGCCCTCCTCGGTGCGGACCTAGGTGATATCGATGTGGAAGTAGCCGAGCGGGTAGCTCTTGAACTTGCGTCTTTCCGGCTTGTCGCCGTCGACGTTAGGCAGGCGAGAAATGCCGTGGCGTTGAAGGTAGCGATGCAGTGACGACCGCGTTAGATGCGGGATCGTCGCCTGAAGCGCGTAGAGGCAATCGTCGAGCGGCAGGAGAGTATGTCGTCGGAATGCCACGACAACGGCCTCGTCGTCGATCGACAGAACCGTCGATCGGGGCTCTTTCGGTCCGGTCGGGATGTCACTGACCGAGTTGCGCCGTTTCCATTTGGCGACCGTCTTCTGGTTGATGCCGTAGCGGTTGGCCAGCGATCTCAGGCTCGCTTGACTATGCTGTATCGCTCGACGGACTGCCTCTGTCGTTGTGGCGCAGCCGTGGAGAACCTGGCCCATAACGCATCCTTCCATTCGCGTGTGAAGAGTGCACCATCAAACCCCGGGATCAAACATCTAGGTAGGCTCCGACAGCGGTACCGACGACGTTCGCCTTGTTCATCAGGTGCCAATGGTAGGTGTCCCGCGCATCCAGCAAGTCCTTGAGCGAGAGGCTGCGGAAGTTCATGGGTTGCGCGAGGGGATCCATTTTTGGTGTCCTGGCTGTCTAGCCAAGTCGATCAAAAGCTACCTGGGGAAAGGGAGCAAACGGCAATTCTATGACATGATGGTCTGCATAGCCCGCCAGAAGGCCAGGAACGGACGAAGTGCTTCGGCACTTTGCTCCGGAACTTTCCCGCGCTGCTAGGTGGCAGCATGCATTGCCTTGCCCTGGCCACCAAATAAAACGGCACCATCGCGCACAACGGCGAGGTAGAAGAGCCGACGCGGCGCCAGCCAGCGCAACTTTAGCCGTCGCCGTACTCGGCCTGCTCGAGTTCCGCCATTACCGGGTCTGATCATCAGCAGTCAAAAGCATTGAAAGAGAACAGTGCAACATTGGCGATCACCAATGCTGGACTTTTCTACGATTTACTCTCGTCATTAGTTGATCTTAATCTTTTCTCAATCTTTGTATGGCATCATTTGAGCTCCTTATCACTGCTTCAGGAGTAATCATGAGCGTCAACCCCATTGCTACTGCGTCTACCGCGGTCAGTAGTGCCGCGGATCGGGCATCGGATGCCGCCCTGGCCAAAGCAATCGTCAAGCTTGCCGCCGACAAGAAGGCCGGTGCTGCTGCCGACGTGCTTCGGACGGATCAGCGGACCGTCACCCAGGACCAGAAGGCCGCCGATAAGGCGGACGTCGCAGCCAAGGCTAATACCAGCAAGGTCGACGTCCAGGCCTGATCGCCCGCATCCGGACGGTAGCGGCCCTACTCGGCCGCTGCCGTTCCTCGCATCGTCAGACCGATCAGCACCGGCATCGCCAACAAAACCAGCGGATACTGCAACAGCAATCCGGCAATGATGGCAATCGCCAACGGCTGCTGGATTGCCGATCCCTGGCCAATGGCCAGCGCCAACGGGAGCAAAGTCAGGATGGCGGCGAGCGTCGTCATCGTGATTGGACGTAGGCGGTTGCGGCTCGCCTCGCGGAGCGCTTGACGGGGTGCCATCTCGTGCGCGAGCTCCGCGTATTCCGAAACGTAGAAGATCGCCATCTCGGTGCCGATGCCGATTATCATGGTCATGCCCATCAGCGCCGTGATGTTCAGCTCCACGCCCGTTAGCCAAAGCCCAGTAAATACCGCCGTCGTCGATAGCAGCGAGCACACGATGATCACAATCGGCAGCCAGAACCGCTCGTAGAGAAACAAGAGCAGAATGAACTCTGCCACCAGTGCGGCAGCGAAGACGCGGGTGAGCCCGGCGAACGCGATCTGCTGCTGTTGGTAAAGCCCGCCGAGTTCGTAGCGCACGCCGGGCGGCAGCATGCCGGGCTTCCCTAATGCGGCCGTCACGTCGCCGATCACCGCGCCGATGCCGCGACCCTCGATCCGGCCGGTGACGGCGATCATCGGCTGCAGGTTGTCGCGCGTGATCTGCGGCTGCCCGGTTACGGGAACGAGCGTCGCCACGCGCGCGAGCGGGAACACGTGCCCGTCCATGGCACGGACCGGCACAACGGCCAGTTGGTCCTGCCGCAGGCCGAGCGCGTCCGGCAGGCGGACCCGAACGCCGGTCGCCTTGAGCGTTTGCGGCAACTGCGTCGCCACCGTGCCGGTGAGCGCGGCTTGCACGGCCTGGCTGACCTCGTCGGGGGTGACGCCCTCCATCGCGGCTTTGGCCGGGTCGATCCG